>NZ_JAGPWC010000060.1 GCF_018119405.1 Massilia sp. ST3 | reverse complement strand
CCCTGCGGCCGCGCCACCCAGGGCGGCACGATCAGGTCCGGTGCGGGATGCGCGTGCCCCGCCGACAGGAAGCGGTGCAGCGAGGACCACGGCCATTCATGCGCCGCGGCGCAATGGCCGTGGCGCACGGCGTCGGTGTGCACCCAATCGACCAGGGCGGCGTAATCGGATGCTTCCTGCACCCGGTAGTGACGGTAATGGCGCTCCCACACGGCCCCGTCGCTGGTGTCGCCGATGCCGGCCTTGCGCAAGGCTTTCGAGAACGCGATCTTGACCGCGCGCCAGCGGCTGGAGCAGTCGTGGTCGCCCGGAGGCAGGGTCCAGATCGTATGCGCATGGTCGGGCAGCACCACCCAGGCGTCGACGTGGAAGGGCTTGCGCACCCGCGCCAGCCGCATCGCTTCGCCAAATGCGGAGATGTGCTCGGTCAGCAGGGCGCTGCCACGGTCGAGAAGGCGCACTGTGAAAAAGAAAGTCCCACCCGGGACCCGGTTGTCGCAGTAGTCTGTCATGGATTCTTCGACGCCCCGGCAGCCGCAGCGACGGCAAGGCTGAGGACTGGACGAAGGCGCCTGCACGGCCTAATCGCAGGAATTCTACACACGAAGTCTTCATTCCCTTGTTCCGTTTCCGGGCGTAAAAAAAGCCCACCGAAGTGGGCTTTCCTGGATGAATCGTATTACGCGGTGAGCGGCTTGTAGCGGATCCGCTTCGGCTTCGCGCCTTCCTCGCCCAGGCGCTTCTTCTTGTCGGCTTCGTACTCCTGGTAGTTACCGTTGAAGAAGGTGACCTGCGAATTGCCTTCGAAGGCCAGGATATGGGTCGCAATGCGGTCCAGGAACCAGCGGTCGTGCGAGATGACCATCACGCTGCCGGCGAATTCCAGCAGGGCGTCTTCGAGCGCACGCAGGGTTTCCACGTCCAGGTCGTTCGACGGTTCGTCCAACAGCAGGACGTTGCCGCCTTGCAGCAGGGTCTTGGCCAGGTGCAGGCGGCCGCGTTCGCCGCCCGACAGGTTGCCGACCTGCTTCTGCTGGTCCGAGCCCTTGAAGTTGAAGCGGCCCAGGTAGGCGCGCGAAGGCATCTCGAAGCGGCCCACGCTCAGCATGTCGGCGCCGCCGGTGACGTCCTCGAACACGGTCTTGTTGTTGGCCAGTTCGTCGCGGTGCTGGTCGACCAGCGAGACCTTGGCGGTCTTGCCGATCACGACTTCACCGCTGTCCGGCTGTTCCTTGCCCGCGATCATCTTGAACAGGGTCGACTTGCCGGCGCCGTTGGGGCCGATGATGCCGACGATCGCGCCCGGCGGCACGGTGAAGGACAGGTTGTCGATCAGGAGGCGGTCGCCGAATGCCTTCGAGACGTTCTTGAACTCGATGACTTCGTTGCCCAGGCGCTCGGCCACGGGGATGAAGATCTCCTGGGTCTCGTTGCGCTTCTGGTATTCGTATTCGCTCAGCTCGTTGAAGCGGGCCAAACGGGCTTTGGACTTGGCCTGGCGCGCCTTCGGATTCTGGCGCGCCCATTCGAGTTCCTTGGCCAGCGCCTTCTGGCGCGCCGATTCGGTCGCTTCTTCCTGCTTCAGGCGCGCTTCCTTCTGCTCCAGCCAGGACGAGTAGTTGCCTTTCCAGGGGATGCCCGAGCCGCGGTCCAGTTCCAGGATCCATTCGGCGGCGTTGTCGAGGAAGTAGCGGTCGTGGGTGATGCCCACCACGGTGCCCGGGAAGCGCAGCAGGAACTGCTCCAGCCATTCGACCGATTCGGCGTCCAGGTGGTTGGTCGGTTCGTCGAGCAGCAGCATGTCGGGCTTGGACAGCAGCAGCTTGCACAGCGCCACGCGGCGCTTCTCGCCGCCCGACAGCACGCCGATCTTCTGGTCCCAGGGCGGCAGGCGCAGCGCGTCGGCGGCCATTTCCATCTGCAGGTTCAGGTTGCCGCCGTCGGCCGCGGCGATGATCGATTCCAGGCGCTCCTGTTCCTTGGCCAGGGCGTCGAAGTCGGCGTCTTCTTCCGCATAGGCGGCGTACACGGCTTCCAGCTTGGCTTGGGCCTCGAAGGCTTCACCCAGGCCCGATTCGACTTCCTGGCGCACGGTTTTTTCGGGATCGAGCTGCGGTTCCTGCGGCAGGTAGCCGATGTTCAGGCCCGGCATCGGGCGCGCTTCGCCCTGGATATCGGTGTCGATGCCGGCCATGATCTTCAGCAGGGTCGACTTGCCCGAGCCGTTCAGGCCCAGCACGCCGATCTTGGCGCCCGGGAAGAAGGACAGCGAGATGTCTTTCAGGATCTGGCGTTTTGGCGGGACGATTTTGCCCACGCGGTTCATGGTATAGACGTAGTTGGCCATGCTTTAACTCTGGTGTTGTTTAAGGTGCACAGGATACGACAGAACCCGTTCCGTACACAGGATTTCTTGGTGCCGCATCACGCTTTATTTGCACTGCGGCTGCGCCACAGGCCTTCGCCGCCGAACAGCGCCAGCGCGGACCAGATCAGGATGAAGCCGACCAGGCGGTCGGCGCTGAAGGCTTCGTGGAACAGCCACACGCCCAGCAGGAACTGGATGGTGGGCGACAGGTACTGCAGCAGGCCCAGGATCGAGAGCGGGATCTGGCGCGCGCCGCTGGCGAACAGCAGCAGCGGGATCGCGGTGATCGGGCCGGCCGCGATCAGGAGCAGGCGGGTGGTGTCCGAGGGCGTGTTGACGAAGGCGTTGTCGCCCGTGACCGTCAGCCAGCCGACGTAGGCGGCGGCGACCGGGAACAGCAGCATGGTCTCGAAGGACAGGCCTTCCAGCGCGCCCAGGGCCGCGGTCTTGCGCAGCAGGCCGTAGCCGCCGAAGGAGGCGGCCAGGAACAGGGCGATCCAGGGCACCGAGCCCGATTGCCAGGTCAGCCAGGCCACGCCCAGCGCCGCCAGCCCGATGGCGCCCCACTGGGCGGGACGCAGGCGCTCCTTCAGGATCACGTAGCCGAACATGATGTTAACCAGCGGATTGATGAAGTAGCCGAGGCTGGCCTCGATCACGTGGCCGTTGTTGACCGCCCAGATATAGGCCAGCCAGTTGGCGCTGAGCAGGAAGGCCGAGGCCAGGAAACTGAAGAACACGCGCGGCTGGCGCACCAGCGCCAGCCATGTCCACTGGCGCCGCAGGGCCAGCACAATCAGCAGGAAGCCGAGCGACCACAGCACGCGGTGCATGAGGATTTCCAGCGGCGGCACATCGCCGATCGCATGGAAATACAAAGGGAAGAGCCCCCAGCACAGGAAGGCGAGGGTGGCGGAGAGGATACCGGAGCGCATGGGAGGGGAAGGCGTTTGCTGAGCTGGCATTATCCCCGATGCGCACGATCCCTGCTGGCGCTGGCCAATTTTGCGCAGGTGTATGATGCAGAACGAAATGTTCTTGCAATTTTCTTGTCGATATTTTATGGTGCGCCGCACCAGAACAACAACATGGTGCAATCTTGAGTGCTGAGAACAAGAAAAGCAGCCTGGCCGCACTGACCCTGGCCGCGGTCGGTATTGTCTACGGCGATATCGGTACTAGCCCGCTCTACACCTTGCGGGCCATCTTCGACGAGGAGCATGGCCTGCCCCTCACCACGCCCAACATCCTGGGCATCGTTTCCCTGATTTTCTGGAGCCTGACGATCGTCGTCTCGCTCAAGTACGTCACGCTCGTGCTGCGCGCCGATAACCGCGGCGAGGGCGGCATCATGGCCCTGATGGCGCTGGCCACCAATTCGGTGACCAAGCACTCGGGCTGGCACTTCCCGCTGCTGGTCATCGGCGTGCTGGGCGCCACCATGTTCTACGGCGACAGCGTGATCACGCCGGCGATCTCGGTGCTGGGCGCGATCGAGGGCCTGGAAGTGGCGGCGCCCGGCATGTCGCACTACGTGGTGCCGATCGCGGTCGTCGTGCTGCTGATCCTGTACAGCGTGCAGCGCCACGGCACGGCCGGCATCGGCCGCTTCTTCGGCCCGGTCATGCTGGTGTGGTTCGGCGCCCTGGCGGTGATGGGCGTCATCAACATCATCGAAGCGCCGGTCATCCTGAACGCGCTGAACCCGTATCACGCGCTGCACTTCATGCTGGAGAACCAGTTCCTGGCCTTCGTGGCGCTGGGCGCGGTGGTGCTGGCGATGACCGGCGCCGAGGCGCTGTACGCCGACATGGGCCACTTCGGCCGCAAGCCGATCCGCATGGCCTGGTTCACCATCGCCTTTCCGGCGCTGGCGCTGAACTACCTGGGCCAGGGCGGCCTCCTGATCATGCAGCCGGACGCCGTGGACAACCCCTTCTTCCACCAGCTCGGCACCTGGAGCGTGTTCCCGCTGGTGATCCTGTCGACCATGGCGGCGGTGATCGCCTCGCAGGCGACCATCTCGGGCACCTATTCGATGACTAAGCAGGCGATCGCGCTCGGCCTGCTGCCGCGCATGCGCATCCTGCATACGTCGGAAAGCGAGATCGGCCAGATCTACATCCCGGCCGTGAACTGGGCCCAGCTGTGCGTGGTGCTGATCGCCGTGATCGGCTTCGGCTCCTCGGACGAACTGGCCGGCGCCTACGGCATCGCGGTGACCGCGACCATGATGGCCACCACCATCCTGACCTTCTTCGTCACGCGCTATCGCTGGCATCTGCCGCTGGCCGTGTGCCTGGGCGCGACCGGCTTCTTCTTCGTGATCGACATCATGCTGTTCTCGTCGACCACGCTCAAGCTGTTCCACGGCGGCTGGTTCCCGCTGCTGCTGGGCACCGTGCTGCTGACCCTGATGCTGACCTGGAAGCGCGGCCGCGAGCTGGTGTTCGAGAACCTGGAAAAGCACGCGATTCCGCTCGAAGCCTTCATGGAATCGCTGTTCGTCGCCCCGCCGGTGCGGGTGCCCGGCACCGCCCTGTTCCTGCGCGGCGAAAGCGACGGCGTGCCGCATGCGCTGCTGCACAACTTGGTGCACAACAAGGTGCTGCACGAGCGCGTGGTGTTCCTGACGGTGCACATTCGCGAGGAGCCGTGGGTGCCGCCGCTCGAGCAGGTGCGCGTCGTCGAGCTGGGCCACAACTGCTTCCAGCTCAACGTCCAGTACGGTTTCAAGGACGAGCCGGACATCCCCGGCATCCTGCGCCAGTGCGCCGACCTGGGCCTGGCCTTCGAGATGATGGAGACGTCCTTCTTCATCGCGCGCCAGACCGTGATCTCGACCCCGGGGCGCGGCATGGCGCCGTGGCGCGAGCATCTTTACGTGATGATGTCGCGCAATGCCCGCGCGGCCGCGGACTACTACCAGATTCCGCCGAACCGGGTCATCGAGCTCGGCACGCAAATCGAGATATGAACGCTCGTCCGTAGGGTCGGCAGGTTCCCTGCCGACGCGTCCAAGCGGCCGGTGAGTGTCGGTAGAACGCGTCGGCGGCAATTACAAATCGGATACAAAATCTTCACACTTTCATGGCATTGATACGGTAAGGTGCAAAGTTTCGCTTCGCAAACTTTTTAGTCACCTGTTCTCGCCGAGGATTTCCATGAAACTGAAGTTCCCCCTGATCGCCGCATTCGTCGCCATGCTCTCCCTGACCGCCTGCGGCGGCGGCGGTGATTCCGCCGGCGGCGGCGTGGCCGTCACCAGCCCGGCCACCCTGACCAAGACCGACAACGTCGTCGGTACCGGCGCGGAAGCCGTCAGCGGCAAGACCGCTACCCTGAACTACACCCTGTGGCTGTACAACGCCTCGGCCGCCGACTTCAAGGGCGCGCAGCTGGAATCGAACCCCTTCAGCTTCAAGCTGGGCACCAATGCGGTGATCCCGGGCTTCGAGCAGGGCGTGACCGGCATGAAGGTGGGCGGCAAGCGCACCATCCTGGTGCCGTCGAGCCTGGGCTACGGCGCGGCCGGCAGCCGCGGCGTGCCGCCGAACTCGGGCCTGGTGTTCGAGATCACCCTCAACAAGGTCGAATAAACCGCCCGCTGCTCAGCGCAGCATATCGATGTGCATGATGCCGTCTTCGTCGTAAGGGGCGGAGACGGTCTCGAAACCGAAGCTCTGGTAGAACTTTTCCAGGTACTGCTGCGCACCGATGCGGATGCGGTGGCCCGGATGCAGCGCTTCGGCGCAGGCGATGCCGCGCGCCAGCAGCTGGCGTCCGGCGCCGCTCCCGCGCGCCGCCTGGGTCGTGATCACGCGGCCCAGCGACATCTCCTCGTACTTGGCGCCCGGCGCCAGCACCCGCAGATAGGCGGCCAGCTCGCGCTTGCCGTCTTCGACCCGCCACCCGAGCAGGTGATGGGCTTCCAGGTCGTAGCCGTCGATGTCCGGATACAGGCAGGTTTGTTCCAGGATGAAGATGTTCTGGCGCTGGGCCAGCACCTCGTAGAGGTCCTTGTTGGACAGGTCGGAAAAGCTGGAGAATTGCCAGTCGAGCATGGAAGTCATCAAGTAAAAGTAAGTTATTCGGCCGCGGTCTCGAAGCCTTCGAGCACGTTCACCACCTGCATCCCCAGCTCCGGAACCGCGTCGCCGCCTTCCAGGATGAAGACAACCGGCAGGCCGAGGTGGGCGATGCGTTCGCCGATGCGCAGGAAGTCGCCTCCCTGCAGCCGGAAGCGCGCATCAGGCGCGGCGCCGAAGGCGGGCGCGCCGAGCGACACCACCAATGCCTCGGCGCGGAACATCGCCAGCTTGACGCAGGCGGTCTCCAGCGCGGCGAACCAGTCTGCGCCGCCCAGGCCCGGCGCCAGCGGCAGGTTCATCGTGTAGCCCAGTCCCGCTCCCACCCCCGTCTCGTGGGCATGGCCCGTGTACCAGGGATAGCTGCTGCGCGGATCGGCGTGCAGCGACACAACCAGCACGTCGCTGCGGCCGTAGAAGATCGCCTGGGTGCCGTTGCCGTGGTGGTGGCCCAGGTCGAGGATCGCCACGCGCGCCAGGCCGTCGTCCAGCAGGTGCTGGGCGGCCAGGGCCGCATTGTTCAGGAAGCAGCCGCCGCCGAAGAAATCCGCACCCGCGTGGTGGCCGGGCGGGCGCGTGAGCGCGAAGCTGCCGCGTTCGCCCATGCGCAGCGCATGGGCTGCGTTGACGGCGCAGTCGGCGCCGGTCTTGGCGGCCAGCCAGGTGCCGGCGGTGAGCGGGGTGGCGTTGTCCATCGCGTAGAGTCCGAAGCGCGCGTCGAAGCTTTCGGGTTCGATGTCGCCGGCGACGGGGCGCAGCGGCCATGCGGTGGGAAAGGCGTCGCGCGCCGCGTTGGCGGGATCGAGGGCGATCCACTCGCTCCAGGCGGTGCGCAGGAAGTGCAGGTAGCGCGGGCTGTGCACCCGCTCCAGCGACACCAGCGGCACGCCCTGCGGCGTGACGATGCGACCCAGCCCGCGCCGCTCGCATTCCTTCAGGACGAGAGAAGCCCGCTCAGGCTGTTCCGGACACGGCGCCAGCTCGCCGCGCACGAAGGCGAAGCGTCCCGCATGCTGGGCATGGTGTTCGTTGTAAAAGGTGAGCAAGGCATCCCCGGATCAGTGGTGGTTGCCGCACAGCGTACTGCTGTTGTAGGCCGCGACAAAGTCGTCGAAGCTGCCGGTGTCCTTGGCCTCGATGCTGGCCTGCTCGGCCAGCGAGGCAGCCGCCATCTCGTCGAACAGGGCCGCCTCGGCCGGCATCAGGGGGCTGTCGCGGAAGCTCGCCGCATGCAGCGCGCTCTGGCGCAGGCCGAAGGCGGCGGCCGAACCCAGCGCCCGCACTTCCTCCAGCACGCGCGCCGACGGCGTCAGCGACGGATCCTCGATCTTGGCCTTCTGCAGGCCGAGCGAGGAAACGTGCACGCCGCCCTCGTTGTGCTGGTCGTCGAGCAGCTCGGCCACCGGGCGGATGCGCTCGATCAGTTCCAACGCCCATTCCTTGAGCGGCACTTCCTGGCCGTCGCGGGTGAGGGTCAGGTCCGGGCGGCGGCCTTCCTTGACGGTGCGCGCGAAGTTGCGCGCGTGGATGGCGCCGTCGTGGGCGCTGATCAGGGGGCTTTCGTCCAGGGCGCAGAACAGCAGGAAGGCGTCCAGGAAGCGGCCGGTCTCGAGCGCGATGCCGATCGGCTCGAAGGGGTCGACGTCCAGGCAGCGCACCTCGATGTACTGCACGCCGCGGTTGCACAGGGCCTGCACCGGGCGCTCGCCGGTGCGGATCACGCGCTTGGGACGGATGGTCGAATAGTATTCGTTCTCGATCTGCAGCACGTTGGTCGACAGCTGGATCCACTCGCCGTCCTTCTTGGTGCCGATCGCCGCATACGGCTCGTAGGGGCGGTTGACCGCATCCATCAGGCTGGTGACATAGCTTTCCAGGCTGTTCTCGTGCGGGCACAGGCCGGACTGGGCGTCGTTCTGGTAACCCAGGTCGCTCATGCGCAGGCTGGTGGCGTAGGGCAGGTATAGCGTGTCGTCGGACAAACGCTCGAGCGCATGCGGGCGGCCGCGCAGGAAGCTGGTGGTCAGGGCCGGAGTGGCGCCGAACAGGTACATCAGCAGCCAGGCATGGCGGCGGAAGTTGCGGATCATCGCGATATAGCTCTCGGACTGGAAGTCGCGCAGCGCGTTGCGCCGTTCTTCCGCGATGCCTTCGTTTTCCGCGAACACGCGCCACAGCTTTTCCGGCAGCGAGTAGTTGTAGTGGATGCCGGCGATGCACTGCATGGCCTTCCCGTAGCGCAGGGCCAGGCCGCGCCGGTACACGTGCTTGAGCATGCCCAGGTTGGACTTGCCGTACCAGGCGATCTCGATGTCTTCCTCGGGCGGCAGCTCGCCCGGCATCGACACGCCCCACAGCATCTCGTCGCCCAGCTTGGCGTAGGCGTAGCGGTGGATGGCGTCCAGGCGGTGCAGGGCCAGGCCGATGTCGTGCTCGGCCGGGGTGATGAATTCCAGCAGGGTCTCCGCGTAGTCGGTGGTGATCTGCGGATGCGTCAGTGCCGAGCCCAGCGCCACCGGATGGGGGGTGCGGGCAAGGTGGCCTTGTGGGTCCACGCGCAGGGTTTCGCGTTCGATGCCACGCAAGCCCTGGCCCAGCAGGGCGCGATGTTCGTCGTCGTCGAGCAAGGCCAGTCGGCGGTTGAATTGGTTCGACACGGTGTTTCCTTTCTTATACTGCCAGTGCGGTGGAGCAGAGATTAACCGAAAACCGCCAAGTCCGCCGGAGGGAGCCTATTCCTTGCCCTGGGGCGGGGGAGGAGGGCCGGCAGGACTCGAAGGGGGCGCGGCGGGAGGGCTGGCGGGGGCCCTGGATTCGCTCGCGATCCAGCGCTCGACCTGGCGTTCGAGCAGGGGCAGCGGCAGGGCGCCATTGCCCAGCACGGCTTCGTGGAAGCGGCGCAGGTCGAAGCGTTCGCCGAGCGCCGCCCTGGCCTTCTTGCGCAGGGCCAGGATGCGCAGCTGTCCGATCTTGTAGCTGAGGGCGCGCGCCGGCTGGGCGATGTAGCGGTCGACTTCGGCCTCGTTGTCGGCCGGCGGATTGGCGGTATTGGCGTTCAGGTAGTCGATCGCCTGCTGGCGCTGCCAGCCCAGCGCATGGATGCCGGTGTCGACCACCAGGCGCGCGGCGCGGAACACCTGCTCGTTGAGATGGCCGAACAGCGAGAACGGATCCTGGAAGAAGCCCAGCTCCGGCCCCAGGCTCTCGGCATAGGTGGCCCAGCCTTCGCCGTAGGCGGGATACCAGGCATGGCGCCGGAACGCGGGCAGGTCGAGCTCCTGGGCGCGCGCCGCTTGCAGGTGGTGGCCGGGCAGGCCCTCGTGCAGGGCGATGGTGTCGACCTGCCAGATCGGCCGCGCGGGCAAGTCGGCCACGTTGACCACCAGGGCCGCGCTGCGCCCTTCGTTGCCGGCTTCGTAGTAGGCGGCGGGCTGGCCGGGGCCGGCCACGGTCATCGGCTTGACCGCCAGGCCGGCGGCGGGCGCCGCACTCACGACCGCCGGCAGCTTGGCGGCGGCGCGCGCGAGGGCGCGGCGGTAGCGTCCCAGCAGGGTGTCGGCATCGGGAAAGAACAGGCGCGGATCGGTGCGCGCGAACACTAGGAACTTGCCGGCGTCGGCGCGAAAGCCGGTGCGCGGCACCAGCGCCGCGACCTCGGCGCGCAGGCGCGCGACTTCCTTCAGGCCGAGCGCGTGGATCTCGGCGGGCGTGAGTTCGGTATTGGTGGCCTGGCGCACCAGCAGGGCGTACCAGGCGGCCCCGCTAGGCAGGTTCGACGCGCCGATGCTGTCGCGCGCCTGCGGCAGGTAGTCGGTGCGGATGAATTCCTCGAGCTTGCGCAGGGCCGGCGCGGCGCTATCGTTCAAGGCGGCGCCGCCGGCCGCCTGCAAGGACTCGCGCACTTCCGGCGCGATCGCCGCGGGGATGCGCTTGAACGGTGCGCCCAGGGGCCCTTCCGCCAGGCCTTCGCGCAGGCTGCGCAGCGCATCCGGCACGCCGCGCAGCACGGCTTTCGGCATCGGCCAGCCCGCCTTCAGTCCGGCGCGCAGCTGCTCGAGCAGGCCGTCCACGTGGGCGGGCAAGGCCTTCAGGCGCGCGATATAGGCGCGGTAGTCTTCCTCGGTGGCGAAGGGCGTCTGCGCCACCAGGCGCGGCAGCTGTACCTGCAGGCCGTCGTAGGCGGTGAGCGGCTGCGGGTCGAAAGGAGTGAGCGCGCCGGCGTCCAGGCGCTGCTGCTTCTCGAGCAGGAAAAGTTCATAGGAGAGCAGAGCCTGGCCTTCCAGGCGGTCGCGGTCGATCTCGCGCGCCGCTTCCAGCATCGCGCGCTCGTGCTCGAGGGCGGCGGCGCGGGCGGCCAGGCTGGTATCGAGCAGGAGCGCGTTGTGGCGCTGCTCGCCCAGGCCGGTGGCGCGCTCGGGTGCGCGGCGCAGCTGCCATTGCCAGTCGCGTTCGAACAGCTTGCCCGCCTGCTCGGCCGCCGGCGGGGCGGGCGTGGCAGGACCTGGCCCGGCGGCGCCGACGGCCAGGGGCACGAGCAGGGCAAGCGAAGCGGACAGCGAGGCGAACAGGTGGCGCATGCGGGCTCCGTGGTGCGGGCTGGCCATTCTAGCAAGCCGGCCGGATTCGACGCGCGCCGTCACCCTTCCGAAGGCGGGGCCCCGGGTTCCTCTGCTGCCCGGCCTCCGCTGACGCGCTCGATGCCGGCCAGGTCGCGCCAGCTCCGGACCTCGGTGAAGCCGCGCGCGGCCAGCAGGGCGCGCACGTCCCCGGCCTGGTCGTAGCCGTGTTCGAGCAGCAGCCAGCCGCCCGGTTCCAGGTGGGCAGGCGCGCCATCGATGATGATGCGCAGCGCGGACAAGCCGTCCGCATGGTCGGTGAGGGCGCCGGCCGGCTCGAAGCGCAGGTCGCCTTCGCCCAGGTGGCGGTCGTTCGATGCGATATAGGGCGGGTTGGACGCGATCAGGCCGAAGCGCTCGCCGCCCAGCGCCGCGTACCAGTCGCTGCGCAGGAAGCGCACGCGGGCGCCGTTGGCGGCGGCGTTGGCCTGCGCGACCTCCAGCGCATCGGCGCTGAGGTCGAGGGCGGTCACCACGGCGTCCGGCCGCGTATGGGCCACGGCGACCGCGATGGCGCCGCTGCCGGTGCCCATGTCGAGCAGGCGCGCTTGGGCAGGCAGGCGCTCGAGCGCGAGTTCGACGATCAGTTCGGTGTCGGGACGGGGAATCAGCACGGCGGGGGTGACCCGGAACGGCAGCCCGAAGAATTCGCGCTCGCCGACGATGTAGGCGATCGGTTCGCCTTCCAGGCGGCGTTGCACCAGGCCGGCCAGGCGGCCCGCTTCCTCGCTAGTGAGCGCCCGCTCCGACTGGGTGATCAGGGCCACGCGCGGCAGCTGCAGGACATGGCACAGCAGGATGCGGTTTTCCAGCGGATCGAGCGGCAGGCCTTGCTGCAGCTGCGCGAGGGTGGCGCCGGCCTGGATCATGCCTGCTTTTTACGCAGCAGCACCCACGCCAGCAGCGCGGTCAGGGCCACGAACCACACGGCCGACCACTGCGGAATCGCCAGCCCCAGCACGGTGTCGGTGGCGCCCTGGCACAGGCCGTCGGCACGGAACAGCCAAGGCAGGTATTCGGCGGTGGGGATCTTGTTGAGGAAGGTTTCCATCGGATCGATCCCGCAGGTGAAGCCGGGGTTGGCGATCACGTACAGGTGCTTGCCGACCGCGTACAGGCCGCCCAGCGCCGCCATCAGCGCCAGGACCGTGCCTTCGCGTACCTTGCCGCTGATGGCCGACACCAGGGTGCACACGCCGATGGCCAGGAACATGTAGCGCTGGATCACGCACAGGGGGCAGGGCTGCATCTGCATGATGTGCTGCAGATAGAGGGCAACGGCGATCAGCGCGAAGCAGATCGACGAGATGGCGAACAGGACCTGGCGGGTAGTAGGCAGCATGCGTTGCTTTCTTAGGGCGTGGTTCGGACGGAGGAATCGGGGGCATTCTCGCACGAAGTCCGCGCGCCTGCCTGCACATATTTTCAGTCTGGCAACTTAACCCATGCTTAATGCCGATCGGCTCAATCGCCCAGCGCGGCAAGCTGCTCCGCCTGGTGCTCGGCCGCCAGCGCATTGGTCAGGTCGACCAGGTCGCCGTCCATGATCATGTCCAGCTTGTACAGGGTCAGGTTGATGCGGTGGTCGGTCAGGCGTCCCTGCGGGAAGTTGTAGGTGCGGATGCGTTCGCTGCGGTCGCCCGAGCCGATCAGGCTCTTGCGGGTAGCCGCTTCCTTCGACTGCTGCTCGCGCAGCTGCACGTCCTTGATGCGCGCGGCCAGCACTTTCAGGGCCTGAGCCTTGTTCTTGTGCTGGCTGCGGTCGTCCTGGCACTCGACCACGATCCCGGTGGGCAGGTGGGTGATGCGCACCGCCGAATCGGTCTTGTTGATGTGCTGGCCGCCGGCGCCGGACGCGCGGTAGGTGTCGATGCGCAGGTCGGCCGGGTTGATGTTGACGTCCTCGACCTCGTCCGCCTCCGGCATCACCGCCACCGTGCAGGCCGAGGTATGGATGCGGCCCTGGGTCTCGGTGGCCGGCACCCGCTGCACGCGGTGGCCGCCGGACTCGAATTTCAGCTTCGAGTACACGCCGTTGCCGATGATGCGCGCGATGACCTCGCGGTAGCCGCCCAGGTCGGAGCTTGACTCCGACACGATCTCCACCTGCCAGCGGTTGCGCTCGGCGAAGCGGGTGTACATGCGCAGCAGGTCGCCCGCGAACAGGGCCGATTCGTCGCCGCCGGTGCCGGCGCGGATCTCGAGGAAGATATTGCGCTCGTCGTTGGCGTCCTTCGGCAACAGCATTTTCTGCAGGTCGAGCTCGAGGCCGGCCAGGCGGCCCTTGGCGCTCTCGATTTCCTCCTGCGCGAATTCCTTCATTTCCGGGTCCAGCAGCAGGTCCTGGGCGGCGGCGATGTCGTCCAGCGCCTGCTGGTAGTCGCGGTACAGGGCCACCAGCGGCGACAGCTCGGCATGCTCGCGGGTGAGCTTGCGGTAGCTGTCCATGTTCGTGGTGGCGCCTTCCTGCATCAGCAGTTCGTCCAGTTCGACGAGGCGGTGGGCAAGTTGGTCCAGCTTGGCCAGCATGGAAGGTTTCATACGGTTCCCGGAACAAGAATAGCGGAGGATCGGACAAGGCCGCGGGAGGCGGCGAAACGGGTGTCCCGGCGCGGCGCCGGGCAGGGGCGCGGCAGCGGCGCTAACGGCGGCTGCGGAACAGCTGCGGCAGCAGGCTGGCGAGGCGGGCGCGCTCGTCGCCCTGGGCATGGTGCAGGGCCTGCTGGGGACCGTGCAGGAACTTGGCGGCCAGGCCTTTCGACAGCGCTTCGAGCACCGCTTCGGGGTCGTCGCCGCGCGCCAGCAGCTTGCGGGCGCGTTCCAGTTCGGCCAGGCGCAGCGCCTCGCTCGATTCGTGCAGCTCGCGGATCACCGGGACCATGGCGCGGTCGCCGACCCAGTGCATGAAGGACTCGACGCGCGCGTCGATGATCGCCTCGGCCTGCTTGACGGCGGCCTGGCGGTTTTCCATGCCGGTCTGGACCACCTGGGCCAGGTCGTCCACCGTATACAGGAAGACGTCGTCCAGGCGCGCGACCTCGGGTTCGATATCGCGCGGCACGGCCAGGTCGACCATGAACACCGGGCGGTGGCGGCGCGCCTTGACCGCGCGCTCCACCAGGCCCAGGCCGATCAGGGGCAGGGTCGAGGCGGTGCAGGAGACGACGATGTCGAACTGCTGCAGGCAGTCGGGCAGGTCGGCCAGGCGGATCGCCTTGCCGTTGTAGCGGGTAGCCAGCGCCTCGCCGCGCTCCATGGTGCGGTTGGCGATGGTGACCGATTTCGGATTCTGGGCCGCGAAGTGGGCCGCGCACAGCTCGATCATCTCGCCGGCGCCGATGAACAGCACATGCTGGTCGGCGATGCGGTCGAAGATGCGCTGCGACAGACGCACCGCGGCCGCCGCCATCGAGACGCTGTGGGCGCCGATCTCGGTGGTGGTGCGCACTTCCTTGGCTACCGCGAAGCTGCGCTGGAACAGCTGGTGCAGGTAGGTGCCCAGGCCGCCGGCTTCCTCGGCGGTGCGCACCGCGTCCTTCATCTGGCCCAGGATCTGGGGCTCGCCCAGCACCATCGAATCCAGGCCCGAGGCGACGCGGAAGGCATGGCGCACGGCGTCGTGCTGGGGCAGCAGGTAGAGATGGGGGCGCAGCTCGGCGTAGTTGAGCGCGTGATAATGCGCCAGGAACTGGCCGGAGGCGTCGAGGGGATTCGGCAGGTTGCTTGCCGCGTAGAGCTCGGTACGGTTGCAGGTCGACAGGATCGCCGCTTCTTCGGCGCCGGTCGAACCCTGGCGCGTGAACCAGCTGCGCGCCGCCTGCACCGCCCGCCCGAGCTGGTCGGGCGCGAGCGCCAGCTGCTCGCGCAGCGAGACCGGTGCGGTGGTGTGGTTCAGGCCGACGGCGAGCAGTTGCATTCTGGGACGGGGTCAACAGGTATGCACCCATTATACCCTGACGCCATCAGGGTTTCAGGGCTCGATCCCTGGGGGCGGTTCAGGCGCCCAGCTTTTCCAGGCGGTAGCCGTAGCTGTAGACCGGGACCAGGCGGAAACCGTTTTCCGGACGCAGGTGCAGCTTGTTGCGCACGCGTGAGACATGGGTGTCCATGGTACGCGAAGGCACGTCGGTATCGCGCACCCAGACCGACTCGTGGATGTAGGCGCGCGACAGCGGGCGGCCGATGTTACGGAAGAACAGCAGCGCCAGCGAGAATTCCTTCTGGGTCACGTCGATCACCGAACCGTCCTTCAGCAGGCGGCCCGGGCGGGTTTCGAAGATGTACGGACCGAACTGCAGCTGCTCGGCGCTGTTCTGCGACGGGTAGGCGCGGCGCAGCAGGGCCGAGACGCGGGCCACCAGCTCGCCGCGGCGCAGCGGCTTGACCAGGTAGTCGTCGGCGCCGGCGGTCACGCCTTCGATGATGTCGTCCTCGGCATTGCTGCCGACCAGGAACACGACCGGGGCGTTGGGCGCCAGTTTTTCCTTGGCGCGGCGCAGCACTTCGGCGCCTTCCATGTCGGGCACGTTCCAGTCCATGACCAGCAGATCCGTGCTGTCCTTGCGTAACTGCGCGAGCAGTTCCTTCGCGCTATCAAAGGATTGGCAGCTGTGGCCAGCGGCGCTCAGCACCTGGCAGATCAGGTCTGCCTGGCTACGGTCTTGCTCGAGGACTGCGATCTTCATGTTGACGCTTTTAGAAAGGTTGCCTTTGTAGGAAGAGTCCTACATGGTTAAACCAAATATATCAGACTTTCACAAAATAGTGCTACAGATAAACACGGAATTTACAATTGCAACTACTGATCTGTTGTGTGAAAGGGACCACTGAGCAATTTCACGCTTGGGAGTACACTGGATTCATCCGGTTTTCCACTCTACAGGCGAGGTGACGATATGTTGTTTCGACGCAAAAACAAGTTCGATGAGTCGGGCCGCGTGCCCGTGTCCGGCGCCGCGATCGAGCAGGCGCGCCAGCGCTGCCTGCAGATCGTGAAAAAGCGCGCCGCCATGTCGGCCGGGGTGGCGGCGATTCCGCTGCCCGGCATCGACATCCTGTCGGACGCGACCGGGTTCGCCGTGGTCGTGGACGAGGTGAACAAGGAATTCGGCCTGACCCAGAAGCAGATCGAGCGCCTGACCCCGCGCCTGCGCCGGATCGCCTATGAAGCGGCGGCCTCGGTCGGCGGCATGATGGTGGGCAAGATGGTGACGCGCGGGCTGATCATGCGTCTGTTCAAGCGCTCGGGCGCGAAGATCGCGGCCAAGTCGACCGCCAAGTTCGTGCCGCTGGCCGGACAGCTGGCCTCGGCGGCGATCGGCTATGCGCTGTTCAAGAAAATGGGCGACCAGCACGTGGAAGCCTGCGCCAAGGTGGCGCGCGAGCTGGAAGCGGCCGGCAAGGAGGAGTTCGGGAACGAGTCGCCGATGCCGGTCATGTAGGCCGGCTTGCCCCTGCGGCCTCTCCTGGCGGAGGACGCAGGGGCGCGGCCGCATGGTCAATCGCGGAACAGGACCTCTTCGCGGCCGAACCACCAGCGGCACCACATCAGCAGGGCGCCGGCGATCAGGATGCTGGAAGTCATGATCATCGCCAGCATGCGGTAGTCGAGCGTCCCTTTGACGACTTCTTTCATTGCCAATGCGATATTGGTCAGCGGGACGGTCGCCCACATCCAGTTCAGCTCGACGCCGGGCAGCATGGCCAGCACCACCGGGAGGATGGTCAGCATGAGCATGGGCTGCATCATCCCGGACGCTTCTTTATAGCTGCGCGCATAAATCGACATCGACAGCAGCACCGAGGCGAACATCGCGCAGGCCGGGACCAGCATCAGCGCCAGGGCGCACAAGTCGACGAAGCCGATCGCTGAGGCGACCTCGGCCAGGTCGCGGTCCACGGCGCTGCCGAAGACGCCGAACAGCACGCCGATACTCGCCACCATCAGCACCGAGGACGTGAAGCCGATGGTGAGCAGCACCATGAATTTCCCCATCACGGCGTGGCTGCGCGGAATCGGCGCCAGCAGGAGGGTTTCGAGGGTGCCGTTTTCCTTTTCGCCGGCGCCCAGGTCGATGGAGGGATACATGGCGGCCATCAGGCAGACGATCAGCAGGAAGTAGGGCAGCAGGCCGCCCGCCAGCGCGCCGATGCGCTCGCGCTGGTTGGCCGTCGACTGCTCGTCGATGGCGATCGGCAGCAGGACGAAGTCCAGCTGCGCCTGGTTCAGCCGCAGCGAGGGCAGCTGCTGCTCGCGCAGCTTCTCGCCATAGGCCTCGACCACCTTCGCGACCCGTTCGCGCGTCACGTCCCCGGAGGACGCGGCATTGAAGTGCAGGCGCAGGCGCGCCTGCTGGTTCGCCTGCAGGGCGGTGTCGAGTCCCGGCGGCACTTCCAGCACGAACTTGACGGTGTCGTCCTCGATGGCCTGTTTCACGCTGGTGGCCGGGCTGAGGCGCACCTCGCGGAAGCTCTTGTCCTTGGCAAACTCCTCGCTCAGGCCCGGGGCGTTCGGCGCGCCGACGATGGCGTATTCCATGACCTTGTTCTGGGCCTGTTCCGACAGCTTGGCGGCGACGAAGCCGAAGCCCAGGGTCAGGACCGGAATCGCGAAGACGGGGATCAGGACCGTGAAGATCAGGGTCTTGGTTTCGCCCAGGAGTTCACGCATCTCCTTCAGATAGATCGTCCACATTGTTTCAAGCTCCCCCGTTGACTACCTGGATGAATCCGTCGAACAGGCCGCCTTCGCCGCCGGCCTGCCGGAGTGCGGCCGTGGTGTCGTTGAACACCGTTTCGCCGCGGTTGATGATGCAGACGCGGTCGCACAGCTTCTCCACCTCGTGCAGGTGGTGGGTGGAGAAGATGAGCGGCACGCGGCGGCGCTTGTAGTTGCCGATAAAGTCGATCAGGGTCTTGGCGGCCATGACGTCCAGTCCCGTGGTGGGCTCGTCGAGCACGATCACTTTCGGGTCGTGCAGCACGGTGCGCGCAATGGCGCATTTCTGCTTCATGCCGGCCGATACCTGACCCGCCTTCTTGTGGGCGAAGTCATGCATGTCGAGCAGTTCGAACAGCTCGTCGCAGCGCCGCTTCAGGTCCTGCCCGCGCATGCCGTGCAGTTTTCCGGAAAACTCGACGTTCTCCCTGACGGTCAGGCGCCCGTACAGCCCGGTGGAACCGGAGAGGAAGCCGATTTGCCGGCGCGCCTCCATCGGCTGCGCGACCGCGTCCACGCCATTGATCGAAATCGCGCCGCTGTCCGGCTTGAGGGCGGTGGCAAGCAGCCGCAAGGTGGTCGTCTTGCCGGCGCCGTTTGGTCCGAGCAGCCCGAGCACCTCGCCCGGTGCGCAGTGGAAGCTGACGCCGCGCACCGCCCTGAACCATCCATCCGCTTCCCGCACGTCGCGCCGGGTTGCCGTTTTTGTCTCCACATGGCGGAAACGCTTGGAGAGATTTTTGACTTCGATCATCACATCACCGGAGAGTTCCTGGAGGAAAAAATTCTAGCATGGGTAAAAAGAACTATTCGTAAAACAACGGGAAATACGCGGCGTGCATATTATGTGTTGCATCCGAAATTTCGCTTGCGCTGCCGGTAGGCGGTCGATATATTTGCCTGAAGAAATGATGCGTTGATCGGCATCAAATGAGTGCGCCACACATGAATAGCCGATCGATGCGCCATGAATAGCAATGCTGCAATGCAGCGGCATTGCGCCACGTGCGTGTTTCGCAATGAAAGCGCAGGCAAAGCAAGGCGGGAAACGAAACGCAGTCGGGAAATACCATTACCGGAGGGGCGATGAAGTTGAAAGTCGAAGAGCTTGAAACGATGGCGGCACCATTAAGCAACGCATATTGGGGCGGCTTCCTGTTCGTGGTCGGAATCGCAGTGCTGGTCATCAGCATGCTTTCTAAAAACAAGAATAACTCCAATAAGGACGACAGGTTCGGGAAATAAGACAACCCGCGCTGTCACATTATTCATTCTTATTTTATCCAGGCGCCGGCAATTAGCCGGCGCGGGGTTGCGCGCGCCTGCGCATCCGGCGGCGCGCTACATATTCTTATTCCTCCGGCGATGATCATTAATAATAATGGCTAGAGATACCGTATCCCGCGACGGCGAATTGCCCGGCGCCGGCGCACTCGATGAATTGATGGCCCTGGCCGAGAATGAATCCTTGCAGGATGGCGGGCAAATGCGCAGGCTGAATACCTCGCTGCGCGAGACCTCGGCAATCGGCACCTTGAAGAAAATCAGGCCGGTGCTGTCGCGGTTCGGCGTCAGCGAGATCATCGACATCACCCTCGACGGCGTGCCCGCCTGTCCCGCATTCCAGGTCATGCGCGCGGATATCCGCTCGGAGTATTTCAATGCGGGCAAGGGCTACACCCGGGCCGAATCGCTGGTCTCGGGATTGATGGAGGCCCTCGAAGTGCATTGTTTCGAGCACGCGGACCCCAGCCTGCTGCATGCCTGCGCCAAGGGAAGCGCGTCCGTCATCTCCACCGCGGCCTTATTGGGGCGCACTGACGATACGGCGGATGGAAGCGGCAGGACCGGCCAGGGCACGCTGGTGCGGGGAGTCGATCATCACGATGGATCCGAAGTCTGGATCGATGCGCGCGACGTGTTTTTCGGCCTGGCCGCCAGCGGCGAGCGCAGTGCGGCTTCCTCGAACGGCATTGCCAGCGGAAACTCGGTTCCCGAGGCGCTTTGCCATGCGATCGGCGAGTTGCTCGAACGTCACGCGCTGGCCGCGCTGTACCGTTTCGGTATCGGCGCCACCGCGCTCTCCGGGCAGCAGCATGAACGCGTCGTTCCGCCGCCGGAAGCCGAGAACATCTGGCGCTGCCTCAGGCAGCTGAAAGAGAAGGACATCAGCGCCGAATTCCTGCACGTGTCCTCCGAAGCGGACGTGGCCGTATTCGTCTGTTTCCTCGATCTTCCCTACGATGCGCAGCGGCGCGCCGCCGTGGAGGGTTTCGGCGCCAATCCCGATCCGCAGATCGCCATGGCCCGCGCGCTGGCGGAAGCGGTGCAGATCCTGGCGCTGTGCCCCGTGAACGCTGCGGCCGATATGGGCGAGGACGCATCGGCGCCGCGCACCGTGATGACCACCAAGCAGGCCGCCGCCTTCGACCCGGAGGCGATGGACAGGCAGCGCCTGCGCGCGCATGGTGCATTGACCAGCCTGCGCGAGCGCCTGGAACCGATCGACTACGAATACCTTCCGATCCATGACCGGGCGGGCGAGGCCTCGCGCTCGACCGCGGAGGAGCTGCAGAAGCTGGTGCAGGGATTGAGGCGCATGGGATGCGACAAGCTGTATTCCTGCGTCATCAGTCCGCCGGATCTGCCTGTGGTCGTGGTCAAGTGTTTTTGCCCGGGCCTGAACACCGCATTCGGCCTGTAGCCATGTCGGATCATTGTATAAATGCACGTGAATATGGAACAAGGCATGCCAATCAGGCCGGGATAATGTAGATATATTTTTTGCGGAATAAGGGTGATTTATCCGGTTTCCGTATTAAATCTTTTCGCGAATGGATTTATCGGCGCCGGCAAGGCGCCGGATCTGTTCGCGCATATTCGATACGCCATGCTCGCGCAATTCTTTGCGTGAGCGTGGCGTATTGTTTTTCCAGTCGCCGATTCATGCATCAGCCGGATTATATGACGCGCACGCGCGGCTACATAATGCCGCGAAATTTGTCGATTTCTCATGCATAAATGACGATTATATGCGCGCTGAATTGTCTGCATATTTCGCTCAAAATTTCTTGTACGTAAAAATTTATTGGGCTACTATTTTTCTCAGATTTGTCTTGCAAACGTAAGGGGAATCTTCCCGAATCCTGTTCGGGATATAAAGGGGGCGTTGCTCCGGCGGCGCCGATGTTTCATATCTAACGGAGAAAAACTATGAGCCTGCAAATCGAAGCTCTGGACGTGCAAGAAACCCCGATCAGCACTGCTGACGGTATTGCATACACCATCATCGCACTGGAAGTCGGCATTATCGCCGGCATGCTGATCACCTAATAATAGATGCGACGCCACTTTCTAGTGGTTAAAGCCATCATTTAACTTAGAGGAGAAATAAATGAATCTGCAAATCGAAACGCTGGAACAAGTCGAAGCACCGCTGACCGACATGGAATGGGGCATGATCGGCGGCGCAGCCCTGATCGCCGGTTACTACATCGGCGCGGCCATCGTGACCTGATTCAGCCTTCAGCTGAATAACAACCTAAAAATCAAGGACCCATCATGAATCTGTCGATCGAAAAACTGGAAGAGCTCGAAGCTCCGCTGAGCAACGACTACTGGACCGGCTTCCTGGCCGTCGTCGCCATCGGCGCCGGCATCATCGTGACCTGATCCCGATCAGGTAACTGGTGTGGGAGGGGACGCGTCCCCTCCCACATTGGCAAGCGGTGCAGGTCGACAGCATGTGGTCTTGAAACAAGAACGACTGTCCTGGCAACGACCGGACAGCGAACGGAATGATGCGGCAAAGGCAGGGGCTTCTTGGGGGTGGTGGGATCAAGACGAGCGACATTGGAAGGCAAGTCTGTAAAAACGTCTTGGAGCAGGCAGTTCATGACAGGCGGTTTTGCTCATTGGCGCCAATCAGCAGTTCGGATTCAGCCGCAAGATAAGAAATATCATTAGCAGGTTCGAAATGTTAAGTGTGAATTCAGTTGGTCTCGCAAGAATCGTCCTGGATGGCCGGCATGTCGCCGCTTTCCGTTATGCCCTGGATGACGCCCGACTGGCGGCCAGCCTCATCGCTGCAGGCATCGGCGCCAAGCTGTATGCGGGCAAAAGCGAAGGGCGCGTGCTCGACCTGTCCCGCCAACTGGCGCGCATGCGCGCCGATGGCTACCTGATCTTCGTTTCTCCCGATACCCTGGGACCGGTCTGCGAACTGGTCAAGGAACTCAAGGTCTTGCGGCCGACCGTGTCCGTCACCTTCTGGGGCAATGTGGACGGTGCGAATCCCGTCCTGGCCGAGCGTGCGGCCAGCCTCGGCCAATTCCTGCCGGCGGCCGGCATCGAGGACGTCCTGCGGGCCTGCACCGGCGAACAGGCCGGCGCCCAGTTGCACTCCCCTTATCTGTCCGGCCTGCTGGCGGCGGAAGACGTCGGCCGCTTCGGCATGACGGCCGACCAGCCGCAGGCCCTCACCATCGCCGAACTGGAGTGGCTGGCGGCGAACCGGCCCGCGAGCGGCACGGCGATCGTGTTCGAGGCCTTGCGCCAGGGCCCGGCCGAGCTGCTGGCGATCGCCTCCCGCCTCGGCGCGGTCGAAGGCGCCCAGTTCGAACTGCATGTCCAGGCGGCGGCCTTGAGCGACGAGGTGCTCCAGGCCCTGGCGCTGCCGAGCGTGGCGCGCCTGGTCGTGAGCGGCGACATCCTTGATCGGATCCGCGCCCAGGCCGGGTCCTTGCAGATCGTGCCGGCCGAGAGCGCGGAAGACCGCTACGCCAGGGCCTCGGTCTACGGCAAGAACGGCAATATCGTCCTGCATACCGGATTCTATTTCGATGCCAAGCAGACGCCGGGCATCTATCACCTGGAGCTGCCACTGTCGATGCCGGCGGCGGCGCGCGCCGAGGTCTACTCCTGGGCCGGATCGGGCATGGACATCCGCAGCGCAGCCGTGCTGCGCGGCGAACCCGGCCGCGTGTCCGAGCACCTGGACAAATTCATTGCGCCGCTGAGTCTCGAGACCTCCGGCTGGCCCAAGCACACCTACGCCCTCGGCCATGACAGCGACGGCGCCGCCTCGATGACCTTCGACGGCGTCGAAGCGACCCGCCAGGCGATGCGCTACGTGGCCTTCAGCGACCTGCACGCCATGACCGGCCAGGCCGATGAAACCGCCTTCATCACGATGCGCACGGCGCGCGACGCGGACGAGCTCGAGCGCCACCTGCATGCCTTCCACGAAAGCGGCGACATCACGGTGCCGAGCCCGCGCCACAACCTGCATTTCGAGAACAGCTGCCGCTGGATGAGCTATGGCGGCTGCCGCCTCCCGATGCTGCGCCGTATCGCCGTCGACGAGTCCATGAAGCTGAGCAGCTGCCGCGATTCGGGCAGCATCGGCGAAGTCGGCGAGGACTACGACCAGATCGTGATCCGCGTGAAACAGCACCAGCAGCTCGAAGAAGGCCGGCGCGAGTGCGCGACCTGCGAAGTGCGCGACTCCTGCAGCCACTGCACCCAGCTGCCCAGCGAATGGGGTGGCCGCTACTGCGAATTCCGCAAGCGCTACCAGCAAAGCTCGCTCTACCTGGAACTGTACGGCTTCGCGAAACTGTGTTCGCCGACCTTCAAGGACCTGCCGGCGGAAAGCGTGGCGCTCAAGGTGTCCTTCGACGGCCTGCCGCTGCAGTACTACCGCGGCCCCGTCGGCCAGGCCCGCAGCGGCAAGCGCCCGGTGTTCGTGAACATGCTGGGCCAGCACCTGGTCTGGTGGCGCGGCACGCGCAAGGTGCTGCGCCTGAGCGAGCCGCTCGCCGTGATGGCCGAAGGCTGGTGGGCGGGCGCCGACGAGGCGGACCTGTCCGCGTCGCTGGCCGAGAAATTCTCGATCGGCGCCGACGAAGCCCATAGCGGCCTGCTCCAGGGCTTTGACAAACTGCGCGAACAAGGGGTGATCCATGCGTGATGCGAACGAAGAAAAATCCGGCGGCTACCACGGCATCTTCGCCAAACTGAGCCAGCTCGAGATCATCGACCGGCTCGAGGGCGACCTGTACGACGGACAGTTCGCCGATTTCTGGGACCGCTACAACGGCAACGACCTGTCCGACGTCGGTCACCTGGTGCGCTTCCTGCCGAAGGAAGGACGGGTGCTCGACCTGGCTTCCGGCTCGGGACGGATCGGCATCGGCCTGGCGCGCCTGGGCGCGCGGGTCGACGGCCTGGAACTGTCGTCCGGGATGCTGGGCCTGGCCCGCGAATGCCTGGCCGCCGAGCCCGCGGACGTGCGCGAACGCCTGCGCTTCTTCCAGGGGAACATGTGCGAGTTCACGCTCGAGGACCGCTACGACCTGGTGGTGCTGGGCACCACCAGCATCAGCCTGCTCCTCACCGCCGACGAGCGCCGCCGGCTGTTCGAGTGCGTGCGCCGGCACCTGAACCCGGGCGGCAAGTTCGTCTTCAACGTCGTCGATTTCAGCGGCGGCCGCTGGAAGAACTTCGATCACTACCACGACGTCCTGTCGCACGAAGACAAGGACGGCCAGGAATTCGTCATCCTCGGCCAGCGCGTCTTTCCGGACGAAATGCGCTTCACCCTGAACGTCTACCGTGAATTCGTGGGCTGGGACGGCGAGACCCGGCGCAGCATGTCGAGCAGCACCAAGGCCTGGATCGAACCGGAAGAGCTGCGCCGCCACGCCGCGGCGACCGGCCTGGCGATGGTCGAGGAATTCCACGCCGACGACACCCATTACTTCGTGACCGCGGCGCCGGGGAACTGAGCCATGCAAGCCCATCTTCCCGCGAAAAACCCGGACGTGATCGTCGATCCCCCGCAAGGGGGCAGCTGCATCGTCCACAATGCGGCGACGCGCAAATACTTCAAGCTGGGCCAGCGCGAAGCGAGCTTCCTCGCCGCGCTCGACGGCAGCAGGACGCGCGCCGAACTGCAGGCCGAGAACTGCGCCGGCTTCTCGGCCGAGGAAGTCGCCTACCTGCTCGACCAGCTCGAGCAGCTGCAGCTGACGGGGCAGCACGTGGCGCTGGAAAGCGCCAAGTCGCTGTCCGGGCGCGCCCAGGACCTGGTCTCCGGCAATGCCAAATGGCGCTTCCACCTGCTGGACCCGAACGACCTGCTCGACCGCCATATCGGCATCGTGCACGCGCTGTTCTCCCGCCCGGCCCTGCTGTGCTACCTGCTCATCCTGCTCAGCCCGGTATTCGTCCTGATCGCCGATCCGGGCGTCCTGGCCGGCGTGTCCATTCTGACGGACAGCGGCCTGTCGGTACTCGACTGGGTCGGCATCTACGTCGCCATCCTGGCGATGATCGCGGTGCACGAGCTGGCGCACGCCGCGGCATGCAAGCATTTCGGCGGCAAGGTGCACAAGATCGGGCTGATGCTGCTCTACCTGCAGCCGGTCGTGTATTGCGACATCAGCGACAGCTACCGCTTCAGCTCGCGCGAGCAGAAGCTGGCGGTGGCGGCGGCCGGCATCTTCGTCCAGCTGCTGGTGTCCGCGCTGGTCTTCGTCGCCTGGACGGTGACCGGCGGCGCGGCCCTGCTGCACTTCAGCTTCTTCAACGCCCTGATCGCACTGTTCAACTTCTTCCCCTTCGTGAAGCTGGACGGCTACTGGATGCTGGTGCACGTGCTCGACGAACCCAACCTGCGGACCAAGGGCTTCAGCGAGGTCGACCGCCTGGTGCGGCGGGCGATCGGCGCCAGGCAAGCCACCGCGGGCCCGTTCAAGGCCGTGCTGGCGGGCTTCGGCATCGGCAGCATGATCGCCACGGTGCTGTTCCTGGTGCTGGGCGGCTACACGATTCACAAATATGTGTCGATGATCTCCGCCGAGCTGGGCCTGGCCTGCGTCATCGCGCTGTGCACGGTGTACGCGGTCCGCTTCGCCCTGCGCGCCCGCAGCTATGTTCGTTCATTGAAATCGTGATGGGGAGTGGTCATGAGTAATCTATGGCGTCCTTTTTCGGTTCCTGCGCTTGCCAGTCCTCTCCATGTCAGGAAAGGCAAGGGCGTGAACCTGGTCGACCGCCAGGGCAGGGAGTATCTGGATGCGGTCAGCGGCCTGTGGAACACGTCGGTCGGCCTGAACAATCCGGCACTGGTGAGCCAGATGCACGCCCAGCTGCAGGAGCTGAGCTTCTCGTCGCTGTTCCATGCCACGAATTCGCCGGCGGAGCGCCTGAGCACGCGCCTGGTCGAGCTCAGCGGAGGGCGGATGCAGCACGTCTACCTCTCGACGACCGGGAGCAGCGCGGTGGAGGTGGCCCTGCGGGTGTCGCGCATCTACCAGCGCGCCCGCGGCATGCCGGAAAAGAAGCGCATCCTGAGTTTCGACCTGGGCTACCACGGCTGCTCCGGCCTGGGCATGGGGGTGAGCGGCATCCTGGCCGACGAGGTGGCCAAGTCGGAAGACTTTCCGCCCCACGTACAGACCATCCCCTCGCCGCTGCGCGAAGGGGTGTCGCTGGACGCCCTTGCCACCGCGCTGCATGCGGGAGACGTCGCCTGCCTGATCATGGAGCCCGTGCTGGGATCCGGCGGCGTGATCGTCCCCAGCAAGGACTACTGCCGCGAGGTGCGGCGCCTGTGCAGCGCGCACGGCGCCCTCCTGATTGCCGACGAGGTCGCGACCGGCACCGGGCGTTGCGGCGCCATGTTCGCCTCCGACCTGCTCGAGCTGGCGCCGGACGTGATCACCCTGTCGAAAGGGCTGAACGCGGGCTACTTCCCGCTGGCGGCGACCCTGTTCGCCGAACATGTGGTGCAGCCGATCTCGGCGGCCCAGATCGCCCTGCAGTACGGCTGTACCCAGGACGGCAATCCGGTGGGCTGCGTGTCGGCCCTGGCAACCCTGGATTTCATCGCCGAGCAAGGCCTGGAGCGGCGTGCGGCCGAGCTGGGAGAGCACATCCGCAGCGAACTGGCGAACAGCGGCTGTTCCGTGATCCGCGAGGTCCGGGGCCTGGGGATGATGATCGGCATCGAGCTGGCGCATGTCCAGGGCGGCGCACCGTTCAGCGCGGAGGAATCGGCGCGCGTCCGCCTGCTGTGCCAGGAGGCGGGACTGCTGGTCTACCACTTCGACGCGGGCCTGAGCCTGTTCCCGGCCCTGACCATCACCGAGGATGAAGTCGCCGTGATGCTCGACATCCTGAACGAAGTCCTGGCTACGCTCTGCTGAAGGCAGGGGCCGGTGCGCCGGTCCGCCCTTCGCAGCGCATCCGTCATTTGATATCTGGAATCCTTATGCATGCACTCTACGGTGTTTTGTGGCAGCCCAAGCGGGTGTTTACCGGTCTCGCCGACATCAAGGTCTCGCGCCTGGTCGTCGCCTTCATCCTGATCGAGTTCCTGTATTCCCTGTCGATCTACAGCCATTTCTCGGAAGGCGCGGCCAAGGCCATCGCCGCCTCGCCGCACCTGACCGCCGGCTCCGCCCCCTACCTGGTGGCGATCACGATCTTCCTGTCCTCGATGGGCTACACGCTGATGGTGGCCTTGCTGGCGGTGCTGTTCCTGATCGTCGCCTACATCCTGGGAGGCAAGCCGAGCTACCGCGCCGTGTTCGGCATGCTGCTGCTGGCCTCGACCCCGGCCCTGCTGGACCACCTGTCGCGCGGCGCCGCCTACCTGGGCGGATGGAACGATGGCGTGGGAAGCTTGCTGGCCCTGCACCGGCTGCTGCCGGTTCCCGAGTCCGGACTCCTGGCCGAGGCGCTGAAGACCTTCGACATGTTCGACATCTGGATCTCGGTGCTGGTGACGGTGGGCTTCGTCTGCGTCTCGGGACTGAAGCGCTTTTCCGCCCTGGGCGGGGTCCTGCTCGTGTGGGGCGCCTTCCTGCTGCTGGCGTTCCGCATCCACATGCTGGGAGTGGCGGCATGAAGGGCGAGATCAGGCTGGACGGCGCGGTTGCGCTGATCACGGGCGGCGGCTCCGGCATCGGCCGCGCCACCGCGCAGGTGCTGGGCCAGCGCGGCGCCAGGGTGGTCGTGACCGAACTGCCGGGGCGCAAGGCCCTGGCGGACGAGATCGTCGCGGAGCTGAACGGGCTCGGCGCCGAGGCGATGGCGATCACCCTCGACGTCAAGGCCACGCCGACGATTCCCTTCGTGATCGAGCAGGTGGTGCGGCGCTTCGGCAGCCTGGACATCCTGGTCAACAATGCGGGAACGCAGATCCTGAAGCCGGCGCTGGACCTCGAGGAACACGAGTTCGACGAGGTCATGAACGTCAACCTGAAAGGCGCCTTCATGTGCGCCCAGGCCGCCGGCGCGGTCATGGCCGACCAGAAGCGCGGCTGCATCGTGAACGTGGCTTCGCAGCATGGCGTGGTCGGCAACAGCCTGCGCGCACCCTACTGCGCCAGCAAGGCGGGCCTGATCAACCTGACGCGCGCGCTGGCGATCGAGTGGGCCGAGTACGGCATCCGCGTGAACGCCATCAGCCCGACCTTCGTGGTCAACGGCCAGAACCAGTCGATGATCGAATCCGGGGATGTCGCCAGGGAGATCCAGCAGGGCGTGCTGCTCGGCAGGGCCGCTACGACCGAAGAGGTCGCCTGGGGCATCTATTACCTGGCCTCGCCGATGGCGAGCATGGTCACCGGCCACAACCTTGTCATCGACGGCGGATGGACGGCGCGCTGAGCCGCATGCGACGCCCTTGAACGCCATCATTTTCGTGTTCCACCTTTAACTTCCAGGTTCCTCATGTCCGCTACGCCCCTCTCCATCATGTCGGGTATGTTCTTCGACCCGAGCACCGCATTCGACCGCCTCAGGGCGCGCACCTCGAGCTGGCTGCCGCTGATCGCCGTCACCCTGGGCACCGCCCTCGTGTACTGGTGGTATTACCAGACGGTCGATTTCGGCTGGCTGGTCGACCATACCCTGGCCGCGAATCCGGATTTCACCGACGAGCAGCGCGAATCGACCCGCTCGATGATGACCCCGGCCTTCATTACCAACAGCTCGCTGGCGGCGACCCTGATCGTTACGCCGATCTCGTTCGCCGTCTTCGCCATCTATTACTCGATCGTCGGCAAGATCACGGATACCGGCCTGCGCTATCGCGACTGGTTCGCCTTTTGCGTGTGGACCAGCGTGCCGCGCCTGCTGCTGCTGCCTTTGATGGCCTTCCAGATCCTGACCTCCGACGGCCGCGTGGCGCCGGAAGACCTGTCGATGGTGTCCATCAATACCCTGTTCCTGCAGCTGCCGAACAGCCATCCCTGGGCCGGCTTCGCCGCCGGGCTCGACCTGTCGGTGCTCTGGTCCTGCGTGCTGGCCGTGCTCGGCCTGCGCGTCTGGACGGGACGCAGCACCGGCGCCTGTATCGCCTTGTGCCTGCTCCCGCTGGCCATCGTCTATGGCGGCTGGGCGGCAAAAATCCTGGTATTCGGCTGATACCGCGTAATTGAGACTGGAGAAAGCCATGCGAAACAGGAATGCGGGAAGGTCTTGCGCGGCAAAGGCGCTGATCGGCAGGACGGGGAATGATCTTATGCCGGCCTGGGCGCGCTTTCTTGCCGAGTCCGATCGGCAAGGCGCCAGGCGCCTGGCCGTCATTAATGAAAAGCTGATCGGCACACTGCATTTGCCGGAAAACCGCGCAGGCTGATTGATCCGCTTCGATGGGCCAGGGCTCCACGCACTCGTGTGGGACGCCGTAGGCCCGCCGCCTCTGGGTTTCGCCGCAGCATGGCGCCGTTGCCTGCGGTGTATTTCCACGTCTCCGAAAAAATTTATTCCCCGTTACGCTTCAAAAGATTATTTCTTTTGCGGGGCCGTATGAATATATCGGGTTTATATATTCACGCTGAATTGATTTATCAATACCGGACAATTTTATTGTTTTGGTGGATTATCCGTGATATCGTTTTTATGCGTTCCTGCAATTCATTGCAATATGCGCGAGTGTTTTAATTTGCTTGAATATTTCTTGTTTAATAGATTAAAAGGATAAAAAATGAATCTGGAAATTCAAAAGCTGGACATGATCGAAGCCCCGCTGCAGGCGGAAGAATATGAAATCCTGTGGGCGGTCGGCATGTTCGGCGGCGCCGCCATGATCTTCATCATCACCTGATCCGCATTCCGGTGAGCAGGCATCCAGGGATGCCTGCGCAAGCCGCCGTCCGCGCCAGGCGGGCGGGCGGCTTCCGCGGACCTCAGCCGGTCCCGGAAACGACAATGCCCGCACGCGGCGGGCATCGGAGAGGGAGCCTGGACGGATCAGGCGTCGGGCAGCACGACGTTCACATCGAGCACTTCCAGGTTGCCCTGGCGGTCGAGCGAAATCTTGATGTCGTCCGGGTTGACCTTGGTGTACTTCGAAATCACCTCGATCAGCTCGCGGTGCAGGGCCGGCAGGAAATCCGGGCCCGTGCGGCTGCTGCGTTCGCGTGCGATGATGATCTGCAGGCGTTCCTTGGCGGCTGTCGCGCTCTTCTTTTTTTCGGGGAAGAGGAAATTGAGCAGCGGCATATCATTTTGCTCCGAAAATACGCTGGAACAGGCCCGGCTTCTCGTAGTTCGTGAAGCGCAGCGGACGTTCCTCGCCCAGGAAACGGGCCACCACATCCTCGTAGGCATCGGCCACGTCGGTGCCCTTGAAGTGGATCGCCGGGTTGCCCTGGTTCGAGGCGTGCAGCACCGATTCCGATTCCGGAATGATGCCGATCAGCGGGATGCGCAGGATTTCCTGCACGTCCTGGTAGGACAGCATTTCGTCGGCTTCGACGCGCTTCGGCGAGTAACGGGTGATCAGGAGGTGTTCCTTGACCGGCTCCGAACCGCTCTGGGCGCGGCGCGACTTGGCCTGCAGGATGCCGAGGATGCGGTCCGAGTCGCGCACCGACGAGACTTCCGGGTTGGTCACGACGATCGCCTCGTCGGCGAAGGTCAGGGCCATCAGGGCGCCGTGCTCGATGCCGGCCGGCGAATCGCAGACGATGAAGTCGAAGCCCATCTTGACCATCTCGTTGAGCACGTTCTCGACGCCTTCTTCGCTCAGCGCGTCCTTGTCGCGCGTCTGCGAGGCCGGCAGGATGAACAGGTTGTCGCAGTGCTTGTCCTTGATCAGCGCCTGGTGCAGGGTCGCTTCGCCATTGATGACGTTGATCAGGTCGTACACCACGCGGCGTTCGCAGCCCATGATCAGGTCGAGGTTACGCAGGCCGACGTCGAAGTCGATGACCGCGGTCTTGTAGCCGCGCATCGCCAGCCCGCTCGAGAAGCTCGCGCTCGAGGTGGTTTTGCCCACACCGCCCTTGCCGGACGTCACAACAATAATTCTTGCCACAAAAAGGTCCTTTTCAATATCTGTGAATGCGGGATTCAGGCGCGGGACGATGCCGGCGCCAGCGACTGGATGTCGATCCGGTCGCCGACCAGCCGGACTTGCGTCGGCTGGCGCGCCTGGTCGTTCGGGAATCCGTCGTCGAAGGTGCGGTACACGCCGGCGATCGAGACCAGCTCGGGCTGCATCGACAGGGCGAAGATGCGGGCCCCGGCGTCGCCCGAGGCGCCCGCCAGCGCGCGTCCGTTGAGCGACGCGTACACATGGATGCTGCCGTCGGCGATGATTTCCGCGCCGTTGTTGACGACCGCGGTGATGATCAGGTCGGCGCCGCGCGCATAGATGCGCTGGCCGGCCCGCACCGGGGTGTCGATGATCATGGCCGCGGGCGCCGCCGC
>NZ_JAGPWC010000006.1 GCF_018119405.1 Massilia sp. ST3 | reverse complement strand
CCCGGGGGGGGCCCCGGGGGGGGGGGGGGCCCCCCCCCCAACCCCTACCGTTCAACACACGGATGCGGTTCGCAATTGCTTATCGTTCAAGCTTGCGCTGACTGAACGCGTCGGCGGCAGAGCCGCCAACCCTACCGCTTATCCGTCCTGTCGACCATTAAACCCGGGAATTCCACGCTTCATCGGATGATGCTGGCGATCATCGGCGGGTGGACCTACAGTGAAGCCATCCGCACACTGAAAGGAATGCACCGCATGAAAACCACCACCCGCTTCCAAGCCTTCGTCACCGACGTCAAGGTCATGGGCCGCAGCTTCAGCCGCGCCGTCAACGCGGGCAGCCGCACCCTGGCCGCGCAGTCCTGGCCGGTCCTGCTGGCGGCCGCCATCGTGCTGGCCTGCATCCTGACCATCATCCCGCTGGCCGTGACCCTGTTCGTCGCCTTCCTGGTGTTCAAGTTCGTGGCCAACATGATCTTCGACCGCCGTCCGCATCCGGTCGAACACCGCAACGTGGAGTAAATCATGGCCGCCACCCAGATCAACCGCGCCCTGGATTTCGTGCGCGACGCCGTCGGCGAGGCCAGCGCCCTGTGGTGGCGCTTCTTCGACTGGCTGGCCATGGTCGAGTGGCGCCAGCTCTACCTGATCTGGTTCCTCGTCGTCGCCTTCGCCATCGTCTTGCGCATGGGCGAGCCGGCCACCTGGTTCATCCTGATCTCCTTCGCCATCAAGGTGCTGGCCGGCGGCAAGCGCCGCGCCGAGCTGGTGGCCAAGGAGGCGTCCGACAAGGCCAACGTGGCCACCCTGGAGCGGCGCCTGATGGAAGCCAAGATGGCGGCGCTCCAGGCCCAGGTCGAGCCCCACTTCCTGTTCAACACCCTGGCCCTGATCGGCCAGCTGATCGAGACCGATCCGAAGGAAGCGGCGCGGGTGCACGCCCACCTGGTGGAATACCTGCGCTCCTCGCTGCCGCAGATGCGCGCCGGCACCGGCGCCACCCTGGGCAAGCAGGTCGAGCTGTCGCGCGCCTATCTCGCCATCATGCAGGCGCGCATGAAGGAGCGGCTGGCGGTGCGCTGGGAAGTGCCCGATTTCCTCGGCAGCGCGCCCTTCCCGCCCATGATGCTGCAGACCCTGATCGAAAATGCGATCAAGCACGGGCTGGAGCCGAAGGTGGCGGGCGGCACGATCCTGGTGCGCGCCCAGGTGGTCGGCGCCATCCTGCACGTGGACGTCTGCGACGACGGCGTGGGCATGAACCTGCATGCAGGCGAAGGCGTGGGCCTGGCCAACATCCGCGAACGCCTGGCCCTGCTGTACGGCGCCCAGGCCGAGCTGGTGATCGAGATCCCGCCGGGCGGCGGCGCTTGCGCCTCGATCCGCCTGCCCTACCGGATGACGGAGGAAGGATGAAGGTGTTCGCATGAACCAGGCAGCGCCGACCGCCCTGATTGCCGACGACGAGGCGCCGATGCGCGACCAGCTGCGCATGCGCCTGCAGGAAGCCTGGCCGGAACTGCGCATCGTCGCCGAAGCGGCCAACGGCATGGAGGCGGTGGCCATGGCCGGCGTGCAGCAGCCGGACATCGCCTTCCTCGACATCCGCATGCCGGGCATGGGCGGCATCGACGCCGCCCGCCAGCTCTACAGCCGCTGCCACATCGTGTTCGTCACCGCCTACGACGAGTATGCGGTGGACGCCTTCGAGCAGGGCGCGATCGACTACTTGCTCAAGCCGGTGACCCACGAGCGCCTGGCCACCACCCGCGCGCGCCTCGGCAAGCGGCTGGCGCGCGCGCCGCAGGATATCGGCGCCCAGCTCGCCCACCTGGCGCAACTGGGCGGCATGCTGCGCGACAGCGCCGCGGCGCGTCCCAGCTACCTGCGCTGGATCCAGGCGCAAGTGGGCAGCAGCCTGCGCATGATCAGCACGCGCGAGGTGCTGTTCTTCCAGTCCGAGGACAAGTACACCCGGGTCCAGACCGCGACCGCCGAACTCCTGATCCGCAAGACGCTCAAGGAACTGGCGGACGAGCTCGACCCCGACGAGTTCTGGCGCATCCACCGCTCGACCCTGGTGCGGGTCGATGCGATCAGCGAAGTCACGCGCGACCTGCGCGGCCGCCAGATGCTGCGCCTGCGCGGCTGGCCGGGCGAACTGGAAATCAGCCGCAACCACAGCCATCTGTTCCAGCAGATGTAGCGGCGCCTACCCTTCAGCCGAACAGCCCCTCGTCCGATCCGTCGCCATCGAAGAAGCCGCCCAGGCTGTCCTCGTTGCTGTCCAGCAGGCCTTCCGAGGATGCGCCGATGTCCCCCAGGCCGGCCTGCTCCGCCAGCGCACTGCCCGACTGGTCGCCCAGCAGGCCGCCTCCCCCCTGATCGTTATCGGACAGCAAGTGCTGGCCGCCGCCGTGGTCGTGGAACAGGTTGTCCAGGCCATGGAACAGGAAGCTGCCCGCCGCCACGCCGGCCGCCGTCGCCGCCATCGTGCCCAGGAAGCCGCCGCCCCGCCCCATTGCGCCGGGAATGGCGTGCTGGTAGGACGGTGAATGGGCGTGCTGGTAATGCTGGGGCGCGTGCGCATGCTGGGAACGCCCGCGTCCCCACACATGGTCGAGGAAGCCGCCGCCGCGGCTTTGCTGGGCGGTATTCACCTGGTTTTCCAGCGCGGCGATACGGGCGCGGGCGCTGTCCAGGGCCTGCTCCATCAGCAGCGCGCGCTGCACCAGCAGGTAGGCCGCGTCGGGCTGCTGCTGGACCGCGCGCTGGATCAGGGCGTCGGCTTCCGGGTCTTTCTGGATACCGCGGGCCTGGACCAGCTGGCCCAGGAAATCGTGAAGCAACTGTGCATCGGATGGGCTCATGGTGGTGCTCCTCATCGAAGGACGTCGATAAGAAAGCATGTGGTGCACCTTGCGCCGAAATCAAGTTCGGCGAGGCGCCTGGGACGCCCGGGCTTCCTCCGCCCCCTCAGGCTTGCTATGCTAGCGGCCTGGCACTCACACTAGGGAAGAACAACATGGTTTCGCTGGCCGAACAGTTAATGAAGGCGGGCCTGGTCGACAAGAAGAAGGTCAAGCAGGTCAACCAGGACAAGAGCAAGCAGCAGAAGATCGAACGCCGCACCGGCGTCGAGGCGGTGAACGAAGCGCGCGAGGCGGCGCTGGAAACGCAGCGCAAGAACGCCGAGCGCGCGCGCGAGCTGAACGCCCAGCGCGACGCCGCCGCCACGCAGAAGGCCATCATGGCCCAGATCGTGCAAATGGTGCAGCAGAACAAGCAGCCGAAGACCAGGCACGGCAAGGACGACGTGCCCTACAACTTCACCTTCGGCACCCGGATCGAGCGCCTCTACGTGTCGCCGCAGGTGCAGGAACACCTGGTCGCCGGACGCCTGGTGATCGTCGGCATCAATGGCAGCTTCGAGCTGGTGCCGCGCGTGATCGCCGAGAAGATCGCCGAACGCGACGCCTCGCTGGTGGTGCAGGTCAAGAAGGCCAGCCAGCCGGTCGACGAGGACGATCCTTACGCCGCCTACAAGATCCCCGACGACCTGATGTGGTAAACGCCTGTCCCGGCAGCTGAGAGGCGCTCCTGGCGCGCTCAGCCGCGCCGGGCCGCCTCGATCTTCGCGACGTCGATTTTTCCCATCTCCATCATCGCTTCAAAGGCGCGCTTGGCCGCCGCCCGGTCGGGATCGGTGATCGCCTCGCTCAGCACGCGCGGGGTGATCTGCCACGAGATGCCCCACCTGTCCTTGCACCAGCCGCAGGCGCTCGCCTGCCCGCCGTTGCCGACGATCGCATTCCACAGGCGGTCGGTTTCCGCCTGGTCCTCGGTCGCCACCTGGAAGGAAAACGCTTCGTTGTGCTTGAAGCCCTCGCCGCCGTTCAGGCCCAGGCAGGGAATGCCCATCACCGTGAATTCCACCGTCAGCACTTCGCCTTCCTTGCCGGCGGGATAGTCACCCGGCGCGCGGTGCACCGCCGTGACTGTGGTATCGGGAAAGATGCTCGCGTAGAACTCGGCGGCTTCCTGGGCGTCCTTGTTGAACCAAAGACAGACCGTATTTTTGCTGATCATGGCAGGCTCCCTTGTTATTTGGCTGAATAAGCTTACTCCGGAGAGCGCAGCAGGTCTTCAACCGGAAGCAAGGGAGCCAGGCGCCGCGTCCTAAGGATTCAGGTCCCAGCCGCCGAAGGCGTTCGGGAGCTGCTCGGCGGCGGTGGTTTCGAACACGTCGCCCTTCAGGTTGGCGAGCACCACCGGCAGCGCATTGCCGCCCAGCTCCAGCACCACCTGGCGGCAGGCGCCGCAGGGAGCGATGGGGCCGTCGGTCTGGCCGATCACGGCCAGGGCCGCGAAGTCGCCCGGCTTGTAGCCGTGGGCGATGGCGCTGAAGAACGCGGTGCGCTCGGCGCAGTTGCACAGGCCATAGGAGGCGTTCTCGATGTTACAGCCGCGGAAGATGCGGCCGTCCTTGCACTCCAGCGCGGCCCCGACCTGGAACTTCGAGTACGGGGCGTAGGCCAGCTCGCGCGCGGCGCGCGCTTCCTCGATGAGTTTGGCGTATTTCATATTAAGGACGGATGGTACGGTAGATCATCGGTTCAGCGGCGGGCTTCTCCGCGCCGATCCGGTAGGCCGCCTGCACCTGGCGCACCGCCAGTTCGGCGGCTTGCTGGGAACGGGCGTGGACCATGGCCAGCGGCTGGCCCACCTCGATCCGGTCGCCCAGTTCCACCAGGTTCGTCAGGCCGACGGCGAAGTCGATCGCATCCTGCGGACGCACGCGGCCGCCGCCCAGGGCAACCACGCTCAGGCCCAGGCCGCGGGTATCGGCGGCGACGGCGTAGCCGGCCTCCAGGGCCGGAACCGGCACGATCACCGGCGCGCTTTCCAGGTGCGCATCCGGATTCTCCATCAGGTCGGCCGGGCCGCCCAGGGCACTCACCATGCGCGCGAAGCGCTCGGCCGCTTCGCCCGAATCCAGGGCCGCCTGCAGCTTGGCGCAGGCTTCGGCTTCGGTAGCGGCGATGCCGGAAATGACCAGCATCTCGGCGCACAGGGCCATGGTCACTTCGTGCAGGCGCGCGGGGCGCGACTTGCCGGTCAGGTAGTCGATCGCGACGCGCACTTCGACGGCATTGCCGGCGGCGTGGCAGAGCGATTCGTTCATGCCGGTCAGGATGGCCGAGGTGCGGGTGCCCGCACCGTTGCCGACGTGGACGATGCTCTCGGCCAGCTCCACCGACTTCTCGTAGGTTGGCATGAAGGCGCCGCTGCCAACCTTGACGTCCATGACCAGGGCGTCCAGGCCCGCGGCCAGCTTCTTGGACAGGATCGAGCCGGTGATCATGGCCACCGATTCGACGGTCGCCGTGGTGTCGCGGATGCTGTAGAAGCGCTTGTCGGCCGGCGCCAGCTGGGCGGTCTGGCCGATGATGGCCACGCCGACGTCCTTGACCACCTGGCGGAATGTATCGGGGTCCGGCACGGTGCTGTAGCCGGGGATGGAGTCGAACTTGTCCAGGGTGCCGCCGGTGTGGCCCAGGCCGCGGCCCGAGATCATCGGCACGTAACCGCCGCAGGCGGCGATCATCGGCCCCAGCATCAGCGAGACCACGTCGCCGACACCGCCGGTCGAGTGTTTGTCGACCACGGGGCCGGGCAGGTTCAGGGATTTCCATTCCATGACCTGGCCGGAATCGCGCATCGCCAGGGTGAAGGCCACGCGCTCGTCCATCGTCATGTCGTTGAAGTAGACGGCCATCGCCAGGGCGGCGATCTGGCCTTCGGTGACGCTGCCGTCAGGGATGCCGCGGACAAAGAACTGGATTTCCTCGGCGCTCAGGGCGCCGCCGTCGCGTTTTTTGCGGACGATTTCTTGGGGGAGGAACATGATGCTTCCCTTATCGAATAATGTTGGCGCGTTTTCGCGCGTTATCTTTAAAACGTCATTCCCGCGAAGGCGGGAACCCAAGTTCAGCTAGCATGACGCAAACAAACTTGGGTTCCCGCCTGCGCGGGAATGACGGTGTGCTGGGGTTCCGTGTCGCTTCTTATACGCCGTACGGAATCCACACGTTCTTGACCTGCGTCGCGTGCTGCAGCACCGCGCGGCCGGCCGCCTGCTTGGCGTCGAACCAGTCACGGCCCTTGCCGCCGCCGGTCCAGGTGCGCTTGAGCGAATCTGCCGACAGGCGTTCCACTTCGGCGCAGCCTTCGGCATCGCCGTCGTGGCGCCACACGGCGTCCACGTCGGCGTGCGAGGCCAGGGTGCGCGCCAGCTCGGAGCTGGAGCCGGTCACGATGTTGAGCGCGCCGCCCGGCAGGTCCGAGGTGTCCAGCACCTGGTACAAATCAAGCGCGGACAGCGGCGAGGCTTCCGACGGCACCGCGATCACGCGGTTGCCGAGCGCCAGGGCCGGGGCGACCAGCGAGATGAAGCCCAGCAGCGGGTTCTCGTTCGGGCAGATGATGCCGATCACGCCGACCGGCTCGTTCAGGGCCACGGTGATGCCGTGCATCGGCGGCTGGTGGGCCGCGCCGTCGTACTTGTCGCACCATGCCGCCCAGGTGAACAGGCGCTCGATCGATGCCTGCACTTCGCGCTCGGCGTTGCGGCTGCCGGTCTGCGCCGCGATGCGGGCCGCGAATTCGTCGGCGCGGATCGCCAGGTTCTCGGCGATGTAGTACAGCACCTGCGCGCGGTTGTGCGCGGTGGCCTTGGACCAGCCGGCCGCCTTGTGCGCCGCTTCCACCGCGTTGCGGATGTCCTTGCGGTTGCCCTCGCCCACGTCGGCCAGGAAGGCGCCGTTGGCGCCATGGATGGCGCGGCTGTAGGCGCCGTCGGGTCTGGCCTGCTTGCCGCCGATGTAGAGCTTGGCGGTGCGGTCCACGGCGAACGGGCTGTCATTGTCGGCCGGCTTGACCTTGCCCTTTTCCACGGCCAGCGGAGCGCTTGGACGCGCGTCTTCCGACAGCGGGGTCAGGTATTCGTACATGCCTTCCTTGCCGCCTTCGCGGCCATAGCCCGATTCCTTGTAGCCGCCGAAGCCGCACGCGGCGTCGAACTGGTTGGCGGTGTTGATCCACACCACGCCGGCCTTGATCTGCGGCGCCACGTCCAGCGCCAGCGAGATCGATTCCGACCACACGCAGGCAGCCAGGCCGTAGACGGTGTTGTTGGCCAGCTGGACCGCCTCGCCTGGCGTGCGGAAGCTCATCGCCACCAGCACCGGGCCGAAGATCTCGGCCTGGGCCACGGCGGCCGAGGTCGAGGCGCCGGTGATCAGGGTCGGCAGGTACCACGAGCCGCTGGTCGGCGCTTCGCAGGCCGGCTGCCACACTTCGCAGCCTTCCGCACGGGCCGATTCCACCAGGCCGTGGATGCGCTGCTGCTGGACCGGATCCACCAGCGCGCCGATGTCGTTGGATTTATCGAGCGGCGAGCCGACGCGCAGGTTCTGCATGCGCAGCTTGACCTTGGCGATGAACTTCTCGTACACCGATTCCTGCACCAGCAGGCGCGAACCGGCGCAGCAGACCTGGCCCTGGTTGAACCAGATCGAGTCGACCAGGCCTTCGACGGCGGCGTCCAGGTCCGCGTCCTCGAACACGATGAAGGGCGACTTGCCGCCCAGTTCCAGCGACAGCTTCTTGCCGCTGCCCGCGGTGGCCTTGCGGATCAGGCGGCCGACTTCGGTCGAGCCGGTGAAGGCCAGCTTGTCGATGCCCGGGTGGTTGACGATGGCTTCGCCCACGCGGCCGTCGCCGGTCACGATGTTCACGACGCCCGCCGGCACGCCGGCGCGCTGGCAGATCTCGGCGAACAGCAGCGCGGTCAGCGGGGTGTACTCGGCCGGCTTGAACACCACGGTGTTACCGGCGGCCAGCGCCGGGGCGATCTTCCATGCCAGCATCAGGAGCGGGAAGTTCCAGGGCACGATCTGGCCGACCACGCCCACGGCGCGGTAGTCGGCGAATTCTTCCGACTGCAGCTGGGCCCAGCCTGCGTGGTGGTAGAAGTGGCGCGCGGCCAGCGGCAGGTCTGCATCGCGGGTTTCGCGGATGGTCTTGCCGTTGTCCAGGGTCTCGAGCACCGCGAACAGGCGCGAGTGCTTCTGCAGCAGGCGCGCCAGCGAATACATGATCTTGGCGCGGCCATGGCCGCCCAGGGCCACCCAGCCCGGCTGGGCGCGGCGCGCGGCTTCCACGGCGCGCTCGACGTCCGCTTGCGTCGCCTGGGTCACTTGCGCCAGTTCCTTGCCGTCGGCCGGGTTGTTGGTGGCAAAGGTCTCGGCTGCCTCGGTCCAGGCGTTGTCGATGAACAGTCCGAAACGGCGTCCATGCTGGTCCAGCCACGCAATCGCTTCCTTGGTGCTTTCTGGTGCGGGGCCGTAATCCATGGTCTGAAGAATCTCTTTAATAGTTGGCATGACGAATCCGTTGGATGTTTAAGGTTGCGCGTGGCGATGGGCAGCCGAGTAGTTGCCGGTGACGTAGTGCTCGAGCTGGCGCTCGATGTCGGTCAGCAGGCTGGATGCGCCAATGCGGAACAGGTGCGGCTGCAGCCACTCGTTGCCCAGCTCTTCCTTCATCACGGTCAGGTATTGCAGCGCCGACTTGGCGGTCGAGACGCCGCCGGCCGGCTTGTAGCCGACCATGTAGCCGGTCTGCTCGTAGTAGTCGCGGATCGCGCGCACCATGACCAGCGACACCGGGATGGTGGCGTTGACGCCTTCCTTGCCGGTCGAGGTCTTGATGAAGTCGGCGCCGGCCATCATGCAGACCCACGAAGCCTTGGCCACGTTTTCCAGGGTCACCAGGTCGCCGGTGGCGAGGATCGCCTTCACGTGCGCTTCGCCGCAGGCCTGGCGGTAGGCCAGCATCTCGTCGTACAGGGCTTGCCAGTTGCCGGTCAACACATGCTGGCGGGTGATCACGATGTCGATCTCGGTCGCGCCGGCGGCCACCGACAGCTCGATCTCGCGGAGCTTGGTTTCCAGGCTGGACAGGCCGGCCGGGAAGGCGGTCGAGACCGCGGCGATCGGCAGGCGGCCCTGCAGCACCTTGACGGCCGGCTGGATCATCTCGTGGTACACGCAGACCGCGCCGGTGCTCAGGGACTCCAGCCCCAAGGCCTGCATCAGGTCGGTGCGGATCGGACGCATGGCCTTCATGCACAGGCGCTCGACGCGGCCCGGGGTGTCGTCGCCCGACAGGGTGGTCAGGTCCATGCACTCGATCGCGCGGATCAGCCAGGCAGCCTGGTATTCCTTCTTGACCGTGCGTCGGTTGGCCAGGCTGGCGGCGCGGCGGTCGGCCGCATTGCGGTTGACCTTGAGACCATTGACCAGGCCCAGGTCCAGGCCGACGGCGATGTTACGTTTGAAATCCAGGGGCTGGGTCATAGCAGTGCGGTTCCGTTCGAAAGTGGTTTGACGCCGAGGTGCTTGGCGAGCGTGGCGCCGATGTCGGAGAAGGTGGACGCGGTCGGCAGTTCCTGGGCCTTCACGGCGGGGCCGAAGAAGATCATCGGGATGTGCTCGCGGGTGTGGTCCGAGCCCGGCGCGGTCGGGTCGCAGCCGTGGTCGGCGGTGATCACGACCATGTCGCCTTCCTTCAGCTTGGCGATGAATTCCGGCAGGCGCGCGTCCAGCTCGTGCAGCGCGTTCGAGTAGCCGGCGACATCGCGCCGGTGGCCGAAGTGCATGTCGAAGTCGACGAAGTTCACGAAGCTCAGGGACTTGTCCGGCGCGGTGTCGGCCACTTCGAGCAGGCGGTCGAACAGGGCCATGTTGTCCGGGCCCTTGATCAGCTGGGTCACGCCCTGGGCCGCGAAGATGTCGCTGATCTTGCCCAGCGCGATGACCTCGCCGCCGGCATCCTTGACGTGGTCGAGCAGGGTCGGCGCGGTGGGCGGCACGGCGTAGTCGTGGCGGTTGGCGGTGCGCTTGTACTTGCCGTTCTCGCCCAGGAAAGGACGGGCGATGACGCGGCCGATGTTGTAGGGCTTGACCAGCTCGTAGGCCGCTTCGCAGACTTCGTACAGGCGCTCGAGGCCGAAATGCTCTTCGTGCGCGGCGATCTGCAGCACCGAGTCGGCCGAGGTGTAGAGGATCGGCTTGCCGGTGGCGACGTGCTCGTCGCCCAGCTGGTCGATGATGGTGGTGCCCGAGGCGTGGCAGTTGCCCAGCCAGCCCGGCACGCCGGTGAGTTCCTGGAGCTTGTCGGTCAGCTCTTTCGGGAAGGACGGCACGGTCTTGGGGAAGTAGCCCCAGTCGAACAGCACCGGCACGCCGGCGATTTCCCAGTGGCCGCTCTGGGTGTCCTTGCCGGTCGACTGCTCGCGCGCGACGCCCCAGGCGCCGCTGAAGCCTTCGCGCAGCGCGAAGCCTGGGGCCCACTCGCCGCTGGCCTTGTGGCCGGCGGCCGCCAGGCCCAGGCGCTCCAGGTTCGGCAGCGACATCGGCTTGCCTTCTTTCGCAGCCCATTCGGCGATGTGGCCGAAGGTGTTGGCGCCCGTGTCGCCGTATTTGTCGGCGTCGGGCAGCGCGCCCAGGCCGAAGGAGTCAAGCAGGAGGATGAAAGCGCGTGACATGGTATCCCTCGCTAATCAAGTCAAATGAATCAGGCGTCTGCGCGCGGGCTCGCACCCAGGCGCTCGATGAAGGACTGGATCAGGGTGACCATGTCCTTGGCCGCGATGGCGGCGTACTTCAGGGTCTGCTCGTGCGACAGCGCGAACGGGCTCAGGCCCTCGGCCAGGTTGGTGATGGCCGAGACGGCGGCGACCTTCAGGCCGCAGTGGCGCGCGGCGATCACTTCCGGGATCAGCGACATGCCGACCACGTCCGCGCCGAGGGTGCGGAAGGCGCGGATCTCGGCGGCGGTCTCGAAGTGCGGACCGGCGGCGGCCAGGTAGACGCCTTCGTTCAGGGTGATGCCCTTCTCCGCCGCGACCGCCTTGACCATCTCGCGGGTGTCGGCATCGTAGGCGTTGGCCATGCTGAAGAAGCGCGGGCCGAAACGCTCGTCGTTCGGGCCGGCCATCGGGCTGCCCGGCAGGAAGTTGATGTGGTCGGTGATCGCCACCAGCGAGCCGGCGTCGGCTTCGACGCGCAGCGAACCGGCGGCATTGGTCACGAACAGCAGTTCGCAGCCGATCTGCTTCAGGGTGCGGATGGCCGAGGTCATCACGCCCGGGCCGTAGCCTTCGTAGAAGTGGCCGCGGCCCTTCATGCAGGCGACGTCGACGCCGCCCAGGGTGCCCAGCACCAGTTCGCCCGCGTGGCCGTGCACGGTGCTGATCGGGAAGCCCGGCAGGTCGGCGTAGCTGATCGCCACCGCGTCCGTCATCTGCTCGGCCAGCACGCCCAGGCCGGAACCGAGGATCAGCGCCACGCGCGGCGTAAAGCCCGGCTTGCGGGCGCGGATGATGTCGGCGGCTTCGAATGGGGTATTGCTGGACATGGATCTTCCTCGTTGTGCGGTATCGGGGGACTGTTGGGAGAGGCTGGGCGGCTTGCTGCTGCGGGGACGCCGGATAGCCGAATTGTATAACTATGCATGAGGCCGATTATGTATGGCAAATACCATTTTTCTTCCCGATTTATATGATGATGCAATAAATCATGCCCGCGGTGCTACCATGATCCGCAGATCCGATTGACAGCATCTAAACATTTATCTAGTATCGATAAACATTTGTTTAAATCGAACATCGTGAGCGACCTGCCCAAGAAAGAACAGCTGTACGAGCTGATCCGTACCAACCCCTTCATTTCGCAGCAGGACCTGGCTGCGCAACTGGGCCTGTCGCGCTCCGCCGTCGCCAATTACATCGCCACCCTGGTGCGCGAGCGCCGCATCCTGGGCCGCGCCTACGTGGTGCCGAATCGCCGTCCCATCGTCTGCGTCGGCGCCTCCAACCTCGACCGCAAGCTGCGCACCCTCGCCAAGCTTGCCATGGCCACCTCGAACCCCGCGCGCCAGGATGAATCCTTCGGCGGCGTGGCGCGCAACATCGCCGAGAACCTGGCCCGGCTCGGCACCCCGGTCGCGCTGGTCACGGCTGTCGGCAACGATGCCTCGGGCCGCGCCCTGCTGGCCCATGCGGAAGACGCCGGCATCGATACCCGCGCCGCCCTGCGCCTGGACGGGCATGCCACCGGCACCTACACGGCGGTGCTCGACCACGACGGCGACATGGCGGTGGCGCTGGCCGACATGGCCATCCACGACGAGATGACGCCCGCCTTCCTGGCCGCGCGCGCCCAGCAGCGCGGCGCCGCGGCGCTGGTCGTCGCGGACCTGAACCTGCCCCGGGAAAGCATCGCCGCCCTGGTCGAGGACGCCGCGCGCGACCGCGTGCCGCTGGTGCTGGTGGCGGTGTCGGAACCCAAGATGGCGCGCCTGCCGCGCAAGCTGGCCGGTGTGCGCCTCCTGATCCTGAATGTCGGCGAACTGGCGGCCCGGGTCGGCCGTCCGCTCGAGGGCGAGGACGAGATCGCCGCCGCCTGCATCGAAGTCCAGCGCGACGGCGTGCAGGACCTGGTCGTCACCCAGGGCGGCGCCGGCGTGTTCTATACCGGGCCCGGCGGCCTGGCGCACCTGACCGCGCCCGCGGCCCAGGTGGTCGACGTGACCGGCGCCGGCGACGCCTTCGCGGCCGCCGTCTGCTGGTCGCTGCACAGCGGCGACAACGGCCTGGCCCTGGCCTGCCGCCGCGGCCTGCAGCTCGCCGCCCTGACCATCGGCTGCGCCCAGACCGTCTATCCGCAGCTCGCCCCCGGCCATCTCGACGGCCTCCTTGAAGAACTCATCCTGGACTGATCATGCATTCCTTCCTTCTTTTCTCGCCCGAAGTCGCCAGCGCCCGCGCCGCCGGCAAGCCCATCGTCGCCCTGGAGTCGACCATCATCTCGCACGGCATGCCCTACCCGCAGAACGTGCACACCGCGCGCGACGTCGAGCAGGTGATCCGCGATGCCGGCGCGGTGCCGGCCACCATCGCCATCATTGGCGGCAAGATCTGCATCGGCCTGTCGGACGATCAGCTTGAACTGCTGGGTTCCTCGCCGGACGCGATCAAGGTCAGCCGCCGCGACCTGGCCTATGTGCTGTCCCAGGGCAAGCTGGGCGCCACCACCGTGGCCGCGACCATGATCTGCGCCCAGCTGGCCGGCATCGAAGTCTTCGTCACCGGCGGCATCGGCGGCGTGCACCGCGGCGCCGAGACCAGCTTCGACATCTCGGCCGACCTGCAGGAGCTGGCCCACACCAGCGTGGCCGTCGTGTGCGCGGGCGTGAAGTCGATCCTCGACATCGGCCTGACCCTCGAATACCTGGAAACCCACGGCGTGCCGGTGGTGAGCGTCGGCCAGCCCGGCTTCCCCGCCTTCTTCACCCGCGACAGCGGCTTCAAGGCCGACTTCCAGATCGACGCGCCGGAAGACCAGGCGGACTTCATCCGCACCAAGTGGCGGCTCGGCATGGCGGGCGGCGTCGTGGTCAGCAATCCGGTGCCGCTCGAGGCCGCGATGGAGCCCTACGAGATCGACGCCATCATCCAGCAAGCCCTGGGCGAAGCGGATGCGCGCGGCGTGAGCGGCAAGGCGGTCACGCCCTTCCTGCTGGGACGCATCAAGGAGTTGACGGGCGGGCGCAGCCTGGCCACGAACATCGCGCTGGTCAAGCACAACGCCCTGGTCGGTGCGCGCCTGGCATTGGCGCTGAATCAGACGGCCGCCTGATTGCCCATCATGTCGATCGATCTCAAACAGCTGAAATACTTCCTCGCGGTCGCCGAAGAAAAAAGCTTCAGCCGCGCCGCCGAGCGCCTGCACATCTCCCAGCCGCCGCTGAGCCAGCAGATCATGAAGCTGGAAAGCGAGCTGGGAGTGCGCCTGTTCACCCGCACCACGCGCAGCTTCGAGCTGACGGTGGCCGGCAAGGCCCTGATGGCCGAAGCGGCCGAGCTGCTGACGAAGATGCGCATGACGATCGACACCATCCGCCAGATCGACCGCGGCGAAGTCGGCCGCCTGCGCGTCGGCATCGTCGGCTCGGCGATGTGGGGCCCGATCCCTCGCCTGCTGGAACAGTTCCAGAGCCAGTTCCCGCGCGTGACCTGGACCATCCACGAGATGGGACCGAACGACCAGTGGGAAGCCCTGCGCAACCGCCAGATCGACGTCGGCTTCTGGCGCGAGCCGCGCATCGAGCCCGAGGTGCTGAAGCAGGCCAACCTGCGCCAGGACCTGTGCTTCCCCGAGAACGTGTGCGTGGCCATGAACGAACAGCACCCGCTGGCCGCGCAGGAGGCAATCGAGCTGCGCGACATCGCGGGCGAGCCGATGCTGACCCTGCACCTGACCCAGTCGGCCGAGCCGCGCTACCTGATCCAGTGCTGCGTCAACGCCGGCTTCGAGCCGACGATCTTCCAGGAGGCGGCCGAGCCGCAAACCCTGCTGGCCATGGTCGGCGCCGGCCTGGGCGTGGCCCTGCTGCCCGAGACCACGGGCCGCATCGGCTGGCCGGGCGTGAAGTTCATGCCGATCCGGACCAATGCGCCGTCGGCGAACCTGTACATCAGCTACCTGGCGCAGGACGATGCGCCGGTGGTGCGGGCTTTCCTGAAGATCCTGTTCCCCGAAGAGCGGCAGACGCCGTAGGAGCATGCGGTCGCATGCTATCGTGAGGTTTTCACTTCACTTCGCGGGAATCGCATGGACTACAACGAACTGCTTTTCGCCTACCACGTGCGCGAACTGGCCATGAAACGCCTGGTCCATGAAACGCCGGAAGGCCTCAGCGCCGAGGCGGCGACGCAATACATGTTCGAGCGTTTCGAGCCGACCATCGTCGGCGTGGTCAAGGAACTCGAGAACGTCGCGACCATCATCGCCAAGACGCGCGCGGGCTGAGGGCCCGCTTGCGCGCCGCGCCGGCCAGGCCGAGCAGGCCGGCGGCCATCAGCGCGGCCTGTCCCGGTTCCGGCACCGCCGACTGGATCCGGAAGCTGGTCTGGGGCGTCCAGCGGTATTCGTCCGTGTACACATAGCCGCCGCGCGGGAAGGCGTCGATGTAGGTGTAGGACTGGCCGGTGCTCGCCTTGTAATAGACGTAGTTGGCGCTCGCCTCGTGTTCGAATTCCAGCTGGCTGGAGAAATCGAGGCCGCCCGCCTCCGAATACGAAAACGCGGACAGGCTGCAGCGCGTATGGTCGGGCCCCGATGCCGGGGGGCAGGCGAGGTGGTCCCATCCGACCAGGACGAAGGAGCTCAGTTCCGGCAGTTCGATGACCTGGTTCCCGTTCAGGTCTTCGCCCGTGAAATTGCCCAACAACTCGAATTCCGGGATGAAGCTATCGGTTTCCACGCGGTGGAATCCGGCATAGGTGAAATTCCAGGTCTGGGGATCGGCCGAGGCAAGCGCAGGCACGGCAAGGATGAGGCTGGCGCAAAGTGGCTTGAGGTGCATGGAAGGCTCCGTTGACGAAACATGGCGGCATGGCGCCCGCCGCTCGCCGCGCTCGCATGCTAGCGCTATCGCCTCGGGAGTGGCGCAGCCTTGCCCTGCCGAATCCCTTGCGAAAGGCACACTCAGTGCGTAGCGCCGCCCGTTTCGCTGAGGTCCTTGTCCACGGCCAGCGTGACCTCGACCACCGTGCGGATGCCTCTGACGATGTCCTCCAGGGCCATCGAGGGCGGATTCCCCGGCCGTCCCTGCGCCTGCTCGGGCAGGAAAGGTACATGGATGAAGCCCGCCTTCAGGCCGCGGCCGTGGACGTGGTGCATCATGCCATAGAACACGTGGTTGCACACGAAGGTGCCGGCGGTCTGCGACACGCCCGCCACCAGGCCCTGCTCGCGCAGCGCACGCACGATGGCCTTGATCGGCAGGGTCGAAAAATAGGCCGCCGGGCCATCCGGCACGATGGCATTGTCCACCGGCTGCAGGCCGGCATTGTCGAGGATGGAGGCGTCGTCGACGTTGATCGCCACCCGCTCGACCGAGATCTCGGCCCGTCCGCCGGCCTGCCCCACCGCGATCACGACGTCGGGACGCAGCGCGTCGATCGCCTCGGCGATCGTGGCGATGGCCTGGCCGAACACGCAGGGCAGCTGGCGCACCTCGACCCGGAAGCCCTCGCCGCTCCAGCCTTCGAGCGCGCGCACGGCCTCCCAGGCGGGGTTGATGGTCGCCTTGTTGAAGGGTTCGAAGCCGGTGAGCAGGACGGTTTTCATCATTGGTTCATCAGGAAGTAGAGCAGCAGGATGTTCGCGCCCAGCAGCGGCAGCGCGGTCGGGACCTGGGCGCGGATCACCGCGTTCTTGTCGGGCAGGTCGAGCAGCACCGCCGGCACGATGTTGAAGTTGGCCGCCATCGGCGTCATCAGGGTGCCGCAATAGGCGCTGAACATGCCGATCGCCGCCATCACGGCCGGATTCGCGCCGTACATGTTAACCAGCACCGGGATGCCGACGCCGCCCGCCATCACCGGGAAGGCGGCGAAGCCGTTGCCCATGACGATGGTGAACAGCGCCATCCCGATACAGAATACCGCGACCGCGACCAGGCGCGAATCCATGTTGATGTAGGACGTCGTCACGTGGGCCACCGCCTTGCCGACGCCGGCCTCGGTGAACAGCAGGCCGAGGACTGCCAGCATGTGCGGCAGCACCACCGCCCAGCTGATCGCATCGACCAGGCGGCGCGCCTCGCGCACGCCCTGCAGCGGCGTCGAGCGGGTCAGCCAGCATGCCGCGCCCAGGGCAATGATCGCGCCGCAGCCCAGGCTGACCAGGGTCAGGTGCTTCTGGTCGAGCATGGGCAGGCCGGCCAGTTGCACGTCCTTGAGCAGGGTCGCGCCGACCACCGTCACGATGGGCAGCAGCAGCGCCGGCAGGAACAAAAGGTTGCCCAGCCGGGCCGCGCTGGCGCGCCGCTCGTCTTCGGCCGGCATGGCCGGCTTGCCGCCACGCACCCAGCCGAAGCCGGCCACCAGGGCCATCGCGATCATCAGCGCGCCGACCGCCGCGGGCGGCATGCGCTCGCCGGCCAGGTAGAGCAGCGCGTACAGGCCCCAGAACAGGGCCGTCGTGACGCGGCGCGGGTTGCTGCGGTCCAGCAGGTTCATCACGGCCACGGCGCCCAGCAGCAGGCCGACCAGGACGTAGAAATGCTCGAGCGTGAGGGTCATGCGGCCGCCTTGCCCATCTCGCGGACGATGCGGGCGTCGAGGCGGCGCAGGTTCCAGGCGTGGATGACGAAGGCGCTGATGGCGGTCGGAATGCCCCACAGCGCCATGTGCAGCGGATCGACGGCGATGCCCTCGGCCTGCAGGATGGTCTGCATCAGCACGATGGCGCCGAAGGCGACAAAGATGTCTTCGCCGAAGAACAGGCCGACGTTGTCGGTGGCGGCGGCCATGGCGCGGATACGGTGGCGCAGGTGCTCGGGCAGCGGGCCGGACCTGGCTTCGGCGGCCGCTTCGGCCATTGGCGCCACCAATGGACGCACCATGGGCGCGTGGCCGCCCAGGCTGGTGAGGCCGGCGGCGGCCGTGGTCTCGCGCGCGAACAGGTAGACGATCAAGAGGCGCCCCGCGGTGGCCGAGCGCACTTTCGCGATCGCGGTCTGGGCGCGCTCGCGCAGGCCGAAGCGCTCCAGCAGGCCGATGGCGGCCAGCGGCAGCAGCAGGATCAGCGGCAGGTTGCGGGTCTTGACGAAGGCGGCGCCGAGCGAGGCGAGGATAGCCGTCACCGGCATCGCGGCCGCGGCGCCGGTGACGCCGCAGGCGGCCACCACCACCAGCACCGGATTGGCGCGCAGCAGGAAGCCCGCGACGATGACCGCTACGCCGAGCAGCGGCCACAGGTTGACGGCAGATTGCATGGGGGTCTCCAGCTTTTTATTGTGAAAGGCGTGTAAAAGCCGGGCAATCTTACCCCATGTCCATGAGTATTTACGCGGGGCGGACCGGGGTGGTAGCCAGGTCGCCGACCACCGTGTTCCACTGGCGCACATGGAAGGCGCGCACCAGGCCATGGGTGACGTAGGGGTCGCGGGCGGCGAACAGCTGCACCGGTTCGGGGCTGGGACAGTCGAACACCAGCACTGCGTGGTCGGCCGGTTCCGCCATGGCGCCGGCCAGCACCAGCTCGCCGCGTTCCTGTGCTTCCCAGGCCAGCTTCAGGTGTTCGTCGCGGAATTCGCCGCGGCGTTCGAGGTAGTCGGGGGCGAGGTCGTACATCAGGATGTAGTGCACTGGGGGCTCCAATGGTTGGCGGGTGAAGGGAGATGGTAACGGATTGCCTGGGAACTTGGGTTCCGGCCTTCGCCGGAGCGACGGTCCTGAGTTTAGTGGCGACTTCAAACAACGTCATCCCGGGACTAGGCGTCCCCCTCGGCCGGGATCCAAGTTCGATGCACACCATTCACTCCAAACCCAACCGTGCTCTCCCCTCCCCGCCCGTATGCCACACTGATCCACACGCATCCAGCAAGGAGAACACCATGCCCAAGACCATGATCGCAGGCCACCTGCTGCACCCGATCCTGAACAAGATCCCGGCCACCCTGATCCCGCTCGGCCTGCTGCTCGACGCCGCCCACCGCTCCACCGGCGACGCACGCTATGCCGACGCCGCCTTCTACAGCCTGGCCGGCGGCCTGGTCGGCGGGCTGGCGGCCGGGGCGGCCGGCGCGCGCGATTACCAGAGCATCGCCGACGACACCCCGGCCAAGAGCGACGCCACCGTGCACGGCATGCTGAACGGCGCCGCCCTGGTCCTCACCGCCGCCAACCTGGCCAAGCGCGCCACCTCGCCGCATCATGCGCCGCGTTCGATGGCGCTGTCGGTGCTGGGCGCGGCCGCCGTATTGGGTTCGGCCTGGCTGGGCTACCGCATGCTCGGCTCGCCCGGCATGCCGGTCCCTGCCATCAAGCCGCCGGCCGGCGCGCTGCCCAACGAGGACCGCTACGACCATACCGTGCTCGACGTGGACCAGTACGCATCGACAGCCGGCGCGGACCAGGAACGCCCCGCCGCCACCTAGCCACGTTGTATCTAAACAACTTTTTGGCTGCACTTCTGCGCTGCGCTGAACAGTGATATGTGCCGCACAGAACAAAATCTGGCCATAGCGCTAGACTGTGCTGCATGTACACACCAAAGAAAATGGCGGCGGGGATCACGGGTGTAGCCAGCGTCCTGTGGCTGGGCCTGACGGCTGCGGTGGCGGCAAGCCAGCGCAGGCTGGTGTTCAACCCGACCGTGGAGCGCGAGGTGGCCAGCCCGCGCAGCAGCGGCCACCGCACCCGCCAGGTGGTACTGCGCTCGAAGGACGGCACCCGCCTGTGCGGCTGGCTGATGACGCCGCAGGTGCAGGGGCCGCGCCCGGCCGTGATCTATTTCGGCGGCCGCTCCGAGGAAGTGTCCTGGGTGGTGCGCGACGCCGGCAAGCTGTTCCCCAACATGACCGTGCTGGCCATGAACTACCGCGGCTACGGCGAGTCGCACGGCGATCCGGCGGAAACCCACATGGTCGAGGACGGCTGCGCTTTCTACGACTGGCTGGCCGCGCGCGGCATGGTCGATGCCCAGCGCATCGCGGTCGTCGGCCGCAGCCTGGGATCGGGCGTCGCGGTGCAGGTGGCCAAGGAGCGCCCGGTGCACTCGGTGGTCCTGATCACGCCCTACGATTCGATCCTGGCGATCGCCAAGCGGCGCTTCCGCGCGATGCCGATCGAGTACATGCTGCGCCACCGCTTCGAGTCGATCAAGTACGCGCCCTCGCTGAAGGCGCCGACCTATGTGCTGCGCGCCAGCGAAGACGACGTGGTGCCGCACTCGCACACCGACGAACTCGTGTCCAAGCTGGCCCAGCTGGTCGCGGACGACACCGTGCCGAATTCGGACCACATGAACATCCCCTACCTGGAAGCGACCCAGGCCCTGATCGCCAGCTTCCTGACGCGCCAGTTCAGCCAGCCGGTTGCCACGCCCGTGCTGCCGCCGGCCTCCCTGCCCGAACCGGCCGAGGCGAATAATTGTTGAATGTTGTCAACACTTATATTTCCCTCGAATAAATTGCCAAGTAAAATGGTATTTGTCATCAATATGCCGCATGATGCATATTTGACAGGCTGAGCTGCGAGGGTCCAGGTATGGCGAACCATGCGCGGCACGCGGCCGATTTCTCCCGAGTTTCCTGCGCATTTCCTGCGCATTTCCTGTTGCGATGGCGCGACATGGCAAGGCTTCCACCGGAGAGATCGTCCCCGCGATACAAATCGTAACCCCACGAGCGTTCTCAGGCTGACACAATCGCGCTGCGCGATGACCCCGCCTCATTGGACGCCGTGGACGATGCAGCTTGCGCTGCCCGTCTCAATGGCAACGTTGCGGCGGGTACAATATCGCTATTCCAGGAGCCACTACATGAAATTCAAGTATCTCAGCATGACCATCGCGGCCCTTTGCGTCGCCGGCAGCGCCTTCGCGGCGCCGGGCGCACCGAAACTGGGCATGGTCTACGACGCGGGCGGCAAGTTCGACAAGTCGTTCAACCAGTCGGCGTTCGAAGGCCTGAACCGCTTCAGCAAGGAGACCGGCATCAAGGTCTTCGAAGCGCAAGCCAGCAGCGATACGCAGGCCGAACAGGTCATGCGCGGCCTCGCCCGCAAGAAGCTGGACCTGATCGCCGCGATCGGTTTCTCGCAGACCCAGGCCGTCCAGAAGGTCGCCAAGGAATTCCCGAACGTGCGCTTCGTGCTGATCGACAGCATCGCGCAAGGCAACAACATCAACTCGGTGATGTTCAAGGAACAGGAAGGCTCCTACCTGGTCGGCGTCGCCGCCGCCATGGCCTCGAAGTCGAAGAAGATCGGCTTCGTCGGCGGCATGGACATCCCGCTGATCCGCGCCTTCGCCTGCGGCTACGCGCAAGGCGCGAAGGCCCAGTATCCGAAGATCGACATCGTGCAGAACATGGTCGGCACCACCGCCGCGGCCTGGAACGACCCGGCCAAGGGCGGCGAGCTGGCGCGCGCGCAGTTCGACCGCGGCGTCGACGTGGTGTTCGCCGTGGCCGGCGGCAGCGGCATGGGCACGCTGCAGATGGCCAAGGAAAAAGGCAAGCTGGCGATCGGCGTCGATTCGAACCAGAACTACCTGCACCCGGGCACCATGCTGACCTCGATGGTCAAGCGCGTGGACGTGGCCGTGTACGACTCCTTCATGGCGATGAAGAACGGCACCTGGAAACCGGGCGTCACCTATAAAGGCCTGAAGGAAGGCGGCGTCGACTGGGTGCTGGACAAGGACAACCGCAAGGTCGTCACGCCGGAGATCGAGAAGCGCGTCAACGGCGTGCGCACCGACATCATCAACGGCAAGATCAAGGTCATCGACTACCGCGCCGGCAGCAGCTGCCCGGTCTGATTTTCCATTCCCATTAAAAAGCGCGCCGCACCGGGTCATCCGGTCCGGCGCGCTTTTGAATACTGAACAATGACTGATTCAATGCAGCCAGCCGTAGAATTTCGCAATATCAGCAAGGCCTTCGGGCCGGTGCAGGCGAACGCCGACGTCAGCTTCCAGATCGCCAAAGGCTCGATCCATGGCGTGATCGGCGAGAACGGCGCCGGCAAATCCACCCTCATGAGCATCCTGTACGGCTACTACAATGCCGACAGCGGCCAGCTCCTGATCAATGGCGAAGAGCGCAACATCCGCACCAGCCACGAGGCGATCGCGCTCGGCATCGGCATGGTGCACCAGCACTTCATGCTGGTCGAGAACATGACCGTGCTCGACAACGTGATGCTGGGCGCCGAGGGCGGATTCAAGCTGGCTGCCAAGCGCGGCGAGACCGAGGCCAAGCTGCGCGAGATCTGCGCGCGCTACCGCCTCGACGTCGACCCGCTGGCCACCATCCACGACCTGTCGGTGGGCGCCCAGCAGCGCGTCGAGATCCTCAAGCAGATCTACCGCAGCGCCGAGATCCTGATCCTGGACGAGCCGACCGCCGTCCTCACCGCCCAGGAAACCTCCTCGCTGTTCGAGATCCTGCGGCTGTTCAAGGACCAGGGCAAGACCATCATCCTGATCACCCACAAGCTGGGCGAGATCATGGAGATCACCGACCAGGTGACGGTGATGCGCGCCGGCCGCGTGGTCGGCGCCGTATCGACCGCCGAGACCTCGAAGGAACAGCTGGCCAACATGATGGTCGGCCGCCCGATCGAGGGCAACCTGCCGCGCGCGCCCTACAATCCAGGCGAGGCCGTGCTGAAGGTGGAAAACCTGCAGCTGCAGGACAAGAACAAGGTCAGGCTGCTGGCCGACATCGACCTCACGGTGCGCGCCGGCGAGATCGTCGCCATCGCGGGCGTCTCGGGCAACGGCCAGAGCGAACTGATGGAAATCCTGTCGGGCATGCGCCTGCCGACTTCCGGCAAGGTGAGCTTCCTGGGCAAGGACCTGCCCTACGCCGGCCGCGCCAACGCCGACGGCCTGCCCGCCGTGTTCCGCCAGCTGGGCATCGGCCACGTGCCGGAAGACCGCCTGCGCGATGGCGTGATCAAGGATTTCTCGGTGATGCAGAACACCGTGTTCGGCTACCAGGACCGGGTGAAGAACCGCGCCGGCCTGTTCGACTTCAAGGCCATCGCCCAGCGCTGCGCCCACCTGCTCGAAGCTTTTGATGTGCGTCCCAAGAATCCGGACCTGCGCATCGGCCTGCTCTCGGGCGGCAACCAGCAGAAGGTCGTGATCGCACGCGAAGTCTCGGCCTGCCCGAAGCTGATGCTGGTCGGCCAGCCGACCCGCGGCGTGGACATCGGCACCATCGAGAGCATCCACACCCAGCTGCTGCGCCTGCGCGACGAAGGCGTGGCGATCCTGCTGGTCTCGACCGAGCTGGAAGAAGTGCGCGCCCTGGCCGACCGCATCGTGGTGGTCTCGGGCGGACGCATCACCGGCGAACTGAAAGTTGAAGAATTCGACACCACCCGCATCGGCCTGCTGATGGGCGGGATGCACAAATCATGAAAACCACTGAACTCCCACGCTGGGCCTCGGGCTTCGTCCTGCCGCTCCTGAACCTGCTGTCGGCGCTGCTGGTTGCGGCGCTCGTCATCCACCTGCTGGGCGAGAGCCCGGTCGAATCGCTGCAGATCCTGATCAACAGCGCCGTGATCAATCCGGAAGGCCTGAGCTACACGCTGTTCTATGCCTCGACCTTCGTGTTCACCGGCCTGGCGGTCTCGGTGGCGATGAAGGCCGGCCTGTTCAACATCGGCGCCGAAGGCCAGATGTACCTGGGCGGCCTGGGCCTGACCCTGGCGATGCTGGCCTTCGACGCCAGCCTCTCGCCCTGGCTCCTGATTCCGCTGGCGATGGTCGCAAGCGCCGTGTTCGGCGCCGGCTGGGCCTTCCTGCCCGGCTACCTGCAGGCCAAGCGCGGCAGCCACGTGGTGGTCACGACCATCATGTTCAACTTCATCGCCGCCAGCCTGATGAACTACCTGATCCTGAAGCTCATCCCTGAGGGCGACCAGAACCCGGCCAGCCGCGTGTTCACCGAAGCCGCGTGGATGCCGCGTTTGGGCGAATGGTTCCCGGCGCTGGGCGACACCCCGCTGAACATCGGCTTCTTCTTCGCCATCGCCGCGCTGGCGATCTACGGCGTGATGATCTCGCGCTCGCCCTGGGGCTACAAGCTGCAGGCCACCGGCCTGAACCAGCACGCCGCCCACTACGCCGGCGTGCGCATCAGCCGCACCATCATCGTGGCCATGCTGATCTCGGGCGCCCTGGCCGGCCTGGCCGCGGTGAACTCGATCCTCGGCTCGACCCACTACCTGAGCCTGAACTTCCCGGCCGGCGCCGGCTTCATCGGCATCGCGATCGCCCTGATGGGCCGCCAGAACCCGGTCGGCATCTTCCTGTCCTCGGTACTGTTCGGCGCGCTGATCCAGGGCGGCTTCGACCTGTCGCTGGAAAAACCGAACATCCCGCAGGAGACCTTCATCTTCATCCAGGGCCTGATCATCCTGTTCTGCGGCGCGATGGAAAACCTGTACGCGCCGGCGGTCCTGAAACTGATCAACTCCACCAAGTCGCGCAAAGGATAAGCCATGGACGACTTCCAACTCGCCAGTATCGTCGTCTCGACGATCCGCAATGCGCCGGTCCTGATCTTCGCGGCGATGGCCGGCCTGTTCGCCGAACGCAGCGGCGTGATCGACCTGGGCCTCGAGGGCAAGATCCTGGCCTCGGCCTTCGTGTCGGCCGGCGTCGCCTACACCTACCAGGACCCGTGGCTCGGCATCGCCGCCGGCATCCTGGCCTCGGTGGCGCTGGCCATGGTGCAGGCCTTCGTTTCGATCACCCAGAAGGGCAACCAGCTGGTGGCGGGCATGGCGATCAACATCGCCATGAGCGGCCTGACCTTCGTGGTGGCGCAGTATTTCTTCCAGCAGGGCGGCCGTACGCCGGAGCTGGGCGAGGCGCGCCTGACCGACGTGGTCCTTCCGGGCACCACCGCCCTGGCCGACGTGCCCTTCCTCGGCTGGTTCTACGGCCATGTGATCGGCGGCCACTCGGTGCTGGTCTACCTGGCCTTCCTGCTGCTGCCGCTGGTGCACTGGGTGCTGTACCACAGCCGCTTCGGCCTGCGCCTGCGCGCCTGCGGCGAGAACCCGCACGCGGCCGACGCGGCCGGCGTGTCGGTGCAGCGCACCCGCTACGCCGCCATGCTGATCGCCGGCGTGCTGTGCTCGTTCTCGGGCGCCTACCTGTCGATCGTCCAGAGCGGCTTCTTCCTGCGCGACATGTCGGCCGGCGCCGGCTACCTGGCGCTGACGGCCATGGTGTTCGGTAACTGGCGTCCCCTGCACACGGTGCTGGGCTGCCTGATGTTCGGCTTCTTCGGCGCGGTGCAGATCCAGATCGAAGGCGTGGACCTGCCGGTGGTGGGCCGCATCCCGGGCTCGCTGATCCAGATGATCCCGTATGTGCTGACCGTGATCGTGCTGGCCGGCCTGATGGCCAAGTCGGTGGCGCCGAAGGCGCTGGGACGGCCGTTCGTCAAGTCGCGCTAGGCGTATCGCCCGCTTCCTTCGTCAGCTCCAATACGTCATCCCCGCCTCCGCGGGGAGTCAATAGCGCCAGTGGCGCTATTGACGTTTTACGGGCGCGGAAAATAGGAACTTTGCCGTTCCTCATCGACTATTGCACTGTTTGTTAGCAATTGTGACTACCGTAAGCCTTTGTAAAGACCGTCAACACAGCAGCCAGGCGGCCCGTTGAAGAGTCAGGTGACACGATAAACGTACGCCGGAACTCAACCGTAAAGGATCTTCACATGAAGCACACCATTGCTACCCTGATCGTTGCTCTGTCCGCTACCTCGGCTTTCGCCCAGACCGCCACCCCGGCAACGCCGGCAACCCCGGCCACCCCCGCGGTCGCAGCTACCCCGGCCGATCCGGCTGCACCGGCGACCGATGCCGCTGCAACCGCCGCAACCCCGGCCACTCCGGCAACGCCTGCAACCGCCGCGACCCCGGCCGCCGACGACAAGGCAGACGCCAAGAAGGACAAGCACGACAAGACCAAGTCGCACAAGGATAGCAAGGGCGCCAAGTAAGCTTCCCTCCATCCGGCCGGGTCCCCTCCGGCCGGGTGTCGCTGTCGCCGTGCGGCCCCGCCGCACGGCGTTTTACATGGGCGGATCGATCGACTCCGCCCCGCCGGCGCGGCGGCTGGATCGCTTCCAGGTCCACGCAAGGCCCACTCCTCCCGACACGCCCGAATCGCGCAGGTGCAGCGGACTTTCCCGGTTCGCCGCGCCGCGATAGCTTTCGACACGCAGGAAGCCGAACAGGCGCAGGTCCGGATTGATCCTGCGTGTCCCGAACACCCCCAGGCGGGTCAGCACCAGCCCCGCATCCGATGCATAGGCCGGCCGCAGCGCCGTCGCGTACTGCGGCTGCACGTCGTAGAAATAGCGGTGGATGCGCTTGTCTCCCACCACCGCGCTCAGCTGCCCCTGGAAGGTCCAGGCGCCGCCCTCCCCGGCCCGTTCATAGACCAGGCGCGGCTCGAAGGTCCAGCCCTGGCGGTGCAGGCCGCCGCGGGCTTCGATGACGGCGCGCAGCGGCAATTCCACGCGCAGCCGGCTGGCGCGGTCGATGTCGGCGATCTTCACTTTCAGGCGCGGACCAAATTCGAGCAGGGTGCCGAGGTCGGGCATGCCGGCGCGGGCATCCACGTCGCTTGATTCCGACGGCAGCGAACCGGCCAGGCCGACGTCGAACTCGACCCGGTCGGAACGGAACAGGCGCGCCCCGATGCCCGACTGGTCGGCGCGCAGGATCTCGCCCCGGTACAGGATGAAAGGCAGCGCCAGGCCGCGCGCCGAGCGGTCATCGGCGCCCGGGTAGGCGGGCGTGGAAATGGCGGCGGCGCCGATGCCGATCTCCCACAGCGGGAGATCGCGCCCGTCGCCGGTCTGTGCGGCCGCGGCCACGGGCAGCAGAGCAGCCGCCCAGCAGGCGGCCTTGAGGATGGCGTTCATGGCGGAAAGAGGGAATGATGGTGTTCCGCATTCTATCCATGACCATGGCCGGGGCGCGCCGCGCACATCAAGCCGGCACAGTATCAGGCCGGCCCCGGCACCACTTGCAGATCGACATCGCCGGCCGCCGCAGCGGCCGCGAGATCCGCGTGCACCCGGCTGAGGTCGGCGCCCTCGCGCAGGCGCAGGAAACAGGTCGCGCGGTTGCGCCCGCCCGTCTTCGACAGGTAGAGCGCCAGGTCGGCCATGTGCACCGCGTCCATCCATTTCTGGTCCATCCAGGCCGGCCAGGCGATGGCGCCGGCCGAGGCCCGCACCGGGATCTCCCGCCCCTCGTGCTTCACCGGCTCGCGTCCCAGCGCGCCGAGCGCCTTGGCCGCGATGATCGGCAGCCCTTCGGCCGAGGTCCCCGGCAGCACCAGCACGAATTCCTCGCCGCCCCAGCGCACCACCGCGTCCTGCTCGCGCACCAGGCTGCTCAGGCGCGCGGCCACGACCTTCAGCACCTCGTCGCCGGCCGCGTGGCCATAGGTATCGTTGATGCGCTTGAAGTGGTCGACGTCGAGCAGCAGCAGTCCGACCGCCGCCTGGTAGTGGCGGTCGCGCGAACGGCCGTGGACCGTGGCCTCCTGCTGCCCCATCAGCTGTTCGAAATGGCGGCGGTTGAACACGCCGGTGAGCGGGTCGTGGATCGACTGCGAGGCCAGCGCGGCATTGTCGACGACCAGCGCCTGGTTGCGCCGGCGCACCCGGCGCAGCCACTGCACCAGCAGCGCCGCGGACAGCAGCAGCACCACGGCCAGCGCGGCCCACAGGCGCTGCTTCCAGGCGTGGGCGGCCACTTCCGCCTGCGAGCGCGCGTTCTGCAGCGACAGGCGTTCGATCTCCCGGGTCTTGCGCTCGGCCGAGAATTTCTCCTGCAGCTCGAGCACGGCCTTCTCGCGCTCGGCGGAAGTGATGTCGCCGGACAGCTTGACCCACTTGCGCAGGGCGGCCAGGGCTTCGCGGTCGCGCCCCGCGCGCTCGAGCACGTTGACCTGTTCCGAGAGCAGGTCCAGCACTTCGCGCCGCCCCCCCGCTTTTTCGGCCTGCGCCATCCCCTGCTTCATCAGGGCCATGCCCTCGTCCACGCGGCCGCTGCGGGCCAGTGCGCTGCCGCGGTTGCTCAAGGCGAAGGCCAGGCCGATGTCGTCGCCCAGCCGGCGCGCCAGCGCTTCCGCAGCCACGGTGGCGCGGATCGCCTGCGGGTATTCGCCGCGGTGGATGTGGTAGGCGGAGAGGTTGCTTTGCGCGATCTCCTCGAGCGCCTCGGTGCCCGGCGTGCCGTTGGTGATGCGCAGCACGTCGCGCAAGGCCTGGTATTCCTTGTCGCCCTGCCCCAGGGTTCCGTAGGCGTAGTTCTGGTTGACGCGGGACTGCGCCATCACGAAGCGGAAGCCGATGCGCTCGGCGAGCGCGTAGCCGTCCTGGGTCACGCGCAGGGCGCTGGCCATGTCGCCGCGCGCGAAGTGCACGCGCACCAGCGCGTTCATCAGGCGCGCCTCCGCGGCCGGCAGGCCGGCCCGGCTGGCGGTCTCGATCGCCCGCACCCCCAGGTCCAGCGCCTGCTCCTCCTCATCGAGCAGCATATTCCCGCGCGACAGCAAGCCGAGGCGCTCGGCCTCGAGGCGCAGGTCGGCCGACGGCGGCAGCGCGGCCAGCTGGTCGACCAGGGGTTTGACGGCGGCGCGCTCGTTGTTCACGTCCGCCCGGCCGATCCGCAGCGCCAGCAGATGCGGACCGCAGGGCTGGCAGCGCCCGCCGTCGGCCAGCTGCTGGACCTGCGCCAGCGCGGCGTCGAGCTCGCGCTTGTGCTTGCCGTGAATGGCGAGCAGCGCCAAGGTCGACTGGTAGCGGAGCTGCTGCGCGACAGGCGCGGCGCCATCGGGGCGGCCGGTCGCCGCCTGCAGGCGCCGCATGGCAAGCAGGGGCGAAGCGTAGCCGTGCTGGTCGAGGTCGTCGAGCGCCTCGGTGACCGTTTCCGCCGCGGCCAGGCCGCAGGCGCAACCCAGGAGGGTCGCCAGCAGCATGCGGCCGAGAAGCGGCATGGCGGACTTCGAATCGGAAGGGAAGTCGGGCATGGGCGAACGAATCGTTATTGTTCTGCACGGATTCTAGCGCGGCGCCGGTTCGGTCGGCATTTTGTAGCCTGAAGGACATTTTATGCCCAGCGCGCCTGCCCGGTCCTCCAGGACAAATGGCATCCTTCCTGCTCCCGGCATGAGGGAAACAGGAACGATGCCGTCCTTTCGCCGGCTTGGCCGGCGCCCGATCAGCCCTGCTCGGGGAAGATCGCCTGCAGCAGCGCCGCCAGGTTGTAGCCGCCCTTGATCAGCTGGGTCTTCGCGATCGCCGAACTCGGCACCGGATAATTGGCCGGCACGTCGAGCGCGAAGGTGTAATAGGTCTCGCCCTTCTTGCTGGTCTGCGGGGTCAGCTTGCCCGGCGCCACGCCGGCATAGGCCAGCTTCGACACCACCAGCGCATCGTCCGCCCACTGGTAGGGCCAGGTCATCGGGTCGCCCTTGGCCGTGGCGACCTGCGGGCTGCCCGCGATCGCGGCCTGCGCGAACTGTTCCGGGGTCTTGACCTGGATGCGGCGGAAGGCGTAGTCCACCGTGGTGCTGTCCCAGTAGGAGTGGAAGGGCTTGGTCAGCGCCTTCGGCACGCCTTCCTTGACCGGCACCGCATCGCCCGGCGGGATCAGGCCGGCCGCCAGCTCCACGATCTTCGCGTCGTCCAGCAGCAGGTTGTTGCCGCCGCGCGAATCGAAGATGGCGGCCTCGTCGACTTCGGCATGGGTCTTCGGCACCACGAACTTGCCGTCCTTGCTGACGAAGGCCGCGCCCACGTGCAGCGGCTGGTGGATGTCGCCGGCGAAGTGGGCCAGCAGGATCAGGGCCTGGCGCTTGGTGAACTTGTGCGGGTTCAGCGCAGGATCCGTCTTGCCCTGCAGGACGGCGATGCACTGCTTGAGCGTCTGCACGATGTCGTCGTCCGCGGTGCCCACGCCGTGGTCGTGGTACTTCTCGAGCTGGAAGGGCACGTCGGTGTAGTGGTACTCGCTGTGCTTCGGGTTGCCGGCCACGTATTCGAGCATTTCCGGGGTCTGCGGGCCGCAGTAAGTGCCCTTCACGCAATCGGCCCAGTTGGCGATCGATTCGAGCGACTCGCCCGGCTGCAGGAGGGCGGCGATCTGCTTCTGGGCGTAGCTGCCCTTGAGCAGCTTGTCGGCGATCGCGCCCACGGCCCGGTGGCCGTCGCGGCCCCAGGCCATGGCGTCGAAGGAGGCGAAGGCGCTGGTCACTGCCAGCACGCAAGCGAGTTTTTTCATGTGAATCTTTTCCATGTTCGTTAGTGCGCCTTGATGATGCGCGGTGCGGCGGGCGCGAGCGCGGCGCCCTGCCCTTCGTGCTTTTTCAGGTACTCGGTCAGGGCGTCCAGGTCCAGCATGCCGGTCTCGAGGCGTTTGCTTCCCTTGGCGAATTCGGGGAAGTGGTCGCCGCCTTCGGCAAGGAAGTTGTTGGCGACCACGCGATAGGTCTTGCCGTCGTCGATGGCGACGCCGTCCAGCGTGAGGCTGCCCGGGACCACGCGGCTGCCCACCGGGCGCTTCTCGTCCCACTGGTAGCTGAAGCCGCGCGACACCTGCAGCATCGAGGTGCCGGACGCGGCCGGGCGTGCCCACTGCTGCTCCAGCAGCGCGCGCAGCTGGGCGCCAGTCAAGTCCATGACCACCAGCGTGTTCCCGAACGGGAGCACGGCCTGGACCTGGCCGAAGCTCGCCACCTTGTCCTCGCCCGCTTCCAGGTCCTTGCGGATGCCGCCTTCGTTCATGAAGCCGATCTGCGCGCCTTGCGCGCGGGTGGCGGCCAGCACGGCGTCGGCGATCACGCCGCCCAGCGCCGATTCGCCGGCCTCGTTGTTCTTGCGCAGCACCGGCGCGGCGCCCAGCTTCGCCACCGGGCGCGCCAGCGCGGTGCGGCTGCGTTCCTTCGCCGCGGCCACGAAGGCGACCATCCGCGGGTCGGCCGGATACAGGCCGGGCGTCATGACCACGTTGTTCACCTGCAGGTCGCTCACCGTGTCGGTGCGCGCATCGACCTTCATCGAAATGCGCGTCAAGAGGTGGCCGGCGGTCGCGGCCTGGGTGACGGTGCGGCCCTCCACCTGGCACAGGTAGCCCTGGTGCGAGTGGCCCGAGATCACCAGCTTGATGGCCGGGTCGAGCTTCTTGACGATGTCGACGATGGCGCCTTCCAGGCCGGTGCAGCCCGGCTGCAGCGGTGCGTCCTTGGTCATGCCGCCCTCGTGCACCAGCGCGACGATCACGTCGGCGCCTTGCGCGCGCATGGCGGGAATGGCCTTGTTGATGGCCTCGGCCTCGTCGCCGAACTTCAGGCCGGCGATGCCCGAGGCCATCACCACCGAATCGGCGCCCTGCAGCACCACGCCGACCAGGCCGACCTTCACGCCCTTGACCTCTTCGATCCGGAAGCCGGGAATGAAGGGCTTGCCGGTGGCGCTGTCGATGACGTTGGCGGCCAGGTAGGTGAACCTGGCGCCGCCCCAGGAGGGCGACCACTGGCAGGCCCTGCCCGGGCGCGGCGAATCGCAGCCGCCGTGCTGCTGGCGCAGCAGTTCCTTGCGGCCGGCGTCGAATTCATGGTTGCCGACCGCGCTCACGCGCAGGTCCAGCATGTTCATCGCCTCGATGGTCGGTTCGTCGGCAAACAGCGAGGACATCGCCGGGCTGCCGCCCACCAGGTCTCCTGCCGAGACGAACAGCAGGTCCTTGTCTTCCTTGCGCCAGGCCTGCAGCGCGGCCGCAACGGCTTCCAGGCCGCCGGCGCGGATCGCCTTTTCCCTGGCGCCGTCGGCGCCGGTGGGCACGTAGCGGCTCGGCTCGAGGTTGCCGTGGAAGTCGTTCATGGCGACCAGGTTGATGGTCACCGGCCCCTGGCTGGCGGTGCTGGCGCAGCCGGCCAGCAGCAGCGCCGTGGACAGGATGGTAAGGCGTGCGCAAGCGCGGGTCGAGACGGTCATGGAATCCTCTTTCAGTGAAACGGGCGCCAGCCGGTGGCAGGCATGAAGCGCGGCATTATGGCATGCCGCCGCCGGCCCGGAAATCCTTACGGGCGGCTGCATGGAGCGCAGGAGACAGCGCGTCCACTCACTCTTATCAAATAAAAAACGGCCGGTGTTTCCACCGGCCGTTCTGGCTTAGCTCAGGCTGGGAAGTCCGATTAGAACTCGTACTTCAGGGTTGCCTGGACTGCCCACTGCGACTCGCCCTTGTTCTGGCGGACGTTCAGGTCTTCCACGTTGTTACGCACTGCGTAGACGTAGCGGCCCTGTGCATCCAGGCCGACGAAGTCGACGAAGCTGCGCGCCAGACCACCAGCCGACTGGAAGCCCACTTCCTCGATACGGCCCCACTTCTTGTTCAGCAGATTGCCGAAGTTGAGGATGTCGAGCGAGAAGCTGGCCTTGTGCTTGCTCATGAAGCCCGGCAGCTCCTGGGTCAGCTTGACGTCGAAGCTGTTGGTCCACGGCGAGAAGGCCGAGTTACGGCTCACGACGCCGCCGGCAGCTTTACGCATTGCCGCGTTCGAGTTGACGATGTCCCAGAACTTGCGCTCGTTGGCGTTGCTGGTCGCGGTGTCGCCGTAGAACACGACTTCGCCCGAACCGATCGCCGACGGGATGTACATCAGGTCGTTGCCTGCCAGGCTGTCGCCGTTCAGGTCGTTGTTGAAGGTCCAGCTGTACGGCTTGCCTTCGCGGCCTTCATAGAACACGCCGAGACGGGTGCGGTAGTTGCCGAAGAAACGCTTCTCCCACGACAGGCGGGCGTTGATACGGTCCTTCACCAGGTAGGCCGAGTTGGCAGCCACTTCCTCGTTCGGGTTGAAGACCGAGCGGCCGTTCCAGTTGGAACCCGAGGTCGACGAGGTCAGCGGCGACACTTCGGTCGCATTGGTGTGGCTGTAGGCCACCGACCAGCCGAAGCCCTTGCGGGTCGGTGCGGTCAGCGACAGGGTCACGATCTGGGCGTCGCCCTTGTCGGTCGCCTTGGCCAGCATCACGTTGCCGTAGCTGTTGTTCGACAGCGCCTTGTTGACGGTACGGCAGGTGCTGGCGGTGCTGACGGCGTTGTTGGTGAAGGTGTAGCAGCTTGCGCGCAGGCCGTCCGCGTTCCAGTACAGTTCGCGGCCGTCCTTGCCGATGGTGGTCGGCGCGCCCAGATTCAGGTTCTGGTAGTAGATCGCGTCCTTGTTCTGGGTCGCCAGCAGCTCGGCGCCGAACACCAGGCCGTTCCACGGCAGTTCATGTTCGAAGGCCAGGTTGGCTTTCCAGATCGACGGCTGCTTCAGGTCCGGCGACAGGATGTCGACGTTCGACGCCGGGGTGGCGCCGGCGACCGACTTCTGTGCATCGACGTCCGGGGTGAAGGTGCCGTCGGTTGCCGGGCAGCGGGTCGAGCTGGTGCTGCTGCAGGTGACGATGCGGGTAGCGACGCCCGGGTTCGAGAACGGGTTCGACATCCACACGGTGGCCGCCGCGCCCTGGAACAGGCCGGCGCCGCCGCGCAGCTGGGTCTGGCGAGCCGAGTCGAACTTGTAGTTGAAGCCGACACGCGGCTGCCACAGCTTGTTGCCGTCGAAGGTACGGGTGTTGTCGTAGCCGAAGCCGCCGGTCTGGCGGGCGAAGGTGGCTGCGTTGCCGGCGATGACAGGCTGGGCGGCGGCGGTGTTGGCCAGCGGGGTGTTGTCCACGTCGGTCAGGTCCACGCGCACGCCTGCGCTGACGGTCAGGTTCTTGCTGACGGTCCAGTTATCCTGCAGGAAGAAACCAGTGTTCTTCATCGTGAACTGGGCAATCGCGTTGCTCAGCGAACCGCCGGCGACCGGCAGCTGCACGGTGTACGACGACGGACGGCCACGGGTGAAGTTCTCGTAGATCGCGGCGTCGATCTGGGCCGCGCTCGCGGTGGCGCAGTTCACCGAACCGAAGGAGTAGGTGAAGTTGTTATCGCACTGGAAGGTGTAGTTGCCGTACACGTTCTGCAGGAAGGCGTTGTAGACCTCGTTCGAGGTGTAGTCCGCGCCGACCTTGAACTCGTGGTCGCCCCACAGGTAGTTGGCGCCTGCGTACAGGTCCAGGGTCTTGGTGCCCAGCACGTTGTTGTGACGGCTGTTTTCGGTACCGGTGTTCAGGAAACGGTTGCCGGTACGGGTGCCGCTCGGCGCGTCCGACGGCAGCGGGCCGCTGAACTGGAACGACATGGTCGGCAGGCGGGCGTTGTTGATTGGCACCGAATCATAGTCGCGCTGCGAGATCTTGAATTCGGTCGAGAAGTCCTGGGTCCAGTCCGAGAACACCTGGCCGACCAGGGTTTCGATGGTCTTGTCCTGGTTGTAGAACTGCGAGCTCAGCGACACGCCGCTCTGCGAGAAGCCCGGGAAGATCGGTTCGTTCTGCGAGGTCTTCGAGTAGCGCAGGTTGGCGCGGTGATCGTCGCTGATGTTCCAGTCGAACTTGATCATGCGCTCTTCCGACTTCATCTTGGTGCCGCTTGGCACTTCGGTGCTGCCGAGGTCGATGTTGTAGACGCGCGAAGCGATGTCCTTGACCGCGGCGATCTGGGTCGGGCTGATGCCGACGGTGGTGCCGGAACCCGAGCCGATGGCGCCGAAGTCCGGCGAGCTGCGGCTGCTTTCGTGGTTTTCAGCCAGGGCGAAGAAGAACAGCTTGTCCTTGACCAGCGGGCCGCTGACCCACAGGCCCTTGGTGTTTTCCTTGAAGGCCGGGGCTTCGGTGTATTCGCCGGTGGTGGCGTTGAAACGGTCGCCGACCAGGTTGTCGTCGCGGGTGATGTAGTAGGCGCCGCCGTGGTACACGTTGGTACCCGACTTGGTGACGGCGTTGACGTTGGCGCCGGTGTAGCCGCGCTGGGTCACGTCATAGTTGGCCACGTTCACCTGCACCGAGGCGATCGCTTCCATCGAGATCGGCTGGCGGGCGGTCGGGCTGCCGTTGGCTTCCAGGCCGAAGGTGTCGTTCACGGCCACGCCGTCGATGGTCATCGAGTTGTAGCGCGAGTTCTGGCCCGCCACCGACATCTCGCCGCGTTCCTTGTCGGTCTGCGACACGCGCGGATCGAGACGCGCGAAGTCCTGCAGGTTGCGGTTGATCGAGGCCTGGGTTTCCAGGTCGGCCTTGCTGATCGCGGTGACCGAACCCATGGTGTTCTTCGAGAAGATCTCCGAGCGCGTTGCCGAACCGGTCACGGTCACGGTCTGCATCTTCTGGCCCAGGGTGGCGTCGACCGATGCGGTCTCGGCCAGCTCGACGAACACGTTTTCGCGGCGCTCGGTGACGCCGTCCTTGGTGATCACGATCGTGTAAGGACCGCCGACACGCAGGCCGCGTGCGACGTAGCGGCCTTCCGCGTCAGTCGTGACATTGCTGACAGAACCCGACTCGGCGTGAACGATCGACACCTGGGCGCCGGCTGCCGGCTTGCCGTCGGCTGCCGAAATACGGCCGCCGATGGCCGAGGTGGTGTTCTGTGCAAACGACGGCGACGCCGCCAGTGCAACCGACAAAGCCAGCGCCAACTTCGTGAGCCGGATCTGTTGTTGAGTGATCATCGATAACCCCAAAAAGAACTTTAGTTATTTATGGACACCCGGCGGGTGTCCCTCTTCAGTACTGCAACCGTTATTTGCCTCGGTGCGCCGCGTGACCCATCTGGGCCGGCCGGCTGGCGGCGGCGATTGTAGCGTGCCCATATGTCAACGGAATGACGCGGTAGCGGACACCTCGATACGGACTCCCACGCATCACGCGAGCCAATATGCATCAGTGTTAACAACCCGGCAAATTCGTTTTCGCTTAGCTATTTATATCTTCGAGATATAAATACCCTAGCAGACGTTGTAGTTACGCTACAAACTGACAATGCCTGTAAGCAAATCTCAAGGCCGGATTATACGGATCGCGTTCTGGAGTGAAATTGTTTTGATGAAATATTCATCAAACCTGAGATATGACAAGATTTTTTGTAGCGAGATGGCCACAAAAATTGACTTAATGGCAATACGTAATCAAAAAGTCACTAAATCAGCGTAACCGGAAAGCGGTCCGAACGGGCGTCCGGACCGTGTAGGAAGGGTCAATGCACTGGCCTGGCGGTCTTGGCGAACTGGGCCATCCGGGCCTCGAAAGCCGCAAATCGGCTGTCGAGCTGGCGGGTCAAACGTTGCTTTTCCGCCACTGGAAGGAAGGCATAGCGGATGCTGGCGTACGAAGCCTTCTTCATTTCCGCATAGCTCGGCTTGTAGCGGCTGGCGAACAGCACGTACTCGTTCGACAGCGTGTGGCGGGTGACCCCGGCGTCGTCGGTCGAGATCACGTAGGGCACGCCGTATTTGCGGTACAGGTTGATCGGGTGCTCGGCCCCTTCGATGCCGCTGATGAAGGCATTCGAGGTCAGGTTGATCTCGACCGGAATGTCCTCGTCGCGCATCTTCTTCATGATCGCCGGGGCATTGGTCTCGTGCACCAGGTCGAGGCCGTGGCCGATGCGCTGCGCGCCCGCCACCACCAGCGCCTGGTCGATGTGGAACTTCAGCCCTTCCGGCGGCACGTCGCCCATGGCCAGTTCGCCCGCATGCATCGCCACCTTCACGTCCGGATACTTGGCGCGCAGGAAGCGGAACATCTTCATGTGCAGGGCGTAGTCGCGCATGGCGACGTGGCTGCTTTCCTGGCCGACGATGTTGACGCCGACGATCTTGTCGCTCGCGAGGTCCGACTTGAAGGCGGCCATCATCGACGAGAACACCAGCGAGGGGCTCATCAGGCGGAACACATAGGTCTGGTAACGCATGGTGAAGCGTTCGTCGTCGATGCCTTCGGACGACTCGTGGACCGTGTCCACGAACTTGGCGATCGACTTGCCGAAGCCGGGGTCCTGGTCCAGGGCGGCCCACGCGGCGGCCAGCTGGACCTCCAGCGCGGCGTCGTTATCGGCATTGGCCGCGGCCTGCCTGTCGAAGTCCGGATTCGGCAGCGCGGGCGCGGACTTGAACATGGTCTCGATATAGCCCACGTTCTCGGCGATGGCGCGCTTCTTGAGTTCTTGCAGGCCTTCGCGGAAGTTCGAGTTCGACACCGGGCCGAAATAGCCGAAGGTCTGGAAGAACAGGCGGTCCGGCGGCGGCTGCAGGGCGCCATGGTTGGCGAAGTCCTTGTTCGACCAGCGCTGCAGCAGCTCGCGCCAGGTATGGTCGTCGGCGTAGATCTCGGCGCCCGTCAGGCAGCTGCGCTCCGCGACCGGCTTGGCGCGCTCGGCGGCGATGACTTCCTTCTTCGTCTCGATCTGGTAGCTCTGCTTGTTCACGCAGAAGCCCTGCTTGTCGACGAAGTCGATGTACTGCTCGACGTAGATCGCGCCCGAGTAGTGGTGGTGCAGGTCGCCGCCCTTGGGCATCTGGGTGAAGAACATGGTCAGCTCGGCCAGCTTCGGTTCGCCCGCGATCAGGGAGGCGTAGTGCCTGGAGGTGGCGGTCTCGTTGACGCTCGAGGCCGGGCCCTTGGCCAGGGCCGGCTGGGCCGCGACGGCCAGCGCCAGCAACGCGGCGGCGGTCAGTTTCATGGTCATGTGGTGCTTTCTGGTGGCGGCGCAATCGGCGCCGGGGACGCGGCAACTCTAACTGCTTCGTTCAATGTTGGCAATATTGCTGGGTTTTGGGCTGACACTGGTCAGGCAGAACTTGGGTTCCGGCCTTCGCCGGAACGACGGGGCTTGCAAACGTGTCCGAAGCCACCGCGGTGGATCTCCTGCACCTAAACCAACGTCATACGCGCCACTGGCGCCTATGACTCCCGGCGAAGGCCGGGACCCAAGTTTACTCACCCCTTCCGTGCACCTTGCGTCCACCCGAGTAGGTCTCCGCCACCGCCCGATCATCCCCCAGCAAGGCCAGCGCAAACAGCAGCTCCTCCAGCGACTCGCAATGCGAGGTCCTGCGCGCCATCAGCGGCGTCGCCTTCGGATCCAGCACCACGAAATCCGCCTCGCAGCCCGGCGCGAAGCTGCCGATGGTGCCTTCCAGGCGCATGCTGCGCGCCGCGCCCAGGGTGGCCAGGTAGAACATGCGCAGCGCCGGCAGGTAGCTGCCCTTCAGGCGCGCCACCTTGTAGGCTTCGTTCATGGTCTGCAGCATCGAGAACGAGGTCCCCGCCCCCACGTCGGTACCCAGCGACAGCAGCGCGCGCGCGCCGTCGGCGCGCTCGAAGTCGAACAGGCCGCTGCCCAGGAACAGGTTGGAGGTCGGGCACACCGCCGCCGCCGAACCCGTGGCCGCCATACGCGCGAAGTCCTCGTCGTCGAGCCAGATGCAGTGGCCGAACAGGGCGCGCGGACGCATCAGGCCGAAGCGCTCGTAGACGTCCAGGTAGCTGCGCGCCTGCGGGAACAGCTCGCCCACCCAGTGGCATTCGTCCTTGTTCTCCGACACGTGGGTCTGGATGAAGGTGTCCGGGTACTGGGACGCCAGCTCGCCGGTCAGCTTGAGCTGGGCCTCGGTCGAGGTCGGGGCGAAGCGCGGGGTGATCGCGTACAGCGCGCGGCCGCGCTTGTGCCACTTGTTGATCAGGGCCTCGCTTTGTCCCAGCTGGCCCTCGACGTCGCGCAGGAAGTCCGGGCAGTGGCGGTCCATCAGCACCTTGCCGGCCACCATGCGCAGCTTACGCGCTTCGCTGGCCTCGAAGAAGGCGTCGACCGAGCCCGGATGCACGGTGCAGTAGACCACGGCGGTGGTGGTGCCGCAGCGCAGCAGCTCGTCGAGGAAGAATTCGGCGGTCGCGCGCGCATGCGCCGGGTCCTCGAAGCGGCGCTCGGTCGGGAAGGTATAGGTTTCCAGCCAGGGCAGCAGGCCCGGGGCCGGCGAGGCGATCATGTCGGTCTGCGGGTAATGCAGGTGGGTGTCGATGAAGCCGGGCGTGATCAGCTTGCCGCGGTAGTCGAGCGGCTCGACGCCGGGCGGCAAGCCGGCGACGAGCTGCGCGTATTCGCCGGCCGCCTTGACGCGGCCGTCCTCGACGACCAGCAGGCCGTCCTCGTGCCAGGCATGGGCCTTGTCGTCGAAGGCCGGATCGGCGTGAAAGTGCAGCAAGCTCGCACGGTAGGCTTGCACGTTTTGCGGTGCGGTGGACATCAGTTGGGTTCCGAAGAAGGTTCAGGGTGCGCGGCCGCTTCCCACAGGGACAGCAACTGGGCCGCGACGGAGGCCGCGATCACGGCGGGCGCCTTGCCGGCGATGCCGGACAGGCCGATGGGACAAACCATGGACTCGAGGCGCGGTTCGGGAATGCCCCGTTCGCGCAAGCGGTGCTCGAACTGGCGACGCTTGGTCTCGGAGCCGATCAGCCCGTACCAATCTCCCCAGGGCCGCGACAGTATCGCGTGCGACAGGCGCAGGTCAAGTGCATGGCTGTGGGTCATGACCAGGAAGGTGGTTCCGCGTGGCGCTTTTTCAACAAGCACCTCCGGCGTGTCGGTCGCCTCGACCGTCACGTTGGCCGGCACGTTCGCCGGGAAGGCCTCCTCGCGCTCGTCGATCCAGGTCACGCGGCAGGGCAGCTCGGCCAGGGCGCGCACGAGGGCCGCGCCCACGTGGCCGGCGCCGAACAGCATCAGGTGGGCGCGCGGCGCCCGCACGGCGTCGGCCAGCCAGCGCCGCCCGCCCTCCTCCGCCATGACATGGGTGCCCGCATCGAATGCGAAAGAAGGACCCGCTTCGCCCGCCAGCAGGCGTCCCTGGCCATCGAACACGCTCCACTGGGCTTCGCCGTCGAGCGCCACCAGGCGCCAGCTGTGCTCGTTGCGGCGCGCGGCCAGCAGCGCCAGCTGGTCCGCGTCCAGCTTCTCGAAAGCGAGATAAGCGATGCCGCCGCAGCACTGGCCCAGGCTGGGGCCGAGCGGGAAGCGCTCCAGGCAGGCCTTGCTCCCGTCGCGCAGCATGGCGCGCGCGATCTCGAGGGCGCGATGTTCCAGATGGCCGCCGCCGATGGTGCCGAGGAAGCCGTCCGTCTGCACGAGCATGCGCGCGCCCGCCTCGCGCGGCACGGAGCCTTCCACGCGCGCGACGGTCACGAGCACCGCGGGCACACCCGGTGCGGCTGTCAGCCAGTCTTCCATTCAATCGCCCTGGGTAGCTGCGGCTTCGACCGCGGCGATCGCCTTGAGGATTTCCTCGCCCGTCGCCGGCGCGTTCAGCGGCGGATTGACCTTGTGGCCGCCCACCGCCGAGATGGCGTCGCGGATCGCGAAGAACACCGAGAACGGCAGCAGCAGCGGCGGCTCGCCCACCGCCTTGGAGCGGTGGATGCTGTCCTCGACGTTGGCGTTCTCGAACAGCTTGACGCGAAAGTCTTGCGGGCAGTCCGACACGCCCGGGATCTTGTAGGTCGAGGGCGCGTGCGTCATCAGCTTGCCCGAGGCGTTCCACCACAGCTCCTCGGTGGTCAGCCAGCCCATGCCCTGGATGAAGGCGCCCTCCACCTGGCCGATGTCGATCGCCGGATTCAGCGAGCGGCCGGCGTCGTACAGGGCGTCGGCGCGCGCCAGCTTCCATTCGCCGGTGAGCGTGTCGACCACCACTTCGGCCACCGCCGCGCCGTAGGCGTAGTAGGAGAAGGGATGGCCGGTCATGGTCTTCGGATCCCAGTGCAGGCCGGGGGTGGCGTAGAAGCCGTCCGACCACAGCTGCACCCGCGCCAGGTAGGCCTTGGCGACCAGCTCGGCGAAGGGCAGCGCCAGGCCGTTCACGAACACGGTGTCGGCCGCGAAGCGCACTTCGCTGGCCGAGCCGCCGTACTGCTGCGCCGCGAATGCCGCCAGGCGCTCGCGGATGGTGCGCGCCGCATCCTGGGCGGCCTTGCCGTTCAGGTCCGCGCCGGTGGAAGCCGCGGTGGCCGAGGTGTTGGCGACCTTGCCGGTGTGGGTGGCGGTGGCGCGTACCCGTTCCAGGTCCACGCCCAGCTCGTGGGCCACCACCTGCATCACCTTGGTGTTGATGCCCTGCCCCATCTCGGTGCCGCCGTGGTTGACCAGGATCGAGCCGTCCACGTAGACGTGCACCAGCGCGCCCGCCTGGTTCAGGTGGGTGACGTTGAAGGCGATGCCGAACTTGACCGGCGTGAGCGCCAGGCCCTTCTTGAGCACCGGGCTGCCTCTGTTGAATTCGTCGATGGCGGCGCGGCGCGCGCGGTATTCGCTGCTGCTTTCGAGTTCGGCCACCAGTTCGTGGATCACGTTGTCGACGATTTCCTGGCCATAGGGCGTGACGTTGCGCTCGCTGCGGCCGTAGAAGTTCAGGCGCCGGATGTCGAGCGGATCGCGGCCCAGGTTGCGCGCGATCTCGTCGATCACGTACTCGATGGCGATCGCACCCTGCGGCCCGCCGAAGCCGCGGAAGGCGGTGTTCGACTGGGTATTGGTCTTGCCGCAGGCGGCGCGGATCTCGACGTCGGACAGGTAATAGGTGTTGTCGAAGTGGCAGACGGCGCGCGTGGCGACCGGCCCCGACAGGTCGGCCGAGTAGCCGGCGCGGGTGACCATGTCGACCTTGGCCGCAAGGATGCGGCCCGACTCGTCGTAGCCGACCTCGTACAGGTAGTGGAAGCAGTGGCGCTTGCCGGTGACCAGCATGTCGTCGTCGCGGTCGGCGCGCAGCTTGACCGGACGGCGCAGGCGCGCGGCCGCGATCGCCGCGGCGCTGGCCCACAGGGCCGACTGCGATTCCTTGCCGCCGAAGCCGCCGCCCATGCGGCGGCACTCGACCGTCACGTGGTGCGAATGCAGGCCGAGCGCGTGCGCGACCACATGCTGCATCTCGCTCGGATGCTGGGTCGAGCAGTAGACGTGCATGCCGCGGTCCTCGCCCGGCACCGCGTAGGCGATCTGGCCTTCGAGGTAGAACTGCTCCTGCCCGCCCACGTACAGCTCGCCCTTGACCACGTGGGGCGCAGCGGCGAATGCCTGGGCCGCGTCGCCGCGCGCCAGGCGCATCGGCGGCAGCACGTAGGACTGGGCGGCGCGTGCTTCCTGTGGGGTCAGCACGGCCGGCAGGTCTTCATAGCCGACCTGGGCCAGGCGCGCCGCGCGGCGCGCATTGTCATGGGTATCGGCCACCACGATGAAGATCGGCTGGCCGACGTATTGCACCAGTCCGTCGGCCAGGATCGGATCGTCGTGGATGATCGGCCCGCAATCGTTGGTGCCCGGGATGTCGGCGGCCGTGAGCACCGCCACCACGCCGCGGCTGGCGCGCACCGGCGCCAGGTCGATGGTGCCAATCCGCGCGTGCGGGCGCGCCGACAGGCCCAAGGCCGCGTGCAGGGTGCCCGCCAGTTCGCGGATGTCGTCGGTATAGGTGGCCTGGCCGAGCACGTGCAGCTCGGCCGATTCGTGGAAGCGCGCGCGCCCCACTTCCTTCCAGGTTTTCAGTTCAGGCACCACGGAATCGTTCATGCTGCACTCCCTGCCGCCGCGAAGGCGTTGACGCTGCTCGCCGGCAGCGGATTGTCGAGGCGCGTCTCGAACCAGAAGCGGCGCAGCAGGTTCTGCGCGGCCTGCATGCGGTAGCCGCTGGAAGCGCGCATGTCGCTCAGGGGCGCATAGTCCTGGGCCAGCGCCGCCATGGCGGCGCGCAAGGTCGTCTCGTTCCAGGGCTTGCCCGCCAGCAGGGCCTCGGCCGTGGCGGCGCGCTTGGGCGTGGCGGCCATGCCGCCGAAGGCGATGCGGGCGCTGGCGATGGTGTCGCCGATCAGGGTGAAGGCAAAGGCGGCGCACACCGCCGAGATGTCCTGGTCGAAGCGCTTGGCCAGTTTGTAGGTGCGGAAGCGCACGCCGGGGCGCGGCAGCGGCACCCGCAGCGCCTGCACGAATTCGCCCGGGCGCAGGTCCTTCTGCTGGTAGCCGAGGTAGAAGTCCTCCAGCGCCAGCACGCGCCGGCTGCCGCCGCTGCCCAGCACCACCTGGGCGCCGAGCGCGATCAGCCAGGGCATCGAGTCGCCGATGGGCGAGCCGTTGGCGACGTTGCCGCCCAGGGTGCCGGCATTGCGGATCGGGAGCGAGGCGAAGCGCTGCCACAGCTCGCCCAGTTCGTCAGGATAATGCCTGCAGACGGCGGCGTAGGCGTCTTCCAGGCTCAGGCCGGCGCCGATTTCCAGCATGCCGTCCTGCTCGGCGACCGTCTTCAGGGCCTCGACCTGGCCCAGGTAGATCACGTCGTTCAGCTCGCGCATCTGCTTGGTGACCCACAGGCCGACGTCGGTGGAACCGGCCAGCAGCACGGCCGCCGGATACGCGGCGCGCAAGCTGGCGAGCTCCTCGAGCGTGCGCGGCACGTGAAAGCGCTGGCCGTGGGCGGTGTAGGAGAAGCCGTGGCTGCGCTGCAGGCCGCGCAGGCGCTCGGCCAGGGCAGCGCGGTCGAAGGCCACCGGCGGCAGTTCGGCCATGCGGCGCGCGGCGTCGATGATGGGCCGGTAGCCGGTGCAGCGGCACAGGTTGCCCGACAGGGCATCGTCGATCTGGCAGCGCGAAGCCGGTTTTCCCTCCTGCTTGAGGTACATGCCCCACAACGACATGGCGAAGCCTGGCGTGCAGAAGCCGCACTGGGAACCGTGGCACTCGACCAGGGCCTGCTGGACGGGATGCAGTGCGCCGTCCGGCTGCTGCAGGTCTTCCACGGTGAACAAGGCCTTGCCGTCCAGGGTGGGGGTGAACTGAATGCAGGAATTCACGGCCTTGAGCGCGAGCTCGCCGTCCTCGAGCGAACCGATCACCACGGTGCAGGCGCCGCAGTCGCCTTCGGCGCAGCCTTCCTTGGTGCCCGTGCAATGCAGATCCTCCCGCAGGTGCTGCAGGATGGTTTGCGTGGGCGCGGCGTCCCGGACTTCGTGGACGGCGCCGCGGTAGAAGAAGCGGATCGGTTCTGACATGCTGGTCTCGCAGTGACTGGGCTAAAGCCAAGGGCGGAAGGCTACCATCCGCGATCGCCCCTTATATACTCAAAATGTGATATTGCTTATCACTAATTTCCAATATCATGCGGGCGCGTCCTTCCTTCATTCTAGGCAAGGGTGGACGCTTTTCCAGTGATTCGCGATATCGATGCGGCGCGCGATCCAGACATGCTGGTGGCGCCCCACGTAGTCGAGGAAGCGCGCCAGCGCCGCCGCCCGCGCCGGCCGCCCGACCAGGCGGCAGTGCAGGCCGATCGACAGCATCTTGGGCTGGTTCAGCCCGTTCGGATCGCCCTCCGCGTAGAGCACATCGAAAGCGTCCTTCAGGTAGTCGAAGAACTGGGTGCCGGAATTGAAGCCCTGCATGGCGGCGAAGCGCATGTCGTTGGTGTCGAGCGTATACGGCACCACCAGGTGCGGCGTGCTGCGCAGGGCGCCGTCCGGCCCCGTGTGCTCGACCCGCTGCCATAACGGCAGGTCGTCGCCATAGTGGTCGGCGTCGTAGGCGAAGCCGCCATGCTCGACCACCAGGCGCCGGGTATTGGGCGAGTCGCGCCCCGTGTACCAGCCCAGCGGCGGCGCGCCGGTCAGCTCGCGGATGATGCCGACCGCTTCGCGCAGGTGGGCGCGTTCGGTGGCCTCGTCCACGTTCTGGTAGGAAATCCAACGCAGGCCATGGCAGGCGATCTCGTGGCCCAGCTCGCGGAAGGCGGCCACCGCCTCGGGGTTGCGCTTGAGCGCCATCGCCACCCCGAACACGGTCAGCGGCAGGCCGCGCTCCTCGAACAGGCGCAGCACCCGCCACAGGCCGGCGCGCGAGCCGTATTCGTAGAGCGACTCCATGCTCATGTGGCGCATCGGGAAGGCGCTGGCGCCGATGATCTCGGACAGGAAGGTTTCCGAGGCCGGGTCGCCGTGCAGCACGCTGTTTTCCGCGCCCTCCTCGTAGTTGAGCACGAACTGCAGGGCGATCCGGGCCCCGCCAGGCCACCGGGCATGGGGCGGATTGCGGCCGTAGCCGACGAGGTCGCGCGGATAATTGGCGTAGGTGTCCATAGGAGGCGCAATGAGATGGGTATATGGACGATCATATATTGCAGGAAGCACAAGGTTATATGATAGTCCGCATACGGCAATTCATCGTTCACATATAGGAGCCATATGGGCAAGCTGTCCACCCACGTCCTCGATACCGCCCACGGCCGTCCCGGCGCCGGGGTCAAGGTCGACCTGTACGCCGTGGCCCCCGAAGGCCGCACCCTGCTCAAGAGCGCGCTGACCAATGGCGACGGCCGCTGCGACGGGCCCCTGCTCGAAGGCGAGCAGCTGCGCAGCGGGCAGTACGAACTGGTGTTCCATGCGGGCGACTATTTCGCGGCCCAGGGCGTGGACCTGCCCAGTCCGCGCTTCCTCGACCGGGTGACGATCGCCTTCGGCGTGTTCGACACCGGGCAAAACTACCATGTGCCGCTGGTAGTGACGCCCTGGTCCTACTCGACCTACCGGGGCAGCTAGCAATTCTGGCGGTGGCGGCCGTGCCTGGATCGCCGTAGTATTTACGGAAATCATCCCGGAGCCCGCCATGCACGCCAGCGCATCCCCTCCCTACGAACCGGTCCAGCCATCCGGCATCGCGGCCTGGCGCATCGGCGCCGGCCTGGTCCAGGGCCTGGTGCTGGCCCTGCTCTACCAGGCCGGCCAGGACCGCGCCTGGCCCGCGACCCAGCCCCTGCTGTTCGCGCCGCTGCTGCTGGCGGCGGCCCTGGTTCCCATCATCCTGATCAGCGGCCTGGGCCAGCTGACCCGGCGCCAGCTCCTGCTCTGGTGCGGCGCGGCCGCGGCGCTGATCGTGCTGCTGGCCGTCTACGACGCCTGGGACCAGCTGGGTGCGCCACCCCCTCCCTACCTGGACGGCAAATGGCAACCCTCGATGCCGTCGGGGCAGCTGTGCGGGTTCATGGTCGCGGGCTTCTTCATCGCCCACGCGCTGGTGCTGTCGGGCGCGCAGGAGCGGCGCAGGATCGCTTCCTATACCACCTATTTCGAGCTGGCCTGGAAGCTGGGCGTGCAGCTCGCCTTCTGCGGTGTGTTCGTGGGCGCGACCTGGCTGGTGCTGCAGCTGGGCGCCGCGCTGTTCATGCTGGTGAAGCTCGACTTCCTGCAGCAGGCCATCCAAAAAGCCTGGTTCGCGATTCCCGTGACCGCCTTTGCATTCTCCTGCGCCATGCACCTGACCGACATGCGCCCGGCGCTGGTGCGCGGGATCCGCAACCTGCTGCTGGTGCTGCTGTCCTGGGTCCTGCCGGTGCTTACCCTGCTGGCGGCAGGCTTCCTGTGCAGCCTGCCCTTCACCGGACTGGACGCGCTATGGGCGACCAAGAGCGCCGGCGCCGTGCTGCTGGGCGCGGCGGCCGCCTTCGTCATCCTGGTCAACGCCGCCTGGCAGGACGGCGGCGCGATCGCGGCCCGGCCGGTCGCGCTGGCGGCCAGGGTGGCGGGCCTGCTGCTGGTGCCGATGGTCCTGCTGGCCATCTACGCCCTGGCCCTGCGCGTGCAGGACCACGGCTGGACGGGCGAGCGCGTGATCGCGGCCGCCTGCATGCTGGTGGCGAGCTGCTACGCGGGCGGCTACGCGGCCGCCAGCCTGCGCCGCGGCTGGCTGCCCAGCCTGGCCGGGGTCAACATCGGCGCCGCCTTCGTGGTGCTGGCCGTGCTGCTGGCGCTGTTCTCGCCGCTCGCCGATCCCGGCCGCCTGTCGGTAAACGACCAGCTGGCCCGGCTGCGCGAGGGCAAGGTGACGGTGGCGGCCTTCGACTTCGCCTACCTGCGCTTCCATGGCGGACGCTACGGACGCGAGGCGCTGGACCGGCTGGAAGCCCAGGCCGCGGGCCCGGACGCGGCCCTGCTGCGCGCGCGCATCGCCGCGGTGCGCACGATGCGCAGCGCCCACGACGCCCTGCGCGACCCGGTCAGTCTGGCCGCCAACCTGCGCGTCTGGCCGGCGGGCGCCCATCTGCCGGCGTCCTTCCTGGCCATGGACTGGCTGAAGGCGAAGGACCTGGGAGCGATGCCGGAATGCCTGCGCCGTCCGGGCGTACGCTGCGACGCCTTCCTGGTCGACATCGACAGCGACGGTGGAGCGGAAGTACTGCTGATCGACGAGCGCTGGCCCAAGTCGGCGCTGATGGACGAGACGGCGCCCGGCGCATGGCGCGTGGCCGCCCAGCTGGCCCCGGCTCCCTTGTGCGAACCCCTGCGCCAGGCCCTGCGCGAAGGCAAGGTCCGGACCCTGCCGCCGCTGCTGGCCGATCTCGAGATCGCCGGCCAGCGGGTTCCGCTGCAGCGGAGTAGCAGCGGCGCCGCCCCCTGCCCGCCCGCCCCTGGCGCCCAGCAGGACGCGGCCCGGCAGTGAAACTTGCTATGCTGGATCCCACCGCGTCGGGAGAGCACATGTCGCTGCACATCGTTCATTTCATCGGGCCCATCAACCACAGTTCCGCCTGCGCCGTCCGCAATTGCTGCCTGCAGGCGCTGCAGAACGGCGCGACCGAGATCGAACTGCACATGTCCACCGAAGGCGGCAACATGACGGCCGGCTTCGCGCTGTATTTCTTCCTCAAGTCGCTGCCGCTGCCGCTCACCACCCACAACATCGGCAGCGTCGAATCGGTCGGGGTGGTGATCTTCCTGGCCGGGCAAAAACGCTATGCCTGCCCGGGCACGCGCTTCCTCGTCCATCCCCTGCACTGGGGCTTCGGCAGCCTGGTGGCGGCCGACCACTCGCGCGTGTCGGAATGGCGCGACTGCCTCGATTTCGACGCCGAGCGCTACGCCAGCATCTTCGTCGAGGCCACCCGCGAAGCGGGGCACGAAACCGACATCCGCGCCAACCTCACGGGCAACGCCCGCATATTTACCGCCGAAGAGGCCGTGCAGGCAGGGATCGTGCACGAGGCCAGGCAGGCGCGCCTGCCCGCAGCGGGGTCGACTTGTCACTGGTGGAACTAAACTGACAAGACTCTGTTTCAAAGGCACAACAACTCTGTTATCAAATTGTAGAGGAATCTCTCCAATTGTCATAAACCTGTTGCCGCTAAAATTGCCGCGTGGATAGAATCAATTCCAAGATTCACAGCGCCGGCAATTCGCTGCCCGCCGTCGGCGCCTCCCTCCCAACGAGCAGCTCACGTAACGAAGCCTTTATGAACAAGAAGATTCTCGCCAGCTTGCTGGCACTCCCGCTGGTCATGCCCGCGGTGAACGCACAGGAGACCTCCGGTCTGTCGGCCATCAAAGTCAGCGGTTTCGGCACTGGCGCCGTGACCTGGACCAATGAAGAGCGCGCAGAATTCGTGCGTCCGAACCAGGCCAGCGGCGCCGCGGACAACGTCCGCACCGGCGTCGATTCGAACCTGGGCCTGCAGGCCGACATGCCGGTCAACAGCTGGCTGTCGCTGACCGGCCAGGTGCTGGTCCGCAAGGACGCCGAAGAGCATTTCGGCGCCGAACTGGGCTGGGCATTCGCCAAGGCCCGCATCAGCGACAACCTGAGCGTGCGCGTGGGCCGTGTCGGCCTGCCGGTGTTCATGATTTCCGACTACCGCAACGTCGGCTACGCCAACACCATGCTGCGTCCGCCGGCCGAGATCTACTCGCAGGTGCCGTTCAACAGCATCGACGGCGCCGACATCACCTGGCTGCACAGCTTCGGCGACACCACCCTGACCTCGCAACTGGCCTACGGCAGCGTCAAGTCGCCGCTGTCGGGCGACATCCACGCCAAGGGCAAGGGCATCGCCGCGATCAACGTGGCGGCCGAACACGGTCCGTTCATCGTGCGCGCCGGCCATGCCCGCGCCAAGGTCAGCGTCGAAGACTCGACCTCCCTGAACACCCTGGTGGCGGGCCTGCGCGCCGCCGGCGCCGGCTACCGTTTCCCAACGCTGGCTCCGCTGGCCGCCGAGATCGAAGCCAAGGAAAAGCAAGCCCACTTCAGCTCGCTGGGCCTGTCGATGGACTGGAACAACATCGTGGTCCAGACCGAATTCGCCAAGCGCAAGACCAAGACCTACATCAACGACACCACCTCGTGGTACGTGATGGGTGGCTACCGCATCGGCAAGTTCCTGCCTTATTACACCCACTCGACCCTGAAGATCGATAGCGCCATCGTCAACACCGTCCCGGCAGCCTGCCCGGCCGGGTACCCGGCGGCCTGCACCCCGACCATGCAGGCGCTCGGCGCCGGCGTGCGCCGCCTGCCGAACGTCGGCGTGGGCCAGGGCGAGCAGACCACCGACAGCATCGGCATCCGCTGGGACTTCGCCAGCTCGGTGGCCCTGAAGGCGCAGATCGACCGCGTCAAGCCGAAGAACGGCACCGGCCTGTTCGTCAACGTCCAGCCTGGCTTCAGCGGCCCGGTGACCGTGGGCGCCGTCGCCCTCGACTTCGTGTTCTAAGGAGCGGACGATGAAAAAACTGATGCTGGCCGCAATCGCGGCAACGGCCTTCGGCGCAGCCGCGCCAGCCCTGGCCGAAGTGGTGGTCGTGGTGAACGCCAAGGCGGCGGAATCGACGATGAGCAAGGAACAGGTCGCCCAGTTCTTCCTGGGTAAGTCGACCTCGATGACCCCGATCGACCAGGCTGAATCCGCGCCGATCCGCGCCGAGTTCTACAAGAAAGTGGCGGACAAGGACGCGGCCCAGGCCAAGGCCCTGTGGTCGAAGCTGGTGTTCACCGGCAAGGCCACGATGCCGAAGGAAGTCGGCGACAGCGCCGCCGTGAAGGCCGCGCTCGCCGCGAACCCGAAGGCGATCGGCTATATCGACAAGAGCGCAGTGGATGCGACCGTGAAGGTCGTCTACACCGCCCAATAAGCCGGGAGCATTCGGCTGTTACCGCCCGCCGCCGGCCTGTTTGAGCCGGCGGCGGGTCACGCATTCTGGAGTCAAGCATGAGCATCAAGCGCAGGATCTGGGCACTGCCCGTCATTTCCGCCATTATCTTCGGCCTTGGGGCCGGCGCCAGCGCCATGATCGCGACCGGCGCGCTGGATTCGATCACCACCACCGAGAGCGTGGACTATCCGGTGCTCGATGCCTCCAAGGCCTTGTCCCTGGACGTGGCCGCCGTCACCGACGGCCTGCAGGACGCCGTCGCCGAGGGCGACAAGGAAAAGATCGCCGAAGTCGGCGAACACGCCGCCAAGCTGCGCGGCAAACTCGACAAATACAGCCAGATCCCGGGCCAGCGCGAGACCTTCACGCGCCTGGGCAAGGAATTCGACGCCTATTACGCACCCGCCCTGTCGTCGGCCCGCATCATGCTCGAAATGGAGCAAGGCGACCCGCAGGCCGCGGTCGGCAAGATGCAGGCGGCCCTGGCCACCCTGAACAAGGACCTGGCCGCCGTCAACGAAGCGGCCAAGCGCCAGTTCACGGCCGGCATCGCGAGCAGCAAGGAAAGCGTCAACAAGGTCTTGAGTGCGATGATCGTCACCGCGCTGATCGTGATCGCCTGCCTGGCGCTGGTGTCGTGGTTCGTGGTGCGCACCATCTGGCAGCAGCTGGGCGGCGAGCCCGAGTATGCACGCGAGATCGCCCAGGCGGTCGCCTCGGGCGACCTGTCGATGGAAATCCGCACGGACGCCGGCGACAACGCCAGCCTGCTGGTGGCGCTGAAGGAAATGCGCGCCCGCCTGGCGACCCTGGTGGCGGAGATCAAGACCTCGGCCGACACCATCGCCAGCGCCAGCGGCGAGATCGCGACCGGCAACGCCGACCTGGCGCGCCGTACCGAATCGCAGGCTTCGAGCCTGGACCGCACCACCCGTGCGATGGAAGAACTGACCGGCGCCGTGCGCCAGAACGCGATGAACGCGACCGAAGCGAATTCGCTGGTGGAATCGGCGACCAGCATCGCCACCCGCGGCGGCAAGGTGGTCGGCGGCGTGGTGAGCACGATGGGCGACATCAACACCTCGGCCAACAAGATCGTCGAGATCATCTCGGTCATCGACGGCATCGCCTTCCAGACCAACATCCTGGCGCTGAACGCCGCCGTGGAAGCGGCGCGTGCGGGCGAACAGGGCCGCGGCTTCGCGGTGGTGGCGGGCGAGGTGCGCAACCTGGCCCAGCGCAGCGCCGCGGCGGCCAAGGAGATCAAGGAACTGATCGGCGACTCGGTGGCGAAGGTGAACGCTGGCAGCGCGCTGGTGGACGAAGCCGGCGTGACCATGGGCCAGATCGTGGAATCGGTGCGCAAGGTGCAGACCATCATGGCCGAGATCAGCGCCGCCGGCGCACGCCAGAGCGCGGGCATCGAGGACATCGGCCGCGCGATCACCAGCATCGACGAGATGACCCAGCAGAACTCGGCCCTGGTCGAGGAAGCCTCGGCGGCGGCGGAATCGCTGACCGAGCAAACCGGGCAGCTGACCGGGGCGCTGTCGGTGTTCAAGCTGGGCAATACGCCGGTGCTGTCGTCGAATGTGGGGAAGCAGCGGCTGGCATTGCGCTAAGTTCGGTTGTCTTCTGTGGAAGCCGCCTTCGGGCGGCTTTTTCGTTTTGCAGCTGCTCGACGAAACTTGGGTCCCCGCCTTCGCGGGGATGACGTTGGTAGGCGGAAGCTGAATATCACGTCAGCGATTTCGGACACGCACGTAAGCACGTCATCCCCGCGCAGGCCGAAACAATGCCACCGGCATTGCTCCGCCCAAGTCCGTCGCATACCACCAGCACAGAACCGCGAAGCGCCCCCGCTTGCACCCCACCCCCTCTTGCCCTAGAATCAATTCCCCATTCCGCTACCCCAGCCAGCCTTGGATACCATCCCCCTCTGGGTGCTCGTCCTCGCACTCGCCCTCCTGATCCTGCTGTCCGCCTTCTTCGCCATGGCCGAAACGGCGCTGATGGCGTCCAACAAGTATCGCCTGCGCCACCTGGCCGAACGCGGCAACGGCGGCGCCGTCACGGCGCTCTGGCTGCTGGCGCGCACCGACCGCTTCCTGTCGCTGGTCCTGATCGCCAACATCCTGCTCAACGCCTTGGCTGCGGCCCTGGTGACGGTGGTCGCGATCGACATGTACGGCGACGAGGAAAGCGTGATCGCGGCCGCCGCCGCGCTCATCGCCTTCCTGCTGATCGTGTTCGCCGAAGTGGCGCCCAAGACCGTCGGCGCCACCTATCCGGAACCGATTGCCATGGCCACCAGCCTGCCGCTGCAGGCCCTGCTGCGTCTCGCCAAGCCGGCGGTGGGCTTCGTCAACCTGTTCGTGCGCGCCCTGCTGCGCTGCTTCCGCATCCGTACCGGCCTCGACGCTCCCCAGAACCGGCTGTCGCCCGAGGAGCTGCGCTCGATCGTGCTGGAAAGCGGCAACTTCGTGCCGCAGAAGCACCGCAGCATCCTGCTCAACCTGTTCGACCTGGAATCGGTCACGGTCGACGACATCATGACCCCGCGCCCCCAGATCGAAGCCCTCAACCTGGCCGCGCCGATCGCCGTCATCCTCGACGAACTGACCACCTGCTACCACAACAAGCTGCCGGTCTACGAGGGCGAGATCAACCGCATCGTCGGCATCCTGCACGTGCGCAAGGCCGTCGGCCTGCTGCGCGAACCCGACGAACTGAGCAAGGACCACCTGCGCGAGCTGCTGGTCGAACCCTATTTCATCCCGCAGGACACCGGCGCCCTCGACCAGCTGCAGCAGTTCCAGGAACAGCGCGAGCGCATGGGCATCATCGTCGACGAGTACGGCGAAGTACAGGGCCTGGTCACCCTCGACGACATCATCGAGGAAATGATCGGCAACTTCACTACCTCGATGCCGGGCGGCGCGCGCGACGCGGTCGGCTGGAACGCCAAGGGCGAATGCCTGCTCGAAGGCAGCACCCCGCTGCGCGACATCAACAAGCAGCTCGGCCTGTCCCTGCCCCTGGATGGTCCCAAGACCATCAACGGCCTGCTGCTGGAGCAGCTGCAGGACATTCCCGAAGCGCCGATCTCGCTCAAGATCGGGCCCTGCGTGATCGAAGTGGTGCAGGTGCAGAACCAGGCCATCAAGGTCGTCAAGCTGCTGCGCCCGGCCGCGTCAAGACGCCTGCTGCCTTTCTGAGCGATCCTGCCCGCGGCGCGCCGCCCGGCGTGCCATTTCGTCTACGTGGCGCGGACGCATCTCATGCACAGCAAATGCTTTACAAATTTGATGCCTGTAGGCATCATCCAGAAGGTCCGCCGGTGGGTCGCGCCCGCCCGGCGGCCTCGTCGCACCCCTTAATTGCATCCCTTAAAACCACGGCTCCGCACGGTTCCTTATGGCAGCAGTCCTCCCCAACACGACCACAGGCACGGCGCTGTCCGGGCTGGCGCGCGCGCTGGTCCAGGCGGGCCGCCTGAGCATGGCCCAGGCGGATGCGCTGCAGAAGAAATCCGCCGCCGACAAGACCGCCTTCATCGACGCCCTGCTCGCCAGCGGCGCGATCGACGCCGGCGCGCTGGCCGTGTTCTGTTCCGAGACCTTCGGCTATCCCCTGTTCGACCTGTCGGCTTTCGCGCTTGAATCGCTGCCGGCCAGCGCCATCGACGGCAAGCTGATGCAGGCGCAGCGCGTGATCGCCCTGGCCAAGCGCGGCAACAAGATGTCGGTGGCCCTGTCCGACCCGACCAACAACCAGGCCCTGGACCAGATCAAGTTCCAGAGCGAAGCCTCGGTCGAGCCGGTGATCGTTCCCCACGACGCCCTGCTGGCCCTGCTCGCCAGCCTGTCCAAGAGCGCCGAGCAAAGCCTGAACGAACTGGCCGGCGAGGACGCCGACATCGAGTTCGCGGAAGAAGACGCGCCGGTGGCCGCGGTCGACACCGCCAACGAAGTCGAGGACGCGCCGATCGTGCGCTTCCTGAACAAGATCCTGATGGACGCGGTGCAGATCGGCGCCTCGGACATCCACTTCGAGCCCTTCGAGAAGTTCTACCGGATCCGCATGCGCGTGGACGGGGTGCTGCGCGACCACGCCACCCCGCCCCTGTCGATCCGCGAAAAGCTGGTGTCGCGCATCAAGGTGCTGGCGCGCCTGGACATCGCGGAAAAGCGTGTGCCCCAGGACGGCCGCATGCGCCTGATCCTGTCGCCGACCCGCACCATCGATTTCCGCGTCAGCACCTTGCCCACCCTGTTCGGCGAGAAGACGGTCATGCGTATCCTCGACGCCACCCAGGCGCAGATGGGCATCGACTCGCTCGGCTACGATCCGGACCAGAAGGCGCTGCTGCTGGACGCCATTACGCGCCCCTACGGCATGGTGCTGGTCACCGGCCCGACCGGTTCCGGCAAGACCGTGTCGCTGTACAGCTGCCTGAACCTGCTGAACAAGCCGGGCATCAACATCTCGACCGCGGAAGACCCGGCCGAGATCAACCTGCCGGGCGTGAACCAGGTCAACGTCAACGACAAGGCCGGCCTGACCTTCCCGGTGGCCCTGAAGTCCTTCCTGCGCCAGGATCCTGACATCATCATGGTCGGCGAGATCCGCGACCTGGAGACCGCCGACATCGCGATCAAGGCCGCGCAGACCGGCCACATGGTGTTCTCGACCCTGCACACCAACGATGCCCCTTCGACCCTGACACGCCTGATGAACATGGGCGTGGCGCCCTTCAACATCGCCTCGTCGGTGATCCTGATTACCGCGCAGCGCCTGGCGCGCCGCCTGTGCACCTGCAAGCAGCCGATCGAGATCGGTCACGACGCCCTGCTGGCGGCGGGCTTCCGCGAGCACGACATCGACGGCGCCTGGAAACCCTACGGCCCGGTCGGCTGCGACCGCTGCCTGGGTTCCGGCTACAAGGGCCGGGTCGGCATCTACCAGATCATGCCGATCTCCCCGGCCATCGAAGCCTTGATCCTGGCGCACGGCAACGCGATGCAGATCGCCGAGCAGGCCGAGAAGGAAGGCGTGAACTCGCTGCGCCGCTCGGGCCTGATGAAAGTGAAACAAGGACTGACCAGCCTCGAGGAAGTGCTCGGCTGCACCAACGAATAGGAACGATATGGCAACTTCCGCACCCACCCGCAGCCGCGCCGGCGCCCAGGTCAAGGAGCAGGTCTATGCCTGGGAAGGCAAGGACAAGACCGGCAAGACGGTGCGCGGCGAGCTGCGCGCCGGCGGCGAGGCGATCGTCAACGTGACCCTGCGCCGCCAGGGCATCATGGTCACCAGGGTCAAGAAGAAGGTCTACCGCAGCGGCAAGAAGATCACCGACAAGGACCTCACCATGTTCACGCGCCAGCTGGCGACCATGATGAAGGCCGGCGTGCCGCTGCTGCAGTCCTTCGACATTGTCGGCAAGGGCCACGGCAACCCGTCCATGTCCAAGCTGATCCTGGACCTGCGCGCCGACGTCGAGACCGGCACCAGCCTGAACAACGCCTTCCGCAAGTACCCGGTGTATTTCGACCCGCTGTTCTGCAACCTGGTGGGCGCGGGCGAACAGGCCGGTATCCTCGAAGACCTGCTGACGCGCCTGGCGATCTACAAGGAGAAGACCCTCGCCCTGAAAGGCAAGATCAAGTCGGCCCTGATGTACCCGATCGCGATCCTGGCGATCGCCTTCATCGTCACGGCCGTGATCATGATCTGGGTGGTGCCGGCCTTCAAGCAGGTGTTCCAGAGCTTCGGCGCCGACCTGCCGGCCCCGACCCTGATGGTGATGGCGATCTCGGAATTCTTCGTGTCCTGGTGGTACCTGATCTTCGGCGGCATCTTCGGCAGCATCTATTTCTTCTTCCAGGCCTGGCGCCGCTCGCTCAAGATGCAGCAGGCCATGGACCGGATCCTGCTGCGCCTGCCGATCTTCGGCCCGGTGATCCGCAAGGCCACCATCGCGCGCTGGACCCGCACCCTGGCGACCATGTTCGCCGCCGGCGTGCCGCTGGTCGAAGCGCTCGACTCGGTCGGCGGCGCCTCGGGCAACGCGGTCTACCTGGACGCGACGCGCAAGATCCAGACCGAAGTCAGCACCGGCACCAGCCTGACCATGGCGATGCAGAACGCCGACGTGTTCCCCAACCTGGTCACCCAGATGGTCCAGATCGGCGAGGAATCGGGTTCGCTCGACGCCATGCTGGGCAAGGTCGCGGACTTCTTCGAGGAAGAAGTCGACGAGGCGGTGGCCGCCCTGTCCTCGCTGATGGAACCCCTGATCATGGTGATCCTGGGCGTGCTGATCGGCGGCCTGGTGGTGGCGATGTATTTGCCGATCTTCAAGCTGGGGTCGGTGGTCTGATCAGGGCTTGCTGTAGGTTCTCGGAATACTGCGCAGCGTCTCAAGGTACTTCGCAGTGAAGACGCAGTAGTTCTCACGTAGTTCGCAGTAGCTCTACCTTTGTCTGAGGTAAAGCTACTGCCTAAGTACGACTATCCGCCTCCCCTGCTTGCCAGCAGAGAAATGCGGGCTGTACGCTGAGCCTTGAGGAACTTCCGCAACGCCGAAGCGGACGTTGCAGTTCAAGACGTTCAGCCGGGGAGTCGCTCGGCTCAGAAAAACCAGCCGTAAGGGGACCCATAACGCCAGACGTTGAATAGCTCAGCAGAGCTACCGACGCCACAAATCTCCATCACTTTGGTCAGATACGCCAGCACCTGGGTATAAGGCAGAGATCTACAGATCAGCTGCGACGCTTTTTCGTGACGCGTCACAGATGAGTGCGCTATCGAGTATGGCGCCGCTGTTGATGCCTGTCAGGCCACCGTCTGGACTGGGCTTACCTCCGATCTTTCCTCTCGTGCATCAGTGGGGGCCCTTGCCTCCGGATCGCGACGGCCGGCATCCTCGCCTGCGTAGCTGGCCAGCATCCCGAGCAGTTTGCTGGCTGCCTGCACTTCGGCCTGCTCCGCTGGATTCGCCCGGTTGCGCGGCAAGGCGGCATAAGCCTCCAGCAGGAAGCGCGCGTCGTCGTGAACCCAAATCCAGAACATTTTCGTATCGATCCGCCGATGCAGGTCGCAGAGCGAGTGCTCAATGTCGTGCATGATCTGCCGGAGGTCACCGCGGATCAGCGCCTTCAGGACATCGAGTTCGGACTGGGCGACGATCGAAAAGAAATTGGGGTCGTCCTGCACCGCCTTGTCGACCGCCCTGGTGGCTTCCGAGATGCGCCGACTCTCCCAGTCCGCGCTTGGACGGGCCTGCTGTTTCTGGAAGTAATGGCGTAATTCGCACATCAGAACGGCGCGAGGTGGATAAAAGCTATAGCGCTTTTCGTCGTCCTGTGCCTGACTTGCTAAAGTAAAATTCTCGCAGGCGCTGACCAGGTGCGCGAGCGATTCCGCTTTCGAATCGAGCCCCTGTTCGGCAAGCCGCATGCTCAGGCGTTTGTGGGCGTGACCAAGCAGGCTATAACGTCGCAGAGTGCCTCCCAACCGCTCGATCATGACGGTCAGAACGACAGTCGCCTCGTTCAATTCATCGACGCTCGCTTCCGGCATGCTGAGCTGCTCAGCATAGCGTTCGATGGCGGACAGGCTTGCCTTGCTATCGGAGGCGTTGCGCGCCTTCCGGAACCATTCGAGGGCCTTGCCCCGGTCCGGCAAGGCCGCGTAGGCATTGCCGAAAGCTTCGGCAATAGCGCCGCGCTGGGTCCACTGCCCGAATTGCTGCTCCAAGTAGGACAAATGCCTGCGATGCCGGATGGCATTGTCGGACGACGCGTACAAGGTTTCGGTGGCGATGGTCTGCAGCACCACTTCGAGCGTGCTGGGTGAAGCGATGTTGGCGTATTCCGTCTCTGGCGAGGGCTTTCGCGTACTGACCTCGTTACGCCAGCTCCAATCCGGATCGCCATAGCATTGGTACGCAGCCCAGGTGTTACTTTCGCGCTTTGCTTCCCAGGCTGCCAGCCGCGCTTGCCCCACGGCATCGATGAAACGGCAGCCGTTGAAGATGGCTGCGTAGAAGGCGGAGGCAAAGCGCTCGGCAGGCTGGTCTTCAACCATCCAGCCGGCGGCCACGACGCAACGGACGCCGATCCGGATCAGCTCCTCCGCTACGCTGGCGGCAAAATCGGGCCTGTCGAAGGGCTGAACGTCGCCCTGCCCGAGGTGGCAGCAGTTGATGAACACCAGTTCGGGGGTCACCCGCATGGCGCGTATCTCGTTTGGCCCGAGGAAGGTCCGGCGCCCGGACAGCACCACGCCCCCGTTCGCGCCGCGCATGCCATGTCCGGCTATATGGACGAGCCTGTAATTGCGGGCGAACAGCTGGTTGATGATGGTGTGGGCGTCGTCGTTGCTGTTCAGCTCTTTGACCCTGTCGCTGGCGGTTCCCAGCGATGCGCGCGCTACCTTGGCAACCGCTTCGGCTTCATGCTTGGCGCCGGGCAGGCGCGGATAGCTCGAATCGGTCAGGGGCTCTCCAACGATCAAGACGTTGTCTTCGCTTCCCGCGTCAATGACCTTGTCGCGGAAATGCTCGGTTTGCAGCTTGCGGATGATCTTGCTGCGTACCGCCCAAGGGGGTTGCGGACCGTTGCCCGATGCCATTTTCCGGTCGGGGTCGGTATCCAGCAGCTCCCAAGGCAGGGCCGCGGTGTCGCGGTCCAGCTCCATCACCATGTCATTGGAGCCTGCCAGGTAAGGTTCGATCTCGACCGGCACCAGCAGGTTGAATAGGGTGCGTCCGATCAACGGATCGACCACGGTGGAATTTGATGCCTTCTCCATCAGGTCCCGGATGAGGGGGCCTTGGGCGCGCTGAGCGCGCACTTCGGTGCGTGCGCGGCGGGTGTCGAGACTGTAGCCAATCTGCGGCTCGGCATCCTTGGCTGAGGGGGTTCGTAGCACACTGATGAAGTCGTAGGTCGCGCCACGGTAGCTGGACTCCACTGGCCGGCGCAGGTTGCCTTCAGCCTCGGTCACCGAGCGGCCGATTACCAGCCGCCCGGGGTTGGTCTGGTCGTGCAGTTTTAGCACACGCCAAGCGTCGGAGGCGCGGTCCAGGTAGACCTCGGCGATCGTCAGCGCCCGCACCGTCGGCCAGCGCGCACCGCCACTCTGGTTGATATCCGCAATCTTGGCGTTCGCGTCCATGATGCCCTGCACCAGGGCCAGCGCGGCGTCGCCGACGGAGATGCCGGTGCCGCCGCTGCCGAGCAGGGTCGCGGCAATTTCGAAAGTGTCATCGTTGTATCCGCTCTCGCCAAGCCGTTCGGCATAGGCTAGGACGCCGACCCGGATCGTGTAGGCGTGCTTCTGGCTGTTCAGCTTGCCTTCCTCTCCCAGCCCGACGACGACGGCGGCGCTGGGCCGAGGGATGAGGCGCTGCTTTTGACGGCGGATTTCGATCCGCTGGCCGTTTTCGAATATCTGGTGGCTGCCGACCCACTCTGGATACATGCCGGCGCGCAGGGCCTTGCTCATGCGCTGACCGACCAGCTTGTCGACGACCGCTTCGGAGCCGGACAGGATCAGAGACTGGTAGTGGCCGATCAGCAAGGGCTGTCGCAGGAAACGCAGATCGCCATGGTGGACCTCCACCGACAGGGGCGCTTTCACGGCATGTTCGCGCTGCTCGGCCTCCGCCACCGAGAACAATTGGCCAAGTTCTGGCGGCCTGGCGTTCGTCATCAGCCTCTGCAGCAGCCGCGCGGGCTCGTCCATGAGCGCACTGCTGCCGGTGGCGGTTCGGACCTGCTGGGTCGGTTGCAGTTCCTGCCTGTCCAGCAGGTGCGTCTTCCCGGCATTGAGCAAGTCCAGCAGGCCGGAAAAGGCGCGCGTGGCTGCCGGCATTGCGCCATGCTCGGCGTCGATCTTCCAGACGGTAAGCTGGTTCATCCTTGCGCTATCCAGGCTGACCCGGCCGTCACCGCGGCCATTGCCGCTCAGCCAAAGCCTGCCATCGCGCATCGCGGCGTGGTCCACTGTGTGCTTCGCCTTGCCGGCGACGATAACGATTTTCTCGGCTTCTCCTTCAAAGGTCGCCATGTCCTTGCGCATGCGATCCCAAAACAGCCTGGCATCCGTCAACAGCTGCTGGGCGGGGATCGCCCAGGCGGACGGCCCTTCATGCCACTGCGTGAGCTTGGCCAGTTCCTCGCGCTGCAGCTCTTCTTGCTTTTCCCAGCCGCTGCGCAGGTCGAGCTGTAGGGCCGGATCAAGCAGCCCGGCTTGCAGCTGGATAAAGCCGGGCATCGTAGCGAGCGCCTTGCGGACTTGCAGATCGGCAAACAACGGCGCGCCGGCGCTGAGCAACCCGGCGAGCGCGTCGCCGCCGGACAGCACCTGCAGCGGCGTCCAACTGCCCTCATGCGGCACCCCAAGCATGAGCACGCGCGCCCCTTCGAAGGCCATCGCCTCTTCCCACAAGTCCTTGTGGTTCATGTGAAAAGCCCTGACCACCAAGCCGCCCATACCATGCGCCAGGATGCGCAGCGGCCCGCCCGCGCGTTGCTGCTGCCATTCCCGCACGCGGGTCGCCAGGTTCGCGGCCGCCTCTTCGACCGGCTTGCGCCAGTCGTACGGGAGGGGAATCACGTCATGGGTCTCGGCGAGACGGCTGCAGAGTGCGCCGTAGCAGTGTTCTACCAAGCCGGTGGAACTGACCTTTTCCAGGTCCTTGGCCTTGTCGAGGCCAAGACTGGCGAAAGCCGACAGCGAGAGTTGCGACAGCCACAAGCGCCCCCGCCGCTCGTCCAGGTGCGAACCGAGGAAATCCGGCACCACGATCACGGTCGGACGGCGGCGCTGCCGGTCGCCCGGTGCCGGAGCTGCCTGCGGCGGGGCCTCGCTACCGCGAACGCCACTGCTGTCAGCACCCGCCCAGGACAGCAAGCCGATCGGCTCCCATGGGCGCTGAGGCGTAGGGAGGAGTGCATCGGCGATGGCTTCGCGTGTCTGCGTGAACGAAAAATAGCTGAAGTGCGACACCTCCCCGCCGTTGCCGAGCATGAAGCGTGCAGCGCGCAAGCCCGTTTTGCGCGGGACGCCGCTGTACATGGAGCGTGTTTGCACCACCAGGTCGTTGTCGGTCCAGAAGAAAGAGTCGGCGAGCAGGGTTTTGATCCAGGTGAAGAGGCTGTTGCCGCCGCTGTTTCCAGCGATGACGTAAAGCTGGCTGTCGACCGGCTCCAGCGGCGCATTCAGCCACCGCACCAAGTGACTCCGTGGGTGCATGGAGGCCAGTCCCGCGAAGGTCTCCGGCTTCAGGCCGGCGCGGGCGATTTCCCTGAGCCCAGCCAGCACGCCGCTGGCGATCGGCAACTGCGCCATCTGCATCAGCCAGTGGAGAACTGACAGGTAGGCATCCAGGCGTTCGGAAGCCAGCAGGGTGCCTCGGACCGGGCATGCGACCCGGATCACGCGATCGAAGCGAAGGTTTTTGTCTCGCACTAAGTCGACCAGTTCTAGCACTTGCCTCGACTCGTCGGGCGGCGCACCAATGAAGTATTGTTCGATTTGCGCTACGGCATTCGATGAGTTGGCGGCGCGGACCAGAATTTCGGCCACTAGACCGCCGCGGGAATGCGTCAGCAAATGAACCCGTGCGTTCGGTGGCAGCGCCTTGGCCAGGTCCACCGCGTTCTGTACCGGGCTGGTGCCGAGAGTCGGGTGTTCGAAACCGTAAGCATCGTCTTTATAGCCATTCAATAGCGTGTTGGCTGTCGAATCTTTCGTCCACAGGTGGCGGAAGGTGCCTGCCGTGGTCGAAAAGGTGCCATGCACGAGCACAAGGATTGGCGCGTCCGGCTGCGCGGGCAACTTGAGCACCGGTATACGATCGGCCGGGTCCATCTCGTCAGGCGGCGCACTCGACGTCAGGCGGTACAGGCCCTGGCGCTCGGGCTTGTCGAATTGTTGGCGGATCCAGTCGGCGCCACGCTCAGCCAGTGACTGCCCGGATTTGCGGCGCAGGATGCCGAACCATTCGAGCGCCACGCCAGACGCCCAACTGCCCAAGCTGCGAGTGGGGCCATCCTCGCTCCATGGCAGGCTGGAAGAGACGCCTACGACGGCAGCGTCTCCGGAGTCCTTGCCATCGCGTGTTGTTGGCATGCCGGCGATGAGCAGCGCCCTGGCTGAATCGGGGTGCAGGAACAGAGCCGGGCCCGAAGCAAGCTTGAGGACGACGATGTCTTCGCCCGGTTGGACATCCCTGTCGACCGCCCGGCCAGCACTGCGGTGCGTCTGCAGCGAGAAGAGCTCGGCGTCCATGCCGCCGCCGCCCAGGCTCTCCATTAACTGGTCGCGCGACGTGCCCTCAATGGGGGCGCCCGAAATGCGAAAGGTAAGACCCGTCCCGTTCATGACGCCTCCCGGATTGTCATGTCACAGCCGCTTTCATCGGGTGCGCAAGAGCGGGCCGTACAGGTAATCTGTAGCCAAGTTTGCGCGTCAGAGCGGTTTTAGTATAGGACGAGTTTGCCCCTAATAGTGGCCGAAATATCTAACAGAATTTTTGCGTTGTTCTTTCGACACATATCAGCTTTTATTGGTTTACCGCCGATAATCGGAGGCCGTAATGAGCACCCGACAGAAGTCTGGGCGCTACGCACCCGCCTTGCGCACGTGGGCCAGGAGCTCCAGCTCGCGGCCCTCACCGACCAGCTGGGCCGGCGTCTTGCCGTCGAATGCCGCCAGCGGCTGGTTCATCCACGCATTCGCCGCATCGTCGCCTCCCAGCCGGCCACGCACTTCGTGCATGACCGTGTAATACGCCTGGGCCTTGTGCGACTGCTGCTCGAAGCGCGCTCGCAGTGCGGCCACGGCTTCCGTGGAAAGTTGTTCATCCTTGCTCATGGCTATCCGATCGGGCATCAAAGACGCCATCATACCCTGCCCCGTCGGCGGCTCAGCGCAGCGCCGCCCCCACCTCGCGCGCCATCCGGGCCAGCGCCGTGCGCAGCATCAGCCTGGCCATGACCAGGGGCCGGCGCCGGTCCAATCCGCGCCGCGCCATGCGCTGCGGCAGGAAGAAGCGCGCGAAGGCCGACAGGCCGTCCGGCCGCAGGGTCCAGAAGCAGGCGCCCGCGTAGACCGTGTCGTAGCCATCCTCCGCTTTCAGGAGGATGAGCGCGGTCCCTGAACACAGCGCCACGTCCGCCGGCCCGTCGCGCGCCAGCAGCCGGAAGCCGTGCCGGTAGGACAGCTCGACCGTCTGGCGCAGGTCGGCCAGGTGGATGGCCAGCGGGCGCAGCGCCCTCACCGCCTCGAGCAGGCGCGGCAGGCCGTACAGGCGGGCGCAGGCGCGCTCCCGGTATTTCTGGAAGGCGCCGCGCAGCTCCGTCACGCTCGCTTCCGGCGGGCGCGGCAGCGGCGGAGGGGGCTCGCGCCAGCACGCCACCCAGCGCGCCACGGCCGCTTCGCTCCGGGCCGCCAGGCTGGCGGGACTGTCGCGCTCCAGGTCGATGCTGTCGCAGGGCGCCATGAAGCGGATGAGCGGGCGCAGCGTTTCCAGCCGTGGCGCGTCCAGCAGGCCGGCCGGGCTGCGCCTTCCGTGGTTGAGCCAGGCATTGTCGGCGCGTGCGAAGCGCGCGAACGAGGCCACCGGCACCAGCAGCCGCGGCCGGAATACTTCCGCCTGCATGGCGAGCCGCGCGATCCCCTGCCCGGCCGCTTCCTCGCGCTGCGCGAAGCCGTCCGGGTTGCCGCACCAGGCCATATCGGCGAATCCGGTCAGGAGCACATCGATGCGCGGCGCGCGCCGGCGCAGGTGCTCGGCGGCGGCGCGGCAGGCCGCCCGCGTCCCGAGCGCCCGCTCGCCGAGGTGCAGGATGCTGCGCCGCCCGGCCTGGATCAGGCACCAGGAATCGGCCTCGCCGTTGGCGAAGGCCGTCAGGCGCAGGTCCTTGCCCAGCGCGACCGGCTGCCCATCCTTGCACGCGGCCAGGGCGAAGCGCTGGCGGCGCAATTCGTCGGCCAGGCGCCAGTCGCGGCCCTGGCGGTGGAGGAAGGTGGCGATGCCGCGGAATTCGGCCTGGAAGCGCTGCAGGAAAGGCAAGGACAGGCGGTCGGGCGCGGCGCGCGAGCACCAGATAAACACCGGCAAGCCGCAGCCGTTCAGCGCGGCGATCAGGGCGGCGCTGCTGGTGGAGCGGTCGACCAGGCTCCAGGCGTCGTTCAGCACCGTGCCCTCGAGCCAGGGATCGGCCAGCAGCAGCGCGCTCTCGGTGCGCACCATGAAACAGGCGTGGTTCAGGAAAGTGAAGGTCGGATTGGACATGGCAGGAAGCACAAGCGTGAAGCCTTCCAGCCTAACGGCGCGCCGCCCGGAGTCCCTGATCCGCCACAATCGCGTGCAATCCGCACGCGAGCGCGAAAAGTCCGGCTTTTCGCCTTCGCCAAAGCGCGGAAAACCCCTACAATAAGGTTGATGTAAGGAATCATTTTTAGGACCGACCGCCATGCCTTTGGAATCCCTTCTCTCCGCGCCCCCGGCCACCCTCGGCGCCGCGCTTGCCGCCGCCCTGTTCGGACTGCTCGTCGGCAGCTTCCTGAACGTGGTCATCTACCGGATTCCCAAAATGATGCAGCAGGAGTCGGACAACTACGTGGCGATGGAAAGCGGCAAGGAGCCGCCCCACTCCGAGCGCTTCAACCTGATGGTGCCGCGTTCGCGCTGCGGCCACTGCGGCCACCAGATCACGGCCCTGGAAAACATCCCCGTCATCAGCTGGCTGGCCCTGCGCGGCAAATGCAGCGCCTGCAAGGCCCCGATCTCGGCGCGCTACCCGGCCATCGAACTGTTCACCGCCATCGTCTCCGGCCTGCTGGTCTGGACCTTCGGCAGCGGCGCGATGGGCCTGGCAACCCTGCTGTTCGCCTGGCTCCTGATCGCGATGACCTTCATCGACTTCGACACCCAGCTGCTGCCGGACGACCTGACCTATCCGCTGCTGTGGGCCGGCCTGCTCATCAACATCAACGGCACCTTCGTGCCGCTGCAGGACGCCGTGATCGGCGCGGCGGCCGGCTACCTGGTGCTGTGGGCCGTCTACTGGCTGTTCAAGCTGGTCACCGGCAAGGAAGGCATGGGCTACGGCGACTTCAAGCTGCTGGCGGCACTCGGGGCCTGGCTCGGCTGGGCCATGCTGCCGACCATCATCCTGCTGTCCTCGGTGGTCGGCGCCGTCGTCGGCATCAGCCTGATCGTGTTCGCCAAGCGCGGCCGCGACAAGCCGATTCCCTTCGGACCCTACCTGGCGGCGGCCGGCCTGATCGCCCTGTTCTACGGCGAGCCTCTGGGCCGCTTCATCCAGAGCCTGGTCGCCTGAGATGGAACAGGCTTTCTCGGTCGGCCTGACCGGCGGCATCGGCTGCGGCAAGAGCACCGTGGCCGACATGTTCGCCGCGCTGGGCGCCTCGGTGATCGACACCGACCAGATCGCGCATTCCCTGACCGCGCCGCACGGCGCCGCGATGCCGGCCCTGCTGGCCGAATTCGGCGCCGGCTTCGCCACCACGGACGGGGCCCTGGACCGCGCGAAGATGCGCGCCCTGGTGTTTGCCGACGCCACCGCGCGCGCGCGCCTGGAAGCCATCCTGCATCCGCGCATCCGCGAAGCCACCGCGGCGGCGGCGGCCATCGCCACCGGTCCCTACACGATCTTCGTCGTTCCCCTCTTGATCGAATCGGGCACCTGGCGGGAACGGGTGACGCGCGTGCTGGCGATCGACTGCACCGAAGACACCCAGGTGTCGCGTGTGATGGCCCGCAGCGGCCTGCCGGCGGAACAGGTGCGCGCCATCATGGCGGCCCAGGTGACCCGGGCCCAGCGGCTGGCGGCGGCCGACGATGTCATCAATAATGACGAGGGAGTGGACGCACTGCGGCCCCAGGTGGCGCGTTTACACGCGCAATATCTGTCCTATAGCAAGATAATGTAACAAGATCAATGCAGGATTTGTAATTTTACGCATCATGGTTCAGAATCACGGGGTTGCCAGCCAGCCTACATTCAAGGGAATGTCATTTTGATCGTCTACGAATATCCTTTCAACGAGCGGATTCGCACGTTGTTGCGGCTGGAAGACCTGTACGAGAAATTCAAGTTCTTTGTGCATCAGGAACACCCGATGCAGCATCACGTGGCGCTGGCAACCATCTTCGACATGCTCGAAGTCGCGGGCCGCGCCGACCTCAAGTCCGACCTGCTGCAGGAACTCGAACGCCAGAAGCAGAGCCTGCTGGCCTACCGCAGCAACCCCGCCGTCGCCGCCGAGATGCTCGACGCCGTGCTGGCCGAGCTGGACCAGGTAAGCGGCGCCCTGGTGGGCAGCCAGGGCAAGACCGGCCAGAACGTGCGCGAGAACGAGTGGCTGATGAGCATCCGCGGCCGCACCATCATTCCGGGCGGCGCCTGCGAATTCGATCTTCCCTCCTACTACGCCTGGCAGAAGCGCCCGGCCGAGCAGCGCCGCGCCGACATCATGAACTGGTTCGCGCCGCTGGCGCCGCTGTGCGATGCGCTGTCGCTGGTGCTGCGCCTGCTGCGCGACTCCGGCCGCCCGGTCAAGATGATCGCCAACGCCGGCAGCTACCAGCAAATGCTGCAGGGGAAGGTCTACCAGATGCTGCGCCTGACCCTGGACGAGTCCAGCGGCGCGATTCCCGAGATCTCGGCCAACAAGTACATGCTGTGGGTGCGCTTCACCACCCAGGACGGCGACCTCAAGCCGAAGCCCCTGGAAGAAGACGTGCCTTTCGATCTCACCCTTTGTAATTTCTGATCTCATGACGGTAGTTTCCTGTCCCACCTGCGGCAAGAAGGTCGAGTGGACCCCGGCCAACAAGTTCCGCCCCTTCTGCTCCGAACGCTGCAAGCAGATCGACCTGGGCGCCTGGGCCGAGGAGAAGTACACGATCCCCGGCGGCGCCCCGCTCGACTCGCAAGACAAGCCGTCGGACGACTGACGGCGGCATGCGCGGCGCGTCCTCCCTGGCCGCGCGCCTGGCGCTGTGGGCGATCCGCCTGTACCAGCGCCATCTCTCCCCGCTAAAAGGATTTTCCTGCGCCTACCGTGTTCATCGCGGCGGCGCGGGATGCTCGGCCTATGGCTACCGCGCCATCGCGCGCCACGGCCTGTTCACCGGCCTGGCCCTGCTGGACCGCCGCCTGCAGCGCTGCGGCGCGGCCTACCGTGCGCCACGCGCGCGCAATCCTGTCCTGCACCACCAGCGCGGCGACTGCGACTGTCTGAGTTGCGACCTTCCCGGCAACGACTGCGACTTCTCCCCGTGCGACGGCCTTTCCTGCGACTGGCCCGACCGCCGGCAACGGGGCGGCGCCTGCCGCCGCTGGCGTGAACGGCGCTGGCTGGCCAAGGCCGCCAAGCAGCAGCGCGAGCGGGCCGAACGCGAGCGGCGCGAGCGCTTCGAACGCGAACGCCAGGAGCGCGACCGCCAGCCCTAGGCCATGGGGACAAAGCGCAGTACACTGGTCCGACCCAAAGTGAAAGGATTCCCATGCCACTCGTTTCCATCACCGTCCGCAAGCCCAAGAGCGCCGCCTTCAAGGCCACGGTGCTCGACGGCGTCCACCACGCCCTGGTGGCGGTGGGCGTGCCGGCCACCGACCAGTTCCAGCGCGTGTTCGAACTCGACGCCGCCGATTTCCGCTACGGCGCCGACTATCCGGACCTGCACACGCCGCGCAACGAGGACTTCGTGCTGATCGAGATCCTGTGGTCGGTGGGACGCAGCGTGAAGGTCAAGAAGAAGCTGCTGACGGAACTGGTGACGAAGCTGCGCGATGCGGGGATGGAGCCGGAGAACGTGATGGTGGTGTTCAAGGAGGTGGGGTGGGAGAACTGGTCGTTTGCGGGGGGGAGGTTGCTGCATACCTGAACCACCCACCTCCCTGGTTTCTCCCGCCGGCTTAAAAACCGTCGTTACGGCGAAGGCCGGAACGACGTGCCAAGGAGCAGGCCGAATAAACGCTGGGGCAATCACGCCCCGACCCGTATCCCCTGCGGCACCACCACCGGCCGGTTCCTCCTCCCATACCGGTCCATGAACAAGCCTTCCAGCCCGATCTCTGGCTGCCGTCCCGACAGCATGTCCGCCAGCACCCGCCCCGAGCCGCAGGCCATGGTCCAGCCCAGGGTGCCATGCCCGGTGTTGAGGAACAGGTTGCGGTAAGGCGTCGGCCCGACCACCGGCGTGCCGTCCGGCGTCATCGGGCGCAGGCCGCACCAGAACGAGGCCTTGCTTACGTCGCCGCCGTCCGGGAACAGGCTGGTCACCGAATGCTCCAGGGTGTCGCGGCGCGCCTGGTGCAGGCGCAGGTCGTAGCCGGACAGCTCCGCCGTGCCGCCGACGCGGATGCGGTCGCCCAGGCGCGTGATCGCCACCTTGAAGCTCTCGTCCATCACCGTCGATTCCGGCGCGCCGGAGGCGTCCGTGATCGGCACCGTGATCGAGTAACCCTTCACCGGGTACACGGGAATGTGGATGCCGACCTGCTTGAGCATCAGCGGCGAATAGCTGCCCAGGGCCAGCACGTACTGGTCCGCCTTGAGCTCGCCCTTCGAGGTGATCACGCCGGTGATGCGGTCGCCTTCCGTGACCAGGCGCTCGATCCTGACTTCGTGCTCGAAGGTCACGTCCAGCGCCTTGGCCATGCCGGCCAGGGCCTGGGTGAACTTGAAGCAGTCGCCGGTCTCGTCGTTCGGCAGCTGCAGGCCGCCCACAAAACGGCCGCGTACGCGCGCCAGGGCCGGTTCGTATTCCTCGCAACCCTTCGGCTCGAGCAGCCTGTAGGGCACGCCGTACTGCTCCAGCACCTCGATGTCGGTGCTGGAACCCTCGAACTGCTTCTCGGTGCGGAACAGCTGCAGGGTGCCCTTGCTGCGCTCGTCGTAGGCGATGCCGGTGTCCTTGCGCAGCTGGACCAGCACGTCGCGGCTGTACTCGGCCAGGCGCACCATGCGCCCCTTGTTGACCTGGTAGCTGCGCTGGTTGCAGTTGCCCAGCATTTGCAGGATCCAGCGCCACTGGGCCGGGTCCATGCGCGGGCGGATCACCAGGGGGCTGTGCTGCATCGCCAGCCATTTGACGGCCTTCATCGGCACGCCCGGCCCGGCCCAGGGCGTGGCGTAGCCGGGCGAGATCTCGCCGGCGTTGCCGAAACTGGTCTCCATCCCGGCGCCGGGCTGGCGGTCGACCACCGTCACCTCATGCCCGGCCCTGGCCAGGAAATACGCCGATGCGGTTCCGATGACGCCACTGCCGAGGATGATGACTTTCACGCGAGGTCCTTAGGTGTTCTGGGGATAGCGAACCCGGTCGAGCCACTCGAGCAGCGGGATGGTGGCCGGCAGCAGCGGGCTGACGCTGTAGGCGCCCTGCCAGGCAAAGGCCTGTCCTTCCAGGCTTTGCGGCTCGCCCTGCCACTCCCGGCAGATGTAGAAATACAGGCGCACGTGGGCGTGCTCGTAGACGTGTTCGACGCAGCACCAGGGCTCGCCGCCCAGCACCCGCACGCCGAGTTCCTCGACGAATTCGCGCTGCAGCGCCACGAAGATGTCCTCGCCCGCCTCGACCTTCCCGCCCGGGAATTCCCAGTAGCCCGCATAGGGCTTGCCTTCCGGCCGCTGGCCGAGCAGCACGTCGCCGTTGGGACGCATCAGGATGCCGACCGCAACGTCGACCGGCCGCGCCTTTGGTTTAACTTCACTCATTTGTTTCAAAATCCGGCAGCTTGCCGGCATAGTCCTTCGCAAATTGCCAGGCCACGCGGCCCGAGCGCGAGCCGCGCTGCAGCGCCCATTGCAGGGCTTGCGCACGCGCGCCCTCGATCTGTTCCGGCGTGCAGCCGAAGCTCGCCAGCCAGTGGCCGGTGATGTCGAGGTAGTCGTCCTGGCGGAAGGGATAGAAGGACAGCCACAGGCCGAAGCGCTCCGACAGCGAGATCTTCTCTTCCACCGTCTCGCCCGGATGCAGGTCGCCCTCGTCGCTGTGGCGGTAGCCCGCGTTGTCCGACATTTTCTCCGGCATCAGGTGGCGCCGGTTCGAGGTCGCGTAGATCAGGACGTTGTCCGACTGCGCGCTGATGCTGCCGTCCAGCGCCACCTTGAGCGCCTTGTAGCCGGCCTCGCCTTCTTCGAAGGACAGGTCGTCGCAGAAGATCACGAAGCGTTCCGGCCGGCCCGCCACCAGGTCGACGATGTCCGGCAGGTCGGCCAGGTCTTCCTTGTCGACCTCGATCAGGCGCAGGCCCTGGCCGGCGAAGCCGTTCAGGCAGGCCTTGATCAGCGAGGACTTGCCGGTGCCGCGCGCGCCGGTGAGCAGCACGTTGTTGGCCGGGCGGCGCGCCACGAACTGGCGCGTGTTCTGTTCGATCTGGCGCTTCTGCGCATCCACGTGCTGCAGGTCTTCGAGGCGGATCGTCGACGCATGCAGCACCGGCTGCAGGTACTTGCCGCCGCCATTGGCGCGCTTGCGCCAGCGGAAGGCGAAGCTGCGCTTCCAGTCCGGCTCGCGCGGCACGGGCGGCGGCAGCACCGCCTCCACGCGCGCCAGCAGGGCTTCGGCGCGGTGCAGGAACTGTTCCAGTGGTGTCATTGCCTGGTGCGGAAGATCAGGAGCGGTAGTCGGCGTTGATCGACACGTAGTCGTGCGACAGGTCGCAGGTCCAGACGGTGGCGGTGGCGTCTCCGCGCGCCAGCTTGACGCGCACCGTGATCTCGGACTGCTTCATCACGCGCTGGCCGTCTTCTTCCTTGTAGTCCGGGTTGCGGCCGCCGCTCTTGGCCACCCACACGTCGTCCAGGTAGAGGTCGAGCTTGGTGACGTCGAGGTCGTCCACGCCGGCATAGCCAACCGCGGCCAGGATGCGGCCCAGGTTCGGGTCGGAGGCGAAGAAGGCGGTCTTGACCAGCGGCGAATGGGCGATGGCGTAGGCGATCTTGCGGCACTCGGCGACGTCGCGGCCCTCTTCCACCGTGATGGTCATGAACTTGGTCGCGCCTTCGCCGTCGCGGATGATCTGCTGCGCCAGGTTGCGCGAGATCTCGGTGACGGCTTCCTTCAGCGCCTCGTACTCGGCGCCGCCGGCGCTGTTGATTTCCAGGCCGCCTGCGCCGGTGGCGATCAGCATGAAGGAGTCGTTGGTCGAGGTGTCGCCGTCGATGGTGATGCTGTTGAACGAGTGGTCGGCCGCGTGCCTGACCAGTTCGTCCAGCACCGGCTGGGCCACCTTGGCGTCGCAGGCCACGTAGCCGAGCATGGTCGCCATGTTCGGCTTGATCATGCCGGCGCCCTTGCTGATGCCGGTCAGGGTCACGGTATGGCCGCCAATGGTGACGGTGCGCGAGGCCGCCTTCGGCTGGGTGTCGGTGGTCATGATCGCCTCGGCGGCGTTGAACCAGTTGTCGGCCTTGAGGTTCGCGACCGCGGCCGGCAGGCCGGCCTTGACCTTCTCGATCGGCAACTGTTCCAGGATCACGCCGGTGGAGAACGGCAGCACCTGCTGCGGCTGCAGGCCGAGCAGGCCCGCCAGCTCGGCGCAGGTGGCCTGGGCGTTGGCCAGGCCGGTTTCGCCGGTGCCGGCGTTGGCGTTGCCGGTGTTGACCACCAGCGCGCGGATCGGCGCACCGCCCGCCTTGACCGCTTCCAGGTTGGCCTTGCTCACCTGGACCGGCGCGGCGCAGAAGCGGTTCAAGGTGAACACGCCCGATACGGTCGCGCCTTCCGCCAGCTTCATCACCAGGATGTCCTTGCGATTGGGCTTCTTGATGCCGGCTTCGGCGAAGCCGATTTCAATGCCGTTGACGGGTTTCAGGTCGGCTGCGACAGGCAGGGGGGAATTGACGGCCATGGCGATCTCGTTGGAATTGTGTCGAATTCGTTATTGTACCGCCACAGGAAAAACTGGAGTGCCGGGGTGTTCATGCCGAGATCTGCCGCGCTTCTGAAAATCGACACGTTGCCCATGCCCGTCGTTCCGGCGGAGGCCGGAACCCGGGTTCATTGCATAGACGTGGCACATGCAAACGGATGAGACACGCACGCAAACTTGGATCCCGGCCTTCGCCGGGATGACGGATCGAACCTAGCAGGTACCGCATAAGCAGACACACCACATCGCACACACCGCACGCCCGTCCACTCGATAGCTTTAGCTTTTACCCCGTTAACCCCACCTCATAAGCACGTTTCACGCAATAGCCGCGCACAATTGAACTTTGTTCATTTTCCTGTTGCAGATCAAAGCCTTACGATTTCCTACGGAAAACCATGCATATACTCGGCGGGCCGATTCGGCACTCCCCCGCTGCGGGGCACATAACCACAGGAGACAACGATGAAGTTAACCGTAAAGGCACAGCTGATCGTCGCGCTTTGTGCAGGACTTGCCACCCTACCGCCGGCCTTCGCCGACGGCAAACCCGCCGAACTGAGCGTGTCGGCAAAGCAGTACAAGCAGTACTTCAAGGAAGCCTCAAGCGAATTCAACGTGCCGGTCGAACTGCTCGAGTCGATCGCCTATGCCGAGACGCGCTGGCATCCGCATGTGCCGAAAGGAAAAATGAAGAAGAACGGCGAGCCGGAAGTCGAGGTGGAATCGCACCACGGCATGCCGATCAGCTACGGCATCATGGGCCTGCGTGACGACCCGCACTTCGGCCACTCGCTCGCGCAAGGCGCGGCCCTGATCCGCGTCACGCCGGAGCAGGCGGCCTCGGACACCCGCAGCAACATCCGCGCCGCCGCCGCCCTGCTCGCCCAGTACGGCAACCGCAAGACGCGCGCCTTCCCGCTCGAGGACTGGGAAGACGCCGTGGCCCGCTACAGCGGCATCCCGCAGCGCGAGATCGCGCAGATCTACTCCTACGAAATCTACACCGCCATCCGCCAGGGCCGCGGCAGCGAGCAGTATCGCGTCGGCCAGAAGCACGTCGAGATGGAGCGCATCTACGGCAAGGACAAGCTCAGGAAGCTGTCCGCGCGCCGCATCACCGTGGAAACCGGCGTACCCGACCCGAAGATCTCGGCGCCGGACTTCGCCGACACCCCGAATAAAAAATAAAGCAGCATCTACGGAGACACTCATGAAGAACTTGTTTCGCGGCTTGGTCGCAAGCCTCTGCTTTGCTACGTCCGTCCAGCCGGCGCTGGCCTCGACCGACTATCCGCCGGCCATCTGGAACCCCGCCGCAAGCTGTAATTATTCGGCGCGCACCGCATCCGTCAGCCACGTAACCGTACACACCACGCAGGGCTCCTACGCCGGCTCGATCTCCTGGTTCCAGAACTGCAGCGCCGGCGTCAGCGCCCACTACGTGATCCGTTCGTCGGACGGCCAGGTGACCCAGATGGTGCGCGAGGCCGACAAGGCCTGGCACGTGGGCAACTCAAACGGCTACACCGTCGGCATCGAGCACGAGGGCTATATCGCCAACCCGTCCGCCTGGTATACGACGGCCATGTACAACGCCTCGGCCGCGCTGACGCGCGACATCCTGGCCTCGCGCTCGCTGTCGCAGAAGGTCTACGACGGCAGCGCCGGCTGGAGCGCGGTGCCTTCCGACTCGCTGTACAACGTCAAGGGCCACGTCAACTACGCCAGCCAGAGCCACACCGACCCGGGCTCGGGCTGGGACTGGCCGCGCTACAAGTCACTGGTCGCAGGCGGCAGCGGCGGCACCACCACCACGACCTGGCCGCTGGTCCAGTACGGGAACACGGGCGAGCGCGTGCGCACCATCCAGTACCTGCTGCAGCAATGGGGCTATGCGCTCACGGTCAACGCCAGCTTCGACACCGCCACCCAGAACGCGGTGAAGAACTTCCAGTCCTCGCACGGCCTGGGCGCGGACGGCATCGTCGGCAACGCCACCTGGCCGGTGCTGGTCATCCTCACCCAGCAGGGCGACGCGGGCGCCAAGGTGCGCGCGGTGCAGAGCCAGCTCAACGAGAGCGGGGCCGGCATCGCGGTCGACGGCGCCTTCGGCCCGGCCACGGCGACGGCGGTGAAAAACTTCCAGACGTCGAAAGGCTTGAGCGCGGACGGCGTGGTCGGCGACAACACCTGGAACAAGATGGCCTGGTAAGCCTGCGCGGTATCATCTCGCGTCATCGCCCTATTGACCCTCACGCCGCGTGAGGGTCGAGACTGGCGCCACGCTGAAGAAAGGAGCCGCCCCATGCTGAAAGTTGGAGAACTCGCCGCGCTCGCGAACCTCACGGTCCGCACGCTGCACCACTACGACAGCATCGGGCTGCTCCGCCCTTCCGCGCGTTCCGATGCCGGCGACCGGCTCTACGACCGCGACGACGTGGCCCGGCTACAGCAGATCCAGGCCTTGCGCGTACTCGGGATGGGGCTGGCCGACATCGGGCTTTATCTGGACAACCCGCTGGACAGTCCGGGCGCCACGGCGCTGGCGGTGGTCGAACGCCAGCTCGCCGCCGTCGACCGCCAGATCCTTGAGGCGACGCAGATGCGCAAGCAGCTGCTGCACCTGCGCGGCGAGCTGCTGCGCGGCGCGGCGCCCGACCTGTCCGAGTGGCTCACCACTTTGGAGCAGATGACCGTGTACGAACAATACTTCACCAAGGACGAACTGGAACACATCCCCATCTTCAGCAGCCCGGAGGCGCGGCGCGACTGGCAACGGCTGGTCGAGCAGGGAACAGGCCTGATGCGCTCGCAGGTCGCGCCCTCGTCGAGCGCCGCCAAGTCCTTTGCCCAGCGCTGGCTGGACGCCTTCCAGCGCAGCACTGGCAATGACGACGCCATCATCACACGCATCAATACCATGGCGATACGGGAACAGCAGGCCATGGGAAACCAGGGGATGACGCCGGAACTGATGGGCTATGTCATGTTGTCGGTCGCCGAGTTGCGCCACGACGTGTATGCGCGCTACCTGGCGCCCGAGGTGCTGGAACGCATGCGCCGCCACCAGGCGGAACATGGACATGAATGGCCGGGCCTGATCGCCGCAGTGCGCGAGGAAATGGGACGCGATCCCGGCGCACAAGGCCCCGAGGCGCGCGCGCTGGCGCGGCGCTGGATGGCGATGTTCCAGGACATGGTGGGCACCGATCCCGTGACCGTCGAGGCCTTCCGCCGGGCCAGCGCGAACGAGCCGGTGCTGCGCATGGGCAGCGGCATCGGCGACGATCTGCTCGACTACCTGCGCAAGGCCATGCCGGCGCCGGCGGGCGCGGCCCGTTCGATGCGCAGCGCGTAGCAGCCGTAGGCGGTGAAGCGCGCCAGCACGAAGTCCGTGTCGGCGCGTGCGAACAGGGCGTCCAGGTCGCCCGCCGCGGCGTCCGGCGAGCTGACGCGTGCGTCGACGATGCGTTCGCTTGCGCTGTAGGCGCGCAGCACGAAGCTGGCCCCGAGGTAAGGCGTTTCGCCCTCGAACGGCAAGGCGCCGGGCGGCGCCGCGCCCTGCCCCGCCGCCGACAGGAACACCGGACCGTATTCGCGGAAGGGGCCGGCTTGCGTGAACGGGCAGTAGCTGGCCAGCAGGATGGCTTCGCCCGGTTCGGCGCGGCGCAGCAGGTCGCGCAGCGGTTCGCCGCCCTGGGCGACATGGCGTTCGACGGGCTGGCCCAGGTCGTCGACGCCCGCGCGGGCGCGCTCCAGGTAGGCGAACGGCAGCGGGACGATACGGATCGGCGTGGCGGGTGCGGAAATTGTTTGCATGGGTCTCGCTCCTTGTGGAAAATCCTATCGTCGCCGGTCCGGGCGGCGCTCGCACCCCGCATCTTGCGGCCGAATCCCGCCTCGCTGGTGACAAAGCATGCATTTGTTCGCGCACTTCGCCTGTTAAGCTGATCCTCTTTTCTTCACGATCGACGCCATAGATTTTCAAACCCGGAAGGAGCTCGCCTGCGCCATGCTGGCGCGCCACGGCCTCGCCCGCCACCAGTATGCGCCTCCCCTGTTTATGCTCCTGTGGAAGCTGGGCCTGCGCGCCAGGCCTCCGCAGTTCATGTCCTTTGTGCTGACGATGCTGTCCTTCGGCGCCTGGTTCGCCGTCATCTGGGGCGCGGTGATGTGGTTCGCCTTCTGGTCGCGCGACGGCAAAAGCCTGCCGGTCGCCGCGGCAATGGCGGCCGGCGCGGGCCTGTGTTACGGCCTGGCCATGGCCTTCTACTACCGCCGCCAGCGCAGGAAGCACGGCTTGCCCGCATGGGAATCGCTGTGCGCCTGATCCTGGCCTGGGCCGTGGCGCTCGGCCTGGCGCAGCCGGCGGCCGGGCTCGCCGCCGAGCCGGCATCGGCATCGCCTAAGCGCGCCCCCAGCCCGCCGCCCCGGGGCCCGGAGGAATAGCAGGCTTGCCGATCGTGCGCGTCAATGCCGCCGGCGGCGCTACCATGCGCGATCTTGACTTTTCACCGGATCCGCCATGAGCACGAATGCCCCCGCCTCCCTGCGCCACGTCGTCCTGTTCTCGTTCAAGGACAGCGCCTCCGCCGAGCAGGTCGACGCCATCGTTTCCGACTTCGAAAGCCTCGAAGCGGCGATTTCCGGCATCGCCGGCTTCGAATGGGGGACCAACGTCAGTCCGGAGGGGCTGAACGACGGGTTCTCGCATTGCTTCACGCTGTCCTTTGCGTCGCTCGAGGACAGGGATGCGTACCTGGTACATCCGGAGCACCAGCGCTTCGTGTCGACCTTGGGAGGATGCCTGGAGAAGTCGCTGGTGGTGGATTATTGGGCGCGCTGATGTGTGAACGCGGCCGCGGGTGAGAAACCCGGGCTCCGGGCTGCGGAAATGCGGATGCCCGGTGCGCTGTCCGCGCGGGCTCCGTCAAGAACGATTCACTGCTTCCTTAGCGCACCTTCGGCATTTTGCCCGGCAGCGCAAGCCGCCGCAATATGAATCCAGCTCACGGATTGCGGCGTCACATTCAAAACAAACAAAGCCAGCACTTCAAAACTGATTAATATAATCGGGAGAAAATATAAACTGCGAACCAAGGGCGAATCTTGCGACAACGCTTGATTGTCAAGTTCTGTCATTACGCTCCCACGCGCGCTTTTCGCGAGAATGGACAAGCAGAAGTAAGATCCTCCCAAAGCCGCCAGTGTATAAAGAATTGTCGAGATAACCGCCTTCGGCTCCGCAACCATTGAATACGCCAACACCCCGACAACCAGACAGCCGAGGTTAATTAGCAAGCATATTTGATTCAGCTTCTTACTATTCATATTTATTCTCATACCCCATAAGCCGTTTTCCAGGCTTATGGGGTAGATTCAGACTTAAGCGTCGTTGAACCAGGAATCCAGCATGTTCTCGAGCTTGCTGCCACCGTAGGCGCCGATGCCGCCGCCGATGTACCCGCCCAGGGTGCGGCCGATTACGTAGCCGCCCATTGCACCGGCCGGGCCGAACACCGAACCGATAGCCGCACCGGCAACGCCGCCATACACATGGCCGGCGACACCGCCGGCGACGCCGCCCGCTGCTGCGCCCGCATCACCCGCGCCCGAGACCAGATCGATTTCCACTGCATTCAATACTTGCATTCTACATCTTCCAAACATGTAACCGAATTGACGGTCGGTTTATCCGTTGTAATCGATGATTACCTGCGCCGCATAATGATCATCCACCATTCGGGCGCAGATAAATAATATTCCTTTTACAAAATCCGCGAAAGAGGATCCGGGCGGGGATGCGAATTTTAATTTCCCTGCATACATGATCACCCAATAATCACTTGTTTTTATTTTTAATTTCATTCGCGCTTCATAATTCCATGAAATTGGAATATTTCGATAGAATCAAATTCAAATCTTCATGAGAAGGCAGCGCATTCCTCATGGGAGAACTTCATGCCAACGACGCCGGGATTTTCCAGGTCTGGCCGCGACAGCGAAAAAAAGGCCGGATCACTCCGGCCTTTTCTACATGACACCAGCAGCCCTCACGCCAGCTTGCCGTGGCACTGCTTGAACTTCTTGCCGCTGCCGCAAGGGCAAGGGTCGTTGCGGCCGACCTTCACGCCCATGTAGGTGCTGTGGTCTTCCGCCGCCACCGGCGCCGCGCCGCCGCCCGACACCGGGTTCGGGTTGAGCAGCTCGGCCGGGTCGGCCGACGGGTTGAAGTCGGCGTGCTGGAAGTTGAGGTTTTCCAGCTGCGCCGCCTGGGCCGCCATCGCGGCTTCGGCCGCTTCGACTTCCTCGCGGGTCTGGATGCGCACGGTCATCACGGTGCGGATGACTTCGTTCTTGATCATGTCCAGCATGTTGCTGAACAGCTCGAAGGCTTCGCGCTTGTATTCCTGCTTCGGGTTCTTCTGCGCATAGCCGCGCAGGTGGATGCCCTGGCGCAGGTGGTCCAGCGCCGCGAGGTGTTCGCGCCAGTGGGTGTCCACGCTCTGCAGCATGACGTTGCGCTCGAAGCCGCCGAAGGCGTCCTTGCCGACGATGCCCACCTTGGCCTCGTAGGCCTTGTCGGCTGCGGCCAGCACGCGCTCCAGGATGTCGTCGTCGTTCAGGTTCGGATCGTCCTGCAGCATCTGCGACAGCGGCACGTCCAGGTTCCACTCGCTCGAGAGGGTCGATTCCAGCGCCTTGATGTCCCACTGCTCTTCCACCGATTCGGCCGGCACGTAGCCGCGCACCACGTCGGTGAACACGCCGGTGCGCAGGCTGGCGATGGTCTCGGAGATGTCGGTCGACTCCAGCAGCTCGTTACGCTGGGTGTAGATCACCTTGCGCTGGTCGTTGGCGACGTCGTCGTACTCGAGCAGCTGCTTGCGGATGTCGAAGTTGCGGGCCTCGACCTTGCGCTGGGCCGACTCGATCGAACGGGTCACGATGCCCGCCTCGATCGGCTCGCCTTCCGGCATCTTCAGGCGGTCCATGATGGCGCGCACGCGGTCGCCGGCGAAGATGCGCAGCAGCGGATCGTCCAGGCACAGGTAGAAGCGCGAGGAACCCGGGTCGCCCTGGCGGCCCGAACGGCCGCGCAGCTGGTTGTCGACCCGGCGCGATTCGTGGCGCTCGGTACCGATGATGTGCAGGCCGCCTTCGCGCACGACCAGGTCGTGCAGCGACTGCCATTCGTCGCTCAGGGTCTTGGACTGCGCGGCCTTCTCTTCCGGCGACAGCTTGTCGTCGGCTTCGATGAACTGGATCTGCTTGGCGACGTTGCCGCCCAGGACGATGTCGGTACCGCGGCCCGCCATGTTGGTGGCGATGGTGATCATCTTCGGACGGCCGGCCTGGGCGATGATTTCCGCTTCGCGCGCGTGCTGCTTCGCGTTCAGGACGTTGTGCGGCAGATTGGCCTTGTTCAGGATGCCGGACAGCAGTTCCGAGTTCTCGATCGAGGTCGTGCCCACCAGCACCGGCTGGCCGCGCTCGTAGCAGTCGCGGATGTCGTTGAGCATCGCGTTGTACTTCTCTTCCGGGGTCTTGTAGACCTGATCCTGGCGGTCCTTGCGCTGCGACGGCTTGTTCGGCGGGACGACCACGGTCTCCAGGCCGTAGATCTCCTGGAATTCGTAGGCTTCGGTATCGGCCGTGCCGGTCATGCCGGCCAGCTTGGCGTACATGCGGAAGTAGTTCTGGAAGGTGATCGAGGCCAGGGTCTGGTTCTCGTTCTGGATGCGCACGCCTTCCTTGGCTTCGACGGCCTGGTGCAGGCCGTCCGACCAGCGGCGGCCCGTCATCAGGCGGCCAGTGAATTCGTCGACGATCACCACTTCGTTGTTCTGCACCACGTAGTGCTGGTCCTTGTGGTACAGGACGTGGGCGCGCAGCGCCGCATACAGGTGGTGGATCAGGGTGATGTTGGCGGCGTCGTAGAGCGAGGCGCCTTCCGGCAGCAGGCCCATCTTGGTCAGGATGGCCTCGGCCTTCTCGTGGCCGCCCTCGGTCAGCAGCACGGTGTGCGCCTTCTCGTCCTTGGTGTAGTCGCCCGGGACTTCGATCTTGCCCTTGCCGTCCGGCGTTTCCTCGCCGACCTGCAGGGTCAGCTGCGGCGGGACTTCGTTGATGCGGTGATACAGGTCGGTATGGTTCTCGGCCTGGCCCGAAATGATCAGCGGCGTACGCGCTTCGTCGATCAGGATCGAGTCGACCTCGTCGACCACGGCGAAGTTCAGGCTGCGCTGCACGCGCTCGCGCGCCTCGTACACCATGTTGTCGCGCAGGTAGTCGAAACCGAATTCGTTGTTGGTGCCGTAGGTGATGTCGGACCCGTAGGCCTTCTGCTTGCTGTCGTGGTCGAGCTGGGACAGGTTCACGCCCGTGCTCAGGCCCAGCCAGGAATACAGGCGGCCCATCTGCTCGGCGTCGCGCTGCGCCAGGTAATCGTTGACGGTAATGACGTGCACGCCCTTGCCCGACAGGCCGTTCAGGTAGACCGGCAGGGTCGCCATCAGGGTCTTGCCCTCGCCGGTGCCCATTTCCGCGATCTTGCCTTGGTGCAGGACCATGCCGCCGATCAGCTGCACGTCGAAGTGGCGCATCTTGAGCACGCGCTTGGCGGCTTCGCGGCAGACGGCAAAGGCTTCCGGCAGGATGTCGTCGAGGGTCTCGCCTTTGCCCAGGCGGTCCTTGAACTCGGGCGTCTTGGCCTGGAGTTCCGCGTCCGACAGCTTTTCCATCTGCGGCTCGAGCGCGTTGATCTGACGCACGGTCTTTTGGTATTGCTTGAGCAGACGCTGGTTACGGCTGCCGAAAATCTGGGTCAGGAATGACATGCTGTGTTCTAAGAAAATACGCCGCAAAAAAGAGCCAGGGATGATATCAGATAGATAAGCATCGAAGACCGACTATGGCAAAAAGCTACTGATTTTATCATGCGATCCGGCCACACTTGGGGTCAATAGAACAGATAACAAGATCCCAAAGCTGTTCAATCAAGCAATAATTCTCGAAAGAGAACTTGCATCATGGCAACAACATGCCGAGGTCGGTCCGGATCCGGTAAGACAGCACGGTCGCATCGTGATACAGGAACAGCACCTCGTCGTCGCTGCCCGGCACGAACAGGAGCTTGCGCAGCTGTTCGCGCTCCGCCTCGTTCAGCTGCGGCAGCGAGTTGGTCGACACGTGGACCACTTCACGGTGGTAGCGCGAGAACATCGGCCCGCCGGCGTAGCCGAAGGAATCGGTCAGGATCACCAGGCGCGGTCCCAGGCCGGGGGCGCTGTTGCGGTAGCGTCCGACCACCTGCAGTTTCTCCATGACCGGCTGCATCTCCGGGAAACAGGCCGGACCATAGCAAGGCGTGATCGTAGTGCCCTTGAAATCGGGGTCCTCCACCATGCTGTCGTGCTTAATGCCGGGGAACATCCAGTGCACGTCCGAGGGCTGGACCTGGCCGACCAGCGGGATCGGGGGCGCGGTGTCCTCGCCCCTGCCCCAGAAGTGGCGCTCGGTCATCGCGGCCACGGCCGCCGCTCCCGCGCCCGCCCAGTGGAAGTAATTCTTCGGGAAGAACATGACGCGGTCGCGCATCGCCCGCATCTCGGCCAGCGGAAAATAGATTCGCTCGCGCGCCTGCGGCCTCAAGGCCGGCGAGGCCAGCAGCCGGGCCATGGGCACGTTCTCGGGCCGGCAACGCTCGGTCTGCCAGGCCTGCAGTTCTTCGCTGTAGACCACCGGACCCGAGGGCACGACCAGGAGCTTGGCCGGGATGCCGCGCGCCCTGACGGTGCTGTCGAAGCGGTTCAGGTCCTCGATGGTGGCGGCGCCGCGGTCGAACTTCCAGCCGCAGGCGACCAGCAGTTCGTAGCGTTCGCCGTGGTCGTTGTGGGCGGTGAGGAAGATCCTGCCTTCGCGCCCGCTGATCACCTGGTTGGTGGGAAAGCGGCCGAACAGGTCGTGGCGCAGGCGGCCATAGAACCTCACCATCGTGGTGCGCCAGCCGAAATGGTCGTTGCTCCAGGCCTCGGCCAGGGCCGGCCAGGCCAGCGCCTGCTCCAGGCTGCGCGGCGTCGACGGGGCCGGCGCCAGGGTGCGCTGTTCGCCGCTGCCGTCGGAGGGCCGCAGCACCGTGGCGACCATGGGCAGCGCCAGGAAGCCGGTGATCACGATCTTGGCGGCGTGCCTGCGCAGCCGCCGGGCGGCGTCTCGAAACGTCTGCATGCTCAGAACCGGAAATAAAGGAAGGGGTTATAGGTGCCGCTGGCCAGGCTGCAGGCGCACAGGGCGACACAGGCCATGACCACCGGCAGCTTGGCCCAGCGGCCGGTGCGCAGGGGCGCAACGGCGCCGGCGGGGCGTCCCGTGGGCAGCAGCGCGCAGGCCAGGGCGACGGCGATGGTGACCAGTTCGAGCGAGCCGATCTCGGCCTGCCAGGGGTGGCCCGACGGGTTGGCGGCCATGCCGGCCAGGGCGCCGAAGTAGCTGGAGGCCGAGGCCAGGTCGGGCGCACGGAACCAGACCCAGCCGAGCATCACCAGGGCCAGGGTCCAGGCCTGGGCCAGCGGCCGCGGCAGGCGGTCCAGCCCGCGCCGCAGGCCCATGCGTTCGACGATCAGCCAGGCGCCGTGCCAGACGCCCCACAGCACGAAGGTCCAGGCGGCGCCGTGCCAGAGCCCGCACAGGAAGAACACCAGGCCGAGGTTGAACCAGGTGCGGACGGCGCCGCGGCGGTTGCCGCCGAGAGGGATGTACAGGTAGTCGCGGAACCAGGACGACAGGCTGATATGCCAGCGCTGCCAGAACTCGGTCACCGAGCGCGCCGAATACGGCCGGTCGAAATTGGGCGGAAAACTGAAACCCAGCATGTGGCCGAGTCCGATGGCCATGTTGGAATAGCCGCAGAAGTCGTAGTAGATCTGCAGGGTGTAGCACAGCATCCCGAACCAGGCCGTGGGCGCCGACAGCCCGGCATGGTCGGCGCCGAACAGGCGGTCGGCCGGCAGCGCCAGGGTGTTGGCGATCAGGACCTTCTGCGCCAGGCCGAGGGCGAACAGCGAGAACCCGGCCAGCAGGCGTTCGTTGGACAGCACGCGCTGGCCCATCTCGCCGGCAACCTGGCGGTAGCGCACGATGGGTCCGGCGATCAGCTGGGGGAACAGCGCCTTGTAGGTGGCGAAGCGGAAGAAACTGGACTGGGCCGCGACGTCGCCGCGGTACACGTCGACCAGGTAGGAAATGCCCTGGAAGGTAAAGAAGGAAATACCGAGCGGCAGCGTGATGTGCGGCACCGGAACGCCGAGCGCGAGCGCGCTGTTGACCGCTTCGGCCAGGAAGCCGGCGTACTTGAACCAGGCCAGCATGGCGAGGTTGGCGGCGACGCCGGCCGCCAGCCAGGCCCTGCCCTTTCCGCTTCCCTGCCTGCCCTCGCGGGCGATGGCCAGGCCCGCGCCGTAGTTGATGGCGGCCGACAGCAGCAGCAGCGGCACGAAGCGCGGCTCGCCCCAGGCATAGAACAGCAGGCTCCCCAGCAGCAGGACGGCGTTTTTCCACGGCAGCAGGTAGTACAGGGCCAGGAAGACGGGCAGGAAAAAGAACAGGAAAACGATCGAGGAAAATAGCATCTGGGATAGGCGCGAACGACAGCACCTCGCCATCGGATCCGGTGATTGTAGGAATATTATTAACTCAACGCAAGGTTGGCACAGGAGCGACGCGGCGCCCGCGCCATGTGCAATGGCGGCTTTCCCACGCCGCCATTGCAAATGGCGCGGGCTGTGGTATGTTCCGGGGCATGCAGTCCTCGCCTCCCAAGCCACGTCCTTTCCACATCTTCGGTACCAGGAACCGCCAGACCTCGTTTGTCGCGACAGATTTCCTGCGCGGCAACGATCGCATGGCCAGCCTGCTGCCGGCCGCGAACCGCATGGCGCGCCTGCAGGCCGACTGCGCGGCGGCGCTGCCGGCCCTGTTCGGCGCCTGCGACGTGATCTCGTTCCAGGAGTCGGTGCTGGTGCTGGCCGTGCCCAGTTCGGCGCTGGCGGCCAGGCTCAAGCAGATGCTGCCCAAGCTGCAAACGGCGCTGCAGGGACGCGGATGGGGGGTGGAATCGATCCGGCTGAAGGTGCAGATGGCGCGCGCGGCCGACGAAAAGCCCCAGATGCGCACGCTGGAGCTGCCGCCGACGGCGGTGCAGGCCTTCGAGGAGCTGGCGGAGAGCTTGCCGGAGACGACGCAGAACAAGGAGCTGGTGGCGGCCTTGCGGGCGCTGGCGGCCAAGCGGAAGGCTTAGTGGCTTAATTACGTGAACTTGGATCCCGGCGAAGGCCAGGATCCAAATTTCGATGAACAGCCGCAGAGCCTCAGCTCTGCGCCCACTCCCTCGACATCATCTTCACATACGACGCCGGCGCCGCATTCAGCGAATCGAATGTAACGATCTCGTAGGCATCCGGCTGCGCCAGCAGCGCCCGCAGCAGGTCGTTGTTGAGCGCGTGCCCGGACTTGTGGGCCGTGTAGCTGGCCAGCAGCGGGTGCCCCACCAGGTACAGGTCGCCGATCGCATCGAGGATCTTGTGGCGCACGAATTCGTCCTCGTAGCGCAGGCCGTCCGCATTCAGGATGCGGTATTCGTCCATCACGATCGCGTTCTCGAGCGAGCCGCCGCGCGCCAGGCCCATGCCGCGCAGGCTTTCCACATCCTGCATGAAGCCGAAGGTGCGGGCGCGCGCCACGTCGCGCACATAGGTGATGTCGCCGAAGTCGACCACCGCGCGCTGCATGGTGCCGTCGACCGCCGGGTGGTTGAATTCGATGAAGAAGTCCAGCTTGTAGCCGTCGTGCGGCGACAGGCGCGCCCATTTCTCGGCGGCGCCCGTGCCCTGGCGCACTTCGACGTCCTTCAGCACGCGGATGAACTTGCGCGGCGCGTCCTGCTCTTCGACGCCGGACTGCTGCAGCAGGTACACGAAGGACGAGGCCGAGCCGTCCATGATCGGGATTTCCTCGGCCGTGACGTCGATGTACAGGTTGTCGATGCCCAGGCCGGCGCAGGCCGACATGATGTGCTCGACGGTCGAGACGCGGGCGTCGTCCTTGATCAGGACCGAGGCCATGCGGGTGTCGCCCACCACGTGGGCGCTGCTCGGGATCTCGACGATGGGGTTGTAGTCCACGCGGCGGAACACGATGCCGGTATCGGCGGCGGCCGGGCGCAGGGTCAGCTCCACCTTGCGGCCGGAATGCAGGCCGACGCCGGTGGTGCGGACGAGTTCTTTGATGGTTCGTTGTTTCAGCATCCGCCGATTATAGCCCGCCTGTTCCGGGCTTGCCGGCGCCGGCTCCTCGGCTGCCCCTTCCCTCAGGGGTGCTCGGATTCGGCGTGGTCTTTTTCGTGGCGAATCAGATACAAACCGCTGCCGATGATGATCGCCGCTCCCAGCAGGGTGTAGCCGTCCGGCAGCGCGCGCCACAGCAGCCAGTCCAGGCCCACGCCCCAGGCCAGGGCCGAGTATTCGAAGGGCGCCACGCTCGAGGCCTCGCCGCGGCTGAAGGCCTCGGTGATGGCCAGCTGGCCGACGAAGCCGGTCAGGGCCAGCGCCGCCAGCAGCGGCAGGTCGGCCATGCTCATGCCCACCCAGCCCGGCGCCGCCAGCGCGCTGGCGCCGATGGCCATCATCAGCATCAGCCAGAACACCATGTGCTCGCTGCGGTCGGTGCGCGCCAGGAATTTCACCGTGATTGCCGACACGGCGTAGCAGGCGGCGGAGCCCAGCACGGCCAGGCCGCCGATGGTAAGGAAACCGGCGCCGCTCGGGCGCAGCACCACCAGCACGCCGCACAGGCCGACGCCGATGGCGATCCAGCGCGCCAGGTTGACGCGCTCCTTGAGGAAGAGCACCGACATCGCCGTGATCAGGGCCGGGGCGATGAAGAAGATCGAATAGGCCTCGGCCAGCGACAGGCGCTGCAGGCCGTAGGCGAAGAAGGCCAGCATCAGGATGCCGAGCAGCGCGCGCAGCAGATGCATCGGCCAGCGGATGCGCAGGATGCCGGCGTAGGCGCCGCGCCAGCCCAGGTAGGCCGCCACCAGCGGCAGCGAGCACAGGGCGCGCAGGGCCGCCACCTGGATCGCCGGATAGCGCGCCGACAGCAGTTTCATCGCCGTGTCCATCAGGGCAAACATGAAGACGGCGAGCAGCATCGCATAGATGCTGGCGAGATTTCCCCGGCTTGTCACAGGCGCTTTTCCATGAACACGCTCAGGGGGTCGGGCCGGTAGTCGCCGAAAGGCTCGCGGCGCACGAAGCCGGCGCGCTCGTACAGGCGGATGGCCGGCGCCTGGTGGATGCCGGTTTCCAGCAGCAAGGCCTGGAGGCCGGACATGCGCGCGAACATGGTCAGGTGCTCGAGCAGCTGGCCGCCGGCGCCCAGGCCGCGCCGCTCCTCGCTCACGAACATGCGCTTGATCTCGCCATAGCCGCCACGATTGACCAGGGCCGCGCAGCCCACGGCCTTGCCGCCGACGTCGCGCGCGACCAGGAACAGCGCGTCCTCGCGCAGCAGCGAATCGACATCCAGCAGGTGGTTCGACTCGGCCGGGTACAGCGCCGCGTGGTAGGCGTCGAGCTGCTCCAGCATGGCCCGCACTTCGGGCTGGTCGGGGGTTTCGGTATTGATGATCATGATGAAAAAACGGCGCCGCGGCGCCGTTTGTCAGGATGGCTCGGCTTAGCCCAGTTGTTCGAGCATCTTTTCGGCGCTCGAGACTTCGAAGCCGGCGTTTTCCACGTTCAGCTGCTTGACCACGCCGTCCTCGACCAGCATCGAGTAGCGCTTGGAGCGGGTGCCCATGCCGTGCTTGGAGAAGTCGGCGTCCAGGCCCAGGGCCTTCGAGTAGGCGGCGTTGCCGTCGGCCATCATGCGCACGGTGCCGGTGGCTTTCTGGTCGCGGCCCCAGGCGCCCATCACGAAGGCGTCGTTGACCGAGATGCACCAGATTTCGTCCACACCCTTGGCCTTCAGGGCCTCGGCGTGCTTGACGTAGCCCGGCACGTGCTGGGCCGAGCAGGTCGGGGTGTAGGCGCCCGGCAGGCCGAAGATCACGATCTTCTTGCCCTTCACCAGGTCAGCCACCTGGAAGGTGTTCGGGCCGAGCGAGCAGCCGGCGGTTTCGGTCTCGATGAATTCGGCCAGGGTGCCTTCCGGCAGGCGGTCGCCGATCTGGATGGTCATGTGTGCTCCTTGAGGTGTTTTGAGAATCTGGCAATTATCGCCGATTGCGGAGGTCCTTGCATCGGACGCCTGAAGTTGGCGTATGGGTCGGCCTGCTGCCCTCACCCGTCGTTCCGGCGAAGGCCGGAACCCAAGTTCGTGCCGCAGCCACAAGCGCTTGACTTAGGGACATGCATGCAAACTTGGATCCCGGCCTTCGCCGGGACGACGTTCAAAAGGAGCGGGCGAAGGGAAGCTCGGCGGCCTGCCCACCACAAAGAAAAAGGGCCAGCTCGCGCTGGCCCTTCCAGTATCCACCGACTAGCGATCAATCAGCCTGCTTGCGCAGGAAGGCCGGAATGTCATAGGTCTCGACGCCATTGCGCTGCATCGCCTGCACCTGCTCCGATGCCTGCTCGCGGCGCCATACGGCCGGCTGCTTCAGACCGCCGACGGCGGTGTCGGCATTGCCCATGGTCAGGCCGCCGGAGACCGCCGACGCGCCGGCCATGGTCGGGGCGTTGTAGGTGCCGGTCTTGAGCATCGGCTGCGGCTGCACCAGCTGGATCTTCTTGTTCTTGCCCAGGCCGGTCGCGACCACGGTCACGCGCAGCTCGTCGCCCATCGCGTCGTCGTAGGCGATGCCTTGTGCGATCGACGCGTCTGGCGCGGCGAAGGCGCGCACGGCGGCCATGACTTCCTTGATTTCCTTACCCTTCAGGCCACGGCTGGCGGTCACGTTGACCAGCACGCCCTTGGCGCCCGACAGGTCGATGCCGTCCAGCAGCGGCGAGGCCACGGCCTGCTCGGCGGCGATGCGCGCGCGGTCCACGCCGGCGGCGGTCGCGGTGCCCATCATGGCCTTGCCCTGCTCGCCCATGATGGTCTTGACGTCGTTGAAGTCGACGTTGATGTGGCCCGGCACGTTGATGATCTCGGCGATACCGGCCACCGCGTTGTTCAGGACGTCGTCGGCGTGCTTCATCCAGTCCAGCATCGACTCGTCTTCGTAGATGTCTTCCAGCTTCTCGTTGAGGATCACGATCAGCGAATCGACGTGCTTGGTCAGCTCTTCCAGGCCCGATTCGGCCACGTCCATGCACTTCTGGCCTTCGTAGGAGAACGGCTTGGAGACCACGGCCACGGTCAGCGCGCCCATCGACTTCGCGACTTCGGCCACGATCGGAGCGGCGCCGGTGCCGGTGCCGCCGCCCATGCCGGCGGCGATGAAGACCATGTGCGCGCCGCGCAGCGCGTCTTCGATGCGCGAACGCGATTGCTCGGCCAGCTGGCGGCCGACTTCGGGACGCATGCCCGCGCCCAGGCCGGTCGGGCCGATCTGGATCACGTTGTGCGCGCTCGAAGCCGCCAGGGCTTGCGCGTCCGTGTTTGCGGCGATGAACTCGACACCGGACACACCTTTATTGATCATGTGCTGAACCGCGTTGCCGCCGGCGCCACCGACGCCCACGACCTTGATCACGGTCCCCAGTGCTGCGTTATCGACCATATCGAACTCCATGATGAACTCCCTAATATTCAAAATGCGGTTCCCGGGACGAGGCGTTCTGCTTGAAATAACGCCTCAGCTCGGTAACTGCGATTGTATTTAAAAATCTTGATCCCGTGACGAATTTACGTCGAATTTTTACGAATTTTTCTACTGCCGTCCCTGCTTCAGAAATTCCCAGCTATCCATTCCTTCATGCGTTGCCACACTGCCTTCACCGAACCATCCTGGCGGGTCACGATGTGGCCGCGCAGGTACTGCTTCTTCGCTTCCAGCAGCAGGCCGAGCACGGTGGCGTAGCGGGGGCTGCGCACCACGTCGGCCAGCTGGCCGCGGTACTCCGGCGTGCCGAGGCGCGCCGGTTTGAGGAAAATGTCTTCGGCCATTTCGATCATGCCCGGCATGATCGAGCTGCCGCCGGTGAGGACGATGCCCGACGAGAGCACGCCTTCGTAACCGGATTCGCGCACTACCTGGTGCACCATCGCAAACAGTTCTTCGACGCGCGGCTCGATCACGGCCGCCAGCGCCTGGCGCGAGAGCGCGCGCGGACCGCGATCGCCCAGCCCTGGCACTTCGAGCGTCTCGCCCGGATCGGCCAGCACCTGCTTGGCCACGCCGTAGCGGATCTTGATGTCCTCGGCCTCGCCGGTCGGAGTGCGCAGCGCCATCGCGATGTCGCTGGTGATCTGGTCGCCGGCGATCGGGATCACCGCCGTGTGGCGGATCGCGCCGTCCGAGAACACGGCGATGTCGGTAGTGCCGCCGCCGATGTCGATCAGGACCACGCCCAGTTCCTTCTCGTCCGAGGTCAGCACCGAGTCGGCCGAGGCCATCGGCTGCAGGATCAGGTCCGAGACTTCCAGGCCGCAGCGGCGCACGCACTTGACGATGTTCTGCACCGCCGACACCGCGCCGGTGACGATGTGGACCCGCACTTCCAGGCGGATGCCGCTCATGCCGATCGGCTCGCGCACGTCTTCCTGGTTGTCGACGATGAATTCCTGCGGCACCGTGTGCAGCAGCTGCTGGTCGGTCGGAATGTTGACCGCCTTGGCGGTCTCGATCACGCGCGCCACGTCGGTGGCGGTGACTTCCTTGTCCTTGATCGCCACCATGCCGCTCGAATTGAAGGAGCGGATATGGCTGCCGGCGATGCCAGCATAGACGTTGCGGATCTTGCAGTCGGCCATCAGCTCCGCCTCTTCCAGGGCGCGCTGGATCGACTCGACGGTGGCCTCGATGTTGACGACCACGCCTTTCTTCAATCCTTTCGACTCGTGCTGACCGAGGCCGATCACCTCGTGGCGTCCGTCGGACATCACTTCGGCCACGACCGCCACCACCTTGGAGGTGCCGATGTCGAGGCCGACGATCAGGTTTTTCGCGTCTTTTGTCATTGCTGTTGCCTGCTAGGTTTGCTTGGTTATCTTGCTTGTTGTGTTCGGTTTTTTCTTCGCCGCCTTGACCGGCTTGCTTGCGTCCGTCGGCACGCTCAGTGCCGCCGAGGACAGCGCCAGGCCGTTCGGGTAGCGCATGTCGATCGTGTCGATGCGCCCTTCCTGCAGCCGGGCGACCAGCTGCGGGTAGACGCCGACCAGGCGCTGCACCCGGCGCTTCAGGGTGTTGCGGTCCTGTTCGCGGCCGAGGGCGACGCTCATGCCGTTGTCCAGCTTGACGGTCCACGCGTAGCGCTCGGACAGCGACAGCGATTGCGGCAGCAGCTTGACCGGCGCGAACAGCGCGCGCAGTTCGGAAAAGCGCGCCAGCACTTCCTTCTCGCTGCCCGCCGGCCCGTCGAAGGCCGGCAGCTCGTGGTCGTCGCCGGCCTCGCCCAGGTTGGCGGTGAAGACGTCGCCCTTGACCGACAGCAGGCGGCCATCCTCGCCCCAGGTGCCGAGCGCCTCGTGCTCTTCCACCTCGACGATCAGCTGGTTCGGCCATTCGCGGCGCACGGTGGCGCGGCGCACCCAGGGCACGGTCTCGAAGGTGGTCCTCACCTGCTCCAGGTCGGCGGTAAAGAAGTTGCCCCGGATCTTGCCGATCACGCCATTGCGCACCGTGAGTTCGTTCACGTGGCGCAGGTCGATCCCGTACATGCTTTCCACCGTCACCGCGCGCAGCGAGAACATGGGCAGCTGCGACAGCCACCACACGATCGAGGCGAGACAGGCGAGCACCGTCAGCGCGGTCAAGGCGCTGGCGCTTGCATTCAGGGACCGGACGTCATGCCACATGCGCGCTTATCCCTTGGCCTGACCCATCTTGAGGCGTGCCGAGCGCAGGATTTCCACGCACAGGTCCTCGTAGCTGATGCCCACCGCGCGCGCCGCCATCGGCACCAGCGAGTGGCCGGTCATGCCGGGCGAGGTGTTCACCTCGAGCAGGAAGGGACGCATGTCGCTCTCGCGCACCAGCACGTCCACCCTGCCCCAGCCTTCGCAGCCGAGCGCGCGGTAGGCGTTCACGGCGTGGCGCTGGATCTCTTCGGTCAGCTCCGCCGGCAGGTTCGCCGGGCAGTGGTACTGGGTGTCGTCGGTGAAGTACTTGTTCTGGTAGTCGTAGTTGCCTTCCGGGGCCACGATCTCGACGATCGGCAGCGCGCGCGCCCCGGCGCCGGTGCCCAGCACGGCCACGGTGAACTCGCGGCCGGTGACGAATTCCTCGGCCAGCACCACTTCGTCGAAGCCTGCGGCCAGCTCGACCGCGGCCTTGAAGTCCTCGGCCTTCTCGACCTTGGTGATGCCGATGGTCGAGCCTTCGAGCGGCGGCTTGACGATCAGCGGCAGGCCGAGGTCCGCCACCACCTTGTCGAGGTCCGCGGTCGCGTCGATGCTCGCATATTTAGGGGTCGGCACGCCGTGCATGATCCAGATCTTCTTGGTGGTGATCTTGTCCATGCCGACGCTCGAGGCCATCACGCCGCTGCCGGTGTAGGGAATGCCGAGCTGCTCGAGCGCGCCCTGCAGGCTGCCGTCCTCGCCGTAGCGGCCGTGCAGCGCGATGAACACGCGGTCGAAGTTCTGGGCGGCCAGCTCCGCCAGGCTCTGGGTGCCCGGGTCGAAGGGGTGGGCGTCGACGCCGCGGCTCTTCAGGGCCTGCAGGACGCCGGTGCCGGACATGATCGAGACGTCGCGCTCGGCGGAGCGTCCGCCGAACAGCACGCCGACCTTGCCCAGGGACGCGGGATCAAAAGTGGTGGTGGTGTTCACGATCTATCAAGCCTTTGCATTGGTCAGTTGGTGGGGCACGCCGCTGATCGAGCCGGCGCCCATGGTGATGACGACGTCGCCGTCGCGCGCCACGTTCATGATGGCCGCGGGCATGTCGGCGATCGCCTCCACGAAAATCGGTTCCAGCTTGCCGCCGGTGCGGAGCGCGCGCGACAGGGCGCGGCCGTCGGCGGCCACGATCGGCGCCTCGCCGGCCGGGTAGACGTCGGCCAGCAGCAGCACGTCCGGGGTCGACAGCACCTTCACGAAATCCTCGAACAGGTCGCGCGTGCGGCTGTAGCGGTGCGGCTGGAAGGCCAGCACCAGGCGGCGGCCCGGGTAGGCGGCGCGCGCGGCGGCCAGGGTCACCTCGGTCTCGACCGGGTGGTGGCCGAAGTCGTCCACCAGGGTGAAGCTGCCGCCCGCGGGCAAGGCCACTTCGCCGTAGCGGGTGAAGCGGCGGCCGACGCCGCGGAATTCCAGCAGGCCCTGGGCGGTGGCGTCGTCGTCGATGCCGATCTCGCGCGCGATCGCGATCGCCGAGCAGGCGTTCAGCACGTTGTGCATGCCCGGCTGGTTCAGCACGAACTTGGTGTCCGGATAGCCTTCCTGGCGCACGGTGAAGTGCATCTGCACGCCTTCGGCGTAGGCGTCCAGGGCGCGCACCTCGGCTTCTTCCGAGAAGCCGTAGGTGGTGACCGGCTTGGTCACCTGGGGCAGGATGTCGCGCACGTGGCGGTCGTCGATGCACAGCATGGCGCGGCCGTAGAACGGCAGGCGGTGGGTGAAGTGCACGAAGGCGGCCTTGAGCTTTTCGAAGTCGTGCTCGTAGGTATCCATGTGGTCGGCGTCGATGTTGGTGATCACCTCGATCATCGGCGACAGGTTCAGGAAGGAGGCGTCCGACTCGTCGGCCTCGGCCACGATGTAGTCGCCCGAGCCCAGTTTGGCGTTGGCGCCGGCGGCGGTCAGGCGGCCGCCGATGACGAAGGTCGGGTCCATGCCGCCCTGGGCCAGCACCGAGGCCACCAGGCTGGTGGTGGTGGTCTTGCCGTGGGTGCCGGCGATGGCGATGCCGCGCTTCAGGCGCATCAGTTCGCCCAGCATGATGGCGCGCGGAACCACCGGCACCTTGCCGGCGCGCGCCGCCACCACTTCGGGATTCGCTTCGTTGACCGCGGTCGAGGTCACGACCACGTCGGCGCCCGCCACGTGCTCGGCCTTGTGGCCGAGGTAGACCTTGGCGCCGAGGTCGGCCAGGCGCTGGCTCGCGGCGTTGCTGTTCAGGTCCGAGCCAGACACCTTGTAGCCGAGGTTGACCAGCACCTCGGCGATGCCGCTCATGCCGCTGCCGCCGATGCCGACGAAGTGAATGTTCTTGATCTTGTGTTGCATCGCGCCCTTACCTTGCCAGATTCTCTAGTTCGCGCGCGATCGCCTCGTTGGCGTCGCGCTTGCCCACGCGTTGCGCCGCCTCGGCCATGGCCAGGCAGCGTTCGCGGCTCGTCGTTTGCAGCAGGCTTGCCAGCCGCTGCGGTTCCAGTTCGCCCTGCGGCAGGTGCAGCGCCGCCTGTTGTCCGTCCATCCAGACCGCGTTGTCGCGCTGGTGGCTGGTGGTGCTGGCGACAAACGGCACCAGCACGCTGGCCACGCCGGCCGCGGTCAGTTCCGACACCGTGATCGCGCCCGCGCGGCAGATCACCAGGTCGGCCCCGGCATAGGCGGCGGCCATGTCGTCGATGAAGTCGACGACATTGGCCTCGACGCCGGCCTGGGCGTAGGCGGCGCGCAGCGCCTCGATATTCTTCTTGCCCGACTGGTGGGTCACGACCGGACGCACGGCCGGGTCGATCAGGCTGAGCGCCGCCGGCACGCTGTCGTTCAGCACCTTGGCGCCCAGGCTGCCGCCCACCACCAGGATGCGCAGCGGGCCGCTGCGGCCCGCGAAGCGCGCTGCAGGCGCAGGCAGGTCCAGGATCGCCTGGCGCACCGGGTTGCCGGTGACCACGGCGCGGTCGGCCGCCTTGCCGAAATCGGCCGGGAAGCCGAACAGCACGCGGTCGGCCATCGGCGCCAGGGTCTTGTTCGACAGCAGCAGCGCGGCGTCGGCGTTGACCAGGGCCAGCGGCACGCCGCGCAGGCGCGCCATCATGCCGCCCGGTACGGTCACGTAGCCGCCCATGCCCAGCACCACGTCGGGCTTGCGCTGGGCCAGGAAGCGGCGGCAGGCCGCGAACGCACCCAGCATCTTGAAGGCGCCCTTGACCGTATGGCCCAGACCCTTGCCGCGCAGGCCGGCGAAATCGATGCTGTCCATGGCGATGCCGGCTTTCGGCACCAGGTCGGTCTCCATGCCGTGGCGCGTTCCCAGCCAGCTCACTTCCCAGCCGCGCGCGCGCATGGTCTGCGCGATCGCGATGCCGGGGAAGATGTGGCCGCCGGTGCCGGCCGCCATGATCATCAGCTTCTTCATACGCGGCCTCCGCGCATCCGGACACGGTTCTCGTAGTCGATCCGCAGCAGGATCGCCAGGCCGACGCAGTTGAACATCACGCCCGAGCCGCCGAAGCTCATCAGCGGCAGGGTCAGGCCCTTGGTCGGCAGCAGACCCAGGTTCACGCCCATGTTGATGAAGGTCTGCACGCCGATCCAGATGCCGATGCCCTTGGCGGCCAGGCCCGCGAAGACCTGGTCGAGGGCGATGGCCTGGCGGCCGATGTCGAAGGCGCGCTTGACGATCCAGTAGAACATGGCGACCACCACCAGCACGCCGGCCAGGCCGAGTTCCTCGCCGATCACGGCCATGATGAAGTCGGTGTGGGCTTCCGGCAGGTAGTGCAGTTTTTCCACGCTCGAGCCCAGGCCCACGCCGAAGAACTCGCCGCGCCCGAAGGCGATCAAAGAGTGGGTCAGCTGGTAGGCCTTGTCGAGGGCGTTGTCTTCCTGCCAGGGGTCGAGGTAGGCGAACATGCGCGCGCGGCGGAACGGCGAGAGCGCGATGATCGCGGTGAAGATCACGACCAGCAGCGCGCCGATGCCGCCGAACCAGACGATGTTGATCCCGCCCAGGAACAGGATGCCCATGGCGATGCAGACGATCACGCCGAAGGCGCCCAGGTCCGGCTCCATCAGCAGCAGGCCGCCGACCAGGCCGATCGCGACCATCATCGGCAGGAAGCCCTTGGTCAGCTTGTGCATGTATTCCTGCTTGCGCACGGTGAAGTCGGCGGCGTAGAGCACGGCCGCGATCTTCATCAGCTCCGAGGGCTGCAGGTTCATGACCTTGAGCGGCAGCCAGCGGCGCGCGCCGTTGACCGTCACGCCGATGCCCGGGATCAGCACGATCATCAGGAGCACCAGGGTGCCGATGAAGAGCATGGGCGCGTACCGCTGCCACACGGCGATCGGCACGCGGAACACCACGGCGGCGGCGGTCATCGAGACCACGATGTACATCATCTGGCGGTACAGGAAGTATTCGTTCCGGTCGGCCAGGTAGGCGAACTTCGGCGAGTCCGGCAGCGCGATCGAGGCCGAGTACACCATCACCAGTCCGAACAGCATGAGCAGCACCGTGACCCACACCAGCGGCTGGTCGTACCCCATCATCTTCGATGGACGGCTGCGCGCCGCGATGCTCGCATCGCTGGCGCTGCCCGAGAACTTGAACGGAATCTGGAACGCCATCAGATTTCCTGCCCCTTCTCGAGTGCGAGCTCGCGCACGGCGTCGACGAAGACTTGCGCGCGGTGCGCGTAGTTGGTGAACATGTCGAGGCTGGCGCAGGCCGGCGACAGCAGCACCGCGTCGCCCGCCTTGGCCAGGCCGGCGGCGCGGCGCACCGCTTCCGGCAGGCCCGGCAGGTCGAACACCGGCACGCCGGTCGGTTCGATGGCGGCGCGCACCGCCGGCGCATCGCGGCCGATCAGCAGCACGGCGCGCACATGGCGTGATGCAGGAAGGGCGAGAGGTTCAAAATCCTGGCCCTTGCCGTCGCCGCCGGCGATCAGCACGATCTGCTGGTCTTCGCCCGCGAAGGCCTTGCCCAGGCCTTCCAGCGCGGCCACGGTGGCGCCCACGTTGGTGCCCTTGCTGTCGTCGTAGTAGTCGACGCCCTCGATGCTGGCGACCAGTTCCACCCGGTGCGGCTCGCCGGCGTACTCGCGCAGGCCGTGCAGCAGCGGCGCCAGCGGCAGCCCGCAGGCGCGGCACAGGGCCAGCGCGGCGAGCGCGTTGGAGGCGTTGTGCAGGCCGCGGATCCGCAGCGCGTCGGCCGGCATCAGGCGGCTCACGGTGGTTTCCACCGGGGGCGGCAGCTCGCCTTTCTTGAGTTTCTTCGCCGGTTCGTCGTCGACGGCGACCGCGTTGGCCAGCCACAGCACGCCGCGCTCGCTGAGCAGGCCGAAGCTGTTCGGTTCAAGCGGTTCGCCGGTGCCGAAGGTGAACACCGGCGCATCGGCGGCGGCCATGCGCATCACGGTGGCGTCGTCGCGGTTCAGCACGCGCACGGTGTCGGGGCCGAAGATGCGCGCCTTGTCGCGTGCATAGGCGTCCATGCTGCCATGCCAGTCCAGGTGGTCCTGGGTCACGTTCAGCACCGTGGCCGCATCGGCCTGCAGGCTGAAGGTGGTGTGCAGCTGGAAGCTGGACAGTTCCAGCACCCAGGCCTGCGGCAGTTCGTGCTTGTCGAGGACTTCGCGCAGCACGTCCAGCGCGGCCGGGCTGATGTTGCCGGCCACGCGGGTGGACAGGCCGGCGCGCCGGCACAGCAGGCCGGTCAGGCTGGTGACGGTGGTCTTGCCGTTGGTGCCGGTGATGGCGATGACTTTCGGGGCGTAGCCGTTTTCCTGGCGCAGGTGGGCCAGGGCCTGGGCGAACAGCTCGATCTCGCCCCATACCGGGATGTGGCGCTCGTGCGCGGCGGGTTGAACGGCGGCCAGTTCGCGGTTCGGAGCCAGGCCCGGGCTGACGGCGACGAAGTCGATGCCGTCGAGCAGGGCCGCGGCGAATTCGCCGCCCACGAATTCGGCGTTCGGCACGGCCTGGCGCAGGGCGAACAGGCGCTGCGGCTCGGTGCGCGTATCGGCGACGCGCACGCGCGCGCCGCAGCGCGCCAGCCACTGCGCCATCGCCAGCCCGGATTCACCCAGGCCCAGTACCAGTGCGGTTTTGCCTTCGTAGTTCATCAGCGCAGTTTCAGAGTCGACAAGCCAACCAGGATGAGCACCATGGTCACGATCCAGAAGCGGACCACGACCTTGGTTTCTTTCCAGCCCTTTTGTTCGAAATGGTGGTGCAGCGGCGCCATCAGGAATACACGGCGGCCGGCGCCATACTTCTTCTTGGTGAACTTGAACCAGCTCACCTGGATGATCACCGACAGGGTCTCGGCCACGAACACGCCGCCCATGATGAACAGCACGATTTCCTGGCGCACGATCACGGCCAGGGTGCCGAGCGCCCCGCCCAGGGCCAGCGCGCCGACGTCGCCCATGAACATCTGGGCCGGATGCGCGTTATACCAGAGGAAGGCCAGGCCCGCCCCCGCCATCGCGCCGCAGAAGATCAGGAGTTCGCCGGCGCCCGGGATGTAGGGAATGAACAGGTATTTCGAATAGGTGACGCTGCCGGTCAGGTAGGCGAACAGGCCCAGGGCCGCGCCGACCATCACGGTCGGCATGATCGCCAGGCCGTCCAGGCCGTCGGTGAAGTTGACCGCGTTGCTGGTGCCGACGATGACGCAATAGGTCAGCGCGATGAAGCCCCACACGCCGAGCGGATAGCTGATCGACTTAAAGAACGGAACGATCAGGTCGGCCTTGGGCGGCAGGTCCATCGAGAAGCCGGATTCGACCCAGGCGTAGAACAGGCGCGCCACTTCCCAGGGGTTGGCCGCCGAGACCGAGAACGCCAGGTAGAAGGCCGAGGACAGGCCGATCAGCGACATCCAGAAGTATTTTTCGCCCGAGCGCATGCCTTCCGGGTCCTTGTAGACCACCTTGCGGTAGTCGTCGACCCAGCCGATGGCGCCGAAGCCCAGGGTCACGACCAGCACCGGCCAGATCAGGCGGTTGGACAGGTCACACCACAGCAGGGTCGAGACGCCGATCGCGATCAGCACCAGCACGCCGCCCATGGTCGGGGTGCCGTGCTTGGTCAGGTGGCTCTGCGGACCATAGGTGCGCACCGCCTGGCCGACCTTCATTTCGGTCAGCTTGCGGATCACGACCGGGCCGCACAGCAGGCCGATGGTGATCGCGGTAATGGTCGCGAACACCGCGCGGAAGGTGATGTAGTTGAATACGCGCAGTGGACCGATGTAGTCCTGGAAGTACTGAGCAAGCCAGAGAAGCATGTTAGTGGGCGTCCTTGCCAATAGGGGTTGATGCGGTCAGGTGCTGGACCACGCGCTCCATTTTCATGAAGCGCGAGCCCTTCACCAGGACAGTCGCGTTGGCATCGCGGCCCAAAGCTGAATCCAGTGCTGCCAATAAATCGTCGAACTGCGCGTAGTGCTGTGCTCCCGACGCGGCCAGGTGGCGCGCCAGCTCGCCGGTCGCGAGCACGGTCTCGATGCCTTTGCTGTGCGCATAGGCGCCGATTTCTTCGTGAAACTCTTTTCCTTGCGCGCCCACTTCGCCCATGTCGCCCACCACCAGGATGCGCGGCGCGGGATAGGACGCCAGCACGTCGATGGCGGCGCGCATGGAGTCGGGGTTGGCGTTGTAGGTGTCGTCGATGACGGTGGCGCCGTTGGACGCCTGCTTGCGCTGCAGGCGGCCGCCGACGGGGGCGAAGCTCTCCAGGCCGCGCACGATGGCGTCGGCCGGAATGCCGGCGGCCAGCGCGCAGGCGAAGGCAGCCAGCGCGTTGCGGACGTTGTGTTCGCCTGCCGCTGCCAGCTTGACCTTGTGCTGCGCACCGCGTGCGCTGACCTGGAGGTCGCTGCCGAAACCATTGCTGGTATGGACGGCGCGCACGTCGCACTGCTCGCTCAAACCGAAAGTCAGCACATCGCACTTGGCGAGCCCGCGCCACAGGTCCGTATAGGTATCGTCGCCAGGGAAGACGGCCACGCCATCCGCCCCCAGCGACTGCAGCACCGACCCGTTCTCGCGCGCCACCGCCTCGACGGTGTGCATGAATTCCTGGTGCTCGCGCTGGGCGTTGTTCACCAGGCCCACGGTCGGCGCCGCGATCGCGCTCAAACGGCCGATCTCGCCCGGATGGTTCATGCCCAGCTCGATCACGGCGGCCTGGTGCTGCGCGCCCAGGCGGAACAAGGTCAGCGGCACGCCGATCTCGTTGTTCAGGTTGCCCTGGGTCGCCAGGCGATGGTCCTCGCCGAAGGCGGCTGCCAGGATGGACGCGATCATCTCCTTGACCGTGGTCTTGCCGTTGCTGCCCGTGACCCCGATGACGGGAATCGCGTACTGCGCGCGCCACCCGTTGGCGATCTGGCCCAGCGCGGCGAGGGTGTTCGGCACCACGATGGCCGGCAGGGTCCAGCCCTCCGGCAGTTCTTCCGCCACCACGGCCGCGACGCCTTGGGTAGCGACCTGCCCCAGGAAATTGTGGGCGTCGAAGACCTCGCCGCGCAGGGCGACGAACAGCATGCCCGGCTGCAGCTTGCGGCTGTCGGTCGACACGCCCTCGAAGGCCGTGTCGCCACCCACCAGGCGCGCGCCCGGCATGGCCGAGACCAGTTGTGCGAGCGAACCGCGCATCAGTGCGTCCTCAACATGGTGAGCCGGGCCGTCAGCGCCAGCGAAGCGTGGTCGGCGTCCGAGAACGGCATCTTGCGGCCCTTGATTTCCTGGTAGGGCTCGTGGCCCTTCCCCGCCAGCAGGATCACGTCCTGCTTGGCGGCCTGCTTCACGGCCAGCAGGATGGCCGCGGCGCGGTCTTCCACGGTCTGGTAGCGCGAATGCGCGTGGTGCTTGTCCATGCCGGCGACGATCTGGGCGATGATGCTCGACGGCTCCTCGCTGCGCGGGTTGTCGCTGGTGACCAGCACCTGGTCGGCCGCCTGGGCGATGGCGCCCATCTGCGGGCGCTTGCCCGGATCGCGGTCGCCGCCGCAGCCGAACACGCACCACAGCTGGCCGCCGCGCTCCTGTGCGACCTGGCGCAGCGCTTCCAGGGTCTTTTCCAGGGCGTCCGGAGTGTGGGCGTAGTCGATCACGACCATCGGCGCATCCTGGCCGCCGATCTGCTGCATGCGACCCGGGGCCGGGACCAGCGCCTCGATGGCTTCCACCGCGCTCTTCAGGGCCACGCCCTTGGACAGCAGTGCGCCCAGCACGCCCAGGGCGTTGCTGACGTTGTAGTGGCCGACCAGCTGAGTGCGCACCAGCGCGCCGCCCTGCGGAGTCTCGACCTGGAATTCGGTGCCGGCGTGGCGGCTGCGCATGGCGCCCGCGCGCAGGATGCCGATGCCGTCCACGGCGGGCTGTTCAGCCTCGCTCTTGATGGTGTAGCCGGTGACGGACAGGGCCGGGAAATTGGCGCGCAGGTGGGCGACCAGGCGCTGCCCTGCCGGGTCGTCCAGGTTGACGATGGCGTGCTTCAGGCCTTCCCATTCGAACAGCTTGACCTTGGCCGCTTCGTAGCTGGCCATGTCGCCGTGGAAGTCGAGGTGGTCGCGGGTCAGGTTGGTGAAGATCGCGACGTCGAAATGCATGCCGGCGGCGCGGTCCTGGACCAGGCCGATGGACGAGGCTTCGATGGCCAGCGCGCTCGCGTTCGCGGCGCGCAGGTCGGCCAGCTTCTGGGCCAGCAGCACGGCGTCCGGCGTGGTGTAGCCGGTGACGTCGAAGCTCGGCTCGGTCTTGCCCTTGATAATGCCCACGCCCAGGGTGCCGATCACGGCGGCGGTCTCGCCCAGGCGCGCCAGGCACTGGCCGGTCCAGAGGGCGATCGAGGTCTTCCCGTTGGTGCCGGTGACGGCGACGGTGAACATGGCGCGGTCCGGATGCCCGAGCACGGCATGCGCGATCGGTCCGGCGTTCTTCTTCAGGTCCGGCACCGCGATATGCGGCACGTCGAGGCTGGCATCCCAGGTGAAGCCGGTTTCTTCGTAGACCACGGCGGCGGCGCCGGCCTTCACGGCGGCGGCGATGTAGGCGCGGCCGTCCGCGGCTTCGCCCGGATAGGCGAAGAACACGTCGCCCCGGGCGACGCGGCGGGAATCAGAAACGAGACGGCCGCCTGGTGCGGCGGCGCGGATCCTCTGGCAGATGTCGTTCAGGCTCATCGCCATCACATGCTCTCCTCTAGGGGATTTTCCGGAATGATGATGTCTGTGACCGAGGAATCGGGCGGAACGTTCGCCGCCCTCAGCGCATTCGAGCCGAGGTCGGCCGCCGTCGGCGCGGCGACGCTGCCGCCCGTCCGCAAGGCGCCCCTCGGGTTGTCGATCATGACGGCGATGACGAAGCGCGGCTTGGACATCGGCGCGATGCCGACGAAGTAGCCGATGTTGTCGGTCTTGGAATAGCGTCCGTTGACGATCTTCTCGGCGGTGCCGGTCTTGCCGCCCACGCGGTAGCCGGCGACCTGGGCCTTGGAGGCGGTGCCTTCCGGACCAACCACGGATTCGAGCATGGTGCGCACCTGGGCCGCGGTCTTGGGCGAGATCACCTGCTGGCCCACCGGCTCTTCCTCGACCTTGAGGAAGGACAGCGGAATGATGTCGCCGTCGCGCGCGAACACCATGTAGGAACGCGCCAGCTGCAGCAGCGAGACCGACAGGCCGTGGCCGAAGGACATGTTGGCGTATTCGATCGGCTTCCACGATTTCCATGGACGCACGCGGCCGGCGACGGCGCCCGGGAAGCCGAAGCGCGGCGCCTGGCCGTAGCCCAACTTGGTGTACAGCTCCCACATGTCCTGGGGCTCGAGCAGCTGGGCGATCTTGACGGTGCCGACGTTGGACGACTTCTGGATGATGCCGCCCACGGTCAGGTGGTCCTTCGGGTGCATGTCGCGGATGGTGCGGCCGGTGACGGTGATGCGGCCGCCCGAGACGTCGAACACGGTGTCGGGCGTGATCTTCTTCTTTTCCAGGCCGAGCGCCACGGTCACCGGCTTGAGGGTGGAGCCCGGCTCGAAGGTGTCGGTGATCACGCGGTTGCGCAGCTGGGCGCCGGTCAGCTTGGAGCGGTCGTTCGGGTTGTAGGTCGGGTAGTTGGCCATGGCCAGCACCTCGCCGGTGTGCACGTCCAGCACCACCGCGCCGCCGGCCTGGGCATTGAACTTCTCGACCGCGTTCTTGACGCTGGTGAAGGCGATGTACTGCAGCTTGCTGTCCACCGACAGGGTCAGGTCCTTGCCCTGGTGCGGCTCGCGGAACATGCCCAGGTCTTCGGCGATGTGGCCGAGGCGGTCCTTGATCACGCGGCGGCTGCCCGGCACGCCCATCAGGGTCTTCTGGTGGAACAGCTCCATGCCCTCCTGGCCCTTGTCCTCGACATTGGTGAAGCCGACCAGGTGGGTCATCACTTCGCCCTGCGGATAGAAGCGCTTGTATTCCTTGCGGGTATCCAGGCCATCCAGCTTGAGCTTTTCGATCTGCTCGATGACCGGCATCTCGACCTGGCGCTTCAGGTAGACAAAAGTACGGTCCGAATCCAGCTTCTTGCGCAGGTCGGCTTCCGGCATCTCGAGCAGGCGCGCCAGGGCGCTAATCTTCTCGGGCGGATTCTTGAGCAGGTCTTCGGGGATGGCCCAGACGGCCTTGACCGGCAGCGAGGACGCCAGCACGGCGCCGTTGCGGTCGAGGATGCGGCCGCGCGTGGCCGGCAGCTCGAGGGTGCGCTCGTAGCGGCTCTTGCCCTGCTTTTGCAGGAACTGGGTCGACATGCCCTGCAGCCAGAGCGCCCTGATGCCCAGCACGGCGAAGGCCGCGAACAGGACGAACAGGACCAGGCGCGAACGCCAGTCCGGCAGGCGCACGGCCAGCACCGGGCTCTTGGAAAAAGCCACGCCCTTGGAGGCCGCCACGCGTGCGCCGCCTGCTTTCATCGCGCCTCGGCTCATTCAGCGCCTTCCGTCAGGTACTGGGTACGGGCCGGGGTCAGCGGGGCCATGTTCAGCTCGGTGCGCGCGATCTGCTCGATGCGCTCGTTCTTGCCCAGTCGCGACTGGTCGAGCTGGAGCTGGGCCCAGTCGATGTCGAGCTGGCGCGCCTGCTGCTGCAGGCGCTCGAGTTCGATCAAGAGGTGGCGCGCCTGGTAGCGGGCGTTGATCACCGACAGGGCGCAACCCACCAGCAGGGTCACCAGCACGATGTTCAGCTTGGCGCTCATGCCGCGCCTCCCGGCAGGCGCTCGGCCACGCGCAGCACCGCCGAGCGGGCGCGCGGGTTCACGTCCACCTCGAGCTCGGACGGCTTGGTCTTGGCGACCAGTTTCATCAGGGGCTGGGGCAGGTCGACGGCGCGGATCGGCAGGCGGCGGTCCGGCTGGGCCACCTTGGCCTTGGACGCGAAGAACTGCTTGACGATGCGGTCTTCCAGCGAGTGGAAGCTGATCACCGACATGCGCCCGCCCGGCGCCAGCATGGCATAGGCCGCGCTCAGACCTGCTTCAAGGTCTTCAAGCTCTTGATTGATGAAAATCCGGACAGCCTGAAAGGTCCTGGTCGCAGGGTCCTTGCCCTTTTCGCGGGTCTTGACCGCGTCTGCCACGATTGCGGCAAGCTGTCGTGTGGTCGAAATTGGCTCGATTGCCCGGCGAGCAACAATCGCCTTTGCAATCTGGAAAGCATACCGTTCTTCTCCATAATCGCGTATCACCTTTTCGAGTTCGGTTTGGGGCGCGGTCGCGATCCACTCGGCCGCCGGCATGCCGCGCGTGGTGTCCATGCGCATGTCGAGCGGGCCGTCCTGGCGGAAGCTGAAACCGCGGGTGGCGTCGTCCACCTGGGGCGACGAAATACCCAGGTCGAGGAGGATTCCGTCGACCTGCTGGATGCCGCGCGCGGCAAGCGCGTCCTGCATCGTTGCGAAACTGTCATGCACGATGGCAAAGCGGGGATCCGCCACCTGCTGCGCGGTGGCGATGGCCTGCGGGTCCTTGTCGAAAGCGATCAGGCGGCCGCTGTCGCTCAGGCGCGACAGGATGAGCCGGCTGTGTCCGCCACGGCCGAAGGTGCCATCTATATAAGTACCGGAGGTGCGTGCGCCCTCGAGGTTGAGCGCGTCGACTGCTTCGTCCAACAGCACCGTGCGATGCTGGAATGCGGGCACCGTCAATGTTTCCGTCATCGGCGCCTCAGAACGAGAAGTTGGAAAGAACATCGGGCATGCCACCGGCGACGGCCTCAGCCTCGTCCTCGGCCAGCTTGGCGGCATTCCAGATCTCGAAGTGGGTGCCCATGCCGAGCATCATCACTTCCTTGTCGAGCCCGACGGCTGCGCGCAGCTCGGGCGAAATGAGCACGCGGCCCGCGGAGTCGAGCTCGACATCCACGGCATTCCCAAGGAAAATGCGCTGCCACGCCCGGGCCGACATCGGCCAGGCGGCGATCTGCTTGCGGTGCTCTTCCCAGACGGGACGGGGGAAGAAAAGCAGGCAACCGTGCGGGTGTTTGGTGAGCGTCATCCGGCCTTCGCACTGGGAAACGAGGGCGTCACGGTGCTTGGCCGGAATCGACATCCGGCCCTTTGCATCGAGATTGATCGCTGACGCGCCCTGGAACACGTATTTACCTAGCTTTGGAGAGTTTGTGGGGTGTTGTCGTAGGCGCCTTGCGGAGGGATTTCCTCCCACAAATCGACACTTTTTCACACTGTTTCCCACTTTAGTGGAAGCAATGTTGGTGGTCAAGCGAATTCACACTGGCCAAATACGGAATTTGCTAATGAAACCAATGACTTAGGAACAGTTGTTGATGGAATGAAATGCCAAAATGTCTCGTAAAATTAGGCACTTACACAACGGTGTGCAAGTAGTGCCTCAGTTGTACACACAATGTTTACGTTTGATTAATTTCAACGCGCGTGCGAAGTTAATGTGAGGAAACAACAATTGCAACGCAGAATTACACTGTATGGAATTGCAGGCCTCATGAGGACGAGTTAGGATGAATCCAAGGCGATGACCCACCTGCCTCTGGCTCGCTCGGCAGGATGGCGGAGCCAGGCGGAGCGTGCCAGACTGGCGGACCACCGGTCCGTTGCCAAGGAGGTAGCAGTGAGCATCACCCTCGCCCGTACCCGCGCGGTCTACGACCTGACCGAAGTGCAGGAAGCCCTGGACCGCAACCGCGGCCGCTCCCCGGAACTCGACGCGTTTTACGAGCGCATGCTGGAGACCGGGGCCGACCGCTTCGTCACCACCCCCTCTTCCCTCGACGCACTCGATCCCCTGTTCGAGGAATGCCCCAATTTCGATGAAGTGCTGGACGACCTGGCGCGCTACCTGCGCCTGGCCCATGCCGGCGACAAGGGTTTCAACGTCATGCCCATCCTGCTGCTGGGCGGCCCCGGCGTGGGCAAGACCCATTTCGCCAAGCGCCTGGCCAAGGCCATGTCCACCGAGTGCGAACTGATCAGCATGAACGCCCTCTCGGCCGGCTTCGTCATCACCGGCAGCTCGGCCAGCTGGCGCGGCGCCAAATGCGGCAAGGTGGCCGAGCGCCTGGTGCGCGGCAAGTATGCCAATCCGGTGCTGGTGCTGGACGAAGTGGAAAAGGCCAGCGGCTCCACCCAGTCCGATCCGCTGGCCGCTCTCTATCAGTTACTCGAACCGGAAACCTCGAAGGCCTTCCGCGACGAGTTCATCGACGTCGACGTGGACGCCAGCCAGATCTTCTGGGTGCTGACGGCCAATTCGGTCGAAGGCATTCCCTCTCCCCTGCTCAACCGCATGGCGGTCTACGAGGTGCCCAAGCCGACGCCGGAACAGGCGGCCGGCATCGCCCAGCGCATGGTCCGCGGCCTGGTCGAGGAGCTCAACCTGGGCGGCTTCGACGACGTCCTCAACGAGGCCGTGCTCGCCAAGCTGGCGCCGGTCTCGCCGCGCGACCTGCGCAAGACCCTGCTCGACAGCCTCGGCTACGCGGTGGCCGACGGCCGCGCCCACGTCACCGTGGACGACATCCGCCTGCGCCCGGTGCCGGGCAAATCGCGGATCGGCTTCTAGAATCTGTTTTAGCTCTATGGGCGCAGCGCCAGTTGGCGCTGCGCGGCCGCGCGCCCATGCAGAAGGGCTAGTAGCTGGTCGGCCTGCTCGACGCTCACCAGCAGCGATTGCCCCTGTTTCGCGGGCAGGTAGACCACCCGCTCGCGGTCGGTCACGGCCACGAACAGCGGCCGCTGGTCCGCGCTGGTGAAGCGGCCCGCCGCATAGCCCGGCAGGCTGATGCCGTTGTCGCGTGGGCCGAGGCGGGCCGCCTCGATCGAGGCCATGCTGCCCTGCCGGGCCTGGGCCAGGTCGAACTCGCCGATGTCGCGCGCATATTCATAGAAGTAGCTCGCGCGCACCCGCACCTGGCCGTCGCGCACCTCCAGGGTATTGTTCGACAGTCCCAGCCCGAGCAGCAGGGTCACGGGCAGCACCAGGGCGCCGGCCGCGGCGCCGCTCTTCAGGTTGGCGGCGAGCGAACGCTTGCGCACCAACAGCATCGGCAGCAGCGCCGCTAGGCAGGTGATGCCGGCCAGGGTCAGATAGGCCGATAAGCCGACCGCGGGAATGTCGAAGGCGATCGGATTCATACGTCTCTCCTTCGCCCGCCGTCCTGTCCATCCCGCCACGCCCAGCCACGCAACAGCATTCTCGCCAGAAACCATGTCCGCTTCCCCATGCACGCGCTCCCTCGTTGTTCGACACCCTACCTTAGCAGTTTCGCACTCCTCACGGCACGACAGGAGGAGGGATTGATGTGAGCACGACTCTTTCTTGGGAGGTACAAACTGGGAAATGGAAACTTTCGGTATTTTTTACACTTTACCTGCGCGGCGAACGCTTACCCGATATAGGTACTTGATTTTTCTCAAAGTGTTTACGCTGGCCCGCAACTTGCTCTTACGTTTATGTAGTACCTGGCAGTTACCCATAAGAACGAAATATTCCCGAAGGAGCTAGTGATGAAATCCACGATCCTGAAATTAGCAGTGAGTGCAGCACTTGTAACTGGCGCCTCCCCGGCGTTTGCCGACCTGATCTATCAAACCGGGGTGCAGCAAACCGGTACCGGTCTCGGCGCCGTGTCCACGGTCGTGACCGTGCAGAACAATGGTCCGCGGAACGATATCGAGTCGGGTTGCGTCCGCCATACCAACGGCGGCAACATGACCAATCCCGATCAAACCTGCGAAGCCAGTGTGATGCCGAACCTGGAAGGCGGCGACAACACGGGTGCTGTTGGCGGCAATGGCGTCTATCTGCTCAGCGATATCGATGGCATCACGAGTGCCGGCGAGCTCGGCTTCGTTGTGAACATCAGCGAACCCGGTGTCGACACCGCGACCCTGACCGACCTCTACATGGCCCTGTACGCCCTGGACGGCACGCTTCTGCAGACCTTCTCGTACACCGGCCCCGACCTGATCCTGACCGACACAGGCGGCATCGGCCAATCCGGCCTGCACCGCTTCGTGCTGGATGACGCCCAGGCCGCGCTGGCCGTGGCCGCCTGCGGCGACCTGACGCAATGCGTGGTGGGCGGCGGCGTGCAGTTCGCCGCAAACACCACCCAGGGTACGCCGGAAACCGTGCGCGTCGGCGCCTTCGACCGCGATGATCCGGGCAATCCGGGCGAGGTGCCGGAGCCGGGCTCGATCGCCCTGCTGGGCCTGGGAGCGCTGGGCATGGGTGCGCTGCGCCGCCGCTACGCAAAGAAGTAAACCACGAGCCAGGTACTACCTCAGGCGCCGCGCCGACACCGACCAGGACGGCGCCTGAATTCTTTCGCTGACGACGGCCAGTCCGCCGCCTCCTGCCGCCTTGCGCGCCGCGCATCGCCGCACACCCTGTCGACTTCCGCGCAACTCTGCGCCCGGGTCCGCTTTCAAGAGGACGATACCGCTTCCCTTCTCGCTGCCCGTTTGGAGGATCACGATGTCCACTTCACGCGCCAAGCGCCACGGCAGGCGCATTCCGCTCTTTCTGCCGCCCATCCTGCTCGGCCTCGCCGCCCCCTTCGCCGCGGCGGATTCGATTCCGGTCCAGATACTCGATCCCAACCTGCAAGTCGCGACCTACGTGGGCCCTGGCCAGGGACTCGCCCAGCCCATCGGAATCGCCTTCATCGGCCCGGACGACGCCCTGATCCTGGAAAAGGCAAGCGGCCAGGTCAAGCGGGCGATCAATGGTGTGCTGCAACCCCTGCCCGTCCTCGACCTGGCGGTCAATTCGAACTCGGAACGCGGTTTGCTCGCCATCGCCCTGCACCCCAACTTCCCAGCCCTGCCCTTCGTCTACCTGCGCTGGACCGAGAGTGCGAGCGGGACCGACAGCACCGCCGTGGGCGACGTGGCGCTGCTGGGCAACCGCGTCGACCGCTTCATCTGGAACGGTTCCTTCCTGACCCGCGATCCCAACTTCAAGACGCTGCGCCTGCGCGCCCGGCAAACCGACAACATTCCGGTCCCGGGCCATCCCGACACGGCCAACGCGCAGGAACAAGGTAACCATAACGGCGGCCCCTTGCGCTTCGGCCCGGACGGCAAGCTGTACGTGTTCACGGGCGACCTCGGCCGGCGCGGGCAGATGCAGAACCTGCCCAATGGTCCCTTCCTGACCGCCCCCTTCGTCGACGATACCTACGGCGGCCCCCAGCCCGACAACGCCCACCTGTCCGGCGTGGTCCAGCGCCTGAACGACGATGGCACTACGCCGCCTGACAATCCCTTCTTCGCCGCCGGCGCGGCGACGGGCGGCGAAGTGGGAGCCATGATCCAGACCGTGTTCTCTTACGGTCACCGCAACGGCTTCGGCATGGCCTTCGATCCCTACAGCCCCTACCTGTGGCTGACCGAGAACGCCGACGATGCGTTCAGCGAACTCAATCGGGTGGTCGCGGGCATGAACGGCGGCTGGATCCAGGCCATGGGGCCGCTGAGCCGCTTCGCGCAATTCAAGCAGATCGAGACCACGCAGTTCAATAGTTCGCTGCAGCAAAGGCGCTATCCGCCGACCCGGATCGCCTACACCCCCAACCTGGCGCTGGCGCGCATGTTCATGTTGCCGGGCGCAGCCTATGCCGATCCCCAGTTCAGCTGGCGCTACGAGGTCGGCCCCTCCGGCACCAGTTTCGTGAAGGGCGCAGCGCTCGGGCCCGAGTATGACGGCAGCCTGTGGATAGGCTCGGCGCGCAGCTTCCAGCAGGTCGGCGGCAGCGGCGGCAGCCTCTACCGTTTCAGATTGACGCCCAACCGGCTGGCGGTCGACGTGGGCGCCGATCCCCGCCTGGCCGACAAGGTCGCCGACAACGCGCTCAAGTTCGATCCGGCGGAGAGCGAATCCCTGTTAATCGGCAAGGGTTTCGGCATTACGCCCGCGATCGAGCAAGGACCGGACGGCAGCCTCTACGTCGTGTCCCTGACCGACGGACTCGTCTACCGCATCAGCCGCGCCACCGCTTCCCTGAGGAGATGACAATGATGAGCTTACTCCAGCGTTTCGCCGCCGGGCTTGCCGCCGTATGCGCCTGCCTCGTCCTGCCCGCCCATGCCGCGCCGATCGTTAACGGCGGCTTCGAAGCAGGATTCACGAACTGGACCCGCGCCGACCTGGTCGGGAGCGACGGCGGCTTCCTGATCCAGTCCGGCACGGCCAGCCCGGTCAACGGCATCACGGTCCCGCCCCCGCCGGAAGGGGTCCAGGCCGCGATGACGGACGCGCAGGGTCCGGGCAGCCATGTGCTCTACCAGGACTTCGTGCAAACGGAGCAGGTCAGCCTGGCGACCCTCAGCTTCGACCTGTTCATCGGCAACCTGGCCCAGGACTTCTACCTGCCCTCCCTGCCCAGCCTCGAGTTCGCCACGCCCGAACTGAACCAGCAGGCGCGCGTCGACATCCTGCTCGCGGGCGGCGATCCCTTCAGCCTGGGGGCGGACCTGCTGCTGAACGCCTTCCAGACCAATCCCGGCGACGCACTCATCTCCGGCTATACCCACATCGAGGTCGACATCACCAGCCTGGTCAACGCCAACCTGAACACGGCCCTGCGGCTGCGCTTCGCCGAGGTCGACAACGTCAACATCTTCAACTTCGGCGTCGACAACGTGGCGATCGAGACCATCGGTCCGATCGAAGTGCCGGAACCGGCGCCCGTCATGCTGCTCCTGGCCGGCATGGCGGCCGCCACGCTGCAGCGCCGGCGCCTCCTGCGGCTGTAAGGGAGCGCAAGCTGGGCGGCTTCCCGCGCGCCATCACGGCGCCGCCCAGTCCTTCGCATGCGCGACCGCCTTCGCCCAGCGCGCCAGGCGTTCGGCGCGCTCCGCTTCCCCCATGGCCGGTTCGTAGCGCCGGTCCACTTGCCATTGGCGCGCGATGTCCTCGCGCGACTCCCAGAAGCCGACCGCCAGGCCGGCCAGGTAGGCCGCGCCCAGCGCCGTGGTCTCGGTCACGCGCGGCCGCAGCACGGGAATGCCGAGCAGGTCGGCCTGGAACTGCATCAGCATGTCGTTGCGCGCCGCGCCGCCGTCGGCACGCATCTCGGTGACGGCGCAGGCGGCGTCCTTGCGCATCGCGTCCAGCAGCTCGGCGCTCTGGTAGGCGATGGCCTCGACCGCGGCGCGCGCGATGTGGGCGGCGCTGGTGCCGCGCGTCATGCCGACGATGGCGCCGCGCGCATAGGGGTCCCAGTGCGGCGCGCCCAGGCCGGTAAAGGCCGGCACCAGCATTACGCCGCCGCTGTCTGGCACGCTCAGCGCCAGCGGCTCGACGTCCGCCGAGTGCCTGATGATGCCCAGGCCGTCGCGCAGCCACTGCACCGTCGCGCCGCCCATGAACACGCTGCCCTCGAGCAGGTAGTCGGTGGCGCCATTGACGGTCCAGCCCACGGTGGCCAGCAGGCGGTTATGCGAGACCGGCGGCCGGTCGCCCGCGTGCATCAGCATGAAGCAGCCGGTGCCGTAGGTGTTCTTGACCAGCCCCTTGCGGTGGCAGGCCTGGCCGAAGGTGGCGGCCTGCTGGTCGCCCGCGATGCCGGCGATCGGGACCGGGTGGCCGAACCATTCATCGGCAGCCAGTCCGACGACTTCGGAACTGGCCACGACTTCCGGCAGCACGGCTTTCGGAATCGCGAACAGGTCCAGCAGCTCCTCGTCCCAGCGCAGCGTGTGGATGTTGAACAGCATCGTGCGCGAGGCGTTGCTGGCGTCGGTCACATGGCGTCCGCACAGGCGGAACACCAGCCAGCTGTCGACGGTGCCGAAGGCCAGCTCGCCGCGCTCGGCGCGTGCGCGCGCGCCCGGCACGTGGTCCAGCAGCCATTGCAGCTTGGTGGCGGAAAAATAGGCGTCGAGCTCGAGGCCGGTGCGTTCCTGGATGGTGGACGCCTTCCCAGCCGCGCGCAGGCGGTCGCAGGCGTCGGCGGTGCGGCGGTCCTGCCAGACGATGGCGGGCGCCAGGGCTTCGCCGCTGGCGCGGTCCCACAGGACCGTGGTCTCGCGCTGGTTGGCGATGCCGATGGCGGCGAGCTGGTTCGGCTGGAGCTTCGCCTGGCGCAGGGCCTCGCGCGCGCAGGCAAGCTGGCTCTGCCAGATGTCGAGAGGATCGTGCTCGACCCAGCCGGGCTGGGGAAAATGCTGGGGATATTCGCGCTGGCAGCTGGCGACCGGCAGGCCCGCGTGGTCGAACACGATCGCGCGCGAACTGGTGGTGCCCTGGTCGAGGGCGAGGATGAAGCGGTCCATCGTTTCTCCTGGCGTCAAGACGTAGTGAAGACGGCCGGCATATCCCCTATCTCGTGCAGGTAGCCCTGCTCCAGATAGCCTGGAATCTTGCCGAATTCTCCCAGCACGCGGCTGCGGAAGACCTCGTCCTCGTGCCAGCGCTCGGGCGGCACGCCGAAATAATTCACGGGGCAGACCGACATGCGCAATCCCGGCCAATGCCGTTGCAGGGTCATGAGGTAGCGCCGGGTCGAGCAGATCTTGCCGATGACGAGGATGCTGCCGATGTCGGCGAGATCCATCACCTCTGCGACCCGGGCACGGCCGAAGCGCACGTTTTCGCCGGTATTGGTGGCGGCGGTCTCGAGGATCAAGGCCGATTCGGGGACGCCCCGGCGCAGCAGCTCGGCGGCGATGACGTCGGCTTCGCTGTCGGGCAGGCCGCGGGTGCGCCCGCCGGAGACCAGCAGTCGGCGAAACATGCCCTGGCGCCAGAGCCCAGTAGCCGCATCGCAAAATTCGGGAACACCGTGCCGGGTTCCAAAGAGGAAGCCGAGGTCGGAAGGTGATGCCGGAAAGACCGGCATCATGTAGTCGGCGATGCGCTGCAGTTCGGTGGGGGACATGGCGCCTCGATCAGTCGTCAGCCGGGCAAACATGGCGGTCCCGGCATCACGTCCTGGCGGCGCCATGCAGATGAATTCAAGTAAAGCAGGCCGATAGGCCGGATTCTGTGTAGTGGTCTCCCTTGCGGGACGCCCCTATGACAGCCATTCCTCTAGGCGCTGGATTACTCCAGCGCTCAAGCTTCCTACCCGCACGCTCCGCGAGCAACATCAACGCGTGCCTATTTGGAATTGCTCCAGGTGGAGGTTACCGCGTTTCACCGTAACTGAATACGCTCGTCTCTGTGGCCCTATTCCTCGCCTTATACCTTGCGGCTTTCAGCGGACGGCCGTTAACCGTCACCCCGCTCTGTGGAGTCCGGACCTTCCTCCCGCCCTCACCCGAAGATGAGGACCAGCGACTGTCTGGCCTGCTTCACGGCATCATTGTACCCGATGGGGAGCCGCGCTCCCAGCATTGGCGGCCACCGGTGTGGTTTCGCCGCCCACCAGGCGGTGGTCGAGGCCGAGCATGTCGATGTCGACCACGCCCATCAGGGGCGCATACATCAGGTCGTTGGGGTCGGTCGAACGGCGCCAGCCGAGGTGCAGCTCGCCGACGGCCCGCTTGACCATCTTGAACATGCGCTGGGCGGCGCGCTCGGTCGGGTGGTAGCGGCTGGCGCCCGGCTCGAGCAGGCGCGCCATCGAGACCACCGAGCTGTTCAGCTCGGGCTGGTGCATCGAGAACTGGAAGCGGAAGTCGCCCGCCTTGGCATTGATGTCGCGCATGGTCAGGAAGACCCGGTAGGTCGACGCATCCAGGTTCGGCAGGCGCGCCGAGGCCTCGGTCGCCAGGGTCAGCACGTCCTCACCCGCAACCTGATTCGTCTCGGGCAGGTTCTGGAGCGCCAGCGGCGCCAGGCGCATCGAGGGACTCACCTTGATGCCCAGCTCCTGCTGCAACTGCTTCGCCATGTTCCCCGCCAGGTATTCGGAGAAATCGTCGAGCGGCACCAGGTAGACCCTGACGGGCGCCGGCGCGGGCGCTTGGGCCAGCGCGCTCCCGGCGCCCAGCAAGGCCAACAATCCCAACAGGCGGCGGCGAGTCGCATTCTGCATGGCAAGGCTCCGAAAGATGTAAATTCGTCAAGATTAGAGCATTTGCGCTGCGAAGTCGAAAGCATTCGCCAGCGCCTATCAAGAATGGGAGGGGAGCGGCGAAAACGACCGGCTTTTCTGAAATTTGATGTCGCCATTTCAAAAGCCGCTCCGGACGAGCTCACATAGAATGCCCGGATAGCAAACCAACAAGGATGACCGAACCATGACGCACCCTTCCCGTACCGGCGGCCAGATCCTGGTCGATGCGCTCCACATCCACGGCGTGGACACCGCCTTCGGCGTGCCGGGCGAAAGCTACCTCGATGTGCTCGACGCGCTGCACGACTCGGATATCCGCTTCGTGATCAACCGCCAGGAAGGGGGCGCGGCGTTCATGGCCGAGGCCTACGGCAAGCTCACCGGCAAGCCGGGCATCTGCTTCGTCACCCGCGGCCCGGGCGCCACCAACGCCTCGATCGGCGTGCATACCGCCTACCAGGACTCGACCCCGATGATCCTGTTCATCGGCCAGGTCGGCAACGACTTCACCGACCGCGAAGCCTTCCAGGAAATCGACTACCGCCGCATGTTCGGCCAGATGGCCAAGTGGGTGGCCCAGATCGACCGCGCCGACCGCATTCCCGAATACATGGCGCGCGCCTTCCAGGTGGCCACCAGCGGCCGTCCGGGCCCGGTGGTGCTGGCGCTGCCGGAAGACATGCTGGTGTCGAAGGCCGCAGTGGCCGACACCCGCCCCTACCAGCCGGTCCAGGGCTCGCCGTCCGCCGCGCAGATCGGCCAATTGCGCGCCATGCTGGCCGAAAGCCGCCGTCCGCTGGTGCTGCTGGGCGGCCATACCTGGAACGACCAGGCCTGCGCCGACCTGCGCCAGTTTGCCGAAGCCAACCACCTGCCGGTGGCCTGCGCCTTCCGCTTCCAGGACCTGCTGGATAACGCCCACCCGAACTACGTGGGCGACGTCGGCATCGGCATCAATCCCAAGCTGGCCGCGCGCGTCAAGGACGCCGACCTCCTGATCGCCCTCGGCCCGCGCCTGGGCGAGATGACCACCAGCGGCTATTCGCTGCTGTCTTCGCCGGTGCCGCAGCAGCGCCTGGTCCACTTTCATCCGGACCCGGAGGAACTGGGCAGCGTCTACCAGGGCGAACTGATGGTCGCCAGCGGCATGCAGCAGGCCTGCGCCATGCTGGCCGCGATGGAGCCGGTCGACGCAGCCGCATGGAAGGACAGTGTCGCCGAGGCGAAGGCCGAGCTGGCCGCTTACCAGGCCCAGCCGCCCATCTTCAAGGAGGGCAATGCTCCGCTCGACCTGTGGCAGATGATGCAGGAGCTGATGGCCCAGCTGCCGCGCGACGCCATCATTACCAATGGCGCCGGCAACTACGCCTCGTGGGCGCACCGCTTCTACCGCTACGGCGCCATGCGCACCCAGCTGGCGCCGACCAGCGGCGCGATGGGCTATAGCGTGCCGTCCGGCGTGGCGGCCAAGATCGTGCAGCCGGAACGCACCGTGGTGACCTTCGCCGGCGACGGCGAGTTCATGATGAACGGCCAGGAACTGGCGACGGCGGTGCAGTACGGCGCGGGCGTCGTGATCCTGCTGTTCAACAACGGCATGTTCGGCACCATCCGCATGCACCAGGAACGCGAATACCCGGGCCGCGTCTCCGGCACCGGCCTGCACAACCCGGACTTCGCCGCGCTGGCGCGCGCCTACGGCGGCCATGGTGAAGTGGTGGAAACGACGGAGGAATTTGGACCGGCGCTGCGCCGCGCCCTGGCCCATGCCAACGAGCACAAGCTGCCGGCCCTGATCGAGCTGCGCTACGACGGCAACCTGATCACGCCGAACGCGACCCTGGACACCATCCGCAAGGCGGCGGAAGCGGCGAAAGCGAAGAAGTAAACGACGAAGTAAGCGAAGCAAGCCGGCCGCGCACAGCGGCCGGTTTCACGTGCGGGAGCCGGATCAGTTCTGTTCCAGGCCGAGCTCGGCTGGAAGGGGAATCGGTTGATCGAAGAAACTGGCCTGTTCCGGATGGGTCAGGAACAGCGCGACCAGGGCGATGAAAGCCCAGACGACGATATTGCGCAGGGTAGCGGCGTTGCCTTCGAGGGCGTTGTCACCGAACACCAGGCGCTTCAGGAAGTTCGTGATTTTCACGGTTAAACCCCGATTTTATCTGTTGGTTTCTCTCTGGGTCTCACTGTATATCAGCCGCGTCCGTTTTTCCAGTCTCGCACTGTTGAGCTGTGACGATTTGATGACAGATTGACGACACGAAACCGTGGCCGCTGCGGCGCGTGGGAACGCGCAGTGGGGTGTATTGCTGCTCTGGTAAAATATTCGCTACTTTTTTCATCGCGCCGCACCCTGGCGCCGCATGCAGCCCCCCGCCACCAGACTATGTTTAGCTTCTTCAAGAGAAAAAAAGCGCCGGATACGCCGGAAGTGCAAGCGCCCGCCCCGGTCGTGCAGGCCGAGCCTGCGCCTGCTCCCACCCCTGCCCCCGCACCTGTCCCGGCATCGGCGCCGCTTCCCGCAGCACTGCAGGACGGCGAACTGTTCCCGGAAACCGCCGAACGTCCCACCACCGAGGCCGAAAAGAAACGCTCCTGGATGACGCGCCTGAAGGCCGGCCTGTCCAAGACCTCGAGCAACCTGTCGCTGCTCTTCGTCGGCGCCCGCATCGACGAGGACCTGTACGAGGAACTCGAAGCCGCGCTGCTGATGTCGGACGCCGGCATGGACGCCACCCAGCACCTGCTGGACTCGCTGCGCCGCAAGGTCAAGGACGAGAAGCTGCTGGACGCGGCGGCCGTCAAGAACGCGCTCAAGGAACTGCTGGTCGAACTGCTGCAGCCGCTGCAGAAGCCGCTGGAACTGGGCCGCCACGACCCGCTGGTGATGATGATCGCGGGCGTCAACGGCGCCGGCAAGACCACCACCATCGGCAAGCTGGCCAAGCACATGCAGCGCTTCGAGCAGTCGGTGCTGCTGGCCGCCGGCGACACCTTCCGCGCCGCCGCGCGCGAGCAGCTGATGGTCTGGGGCCAGCGCAACAACGTCACCGTGATCTCGCAGGCCTCGGGCGACCCGGCCGCGGTCGCCTTCGACGCGGTGCAATCCGGCAAGGCGCGCGGCGTCGACGTGGTCATGGTCGACACCGCCGGCCGCCTGCCGACCCAGCTGCACCTGATGGAAGAACTCAAGAAGATCAAGCGCGTCATCGGCAAGGGCATGGACAGTGCACCGCACGAGACCCTGCTGGTCATCGACGGCAACACCGGGCAGAACGCCCTGGCCCAGGTGAAGGCCTTCGACGACGCCCTGCAGCTGACCGGCCTGATCGTCACCAAGCTGGACGGCACCGCCAAGGGCGGCGTGCTGGCCGCGATCGCGCGCACCCGTCCGATTCCGGTGTACTTCATCGGCGTGGGCGAGAAGCTCGACGACCTCCAACCCTTCAACGCGGAAGAATTCGTCGAAGCGCTGCTCGGCTAAGCGAACCACCCATGATCGAATTCCAGTCTGTTTCCAAACAGTACTCCCATGACGCCTACGCGCTGCGCGACGTGTCGCTCAACATCGCCAAGGGCGAGCTGGTCTACCTGGCCGGCCCCTCCGGCGCCGGCAAGTCGACCCTCATGAAGATGGTGGCCGCCGTCGAGCGGCCCAGCAGCGGCAAGGTGCTGGTGAACGGCCAGGACATCGGCCGCATCAACAAGGCCGGCATTCCCTTCCTGCGCCGCAACCTCGGGCTGATCTTCCAGCAGCAGCGCCTGCTCAACGACCGCCACATCCTGGCCAACGTGATGCTGCCGCTCCTGGTGACCGGCGCGCCGAAGTCCCAGGCCGAGGGCCGCGCCCGCGCCGCGCTCGACAAGGTCGGGCTGCTCGAGCGCGCCAAGGCCATGCCGCTTGAACTGTCCGGCGGCGAGCAGCAGCGGGTGGCGGTGGCGCGCGCCATCGTCAACCGCCCGCAGATCATCCTGGCCGACGAGCCGACCGCCAACCTCGACCGCGTGGCGGCCGACAAGGTGATCGACGCCCTGCGCGCCTTCCATGCCGCCGGCGTGACCTGCGTGATCTCGACCCACGACGAGCAGGTGCTCGACGCGGCCGGGCGCGTGATCCGGCTCGAGCATGGCAATCTGGTTCACCCGGCCCGCCCTGGAGGTGCCGCATGAGCCCGTGGATCCGCCAACACGGCTTCGCCCTCGGCGCCGCGCTGTCCACGGTGCGCAAGTCGCCCGGCAGCTTCCTGTTCAACGTGCTGGTCGTGGCCCTGGCCCTGACCCTGCCCTTCGCCGGCATCACCCTGCTCGACAACGTGCGCCCCCTGTCCGAGCAGCTGTCGGTCGATCCGGAAATCAGCCTGTTCATGGAAGCAGAGACGCCGCGCGCCAGCGCCCAGGCGCTGGCGCCGCAGATCCGCGCCATCGCCGGCAAAGGGAAACCCAGCATCGTTTTCGTGCCGCGCGAGGACGCCCTCGCTTCGCTCAAGGACCGCGGCGGCCTGGGCGACGTGATCGACACGCTCGGCGAGAACCCGCTGCCGGACAGCTATGTGATCAAGCTGGAGGGCTTCGCCAGCGCCGGCGCGGCCGAACAGGTCGACGGCATTGCCGAGCGCCTGCGCGCGCTGCCGGGGGTGGAGTCGGTGCAGGTCGACTCGAGCTGGGTCAAGCGCCTGGCCGCCCTGCTGGGCGTGCTGCGCCTGGCCCTGCTGCTGCTGGCTGCGACCCTCGGCGTGGTCGTGATCGCGGTGGTGTTCAATACCATCCGCCTGCAGGTGCTGACCCAGAAGGAAGAGATCGCCGTGTCCAAGCTGCTGGGCGCGACCGACAACTTCATCCACCGGCCCTTCTACTACACGGGCGCCCTGCTCGGCCTGTGCGCCGGGGCGGTGGCCCTGGGCGTGGTGGCGGCGGCGCTGCTGCCGTTGAACGAGGCGATCCTGGCCTTCGCCAGGCTGTATGCGTCGAATTTCCAGCTGCTGCCCTTGGGCGCGCTGGAGGTAGCCGGGCTGCTGGCCATCAGCGCCGGGCTGGGACTGATTGGGGCGCTGCTGTCGGTGCAGCGGCACTTGGCGCGGGTGCGCTGAGGTCAGTTGAACGCGTCGGCGGCGGAGCCGCCAACCCTACGGTAGCGTCGGCAGCTCTGCTGCCGACGCATTCAAGCAGCCCTTGAAACATCGCGCAACCAGCCTCATTCTTATGGCTTAGCCGTCCCTCCCTACGCAAACACGCGAAATTCTCCTACACGCCGCGCCATCCCAAGGTGCGGCAGCCAACAGAGGCGCCCGGCCTGCGCCCTTAACCTGTCGCTGAACGCAAAAACTCCAGCTCTTTCCCGCGCTCGTATGCGCTGAATCAATCGGATAGCCGGTTCCTGCTCTACAGTGGAACCGACGGCAGTTTGATGCTCTAAGGCAATACTTTAGCAAGTCTTAAACACCGGGGGTGTTGCTAGCACTCACCTCGGGAGAGTGCTAATATATGAGCTAAGGAAAGTCAGATTTCAAGAGAAACGCATCCGTAACAAACCGTAATAGAACTGCCACTCAGCAATTATCGGTGGCACGGTGGATGCAGCAGGATCACTAAGAGGGAAATGAATATGTCCGCACAATCCGCATTGGTTCCGGCCGGCAGTCGTGCTCTGGGACTCGGTTTCACCGGCAATCTTGGCAATATCGACGCCTACATCTCGGCCGTCAACCGCCTGCCGATGCTGACCCATGACGAAGAGATCTCGCTGGCAAAGCGGCTGCAGGACAATAACGATCTCGACGCCGCACAGAAGCTGGTGCTCTCGCACCTGCGCCTGGTGGTCTCGATCGCGCGCGGCTACCTGGGCTATGGCCTGCCGCACGCCGACCTGATCCAGGAAGGCAATATCGGCCTGATGAAGGCCGTGAAGCGTTTCGACCCGAACCAGGGCGTGCGCCTGGTGTCGTACGCGATGCACTGGATCAAGGCCGAGATGCATGAATACATCCTGAAGAACTGGCGCCTGGTCAAGGTGGCGACCACCAAGGCCCAGCGCAAGCTGTTCTTCAACCTGCGCAGCAACAAGACCAGCCTGGACGCCATGTCGCCGGCCCAGGTCGACGAATTGGCCAAGATGCTCGACGTCAAGCGCGAGGAAGTGATCGAGATGGAAACCCGCCTGTCGGGCCGCGACATCGCTCTCGAATCGCCGACCGACGACGAGGACGACAAGTTCTCGCCGATCGCCTACCTGTCCTCGGACCTGGACGAGCCGACCAAGGTCATCGAAGCGGGCGAAGTCACGCGCCTGCAGTCGGAAGGCCTGGAGACCGCGCTGTCGAAGCTGGACCCGCGTTCGCGCCGCATCGTCGAAGCGCGCTGGCTGGCCAACGACGACGGCTCGGGCGCGACCCTGCACACGCTGGCCGAGGAGTTTGGCGTGTCGGCCGAGCGTATCCGCCAGATCGAATCGGCTGCGCTGAAGAAGATGAAGGGTGCGTTGACGGCTTATATGTAAAGCACGGATACGCCCATAACCCCGTCATCCCCGCGCAGGCGGGGACCCAAGTTCTGCCAGCGTTATCGCGACGCTTGCTGAATTGGGTCCCCGCCTCCGCGGGGATGACGTTTTTGAGCTAGTGGCCGTGACATCCGCTTGTCTAGCGTTGCGCCACCAAGGTAACGAACTCTCCCGGCCCCGCATCGCGTCCGGCGAAGCGCGCCGGCATCATGACCAGGGCATCGAGCCGGGTGGAAGCCGACAGCGACGGATCCGCGATCTCGATCCGTAGCTGCTGGTCGCGCGAGACGAAGGAATACGGCGAGAGCGCCACCAGCTGCGTCCTGCCCATGCCGTCGATGTTCGCGTACATGCGGTTGCCCCACATGCTAAGCTGCATGGCCTTGCCGTTCGACAGGGCATAATCGCCCTTGACCATGTCGAATTCCTCGTACCAGATATTGCCTAGTCCGGGCTGGACCATACGCGGCGCGCTGGCGCTGACGCGCACCTCGGGCTGGCTGGTTTGTGCGGTCACGGCGGGCGCCACCAGCAATGCGCCCAGCGCCGCGACAATGAATATGCGTTTCATGACATCCCCCTGACATAGAAGGCCGGATCGCACCGATCAGGCTACTTTGAGTATAGGCAGCGCCACGCAACAAGCGAGGAGTATCTCTCGACAACATGACAGTCACGATCAAGCCAGAGGAAGTGGCGTTCAGCGCGATCAGGGCCCAGGGACCGGGCGGCCAGAACGTGAACAAGGTCTCGTGCGCGGTCCACGCGCGCTTCGACATCGGCGCGTCCTCGCTGCCGGATGCCGTCAAGACGCGCCTGCTCGAAATGCGCGACGCCCGCGTCACCCAGGAAGGCGTACTGGTCATCAAGGCCCAGCAGTCGCGCAGCCTGGAACAGAACAAGCTGGACGCGCTGGCGCGCCTGCAGGCCCTGGTCGACAAGGCGTCCGTGGTCGAGACCGTGCGCCGCCCTACCCGGCCGACCCGCGCCTCCCAGCGCCGCCGGCTCGACGCCAAGACCCGCAGCGGCCAGATCAAGGCCCTGCGCGGCAAGGTCAGCGACTAAGCGCGCCTGACAGCCTTTCTCTTGAGGCGGGCGCTGGCGGTATCGACGCACCGCCCGGCGCAGGGAGGTGCGTCCCCAGCATCACTGTCCCGCGGCGGCGGTCGGGGTGCTGCCGTGAAGCCGGCGCTGCAGCAGGTCCTTGGCCACAGCAAGCGCATCGTCCGGTTTTGCCGCGACGTCCGGAATGACGCCCACGCCCTCCCAGTTGGTCTGGGTAATCGGACTGATCGTGCGCCGGTCGGGTATCACGGCAAGGAAATGTTTGCTGAGCCGATAGGGGCGCGCGGGGTGGGCGCCGCCCCAGGTCCGCTCGCCGACCACCGTGGCGCGTTTCATGGCCTGCATCGTATAGGCGAAGTCTTCACCAGCGGACTTCGTGCCGGCAGCGGCCAGGATGACGACCGGCTTCGTGCCGCCATAGCGTTTACCGTCGAGCTTGTCTTGCGTCCAATGCTGCGTGGAGATGCCGGTATCGCGATCCCAGATGTCGTTGAGACGTGTGCGCTGGTCGACGAAATAGCTGACCAGTAAGCTAACCGAGTCCGCCCCGCCGCCGCCGTTGTTGCGCAGGTCCACGATGAGGCCGTCGGTATCGGCGAGTTCGTTCATCGCCGCGGCGTAGCTTTCGGCCATGAGGAAAGCCGGCGGGAAACCGGACACCTTCAGGTAGCCGATCCTGGGCGTCAGGTGTTCGACCTGTTCCACGCTGCGGTGCGCCATCTGGCGCAGGACCTGGCGCTTGTCGGCCGGGACGCGTTGCTCCCACTCCGCTTGCGACGCGGGTGGCGCTCCGGCCGCATCGTCGGCCGGAACCGGCCTGGGGCTGAAAAATACCGACATGTGCAGGTCACGAACGACGGCGCGCATGTCATCCGTGAGCTGTATTGCAAACTGTTTGCCATCCGACATGGCGTCGTACTTGCCTTCCCGCTGGCGCTGGCGCAGCGCCGTTTCGATTTGCTTGGCCTTGTCGGGGAAAATATAGTGATCGTTCAATTTTTTTACCAGCGCGTCGATCACCTCCACCTGCAACGCGCGATCGACCACCATCGTCGATACGGAGCGGTTTTCTTCACCGGGAAGCGGTTGCGAAGGTGGTGCGGCGACTGCGCTGGCCATGCCCAGCACCAGCAAAGACGGTATGACAATCCATTTCTTTTTCATTTTTTTCCTCTGATTGTGACGCGCAGGTTCGATGATGCTTAGGAATGCGAACGATTACTTCACCCATGAAGCAGAGAAGTGGATTGAGAATAGCATAATAATTTCTATTTGATAGCAATATCAAATACCAACCCGAGGAGCGCGACTGGGCTTGGGTGATGCTGACGACGAGTCAGCGCATCGCCGGCGGTTGCGCACCTGTCAGGCGTTCCAGGAACCGGCGCATCCCGATCCGTGTGAGAATCAAGGCATTCCGTGAACTTTTCCCCGCCTGCGGGGTATTCACCGGAAACAAGAGCAGAACACGGGAGCGCACAAGGCGTGAACGGCCGGAACCACGACACGGAACTGGCAACACCGGACGAAGCCTGGCTGGTGCGGCGGGCGGCGGGCGGGGACCGCTGCGCCTTCGAATCCCTGTACCGGCTCTACTTCCCGCGCATCGCGCGCTTCCTGCACCGCATGACGCGCAATGCCCAGCTGATCGAGGAGGTCGCCAACGATGCGATGCTGGCCGTCTGGCAAAAAGCCGCGACCTTCGACGGCAGTTGCAAGCCCTCGACCTGGATCTTCGCGATCGCCTACCGGAAAGCCTGCAAGGCCCTGCACGCGCTCGACGAGCCGCTCGACGCCAGCCCGGACGCCTGGGAAAGCGAACCCGGCTGCCAGCCCGAGCGCCTGTTCGAACAGCTGCGCCTGGGCGACGCCGTGAACGCCGCCCTCGACACCCTGCCCCTGGCCCAGCGCGCGGTGTTCCAGCTGACCTTTTTCCATGACATGGGCTACGCGGAAATTGCCGACGTGATGAGTTGCCCGGTCAACACCGTCAAGACCCGGCTGTTCCATGCGCGGCGCAGGCTGGCCCAGCTGCTGGCCGATCAACTGGAGGAGCGCACATGAACCCGCATGCCGGCATGGCTACACAGGACGCGCACCGGGCGGCCCAGGAAGCCCTGCCCTGGCTGCTCAACGGCACCCTGGCCGGCGCCGAGCGCAGCGCGGTCGAGCGCCACCTGGATGCATGCGCACAATGCCGCGCCGAGCTGGATGCGCTGCGCGGCCTGCGCGCGGCGGCACGCCAGCCGGACCCGGACTGCGATCCGGAACGCGCGCTGGCTCGCCTGCTGCCGGCCCTCGACGCGGCGCCACCTGCGCCGCCGCGCGTCACGCTTCTGGAGCGCTGGCGGCAAATGCTGGCCGCCAACGACGCCCGATGGCTGGGCCGGCTGGCCGCGGCCCAGTTCGCGGTCATCGCACTGCTGGGCGGGCTGCTGCTGACGCAGCCTTCCCCGGACGACAGCTATCGCCTGCTCGGCGCCGAGACGCCGCGCCAGGCCAGCCTGGTGCTGGTGTTCCAGCCCGACATGCCGGAACGCGAGCTGCGCCGCATTGCGCGCGCCAGCGGCGTGCGCATCGTCGGTGGGCCGACCGCGGCCGACGGCTATCTGGCCGCCGTGCCGGACGGCGCGCTGGCGCCGGCGCTGGCGCGCCTGCGCGCCGAGCCGGCTGTGCTGTTGGCAGAACCCTTGGCGGAACCGCCGGAAGGAGGAAGACAGCCGTGAAGGCCTTGCTCGCCGCGCTCCTCGGCATCCTCCTGCTATATGCGCCGGCACAGGCGGAGGTGGACCAGCACGGCCGGGATGCCGCCCAGGAAGCGGCGGCGCGCCAGGTGCTGGTCATGCTGCGCCTGCCGCCCCAGCACTACCGCCCCGACGCCGCCTATGGCAGCAGTTACCCGAACGACGGCGGCCAGGCCGCGCGGCGCCGGATCGCGCAGGAACTGGCGCGCGCCCATGGCCTGGTCCTGGTCAGCAACTGGCCCATGCCCGTGATCGGCGTCGACTGCTTCGTGATGGAACACCGGGGCGCGGAACCGCTCGCGCCCGTGATCGCCGCACTGGCGCGCGACCCGCGCGTGCAATGGGCGCAGCCGGTCGAGGTGTTCCACGGCCTCGACGGCCCGCGTGGCGGCGACCCGCTGTTCCCCCTGCAGCCGGCGGCGCGCGCCTGGCGCCTGGCCGAGCTGCACCGC
>NZ_JAGPWC010000059.1 GCF_018119405.1 Massilia sp. ST3 | reverse complement strand
CCCGCGGGGGGGGGGTTGTGGGGGGGGGGGGGGGGGCCCCCCCCCCCACGCGGTGATGGTTAGCGGTGGATTTGCCGCCAAACGTGGGCATTTGACATCGTTTCGAGCAAAAACGATGCGGTGCGTAGCGCATGCGCCGGTTGAACGCGTCGGCGGCAAAGCCGCCAACCCGACGCAAGACTGTGTCGGCGATCAGCCTACCTTCGGCCGCTGCAACAACTCCTGGTGCGCACTGCGCAGCATCGCCTCCGTCTCTTCCCACCCGATGCATCCATCGGTCACCGAGCAGCCGTACTTCAGCTGCGACAGGTCTTCCGGAATCGGCTGGTTCCCCGACACGATATTCGATTCGATCATCACGCCCACCAGCGACCGGTTGCCGTGGCGGATCTGCTGGATCACGTCCGACATCACCAGCGGCTGCAGCTCCGGCTTCTTGTAGCTGTTCGCGTGCGAGCAGTCCACAACCAGGTTGGCCGGCAGGCCCGCCTTCTTGAGCGCGCCCTCGGCGATCGCCACCGACACCGAATCGTAGTTCGGCCGGCCGCCGCCGCCGCGCAGCACCACGTGGCCGTAGGCGTTGCCGCTGGTGCGCACGATCGACACCGTGCCCTGGCCGTTGATGCCCAGGAAGGCGTGCGGGTTGGCCGAGGACAGCACGGCGTTGACCGCGATGCTGACGTCGCCGTCGGTGCCGTTCTTGAAGCCGACCGGGGTCGACAGGCCAGAGGACATCTCGCGGTGGGTCTGCGATTCGGTGGTGCGCGCGCCGATCGCGGTCCAGGCGATCAGGTCGCCCAGGTACTGCGGCGAGATCGGGTCCAGCGCCTCGGTCGCGGTCGGCAAGCCGAGTTCGCACACGTCCAGCAGGAACTGGCGCGCGCGCTCCATGCCGACGTCGACGCGGAAGGAGTCGTCCATGAACGGATCGTTGATATAGCCCTTCCAGCCGGTGGTGGTGCGCGGCTTCTCGAAATACACCCGCATCACCAGCACCATGGTGTCCGCCACCTCGGCCTGCAGCGCCTTCAGGCGGCGCGCATAGTCCAGGCCCGCTTCCGGATCGTGGATCGAGCAGGGGCCGACCACGACGAACAGGCGGTCGTCCTTGCGGTCGAGGATGTTGCGCAGGGTCTCGCGGCCCTGCATCACGGTGGTGACGGCGCGGTCGGTCAGCGGCAGCTTGGCGTGCAGCTCGACCGGGGTCGGCATCTGCGCGAAGGAGCTGACGTTGGAGTTTTCAATGGCGGGCGTAACGATCATGGTGCTCATGGTGCGAATCAATGTTTTCTTTAGGGGGTTGACCAGTGTAGACGCAAATTGCTGCACTTGCACACCCCCCATTGGAAATTCCCGCCCCGCCTGCCGGCCGGACAGGGGCGGGCGCCGGCAGGCGCAGCGCGTTCCCGTGTATCCTGTTGCCATGAACACGGACATCGAACACTTTGCCGCCGCCCCCTTCATCAAGGAAATCGGCCGCGGCGTGAAGGGTGCGCGCAGCATGTCGCGCGAGGATGCGCGCCGCCTCTATGGCGCCATGCTGGACGGCCGGGTCTCCGACCTGGAGCTGGGCGCGATCCTGCTGGCCATGCGCATCAAGGGCGAATCGGTCGAGGAGCTGGCCGGCTTCATGGACGCGGCCGAAGCCTCGTTCGCGCCGCTGCCGGCGCCCCCCGGGCCGTTCGCCCCGGTCCTGATCCCCAGCTACAACGGCGCGCGCAAGCTGGCCAACCTGACGCCCCTGCTGGCCCTGCTGCTGGCGCGCGAAGGCGTGCCGGTGCTGGTGCACGGCGTGCGCACCGACCCGGGGCGGGTGACCACGGCCGAGATCCTGGCCGAACTCGGCCTGGCGGAAGCCGGCTCCACGGCCGACATGCTGGACGCCTTCGCCGCCGGCCGCCCGGCCTTCCTGCCGATCGAGCGCCTGGCGCCGGAACTGGCGCACCAGCTCTCGCTGCGCCGCATCCTCGGGGTGCGCAACTCGACCCACACCCTGGTCAAGATCCTCCAGCCTTTCGAGGGGCCGGCGCTGCGCCTGGTGTCTTATACCCATCCCGAGTACCTGGCGACCCTGGGCGAATACTTTGGCAGCGCCGCGCCCGCCGAGCGGGGCGACGCCTTCCTGATGCGCGGGACCGAGGGCGAGACGGTGGCCAATCCGCACCGCGCCCAGCAGATCGACTGGTTCCACGCGGGCGTGCGCACCGTGCTGGTCGAGCGCGACGCCCCCGCCGACGAACTGGCCCAGGTGCCCGACACGCGCGACGCCGCCGCCACCGCCGCCTGGATCGCCGGCGCGCTGGCGGGCGAGCTTCCCGTGCCGCGTCCGATCGCCGCCCAGGTGGCCCGGTGCGTGCAGGTGGCGCGCGCATTGCGGACCTGAACACCCGTCCTCTCCTTTCCTTGATCCAGCCTGGCCGTAGCCTGGTGCGCCGTGTCGCGTCCAGGCTACGCTTTCGTTGGTTTGCAACAACGTCACTGTTGGCTAGAGGGTGTCAACTAGTACTTTTATTAAAGTTGAGGCCTTAGCATGTCGAAACTATATTTCCATAGATATTGGTTATTCATGACTATATCTATCTTATAGAAAGATGAAATCACCTATACAAGAATGACGAATATGCAATTTGTTTGCGCCATGGCAATAAATGGTCGGTAAGTTTGTCGTAAGAAATATGATTTTCTACAAGAAAGTGGCTATTATTTTTCCGCAACATAACAAAACGATACCGATCAGCAATATCCATTGTTATCAGGAAGATATTTAGATCGGGTCGTGAGAAAAATTTCCGGCGCACGCCGGTTTGCCAATTTCTGAAGGATGACCAGAATGACCAAGCACTTCCGCTTCACCTCCAACCGCCTGGCGCTCGCCACCCTGGCCCTGGCTGCCGCCGCTGCCGCCGGCAGCGTGCACGCCGCCGTCGCCACCGCCACCTCGACCAGCACCGTGGTGGCCCCGATCGCGATCACCAAGACTGCCGACCTGTCCTTCGGTAACTTCGCACCGGGCGCGGCGCCTGGTACGGTCACCGTGAGCCCGAACAATGCGCGCGCCGTCAGCGGCGGCGTGACCGCCATGGCGGGCACCATCACGGCCGCCCAGTTCGACGTCACCGGCCAGTCCGGCATGGGCTATTCGATCACCCTGGGCGGCTCGACCAGCCTGACCTCGGGTTCGGACACCATGGCGTTCGCCACCGTGAGTGACCTGACCGCCAGCGCCATTACCTCGGGCAACGTCACCGTCGGCACCCTGACCGCGGGCGCGCAGAGCATCTTCGTCGGCGGCGTGCTGACCGTGGCTGCCAACCAGCCGGCCGGCACCTATACCGGCACCGTGACCGCCACCGTCGAGTACAACTAAGCCGGTGCGGCGGCGTCGGAGCTGAATCGTGCAAGGACGCCGCCGCCACGCTGTTCCACGCGCCGGCCTCGTGCCGGCGCTCCTGCTTCTGCTGGTGCTGGTGCTCGGCGCATCCGGCGTCCAGGCCCAGCAGATCGTGCTCGGGACCACGCGCAACCTCGACTTCGGCCGTTTCGTGGCCGGCAGCGGCGGCACCATCACGATCAGCCCCACCGGCGTCCGCTCGCGCACGGGGGGCGTCATCCTGCTCAATTCCCCCACCGCATCCCAGGCCGGCTTTAATGTCGGCAGGAACGGTAATGGCGGCTACAATAAGGGCGTGATCATTTCGATGCCGAGCAATGGCCAGATCCGCCTCAGCAACGGCAGCAACAGCATGGCGGTGAGCGGCTTCACCAGTTCGCCCTCCAACATGGCCACGCTGCCGCCGAATGGCATGGCGCTGTCGATCGGCGCCACCCTGACCGTGGCGCCGAACCAGGCCCCGGGCACCTATAGCGGTTCGTTTCCGCTGACTGTCAATTTTCAGTAGGACTTCATCATGCTTCACCCGCAGTGCTTCTCGCCGTTTTCCCCGTTCTCTTTCCAGCGCCTGTCCGGCGCACTGTTCGGCCTGTTTCTGCTGGCGCTGGGCTTGCCCGCCCAGGCCGAGCTGATGCTGCACCCGACCCGCATCGTGTTCGAGAAGAACCAGCGCGCCGCCCAGATCGAGCTGATCAACAACGGCACGAAGCCGGCCAGCTACCGCATCGCCCTGGTCAACCGCCGCATGACCGAAGCCGGCCAGTTCGAAGCGGCCGACACGCCGGCGGCCGGCGAGCGCTTCGCCGACAGCATGCTGCGCTATTCGCCGCGCCAGATCACGCTGCAGCCGGGCACCGCCCAGACCGTGCGCATCATGCTGCGCAAACCAGCCGACCTGGCCGAAGGCGAATACCGCTCGCACCTGCTGTTCGACAAGCTGCCCGACGCGGAAGGCGAGGCCAGCATCGAACAGCGCGGCGAGAACAGCCGCATCGGCGTGGTCATGAACGCCCTGGTCGGCGCCTCGGTGCCGGTGATCGTGCGTCACGGTACGGTGGACGCGAGCGTCAAGCTGGCCGGCCTGGCCGTGCAGTACGACGCCACCCGTCGTCCGCTGCTGGCCATGCGCTTCGAGCGCGAAGGCGGCAGCTCGGTGTACGGCGACGTGAACGTCAGCTTCACCCCGCGCGGCGGCAAGACCCATACGGTGGCCCAGGTCGGCGGCATCGCCGTCTACACCCCGAACCGGGTGCGCCAGGCCGCGCTGCCGCTGCAGCTGCCGTCCGGCGTCAGCCTGGCCGGCGGCACCCTCGAAGTGGTATTCCGCGAACGTCCGGAAGCGGGCGGCAAGCAGCTGGCCCAGGCCAGCCTGGCGCTGCCTTGATGCGCAGCCGGTAATCCAGCAGGCGCGGCAGCATGCGGAGGATGCGGACGGCCAGTCTGGCGGCGGCGCTGCTGCTGTCCGTGCTGCCGCCCGTGCTCGCTCCGCAGGCGCAGGCCGCGCCTGCGCAGAAGCTCGACGCCAACCTGGTCCTGCTCGAGGTCCGGCTCGGCAATCAGCTGCTGTCGGACGCCGTCACCGGCTACGAGATCGGGCGCGACGTCTACCTGCCGCTGGGCGAGATGGCGCGCCTGCTGACCCTGGCCATCCGGGTGGCGCCGGGCGAGGGCAGGGCCAGCGGCTACATCCTCAGCGAGGAGCGCGGCTTCAGCGTCGACGTGCCGGGCCGCGTGGCCGACATCGAAGGCCGGCGCGAGGAACTCGACCGCGCCCAGTTCAAGCTGCAGTCCGACGACATCTACGTGGCCAGCAAGCTGATGGCGCGCTGGCTGCCGGTCGACCTCGACCTGGACATGTCGAGCCTGGCGCTCAAGGTGCGTCCGCGCGAACAGCTGCCGATGCAGGCGCGCCTGGCGCGGCGCGAGCGCGGCAGCCAGCCTGGCACCCCGGGCGGCTACATCGACCCCGGCTATCCGCGCCTGTCCACGCCTTACCGCCTGGCGGACACCCCCTTCATCGACCAGACCCTGAGCCTGTCGAGCAGCAAGACCGGCGGCCGGCGCCAGACCGAGGCCGCCTACGCGGCCTACCTGACGACCGACCTGGCCGGCATGGAAGCGGCCCTGTACGCCAGCCGCAACCGCCACGATCCCGACGCCGGCCTGCGCCTGACCCTGGGCCGCCACGATCCCGACGCCGGCCTGCTCGGCCCCCTGCAGGCGCGCACCGCGCTGTTCGGCAGCGTCCAGGTTCCCGGCATGGCCAACGTCGCCTCGAGCAGCCCGACCGGCAACGGCGCGGTGCTCAGCAACCGTCCGCTCAACCAGCCCACCAGCTTCGACCGCCACACCCTGCAGGGCGCGCTGCCGCCGGGCTGGGACGTGGAGCTGTACTACAACGACGCCCTGGTCGGCTTCCAGCAGTCGCGCGGCGACGGCAAGTACAGCTTCGAGGACCAGCCGCTGGCCTATGGCCCCAACGAGTTCCGCCTGGTGTTCCACGGCCCGCTGGGCCAGCTGCGCGTCGAGCGCCAGAGTTTCCTGCTGGAGCACTCGGCGGTGCCGCGCGGCGCCCTGTACTACGACCTGGCCGCGCACCGCGACCGCTTCGGCCAGCCGCGCGCGCTGGCCCAATTCGAGTGGGGCGCGAGCGACTGGCTCAACGCCACCGGCGGCTGGCAGCGCCTGGCCCTGCCGGACGGCGCGCAGCGCAGCTACGCCAACCTGGGCCTGCGCAGCTACTGGAAGGGCATGATCGGCACCCTGGATGCGGTCCAGGGCGACGATGGCGGCAAGCTGGCCCAGCTGGGTGTCAAGACCCGCCTGGGCCAGGTGGCGCTGACGGCCAGCCGCGCCAGGCTGGACAAATTCAGCAGCGAATTCTTCATGCCCGGCGCCGACCCGGTGCGCGTGCGCGACGAAGTGCGCGCCGAAGGCGTGATCGCGCCCGGCGGCAACAGCTTCTACCCGCTGGCGCTGCAGCTGCGCCACGACCGTCTGGCCTCGGGAGTGCGCAACCTCGACCTGCAGGGCCGGGTGGCGGCCTACCGCGATGGCATCGCCCTCAGCAACACCCTGCGCTGGCAATCGCTGGGCGGCCAGGACCTGGGCGACGGCCTGTTCCAGGTGAGCCGCCGGGTGGCCGGCATCGGCCTGACCGGCCAGCTGCAATACCTGATCGCGCCCGATACTGGCCTGGGCAGCGCGGCGGTGGCGGCCGACTATACCCTGAACGACGGCTACCTGCTGAACCTGGGCCTGACCCGCGTGTTCCAGGACCGCGAGCTGCGCCTGACCGGGGCGCTGAACAAGAGCCTGGGCAGCTACGGCCTGGGCGTGAACGCCTTCTACTCGAACCGCCACGAATATGGACTGGGCGTGCAGTTCTTCATGGCCATGGGCTGGGAGCCGCGCGCCATGCGCCTGAGCACCGACGCGCAGCCGATGGCGAACATGGGCGCCGCCTCGATCCGCGTCTTCCTCGACAAGAACCTGAACGGCCTGATGGACGACACCGACGAGCCCATCGCCGGCGCCGGCTTCACGGTCAACGGCGCGAACTACCTCACGCGCACCGACGCCGCCGGCCTGGCCTACCTGGCGCGCCTGCCGGCCCACCAGCACACCGACATCGGCGTCGATCCCGGCACGCTCGACGACCCCCAATGGCAGCCAAGCGTCCCCGGCGTGCGCATCGTGCCGCGCCCGGGCAAGGTCAGCCAGATCGAGTTCCCCGTCGCCGTGACGGGCGAGGTCGACGGCACCACCTACCTGTACGCCAACGGCGCCCGGCGCGCGATCGGCGACCTGCGGCTGGAGGTGGTGGACGGCAAGCGCAAGGTAGTGGCCAGCACGGTCAGCGCGGCGGACGGCTATTACGTGATCACCGGGGTCTTCCCGGGCGACTACTTCCTGCGCGTGGCGCCGGACCAGCTCAAGCGGCTGGGGCTGACGGATACGGGGATGCATCTGATCACCATCGGGCGGGAGGGGACGGTGTTGAATGGGAGGGATCTGGATGTGAGGGAGGGGGATGGGTAGGTTCGTGGCCTGCATGCAAACTTAGGTTCCCGCCTTCGCGGGAATGACGTGCTGAGGGTGCATGGTGTAAGCAAGTTCGTCGTCCGCATCCTTAAGACCGTCATTCCCGCGAAGGCCGGAACAATGCTACTAGCATTGTTCCGCCCAAGTTTGTTCGCAAACATTCAGCCCCGAGCGCTATCGCACACCCCACTGAACCGTATACAATGGCCGGTTTGGCGTTCCCCACCCCCACCCCAGCATGGCAAAACAATACGATGTAGCAGTACTCGGCGCAGGCGCCGCCGGCATGATGTGCGCGGCGGTCGCCGGCCAGCAGGGCAAGCGCGTAATCCTGCTCGACCACGCCGCCAAGCTGGCCGAAAAGATCCGCATCTCCGGCGGCGGGCGCTGCAACTTCACCAACATCAACGCCGGTCCGGCCAACTTCCTGTCCCAGAACCCGCACTTCTGCCGCAGCGCCCTGTCGCGCTACACGGCCCAGGATTTCCTGGCGCTGGTCAAGAAGCACCGCATCGCGTACCACGAAAAGCACAGGGGCCAGCTGTTCTGCGACGACTCGTCCGAGCGCATCATCGCCATGCTGCGCGCCGAATGCGAGGCGGGCGGGGTGGACCTGCGCATGCCGGTCAAGATCGCCGGCGTGCAGAAGACGGACGCCGGCTTCCTGGTCTCCACGGACAGCGGCGAGCTGGAAGTGGCCAGCGTGGTGGTCGCCACCGGCGGCCTGTCGATCCCGAAGATCGGCGCCACCGACCTCGGCTACCGCATCGCCACCCAGTTCGGCCTGAAGGTGATCGAGCCCCGCCCCGGCCTGGTGCCGCTGACCTTCGACGGCCCCAGCTGGGAACCCTTCGCGCCGCTGGCCGGCATCGCCCTCGAGGTCGACGTCAGCACTGGCAGCGGCAAGGGGAAGGGGGCCCTGCGTGGCCAGTTCCGCGAAGACCTGCTGTTCACCCACCGCGGCCTGTCGGGCCCGGCGATCCTGCAGATTTCCAGCTACTGGCAGCCCGGCACGCCCATCGTGCTCGACCTGCTGCCCGAGATGGATGTGGCCGAGACCCTGATCGGCGCCAAGAAAACGGAAAAAAAGCAGCTCGGCAACGTGCTGGCGCAATGGCTGCCGGCGCGCCTGGCCGACGGCCTGCTGAGCGGGAACGGCTTCGACCCCAGCGCCCGCCTGGCCGACATGCCGGACGCGAAACTGCGCAAGCTGGGCGACGCCATCAACCGCTGGGCCATCGTCCCGACCGGCTCGGAAGGGTATAAAAAGGCCGAGGTGACCCTGGGCGGCGTCGACACGCGCGAGCTGTCGCAGCAAACCATGATGGCCAACAAGGTGCCGGGCCTGTACTTCGTCGGCGAAGCGATGGACGTGACCGGCTGGCTGGGCGGCTACAATTTCCAGTGGGCCTGGGCCTCGGGCGTCGCGGCCGGCCTCGCGCTGGGCAGCCCGAACTGACGTGGTAATTCAGGCACAAGTTGATAAAAGCTTTTACTGAAAACAAAAAGCTGCTAGAATTTCGTTCTTCCCTAAATCCAACGGTTTGATTTTTACATGACCACTATCCGCCTTAAAGAAAACGAGCCGTTCGAAGTCGCTATGCGTCGCTTCAAGCGCACTATCGAAAAGACCGGTCTGTTGACGGAACTGCGCGCCCGCGAGTTCTACGAAAAGCCGACTGCTGAGCGCAAGCGCAAGCTGGCAGCTGCAGTGAAGCGCCACTACAAGCGCATCCGCAGCCAGCAATTGCCGAAGAAACTGTACTAAGACAGTCCAGTGTCCTCGATCCGGTGACGGCAATCCTGTCCCGGCGAGCGCTGATGTCCGCAAGCCCGCTCCGGTTGTACCGCGGCGGGTTTTGTCGTTTATATCCACCGAACACGGAGAACCCATGAGCCTGAAAGCACAACTGACCGACGACATGAAAGCGGCGATGCGCGCCAAGGAAAGCGCCCGCCTCAACACCGTCCGCCTGATCATCGCCGAGATCAAGCGCAAGGAAGTCGACGAGCAGACCGAACTGAACGACGAGCAGGTCGTGGCCGTGATCGAGAAGATGGTCAAGCAGCGCAAGGATTCGATCTCGCAGTTCGAAGCCGGCGGCCGCGCCGACCTGGCCGAGATCGAAAAGGGCGAACTGGCCATCCTGTCGGCCTACATGCCTGCCGGCCTGTCGGACGAGGAAATCGCTGCCGAAGTCGCCGCCGCCGTGGCCGCCACTGGCGCCGCCGGTCCGCAGGACATGGGCAAGGTGATGGGCGTGCTCAAGCCGAAGCTGGCTGGCCGCGCGGACATGACCGTGGTGTCCGGCCTGGTCAAGAAGGCGCTGACTGGCGCTTGAGCCGCACGCAAGTAAAGTAGTTATAAAGTTAGCCGAAAAACCGTCGTTGCCGCCAGTGGCGGGAACGACGGGGATACGCTGACTACCCGGCATCGCGCCGCGTGTGTTTCAGGCAAGCCCATCCAAGGCTTGCTCTTGTTGTATGTCAACTTGCAGCAAGCGCTGCGGTATAGTCTGAGTCCAGACAAACACTGAGTAAGTTAAGTGATTCCGCAATCATTCATTACAGATTTGCTCAACCGCGTTGATATCGTCGACGTGGTCGGCCGTTATGTCCAGCTCAAGAAGGGCGGGGCGAACTTCATGGGCCTGTGCCCGTTCCATAACGAAAAGTCCCCCAGTTTCACCGTCAGCCCGACCAAGCAGTTCTACCACTGCTTCGGCTGCGGCGCCCACGGCACCGCGATCGGTTTCCTGATCGAATATTCCGGCCTGGGCTTCGTCGACGCCGTCAAGGACCTGGCCCAGAACGTGGGCATGATCGTCCCCGACGCCGACGACAAGATCCCGCCGGCCCAGCGCGCCGCCCAGCAGGCCCAGTCACTGGCCATGACCGACGCGCTGACCCAGGCCTGCGCCTATTACCGCGCCCAGCTGCGCGAAGCTCCGAACGCGATCGCCTACCTCAAAAGCCGCGGCCTGACCGGCGAAGTGGCCGCCCGCTTCGGCATGGGCTACGCGCCCGGCGGGTGGGACAACCTGCGTTCCGTCTTCCCCGACTACGAGGCCCAGGCCCTGGTCGAGTCCGGCCTGGTGATCGACAAGGTCGACGAGGAGGGCAACCGCCACAAGCGCTACGACCGTTTCCGCGAGCGCGTGATGTTCCCGATTCGCAATACCAAGGGCCAGGTGATCGGCTTCGGCGGCCGCGTGCTCGACGGCGGCGAACCGAAATACCTGAACTCGCCGGAAACCCCGCTGTTCCAGAAAGGCCTGGAACTGTACGGCCTGTTCGAGGCGCGCCAGGCGATCCGCGACGCCGGCTACGTGCTGGTGACCGAAGGCTACATGGACGTGGTAGCGCTGGCCCAGCTTGGCTTCCCGCAGGCCGTGGCCACGCTCGGCACCGCCTGCACCAGTACCCACGTGCAAAAGCTGCTGCGCCAGACCGACGACGTGATCTTCAGCTTCGACGGCGACAAGGCCGGCCGCCGCGCCGCCCGCCGCGCGCTCGAGGCCTGCCTGCCGCAAGTGTCGGACGACAAGACCATCAAGTTCCTGTTCCTGCCGCAGGAGCACGACCCGGACAGCTTCGTACGCGAGCGCGGCGCCGAGGCCTTCGAGCAGGAAATCCAGGACGCGATGCCGCTGTCGCAATTCCTGCTGCGCGAAGTGACCCAGGAGCATGACCTCGACACGCCCGAAGGCCGGGCCCACGCCCAGTTCGAGGCCAAGCCGCTGCTGCAGGCCATGACCCCGTCGGCCCTGCGCCTGCAGATCGTGCGCGGCCTGGCCAGCATGACCCAGTCGACCCCGGCGGAGATCGAAAGCCTGTTCGAGTTGTCCAAGCCGGTGTCGGTCGCGCGCCGCGCGCCGCCGCGCCAGGGCCGCCCGGTGCCGGTCGGGCTGGAGCGCCAGATCATGCGTATCCTGGTCGCCCATCCGCACCTGGCCCTGCTGCTCGACGAGGCTGCCCAGGCCTCCTTCGATCACCTCGGCGAGGAATCCGGCGAGCGCATGCGCTACCTGGTGCAAACGGCCCAGGAACTGGGCGAGGGCGGCACCTTCGCCGTGCTGTCCCAGATATTGAAAGAGGCCACCGGCGAATACGACCAGCTGATCGCCGAGATCGGCGCGGAACCGGAATCGGAGGCCGACGCGGACCGGATCTGGCTGCTTAGCGCCGTGCGCCAGATCAAGATGGATGCGTTAAAACAGGAACTTAACCAGTTGTTTTCTTCCGGCCTGACCCCAGATCAGGTGAGTGCTCGCTATCGCGAAATCACAGCTCAGCAGGACCTCTTGGCCCGCGAGGCAGCCGCGGAAATGACGCCTCGATGACCCCGGGCAAGGCCCAGTGTTCGCAACTGGAAAAAGCAGGGGTGCGTGCTATAATAAAACGCTAACTATTGCAACTGTTGAAACGATTTTCGGTTCAATCGCGGCGTGGTGTTTCAGTTAGCGAGGCAACAGATGATTGCCTGCAGGGTGATGTAAGGTAACAAAACTTTATCTTTAACCATCGTAAAGTTAGTGTCGTTGTGACATCGAAAGCGCCTGTGCCAACCAAGAAACCCGAAACCAACGTGGCTGCGAAAACCACGAGAGCCTCCGCCGCCAAGGTGGACAAATCGCAAGACAAGGCCGAGGTTCGTACGGCGAACCCCGCGCCTGTCAATCAGACGACCGATGCGGCCGCCCTGGCTGCGATCGACACGTCCGGCTATGTCCTGCCGTCCGTCAAGGTGCCGGGACGCCGTGGCCGCAAGCCCAAAGAATTCACGCCCGAAAACGACGAGATCGCCGCGCTGAACGCGGTCGAGCGCGCCGAACTGAAAGCCGCGGACAAGGCCAAGGCCAAGGACCGCAAGGCCAAGGAAAAAGCGCTGCTCAAGGACGCCTTCTCGTCCGACACCGAAGCCAGCGAGGAAGAGCTCGAACTGCGCCGCAACAAGCTCAAGGCCCTGATCAAGTCGGGCAAGGAGCGCGGTTTCCTCACCTATTCCGAGATCAACGACCACCTGCCGGACAACATCGTCGATCCGGAAGCGATCGAAGGCATCATCGGCACCTTCAACGACATGGGCATTGCCGTCTACGAGCATGCGCCCGATGCCGAGACCCTGCTGCTGTCCGATAATGTCCCGAACGTCACGAGCGACGATGAAGCCGAGGCCGCCGCCGAAGCGGCGCTGTCGACCGTCGACTCCGACTTCGGCCGCACCACCGACCCGGTGCGCATGTACATGCGCGAGATGGGTTCGGTCGAGCTGCTGACCCGCGAAGGCGAGATCGAGATCGCCAAGCGCATCGAAGACGGCCTGAAGGACATGATCCAGGCCATCTCCGCCTGCCCGGTGACGATCGCCGAGATCATCGACGCCGCCAGCAAGATCGAGAAGGACGAGATCAAGATCGACGAGATCGTCGACGGCATGGTCGACCCGGACGAAGACGAGCAGACCTCGCCGACCGCCGTCGCCCCCACCTCGACCGACGACGAGGACGACGACGAGGACGAAGAGGAAGAAGCCGAGGAAGAGGAAGAGGAAGCCTCCGGCGCCTCCGGCGCGGCCGGCTACTCGGCCGAGCAGCTGGAAGCCCTGAAGGCCGCCGCCCTCGGCAAGTTCGACGAGATCGCCCAGCAATTCGACAAGATGCGCAAGGCCTTCGAGAAGGACGGCTACAACTCCAAGGCCTACATCAAGGCGCAGGAAGCGATCTCCAACGAGCTGCTGGGCATCCGCTTCACGGCCAAGGTGGTCGAGAAGCTGTGCGACACCCTGCGCGGCCAGGTCGACGAAGTGCGCCACATCGAGAAACAGATCCTGGATGTGGCCGTGAACCGCTGCGGCATGCCGCGCGCCCACTTCATCAAGGTCTTCCCGGGCAACGAGACCAACCTGGAATGGGTGGACGGCGAAGTCAACGCCGGCCACGCCTACAGCGCCATCCTGGGCCGCAACATCCCGACCATCAAGGAACTGCAGCAGCGCCTGATCGACCTGCAAGCTAGAGTCGTGCTGCCGCTGCCGGACCTGCGCAACATCAACCGCCAGATGGCGGCCGGTGAAATGAAGGCGCGCAAGGCCAAGCGCGAGATGACCGAGGCCAACCTGCGCCTGGTGATCTCGATCGCCAAGAAGTATACCAACCGCGGCCTGCAATTCCTCGACCTGATCCAGGAAGGCAACATTGGCCTGATGAAGGCGGTGGACAAGTTCGAATACCGCCGCGGCTACAAATTCTCGACCTATGCGACGTGGTGGATCCGCCAGGCCATCACCCGTTCGATCGCGGACCAGGCGCGCACGATCCGTATTCCGGTGCACATGATCGAAACGATCAACAAGATGAACCGGATCTCGCGCCAGATCCTGCAGGAGACCGGCGCCGAGCCCGATCCGGCGACCCTCGCGATCAAGATGGAAATGCCGGAAGACAAAATCCGGAAGATCATGAAGATCGCGAAAGAGCCGATTTCGATGGAAACGCCGATCGGCGACGACGACGATTCGCACCTGGGCGACTTCATCGAGGACAACAACACGCTGGCGCCGTCGGATGCGGCCCTGCATGCATCGATGCGCGGCGTGGTGAAGGACGTGCTGGACTCGCTGACCCCGCGCGAAGCCAAGGTGCTGCGCATGCGCTTCGGTATCGAGATGTCGACCGACCACACCCTGGAAGAGGTGGGCAAGCAGTTCGACGTCACCCGCGAGCGTATCCGCCAAATCGAAGCGAAGGCGCTGCGCAAGCTGCGTCACCCGTCGCGTTCGGACAAGCTGAAGAGCTTCCTGGAAGGCAGCAGCTGATCTGTGTAGCAATTCAGGCTTGACGGGCCTGCTCCAAAAGCAATATGCTCTCGCCACTTCGCTCATCCGGTACCGCACCGGTGAGCAGGTGGCGAGTTCCTTGTCACCGTCCCGATTTCCGGGCCTCTAGCTCATGCCTGGTTAGAGCAGCGGACTCATAATCCGTTGGTGCCCGGTTCGACTCCGGGGAGGCCTACCAAGAAAAATGAAGGCTTACGCGAGTGTTCTGCGTAAGCCTTTTTCGTTTGTTACGCAGCCTTCATGGCCCGCCGTGGATTGCGCCGTGCCAGCAGGTCAAAGCGATCCAACATCATCACCTTGTCCCATGCCGCCACGAAATCACGCACGAACTTTTCTTTAGCATCGTCGCTCGCATATACCTCGGCCAGCGCCCGCAGCTGCGAATGCGCTCCAAAGACCAGATCCGCTGCCGTTGCGGTCCACTTGGCTGCGCCCGTCACGCGATCGGTACCCTCGTAGACCTTATCCGCCGACGCAGACGGCCGCCACGCCGTACCGATATCAAGCAGGTTTACGAAGAAATCGTTGCTGAGCACACCCGGCCGGTCAGTGAACACCCCATGCTTCGACTGCCCATGATTCGCCCCCAGTACCCGCATCCCACCCACCAGCACCGTCATCTGCGGTGCCGTCAGTTTCAGTAGATTGGCCCGGTCCAGCAAGCGCGTTTCCGGCGACAGCGGATCCTCCGCCCGGAAATAATTGCGGAAGCCATCCCCCACCGGCTCCAGCACATCGAAGATGCCGACATCCGTCTGCTCCTGCGACGCGTCGGTGCGGCCCGGTGCAAACGGCACTGTCACCTGCACCCCCGCTTGCCTGGCCGCGTCTTCGACCGCCGCACACCCCGCCAGCACAATCAGATCGGCCAGCGACACCTTCTTGCCGCCAGCCGCCGATCCATTGAACTCCTGCTGGATCTGCTCGAGCCGCGCCAGCACGCGCTGCAGCCGCTCCGGCTCATTCGACTCCCAATCCTTCTGCGGCGCCAGCCGTATCCGCGCCCCATTGGCGCCTCCTCGCTTGTCCGTACCCCGGAAGCTGGCCGCCGCACCCCAGGCAGTGGACACCAGCTCCGGAATACTCAGCCCCGACTCCAGCACCTTGCGCTTGAGCGCCGCAATATCCTGCTCGTCGATCAGCGGATGATCCACCGGCGGCACCGGATCCTGCCACAGTTGCGGCTCCGGCACCCACGGCCCCAGGTAGCGCGACAGCGGCCCCATGTCGCGGTGAAGCAGCTTGAACCAGGCCTTGGCGAAAGCATCCGCGAGCTGGTCCGGATTGTCATGGAAGCGCTTCGCGATCGGCCCATAGATCGGGTCCTGGCGCATCGACAAGTCGGTGGTCAGCATCATCGGCGCATGCCGCTTGGACTTGTCGTGCGCATCCGGCACCGTGTCCTTGGCCTCGGGATTCTTGGGCGTCCACTGCTTGGCGCCGGCAGGGCTGGTCGTCAGTTCCCACTCGTACTTGTACAGGTTTTCCAGGAAGCCGTTGTCCCACTTGACCGGATTGGACGTCCACGCGCCTTCCAGCCCGCTGGTGATCGTGTGCGGGCCCTTGCCGCTACCGAACTTGTTCTTCCAGCCGAGGCCTTGATCCTCGATCGGCGCACCTTCCGGCTCCGCCCCGATATTGTCGACCGCCTGCCCGGCGCCGTGGGTCTTGCCGAAGGTATGGCCGCCGACGATGAGGGCGACGGTCTCCTCGTCGTTCATGGCCATGCGCGCAAAGGTCTCGCGGATGTCGCGCGCCGCTGCCAGCGGGTCGGGATTACCGCCTGGCCCTTCGGGGTTCACGTAGATCAGCCCCATCTGCACGTTGGCGAGCGGCCTGGCCAGTTCCCGGTCGCCGCTGTAGCGCTCGTCGCCCAGCCAGGTGTCTTCCGGTCCCCAGAAGATGTCCTCGGGCTCCCACACATCCGGCCGCCCGAAGCCGAAGCCGAAGGTTTTAAAGCCCATCGACTCCATTGCCACGTTTCCAGCCAGCACCACGAGGTCGGCCCAGGAAATCTTCTGGCCGTATTTCTTCTTGATCGGCCAAAGCAGGCGGCGCGCCTTGTCGAGGTTGGCGTTGTCGGGCCAGCTATTCAGCGGTGCGAAGCGCTGCTGGCCTTCGCCGCCGCCGCCGCGGCCGTCGGCGATGCGGTAGGTGCCGGCGGCGTGCCAGCTCATGCGGATGAACAGCGGGCCGTAGTGGCCGTAGTCGGCCGGCCACCAGTCCTGGGAAGTGGTCATGACCTCGATCAGGTCCTGCTTCAGCGCCTCGACGTCGAGGCCCTTGAACTGTTCGGCGTAATCGAACTCTTCCTCCAGCGGGCAGGACAGGTGGGAGTGGGTGTGAAGCACGGACAGGTCCAGCTGGTTCGGCCACCAGTCCTTGTTTCTTCGTGGACGGCCGGCTTTCGGCGTCGGCGAGGGAATCGCCGGGTTTTCGCTTTCGCTGACGCTTTGGGTATTTTCCTTGTCGGGCATCGTGGTCTCCATCGGCTAGTCGTTTTGACAAAAGCAGATCAAGCCTAGGCCTCCGGCATGCGCGGCACAATAAAAATTTATTAATGACTCCGATAGGATCAGCGCTGTGGCGCGGCCGCCGCGTCGGACTCAGCGGTGCTCGGTCACGTCCACTAGGTGTCGCCGCGCTGCAGCTCGCCTTCCCGGCCGAGGACGAAGTGGTCGAGGTCGCGCGCCATGAACAAGGGCCCGGCATAGGCGGTGCGCGCTTCGGTTTCCAGCGCCGACACCGACAGCGGGCCTTCTCCTTCCTGGTAGCGCGGACTGAAATGGGTCAGCACCAGATTGCCCACTTCGGCCTCGGCCGCGAAGCGGGCCACCTTCAGGGCCGAGCTGTGCTGCGGACCCGGCCCCACTTTCTCCAGGATCTCCTGGGTATAAGTCGCCTCATGCACCAGCACGTCCGCCCGGTGGGCCTGGGTGGCGAGCAGCTCGGGCGTATCGTTGTCGCCGGCGATGACCACCGTGCGCGGCCGGCGTCCGGGCAGCAGATAGTCTTCCGCAGCGATGCGGCGGCCATCCGGCAAACTGACGTCGCGGCCTTGCTGGATCTCGCCCCATAGCGGCGAGGCCGGCACACCGTCGGCCCTCAGCCGGTCGAGGTCGAGCTTGCGTTCGACCTGCGCCTCCGTGAAGCCGTAGGCGTAGGAGGGCAGGCGGTGCGACAGCGGCGCGGCGGTGACGGTGAAATCGGGCAGGACCGGCGTGCCCGGCAAGTCTTCCGGCAGCAGGAAGGAGACCGGATAGGGCAGGCGCAGCTGGGTCGCTTCCATGATGCATTCGATCATGGGCTGCAGCGGCGCCGGTCCGACGACCAGCAAGGGCTCGGTCCGGTTCAGCATGCCCGCGCTGGCCAGCAGGCCCGGCAGGCCATAGCAATGGTCCCCGTGCAAATGGGTGATGAACACCGTGCGGAGGTGCATCAGCGACAGCGGCGCGCGCAGCAGGCGGTGCTGGGTGCCTTCGGCGCAGTCGACCAGTGCCCAGTGGCGCGCGCCGCGCGTGCGTAGCGCCACCGCCGACATGTTGCGCTGCCGGGTCGGGGTGCCCGAGGACGTGCCGAGAAACAGGAGCTCCATAGCTAATCCGCCATTCAAGCCGATAACACTTCATTATCCGGAAAAGACGGGCGCCCCGGCGCGAGCCCGATCAGCCTTACTCCGCAGCCGCGGCGCTTTCCATCCAGGCATTCAGTTCGCCATAGCGCGCGGGGCTGGCCGCCGGTGCGTCGAGTCCGCCGGTGGCCAGGAAGTGCTCGGTGAATCCCTTGACGTAGCCGAACATGCCTTCGGCGATGGCCGACCCGGCGCTCAGGCGGCGCACGCCCAGGTCGCGCAGCTGCGCCACCGGCGGCAGGCCGGGCAGGGCCATCACGTTCAGCGGCAGGCTGATGCCGGCCACGACGGCCGCGATCTCGCCCGGGTCGCGCAGGCCCGGCACGAACATGCCGCTGGCGCCGGCTTCGGCGTAGCGTGCGGCGCGCTCGAGCACCATCGCCACCCGTTCGCCTTCCGGCGCCAGTCCGCGCAGGTAGACGTCGCAGCGCGCGTTGATGAACAGGCTGATGTCGCGCTTCTGCGCGATACGGCGGATGGCGGCGATCTTTTCGCACAGGAGCTCGGGCGTGCCGGCGCCGTCCTCGATGTTGATGCCGACCACGCCCACGACCATGAGTTCCTCCGCCAGGCGCGCCACCTGCTCGAGGTCGTCGCCATAGCCGTCTTCCATGTCGACGCTCAAGGGCAGCGCATTATTGGCGGCGATGCGCGCGGCCGTTTCCACCAGCAGGTGCGAGGGCAGCTTGCTGCCGTCCGGGTAGCCGTGGGCCCAGGCGACGGCGGCGCTGCTGGTGGCCAGCGCCGGCGCACCGGCCAGGGCGGCAATGCGGGCGCTGCCCGGGTCCCAGCAGTTCGCGAGCAGCAGCAGGCCGTCCTGGTGCAGGGCGTGGAATTGGCGGTCCGGGCAGGTCGACATCGTGTTCTCCTTGTTTGGTGTTGATTGATCGACATCATGCCATGCCTGAGCCGCACCGGTACAGGCGCTCCCGAACCGCCGTGCAGCGAGGCTGTGGAGTGTCAGGCTTCGTGCGGAGGTTTCTCTTGCCGCGGCAGGCGCAGGGTGGGCAGGTAGCGCCACATATAGGTGCTGACGCCGATGCCGGTCGCCAGCAGCAGCGCCTGCAGCCCCAGGTGGTCGACGCGGCGCATGGCGCCCAGCAGGGAGAGCCACAGCAGCGCGGTGGCGACGACCTTGGCCTTGAGCGGGATGCCGCGTCCTTCCTCGAAGTTGCGCAGGTAGGCGCCGAACACGCGGTGCGACAGCAGCCAGCGGTGCAGGCGCTCCGAACCGCGCGCGAAGCAGGCCGAGGCCAGCAGCAGGAAGGGCGTGGTCGGCAGCAGGGGGAGGAAGATCCCCAGGATGCCGAGGATCACCGCCAGCACGCCGGCAATGTTATAGAACAGTCGCATGCTTTCACTCTAGCATTCCGCAGGCGTGGTCGATGAAATAATATTTCAAGACTGAACCGCTTTTGAACAGTCGCACATGCCCTTTAAGCACTGAATTGAACGGCAACGCCTGATTCTGCTGGGCAACTCTCGTATAATGAAGGCTCTACGACGGGCGCGTTTTTATTCGACAGCAGCGGAACTTGCACAGAACGCCCGGCCACTTCCGCCGCTGATCGACATGCACCGGCCGCAGCCGGGCCGACGCCGAGCCATGTCCCTGTCCCGTTTTCTCTTATCCAGGCCTTTGCTGCGCAGCTACCTGCGCGGGCGCGTCCTGCGCCAGCTTGCCCTCTACCTCGCCTTGATGCTGCCGGTGGTCTGGGGCCTGGTCATGCTCGAGCAAAAGCGTTTCGCGGCGCTCGACGAGGCGGCCGCGCGCGGCAACCGCACCAACCTGTCGCGCGCTTTCGCCGAAGAGGTGCGCGCCACCATCGGCATCGTCGACCTGAGCCTGGTGCAGCTGCGCGGCACCTGGCGGCGCGATCCCGAAGGCTTCGCCGCCGGCGTCGCCGAGCATGCGCGCCACCTGCGCGACCGGGTGCCGATGCACATCGTGGTCACCGACGCCAAAGGGCGCCTGCTGTACACGAACGCGGGCGCGGCGCCCCCGCTGCTGCCGATGGGCGACCTGGCCGCCTTCCACGCCCAGATCGCCGGCAGCGGCGACAGCCTGTACGTCAGCCGCCCGTCGCGCTGCCGCATCACCGGCGCCTGGATCGTGCAGTTCACCCGCCCGATCCGCGACGCCCAGGGCCGCCTGCTCGGCGTCATCGGCGCCTCGGTCGCTCCCGATTACTTCCTGCGCTTCTACGACAGCATCGATCTCGGGCCGAACGCGGCGATCAGCCTGGTGCGCTCGGACGGCGCCATCATCGGCCGCAGCACGCGCCAGGGCGGTAACCGCGACATGGGCCGGGTCGTTCCCGACATGCCCTACAACGCGCCCGGCGCCGCGGTCAGCGGCCATTTCCACGTGCTGAGCCGCCTCGACGGGATCGAACGCGACCACGCCTGGCGCAAGCTGCCGGAATATGGCCTGACGGTGACGGCCGCCGAAGCCGTGCCCGACGCCATGGCGCGCAACGCCCAGCAGCGCGCCATGCTGCACTGGAGCGGGGTGGCGGTGTCGCTCGTGCTGGCGGCGCTGGGCTGGGCCGCGATCGGGGCGGCCGACCGCCGCCGGCGCGCGCTCAAGGCGCTGGGTGCGGCTGAGGCGCGCTGGAAACTGGCGCTCAATGCCGCCGGCGACGGGGTCTGGGACTGCGACCTGCGCACCGGCGAGGCCAAGCTGTCGCCGCGCGCCCAGCTGATCCTCGATGCCGAGCATCCGGTGATCACGTGGTACGGCGGCATGCTGGAGCACATCGTCCATCCGGACGACCTGCCCGCCGTGCGCGCGGCCCTGCGCGCGCATTTCGACAGCCGCACCAAGGATTACGCGGCCGAGCACCGGGTGCGCCTGCGCAGCGGCGAGTGGCGCTGGATCGACGCGCGCGGCACCGTGACCGAGCGCGCCGAGGACGGCAAGCCGCTGCGCATGGTCGGCACCTTCTCCAGCATCGACGCGCGCAAGCACGAGGAAGCGCGCATGCGGCGCATGGCGCACCAGGACGCGCTCACCGGCCTGCCCAACCGGGTGCTGTTCGGCGAGCGCCTGCGCCAGGCCATCGCGGCGGCGGACCGCGACGGCCACCGGGTCGCGGTGGTCTACTTCGACCTCGACAAGTTCAAGCCGGTGAACGACACCTGGGGCCATGCGGCGGGCGACCGCCTGCTGCGCATGGTGGCCCAGCGCGTGCGCGCGGCGCTGCGCGAATCCGACCTGCTGGCGCGCATCGGCGGCGACGAGTTCGCGGTGCTGCTGCCGCATTGCGATACCCCGGGCGGCGCCGAGCAGGTGGCGCGCACCATCCTGGCGCGCCTGGAGGAGCCTTTCGAGGACGGCGAACGGGTGCTGCGCATTTCGGGCAGCCTGGGCTACGCGCTGTATCCGGATTGCGGCGGCGACGCCGAAGCGCTGATGCGCTGCGCGGACCTCGCCATGTACGACGCCAAGGCGCATGGGCGCAACCGGGTGTCGGGCAGTTACCGGACCAAGGTGGAGTGAGTGGAACGCGTCGGCGGGGAACCCGCCGACCCTACCGGGCCGCGTAGGGTTGGCGGCTTTGCCGCCGACGCGTTCAACTATACGTTCACCGCCACCGGCTCTTCCAGCAACCGCGCCGCCAGCGCCGACAGCGGCATCGGCCTCCCCAGCAGGTAGCCCTGCGCATAATCGCAGCCCGCGCGCTGCAGCCACGCCAGCTGGGCGCGGTCTTCCACGCCCTCGGCCACCACGGTCAGCCCGAAATCGTGCGCCAGGCCGATCACCGCGCCAGCCAGCATCTGGCCGTCGGCCGGCAGCGGCCGCACGAAGCTGCGGTCGATCTTGAGCTGGTTGATCGGGAAGGACTGCAGATACGACAGCGAAGAATAGCCGGTGCCGAAATCGTCGATCGACATCCGCACCCCGAGCGCGCGCACCGCGTGCATGAAGTCGATCGCGGCGCCGCGGTCTTCCATCAGCATGCTCTCGGTCAGTTCCAGCTCCAGGCGGTGCGGCGGCAGGCCGGTCTCGGCCAGGATGCGCTCGACGCTGCGCACGAAATCCTTCTCGCGGAACTGGCGCGCCGAGACGTTCACCGCCACGTGCAGCGGCGCGCCGCTGCGCCGGCCCAGGTCGACCGCGTCGCGGCAGGCGCGTTCCAGCACCCATTCGCCGATCGCGACGATCAGGCCGCATTCCTCGGCCACCGGGATGAACTCGTCCGGGCCGATGAAGCCGTGCTCCGGATGCATCCAGCGCAGCAGGGCCTCGACGCCCACCATGCGCTCGGTGGCGCAGTCGAACTGCGGCTGGTAGAACACCGCCAGGCCATCGGTCTCGAGCGCGCGGCGCAGGTCGCGCTCGAGGCGCGCGCGGCGCTGGGTCGCGTGCATCATGGCCGGCTTGAATTCGCCCACCCGGTTGCGACCGCCGCCCTTGGCGTGGTACAGCGCGGCGTCGGCATTGCACATCAATTCGCTGGCATTCGCCGCGTCCTGGGGGAAGACGCAGGTGCCGGCGCTGCCGGTGACGGTGACTTCGGTGGCGTCCAGCTGGATCGGGCGGCGCAGCGCTTCCATCAGGGCCTCGGCAATGTCGCGCAGCGCGTCGCTTGACGCCAGCGGCCGCGCGATGACGATGAATTCGTCGCCGCCGAAGCGGCCCACCAGGTCGCCAGGGCGCGCCGCCGCGCGCAGCCGCGCGCCGACTTCGTGCAGCAGCTGGTCGCCGGCCGCGTGGCCGGCGCTGTCGTTGACCACCTTGAAGTTGTCGAGGTCGATCAGGACCAGGCCGACGCTCCCGCCGCTTTCGCGGGCCTGGGCCAGCGCGGCGTCGAGTTCCTCCTGGCCGCCGCGGCGGTTGGGCAGGCCGGTGACCGGATCGGTATAGGCCAGGTAGGCCAGCTTGGCTTCGGCGCGCGCCACGCGCAGGCGGCTGCGGCGCGAGATCAGGGCGCTGGCCAGCAGGGCGCCGGCCGAGGCCAGGCCGAACAGGACGCCGTAGTTCTGCAGCGAGGTCGAAATCGCATCGGTCTCGGCGCGCAGCAGCATGCCGCCCAGCCTGCGGCCGCCGTGCACGATCGGCCTTTCCTGCACCACCGGACCGAACCAGCCCGGCGCCAGCTGGGCCAGGGTGCTGGGCGCGGCCGTATTGCGCCGGAAGGCGACGAATTCGCGCCCGCCGGCGTCGTAGATGACGGCGTCGACCAGGGCAGGGTCGGCCTGGAAGGCGTTCAGGATGTCGGCCGCCGCTTCGCGGTCGCCGAACATCAGCGGGGCCGAGATGTTCTCGCCCAGCACCTGGGCATGGATGCCGATGCCGGCCTGCAGCCCATGGCGCAGGGTGACGAACTGGTAGGCCAGGAGGGTGCCGCCGACCAGGCTCAGGGCGGCGGCGGCGGCCAGCAGCTGGCCGGCGCCGAGCATGCGCGCCATGCGCGGAAGGCGGTGGGCGCCGGCATTCATAGGACATTCCTTGCAAGACGCAGCAATTTCGAACTGACCCGCAGGCCGCTGCGCGCAGCCTCGCGGGTGTCGACGTCGAAGCGCAGCTGCTCGTCGTCGTCGACCAGGGTAATGGCGGCCGGTGCGCCGCCCAGGCCGTCGCGCACCACCAGCACGCCGGGGCTTGAAACGGCACCGGCGGCGCGGCCCAGCACCAGCAGGTCGCAGCCGGCCGCGTTCGGATGGGCTGTGGCGTCGGCCACCAGCCAGGCGCGCCCGCCCGCCGGCTTGCCGTTATAGGCCAGCAGCGCCGGCCACAGCACGCTGGCGCGGTCGGCGCACACCGCGAGGGGCGCGCGCGCGCGGGCCTCGGGCCAGCTGGTGAACTGGGCGAAGTTGTAGATGTAGGCGGCCTTGATCTCGACGTCGCGCACCTGGGCCGGCGCCAAGCCTGGCGCCGCGGCCAGCAGCGCGCCGCCGGCCACCGTGCATGCGAGGGAGCTCAATCCGCGCCGCATCTCAGAACCTGTAGGCCAGCTTGGCGTGGATGGAGCGCCCCTCGCGCTGCAGCGCTTCCTGGACGAAGGCGGGGCCGGCCGGGTCCGCATAGCGGCGGTCCAGCAGGTTGTACACGCTCAGCGACAGGTCGGCGCCCGGCACCAGGCGCGTGCTCGACAGGGTCAAGTTGCTCATGCAATAGCCGCCCACGCGGCCATGCTCGGTCAGGCGCGCCGACAGGCACTGGAATTCGCCGCCCAGGCGCGCGCGCTGGCCGGCCAGCGGCAGCACGCCGTTGAACTTGAGCAGGTGGCGCGGCGAGGCGCGCAGCGGCGCGCCGTCGCCGTCGCGCGCGCGCTGCCAGGTGTAGCTGGCGCGCAGGCGCGCCGCGCTGGCGTAGACCTGCTCGGCCGAGGCCTCCATGCCCAGGGCCTTGGCGTGCTCGAGGTTGCGGAAGATGAGCAGTCCGCTGTCCGCCTCCTGCTGCTGCGAGACCAGGTCGCGCATGCGGTAATCGAACAGCGACAGGCGCGCGTGGCCGCCGGCGCCGAAGGCGTGTTCGAGCACGGCTTCGGCGGTGCGGATGCGCTCCGGGGCCAGGTCCGGATTGGCCAGCTGGCCGCCTTCGCCCGGTACGTTGTAGTACAGCTCGTAGGCGTTCGGCACCCGGAAGCCCTTGCCGTAGATGAGTTTGGCGGTGGTGCCGGGCGCGAGCCGGTAGAGCAGGGCCAGGCGCGGGTTGGTGCTGCGCGCGCCGGTGCTGTGGCGGTCGTGGCGCAGGCTGGCGTTGACCAGCACCCGCTCGCCCAGGCGCAGCTCGTCCTCGAGGAACACGCCGCGCTTGTCGGCCGAGCGGCGCTCGTCCAGCCGCGAGACATAGGGCTCGGCCTCGTAGTTGAACATGTCGCGCCGGGCGTCGTGCTCGAGATCGGCGCCCGCCACGATCTTGTGGCCGGCGAAAGCGGTGATGGTCGCGTGCAGGTTCAGCCCGCTCCAGCGCGCATGGCTGCCGTCGACGTTGTCGATGGGGAGGTCCCCGGCGCCGGCGTAGTAATAGTGGCCGAGGTAGTCGGCCTTGCCCCACACCGCCTGGGCCGACAGCGCCAGGCCGGGCGCCAGCGTGCGCGCATACGCCAGCTGGGCCACGCTGTGCGTGTCCAGGGTGCGGTTGGGGGCGCCGAACAGGGTCTCGTAGGACGCGGTGGGCGTGCCCTTGCTGCGGTGGACGTGGTTGGCCGAGAAGGTGAAGCCGCCCGTGCTGGCCTTGAGCAGGAACTGGCGCGCCTGCTCGCCGTCGCCGCCGCGGACGATGCCGTGCCCCTGGTCGGGCGTGTCGAATTCGGGGTAGTACAGGGTTTCGCCGTCGCGCGTGAGCACGCTGGCCGACACCAGCAGGTCGGCGCCGTGCCGGCCATGCCAGCCGTAGCTGGCGCGCAGGCGCCGTTCGCCGTCGCCGCCGGCCGCCAGCGCGACGCGCGGACCCGCCAGCGCATTGCCGTCGCGGGTCACGACATTGATCACGCCGAACATCGCGCTCGAGCCGGCAATGGCCGAGCCGGCGCCGGGAATGAATTCGATGCGCTGCACCAGGTCCATGTCGACCAGGCCTTCATTGCCCAGCATGGCCTGGCCGTACACGCTGTCGTTGGTGCGCACGCCGTCGATCATGAACACGAAGCGGCTGTTGTAGTCGCCCGGGCGCACGAAGCCGCGCGCGCCCAGGTAGGCGTAGCTGCGGTCGCTGGTGGTGAACAGGCCGGGCAGCGAGCCCAGCGCGTCGGCCAGCGTGCGCCAGCCATGGGCGCGGATGTCGCTCGAGTCCAGCACGCTGGCGGCCGCCGGCGCTTCGCTGATCAGCTGCTCGAACCTGGACGCGGCCTTCACCATCTTCATGCCCATCAGCGCTTCCAGCGGCAGCTCGGCCAGGGCCGGCGTCTCCGCAGGGGCGCCGACAGGCGCGGCGGCGGCCGGAAGCGTTTCCAGCAACGCCGCCAGCGCCAGTGCGGCGGCGGCCGGCAGGGAAAGTGCAGGGTAAGGGCGGTCGAGTGAGCGCATGCCACGTCAGCGGCACGTGGCCAGCTGTCCGAGATGGTTAGATTTGGTGAGATTTCTTTATGTCACCAGATAATACCAGAGGGCAATAAAAGAGCATGCGCTTTACTGCTTTTGTCAACATAAAACAACAAGGCAAAGGGAGAGGGCGGGCCGCGCTCAGGAGTGGGCCCCGGCGTCCGAGGCGGCGGTTTCGGATGCCTCGGAGGCCTTGGAAGCGTCCGGCGCCTGGCCCGGCTCGGCCGCCGCGACTGGCTCGCGCAAGGCCGGCGCCACGTGACGCGGCAGGTAGATGGTGACCGTGGTGCCCTGGCCCGGTGTGCTGGCCAGGCGGATATGGCCGCCGCTCTGGCGCACGAAGCCGTGCGCCATCGACAGGCCCAGGCCGGTGCCCTTGCCTTCGGGCTTGGTGGTGAAGAAGGGCTCGAAGGCGCGTTCCATGACTTCGCGCGGCATGCCCTGGCCGGTGTCGCTGACTGCCACCTGCACGTAGTCGCCGGGCGTGAGCTCGGGGTCGGCCTGGGCCGCCTCGGCGTCGACCGTCACGTTGGCCAGGCGCAGGGCGATGGTGCCCGCGCCTTCCATGGCGTCGCGCGCATTGATCACCAGGTTGAGCAGCACGTTCTCGAGCTGGTTGGGGTCGACCAGGGTCGGCCACAGTTCGGGCGGCGCGCTGCGCTCGACCGTGATGCTGTCGCCGGCGGCGCGCAGCAGCAGGCTGTCGACCCGCTCCAGCAGCTCGCGCACGTCGACCACGCTCGGGTGCAGCGGCTGGCGCCGGGCGAAGGCCAGCAGCTGGCCGGCCAGCTTGGCGCCGCGGTCGACCGCGTCGAGGATGCTGTGCAGGCGCTTCTTGTTCATCGGGCCTTCGGCGCGCAGCATCAGCTGCACGTTGGCGCTGATGATGTGCAGGATGTTGTTGAAGTCGTGCGCCACGCCGCCCGTCAGCTTGCCCACCGCTTCCAGCTTCTGGGCGCGCAGCAGGCCCTGGCGCGCCTCGTCCAGGCGCTGCTGGCGCTGCTGCTCGCGCGCCTCGGCCTCGCGCCGCGGCGTGATGTCGCGCACGAACACGCTGGCGCCGGCCACCGAGCCGGTCGGCAGCAGGGCCACCGCCAGCTCGGCCGGCAGCTTGCGCCCGCTGGCGTGCAGCACCTCGACCTCCCGCGGCGCGCCCAGCAGCGAGCAGGGGCCGCCGCGCTTGAAGGCCTCGAAGGCGGCGCGGAAGGCCACCCGCCGGGGTTCCGGCAGCAGGGTCTCGACCGGGCGTCCCACCGCTTCCTCGGCCGTCATGCCGAAGATGCGCGTGGCCTGGGCGTTCCAGTCGGTGATGCGGCCGGACTCGTCGACCGCGACGAAGCCGTCGTAGGCGTTCTCGAGGATCACGCGGATGCGCTGCTGCTCGGCGGCGATGCGGTCGTGCGACTCGCGCAGCTCGAGGGTCATGGACTGGGCCAGCTGCAGGGCGCGGCGGCGCTCGGTGGCCAGCAGCCAGACAACCAGGCTGAGCAGGAAACCGAGGATGGTGCCGGTGACCGCGATCAGCATCGGGCGCGTGGTGTCCAGGGTGGCCAGCATCGATGCATCCGGGCGCATCCTGACGGTCCAGGCGCGGCCGCCGATCGCCAGGCGCCGGGTGGCGTCGAAGCGCGCCGGGGCGGCCGTGGTCGCCGGGGAGCGGTACAGCAGCGCCTCCGGAACGGCCTGTTCGCCATCGTAGACCTCGATCTCGAGCTGGGGCACGGCGATGCCGCTCACCCCGCGCATCAGGTCGTTCATGCGGAAGGGCGCGTAGACCCAGCCGGCGAGGGCGGCGCGGCGCTGTTCCACGGTCGCCGCCGGCATGCCGGCGCGGTACACGGGCAGGTACATCAGCACCCCGGATTGCTGGCTGCCCGTGCCTTCCTGCACCAGCACCACCTTGCCGCTCAGGGCGGCCTGGCCGCTGTCGCGGGCGGCGATCATGGCCGCGCGCCGCACCGGCTCGCTGAACATGTCGTAGCCGAAGGCGCGCAGGTTGCGGCCCGAGAAGGGTTCGATGTGGGAAACCGCGGTTTGGGACTCGCGCGGCCCCTCGGAACTGACGGCGTAGTGCGGATAGCCTTCGGCGCGCACCCCGCGTTCGTGGGCGGCCAGGCCGCCGGGCGGGATGGCGGTGGCGATCCCGATCGCCTCCAGCCCGGGGAAGTGCTGGTCCAGGCGCAGCTGGCGGTAGTACTCGGCGAAGTCGGCGCGGCTGAGCGCGACCGAGCCGCGCAGGTAGCCGCGCGCGCCGCGCAGCACCTGCTCGTAGACGGCCATCCGGCGCTCGATGCTGTAGGCCATGTCGCGGGTGCGGTAGTCGAAGGTCTCGCGCAGCTGTTCCTGGGCGCCGTGGCGCGCGCCGTTCCAGGCGCTGTAGGTCGCCACCAGGGTGACCAGGAACACGAACATCGCCAGCAGCAGCGGGCCCTGGCCGGACCCCGGGAGGGGCAGCCGGCCACGGGGAAGCGTGGGCGTCGGTGCTGGATCGGGCTGCTGCATGGCGTCGAACGCGCACGGCAAGGCCGTGGCGGAGAAGTTAGTCGGAATCGCGCGGATGTCCTTGTAGCATACGCACCCTTTCGCTTGCAGGGCGCACGCGACCTTCGCATTTGGCAAGAACTTATATGGCAGAATATTTATCCAATGCAATCCAACAGACGACCATGCGCTCACATGCGCCCATCCATATTAATTGGCCCATCCGAGGCTGCCCGCAGGGTTGGTCATGAGGCTGCCTGACACGCTGCGCCGCCACTGGCCGCTGGCGGGCCTGGGCGGCCTGCTGCTGCTCGCGCTGCTGTGGGCGACCCTGGCCCCGCTGGGCGGCGGCAGTCACGAGCTGCTGCTCGAGGCGCCGCCCGGGGCGCACAGGGCGGGCCTGCAGGTGCCGGCCGAGATCCGCCTGACGCGCGGGGTGCGCGACGTGCTGCTGCTGCGCAACCGCGACAGCGCGCCGCTGGTTTTCGGCCCGGTCGACGTCGCTCCCTGGCGCGAGTTTCGCCTGACCTTCGAGGAGGAAGGGGAACACGCCTACGCCTGTCCGCTGGTGGCCGGCGGCGTGGTGCGGGTGCGGGTGCTGGCCTGGCCCGATCCGGGCCTGGACCGGCTGCGCTGGCGCCTGGACAACCTGGTGCAGGCCCTGCGCTGGCTGCCGCTGCGCGGCCCCGATTCCTGAGGCCTTCAAGCGCGGGAAATATGCATGCGGACAGGGCGGTCCCGGCCGCGCCGCACCCTCTGCGCGGAGGGCCGCGCAGGCCCGCAATCGTGCTCCCGTTTCGCCGTCGATTCTGTCATGATGGGAGTATGTCGACGATTTCCTTGCCACTGTTCCCGCTCAGTACGGTACTGTTTCCGGACGGGGTGCTGCCGCTGCAGGTGTTCGAGGTGCGCTACCTCGACATGATCAGCCGCTGCCTGCTGGACGAGACACCCTTCGGGGTGGTGCTGCTGACCCAGGGCCAGGAAGTGCGCCGGCCCGGGGCGGAACAGGAACGCTTCGTTGCCGCCGGCACGGTGGCCTCGGTCACCGAGACCACCGCCACCACGCCCGGCCTGCTGCAGGTGCTGTGCAGAGGCGGCTCGCGCTTTTCCGTGGTCACCGCCGAACAGCGCGTCAACGGGCTGTGGATGGCCGAAGCCGAGCTGGTCGAGGACGACCACGAGGTGACGGTGCCGTCCGAGCTGCAAGGCGCGGCCGACGCCCTCGACCGGGTGCTGGCCTCGCTGCACGACGTGCCCCAGCACCGCTGGCCGGTGCAGCCGCCATTCCGGCTCGAAGACTGCGGCTGGGTGGCGAACCGCTGGTGCGAACTGCTGCCCTTGCCGAACCAGCAGAAGCATCAGATGCTCATGCTCGATAACCCGGTGATCCGGCTCGAACTGCTGCATGACGTACTCGACGAACACGGCTTGATCACCTCCTAGACCTATGGCTGGCTGGCATGAAATTCTCGGACGACCTCCTGATCGCCTACATCAACGGTGAACTCGCCGAACCGGCGCGCGCGGCCGTCGAGCGCGCCGTCGGCGCCGATCCCGTGCTGGCCGCGCGCGTGGCCCAGCACCGCGCCCGCCACAGCCGGGTGATCGGCGTCTCGGCCAATGGCCACGACGGCTCCAGCCAGCCCCAGCGCCACGTCCCGCCCGGCGGGGCCAAGGTGGTGCACCTCGACGCGCTGCGTCCTGGCCGGACCGTGCCGCATCCGCCGCCGCGCCAGGCCTGGACCCGCAACCACTGGGCCGCGGTGGTGGGCGCCCTGGCCACCGGCATCCTGGCCGGCGCCCTCGGCTGGCGCAGCCTGGGCGCCGATCCCGGCCTGGTGACCCTGGTCGACAGCGAAGGCGCCCTGGTGGCGCGCGGCAGGCTGCTGCACGCGCTGGGCGAGCAGCTCGCCACCCCGGGGCCCTCCGACACCGGGGTGCGCATCGGCGTCACCTTCATCGCCAAGGACGGCGCCTATTGCCGCAGTTTCGTGGTCGACACCACCGCCGGCCTGGCCTGCCGCAGCGCCGGGCGCTGGACCATCCCCGTGCTGGCCGAAGGGCAGGCCGGCGCCGCCTACCTCGACGGCAGCGTCCTGCCGCAGGCGGTACTGGACGCCATCGAGCAGCGTAGCGCCGGCGCCACCCTCGACCCGGTGGCCGAGCGCGCGGCCCAGCAGCGCGGCTGGAAGCCCTGATCCGCCGGCCGCGCATGGACTGTTTCCCATTAACAAATTGTCCAGAGAACAGGTCAGCATATACAGTGGGGGCGATTTCAGGTATCGTGTCACCCGCTAAAAGTGCCTCTACGTCCGTGTACTCGACGCATTGTCCCGGTGGTGACACCGGATGACGACCTCGATGCCCGTGCGCCATCCGGCAGCGCGCCGCCCAGCGGCCACCGCCGTTTCCCACCCGGAGTCTGATTCGCGCGCGCCGGCTGCCAGCAGCCGGGCCGTAGAGCTGAACCAATGAATGCCCGAAAAGAACATGTCTGACACACCGAACAATAACGACGCGAACAATAACGACGCCGTCGCGGCGACCGAGCAGCCGACCGTGCGCTTCGCCGATTTCGGCCTGGCGCCCGAGATCCTGCGCGCGCTTTCGGACCAGGGCTATGTCCATCCGACCCCGATCCAGGCCCAGGCGATTCCCGTGGTGCTGAAGGGCCGCGACGTCATGGGCGCGGCCCAGACCGGCACCGGCAAGACCGCCGGCTTCTCGCTGCCCATCATCCAGCTCCTGATGGCCCACGCCAACCCCAGCATGTCGCCGGCGCGCCATCCGGTGCGCGCCCTGGTGCTGACCCCGACCCGCGAACTGGCGGTGCAGGTGGCCGACAACGTCAAGGCCTATTCGCGCCATACCCCGCTGCGCTCGACCGTGGTGTTCGGCGGCATGGACATGAAGCCCCAGACCGAGACCCTGCGCCGCGGCGTCGAGATCGTGATCGCCACCCCGGGCCGCTTGCTCGACCACGTTGAACAGAAGAACATCAGCCTGGGCCAGGTGCAGATGCTGGTCATGGACGAAGCCGACCGCATGCTCGACATGGGCTTCCTGCCCGACCTGCAGCGCATCATCAACCTGCTGCCGAAGAAGCGCCAGAACCTGATGTTCTCGGCCACCTTCTCGCCAGAGATCAAGAAGCTGGCCAACACCTTCCTGACCGACCCGGTCACGATCGAGGTCGCGCGCAGCAACGCCACCGCCGACAAGGTCACCCAGGTGGTCTACAAGGTCGACGAGGAGCACAAGCGCGACGTGGTCGAGCACATCATCCGCCAGCGCGAGCTGAAGCAGGTGATCGTGTTCTCGAACACCAAGATCGGCGCCTCGCGCCTGTCGCGCCACCTCGAGCAGCGCGGCATCAAGGCCTCGGCCATCCACGGCGACAAGACCCAGCAGGAGCGCATGGCCGCCCTTGACGCCTTCAAGAAGGGCGAGGTCGAGGTGCTGGTGGCGACCGACGTGGCCGCGCGCGGCCTCGACATTTCCGACCTGCCGTGCGTGATCAACTTCGACCTGCCGTACAACGCCGAGGACTACGTGCACCGCATCGGCCGTACCGGCCGCGCCGGCGCCTCGGGCGACGCGATCTCGGTGTACTCGGACAAGGACGAGCGCCTGCTGAGCGACATCGAGAAGCTGATCAAGCAGAGCGTCCCGCGCGGCGAGCTGGCCGGCTGG
>NZ_JAGPWC010000058.1 GCF_018119405.1 Massilia sp. ST3 | reverse complement strand
CCGCCGGCCAGCGTCGGCCAGCGCAGGCGCGGGCGGGCTTGCAGCCCTTCATCGGCAAATACTTCCTGCGCCGATTTCTGCAGGATGCGGCGCGTGACCTGCGGGCTGTTCTCGACGTAGGCGCCGAGCAGCGCGCGGTCGCACAGCAGGTTGATCCGGCGCGGCACGCCCTGGGTCAGGCGGTGGACCAGGGGCGTGAGCGCCGGTGGAACCGGCGTCCCCGTGGCGCCGGCCACCGCCAGGCGGTGCGCGACGTAGGCGCCGGTCTCGGGCTCCGACAAGGGCCCCAGGTGGTAGCGCGCGATCACGCGCTGGGCCAGCTGCTCGAGCTCCGGGCGCGCCAGCATGGCGCGCAGCTCCGGCTGGCCGATCAGGATGATCTGCAGCAGCTTGCGTTCGCTGGTCTCGAGGTTGGTCAGCAGGCGCAGCTGCTCCAGCACCTCGGGCGACAGGTTCTGGGCCTCGTCGATCACCAGCACGTTGTTCAGGCCCTGGGCGTGGGCCTCCAGCAGGTAGCGGTTGATGGCGTCGACATAGCCCTTCACGCCGAAGGGCGAGGGCCCGGCCGGCGGCAGCTCGATGCGCAGCTCGTCGCACACGCTCAGGAGCAGCTCCTCCACCGTCAGCTTGGGGTTGAAGATATAGGCCAGGCGGCAGTTCTCGGGAATCTGCTCGATGAAGCAGCGGCACACCGTGGTCTTGCCGGCGCCGATCTCGCCGGTGAGCAGCACGAAGCCGCCGCCGCTGCCGATGCCGTACAGGAGGTGGGCCAGCGCCTCGCGGTGGCGCTCGCTCATGAACAGGTAGCGCGGGTCGGGCGCGATCGAGAACGGGGCTTGCTTCAGGTGGAAGAACTGGTTGTACATGCGTCGCTAGCGGCCGGGAGGCTGCGGTTTGAACTTAGCGCAGTATATTTTGCTTTTGTCATTCGCGTACGCGATCGTGCTGCCGGGATTCGACCTGCGCAGTGCGTAGGGGGTGGCGTCCTGTGCGCGGAAGGCCACGCCGGCCTGGTCGCGCACCGATTTTTCCAGTTCCTCGGGCGTGCTGTCGGTGACGGCGCCGACGAACACGATGTCGCTGCTGTCGTCGCTGACCATCACCTCGCGCACCTGGGCGCCCCACAGGGTGGCCTCGGTGCGGAACCAGTAGGCCCCGCCCTCGCGCTTGTAGGACGGCCCGAAGGCCTGGGTCAGGTACTGGTGAAAATACCTGTTGTCCAAATGGCTGCGGCACAGCAGCGCGCTGCCGATCACCGGCCCGAAGGTCGAGGGCGCCGCCTGGACGTGCACGGCCGCCAGCGCCAGGACGGCGCAGGCAAGGTGCTTGGCAACGGATGGGGTAAAGGGACGGATCACGTGCAGGGTGACGTTCGGCAATCCTTCCATTATGCGCCAGCCTGGGCAGCTTGGCGACAGCGGACCGCAAGCCGCCGGCAGCCCATCGCCCGAATTTGCGTTTTACGCCACGTTTTTGCACGTCTGTCGTTTTCCACGCGCTGCCGGCCCACTTTTGCCATATCGTTAAGCCTCCCCCGATCCCGTTGTCCAGACCAAAATGAAAACCGCCATCAAGCACACCCTCCTGGCCGCCGCCATCGGCGCCGGCTTCCTTGCTACCCAGGCCAGCCATGCCGAGCAGCCGCCGGCAGGCAGCATCACCGAGCAGCGCACGGTCGGCGCCTTCAGCGCGCTCGAGCTTTCCGGCCCCTACCACGTGGTGGTGCGCGCCCAGGGCCGCCAGGGCATCGAGCTCAGCGGCGAGCGCAAGCAGCTCGAGGAAGTCGAGACCGTCCTGCGCGGCGACACCCTGGTGGTGCGGCCGGTCGAGCGCAGCGGTTTCCAGTTCAGCTTCGGCAAGCGCCGCGATACCGTGGTCATCCACATCACCGCCGCCCAGTTGAAGAGCCTGAAGATGTCCGGCAGCGGCGACGTCGAACTCAGCCAGGTGAGCGGCGACCGCTTCGCCCTCAGCGTCGACGGCCCGGGCGACCTCGACGCCAGCGGCGCGGTGCGCGAGCTGAGCCTGCGCGTGAGCGGCAGCGGCGACGCCGACCTGCACCGGGTCAAGGCGGCCAATGTCACCTTGAACATGTCCGGCCCGGGCGACGTGCGCCTGTCCGGCGTGGGGAACGAACTCAACGCCACCGTCAGCGGCTCGGGCGATCTCGAAGCCGACGACCTGCGCCTGGCGCGCCTGCAGGCCCGCCTGAGCGGTCCGGGCAGCATGAAACTGGACGGCAGCAGCCGCGAACTGCGCGCCGAGATCAGCGGCTCGGGCGACTTCCAGGCCTGCAACCTGGCCGCGGAAACCGTGACCACGGCGCAGCACGGTCCGGGCAACGCCTGCGTCGGCGGCGCCATCCGCAAGCTCGACGCCGAGATCACCGGCTCCGGCGAACTGAACGCGGCCGGCCTGCAGGCCAAAACCGCCGTGGTGCGCATGGGCGGGCCGGGCAATGTCACGCTCAGCGGCACGGTGGGCGAACTGAACGCGGTGCTCACCGGTTCCGGCGACCTCGACGGCGAGGAGCTGAAAGTCAAAAAGGCCGTGATCAAGAACCAGGGCCCGGGCTCGGTCGAGCTGGCCCAGGTCGAGGACACCCTGGACGGCGAGCTGCGCGGCTCGGGCGACCTGACCGCGACCGTGTCAGGCAAGCGCCTGCTGCTGAACATGAGCGGTCCGGGCAATGCCCGCATCGACGGCAAGGTCGACCTGGTGCGCGCCCAGTGCAGCGGCTCGGGCAGCCTCGAAGGCCGCCAGCTGACGGCCGGCCGCGCCGACATCGCGGTGCGCGGTCCGGGCACCGCGGCCGTGAATGTCCTGGGGCGCGAGCGCCGCAGCAATGGGCAGCTGCTGGTGGTGGACCGCGCGGGCAGCAGGAATTCCCCGTAGGGTGGACGGCTCCGCCGTCCACGCGGTGATAGTTTGCAGCAAGATCATCCGGCGCGAATCCGGAGCCCATAACAATCCCCGCGTCGGCGGCAAGATCATCCGGCGCGGTATCGGAGGGGATAACCATCACTGCGTCGGCCGCATAGCCGCCAACCCGGCGGCGCCGGTCAGGCCGCCGCGGCCTCCGCCAGCACCTGCTGCACTTCCGCCGGCACCGCCGGCTTGAGCAGGTGATGATCGAACCCGGCAGCGCGCGAGCGCGCCCGGTCCTCGGCCGCGCCCCACCCGGTCAGCGCGGCCAACAGCACCCCTTCCATCCCCGGCAGTTCGCGCAGGCGGCGCGCCGCCTCGTAGCCGTCCATGCGCGGCATGCCGATGTCCAGGAACACCAGCTCCGGCCGGAAGCCGGCCGCCACCTCGAGCGCGTTCACGCCGTCATAGGCGGTGCGCGTCTCGTGCCCCGCCATCTGCAGCAGCGAACAAAGCGAGTCGGCCGCGTCGGCATTGTCGTCCGCCACCAGCACCCGCAGGCGCCGGCCGGCCGCGGCCACCGGCGCCGCGCTTGCCGAAGGCGCCGTCTGCACCGCGCGCACGGCCAGCGGCAGCCGCACCGTGAAGGTGCTGCCCTGCCCCACGCCCGGGCTGGCCGCCGTGACCTCGCCGCCGTGCAGCTGCACCAGCCGGCGCACCAGCGACAGGCCGATCCCCAGGCCGCCGTTGGAGCGGTCGATGCTGCGCGCCACCTGCGAAAACATCTCGAACACCGCCGCCAGCGATTCCGGCGCGATGCCGATGCCGTTGTCCGCCACCTCCACCCGCGCCATGTCGTCCTCGCCCCACGCGCGGATCGCGATGCGCCCGCCCGCCGGCGTGTACTTGGCCGCATTCGACAGCAGGTTGCTGAGCACCTGGCTGATGCGCACGGCGTCGGCCTCGATGGTCAAGGGCGTCTCGGGCACGTCGACCTGCAGGCTGTGCTTCGCCCCCTCGATCAGCGGCTGGCTGGTCTCGACCGCGGTGCCGATCACCTCGCGCAGGTCGACCACCTCCTTTTGCAGCACCAGCTTGCCGCTGGAGACGCGCGCGATGTCGAGCAGGTCGTTGATCAGGTGGACCATGTGGTTCACCTGGCGCTCCATCATGGCCTGCACACGCGTCAGGACCGCTGGATTGGCGGCGCCCATGCGCAGGATCTCGAGGCCGTTGCGCACCGGCGCCAGCGGGTTGCGCAGCTCGTGCGCCAGGGTGGCCAGGAACTCCGACTTGCGCCGGTCGGCTTCCAGCAGGGCCTCGGTCGAGCGCACCCGCTCGATGTGGGCCCAGCAGCGCTCGACCACCGCCTCGACCAGGGCGACTTCGCCCGCGGTCCAGGCGCGCGGGCGGTCCTGGTGTACCGCCATCATGGCCACCAGCCGGCCGCCCTTCACCAGCGGGCAGCAGATGATGGCCTGGATGCCGATCTGGCGGAACATCTCGGAACCGTCGTCCGCCGCGAGTTCGGCATCGACGTCGCCGATCAGGAGCGTGCGGCCTTCGCGCATGTCGGCGCGGGCGCGCGAGCCGAACAGGTCGAGCGAGTACACGCCGACGGTGGAGACCGCGCCCGGCACAGTCCAGTCGTGGCGGATGGTGAAGCGGTCGTTGTCCGGCTCCACGTCGGCATAGGCGACCCGGGTGACATCCATGTACTCGCCCAGCAGGCGGGTGGCTTCGTCCATGATGGCCTTGGGGTCGGCGGCGATGCGGGTGGCTTCGCCGATCGCATCCAGCAGGCGCAGGCGCTCCTCGACCTGGCGCCGCTCGGTGATGTCGGCGCCGGTGGCCGCGATCGACAGCAGCTCGCCGCCCTCGCCGGTGACCGGCGTGAACACGACGTCGGTCCAGCGCCGGCTGCCGTCGGCGATGAAGTAAGGCAGTTCGTGGCGCACGGTGGCGCCGCGCGCGGCTTCGGCCATGCCCGCGCGCACCGTCTCCATCAGCGGCGCCGAGCGGTTCCACCAGCCGCATTCCCAGAACGGCCGGCCCAGCACGTCCGCGCGCCGGTAGCCGCAGGCTTCCAGTGCGACTTCATTGACCTCCACCACCCGGCCGTCGAGGGCCATCAGGGCCGCGTAATGGGTGCCCTGCTCGAAGAAGGTGCGAAACAGCGCATTGGCCTCGGCCGTCTCGCGCGCGGAGCAGACGCAGAACACGCCAGCCACGGCCCCGGCCTCGTCGCGCAGCGGCGTGGCGGAAAACGAGGCGTAGACCGCTTCGGGATAGCCGTTGCGGCGCAGGACGAAGAGCTGGTTCTCGCCGTGACTGGGACGCCCCTGCAGCACCTCGTCGATCAAGGGGCCGACCTGGTGCCAGACCTCGGCCCAGATGCCGGCGAAAGGCCGGCCCAGCACCTGCTCGGCGCGGTCGGCGCGGGCGCCGAGGATGGCCCGGTAGCCGTCGTTGAACAGCAGGCGCAGCTCCGGCCCCCAGGCCACGTACATGGGCTGGCTAGAACCCAGCATGATGCCCACCGCGGTGCGCAGGGACTGGGGCCAGTACTCGAGCGGTCCCAGCGGGGTGGCGCCCCAGTCGGTGGCGCGCAGCAGCGCGCCCATGTGGCCGCCGCCTGCGGCAAAGGACAGGCGCGGGTCGGGCGCGCTTGCGGTCGGGTGAGTCTGCATGTTCCTGTTTCGATTCCATCTATCAACGCCTGCCAGGCAAGACAGACCGCCGGAACGATAGCACTTTCACCAGAAACGTGTTGCCGGGCTGCCCGGCGGAAACCCAACTATGCCTGGCCCTCGAACCACCGGCGGCTCGCCTCGTCGGCGGGGAAGAAGGCCTCAAGCCGCAGTTCGTGCACGGTCACGTCGTGGGGCGTGCCGAGCGTGGTGATGGTGGTGAACAGCTTGAGCGACACCTCGTCCTTGCGCAGGGTGATCGGCATGAACGGCAGCGCCAGCCGGTCCAGGTTGGGCTGGCTGGCCGCCTGCGCGATGCCCGGCAGGGCCACCAGCTCGTCCAGCAGCCTGGCCGCCTCGCTGCCCGGGCCGTCGCCCATGGCTTCGCGCTGCACCCATTGCAGCTGGTCGGTGCAGACCTCCTCCCAGTTGACCAGCGCGGGCCGCAGGCCGTTCGGGTCGAGCGTCATGCGGATCACGTTGACCGAACCGTCGCGCGGGATCGGCGCATGCGCCGGCAAGCCGAGGAAGAAGCGCATCATGCGCGCCGCCGGCTCGTTGGCCATGACCAGGTTCCACAGCCGGTCGACCACCAGCGCCGGATAGGGCGACTGCTGGTGCAGCATGAACTCCAGCGCGCGCTTGACCGCCTCCATGTCGGGATCCTCCAGGTTGCGTTCGCGGTAGGCCGGCGCGAAGCCGGCCGCCAGCAGCATCGCATTGCGCTGGCGCAGCGGAATGTCCAGCGCCAGCCCGAGCTTGAGGATCAGGTCCTTGCCCGGCTGCGCCCTGCCCGTCTCGAGGAAGCTCAGGTGGCGCTGCGAGATGCCGCTGTCGACCGACAGGCGCAGCTGGCTGATGCCGCGCTTGCCGCGCCAGTAGCGCAGGGCCGCCGCGAAATCGCTGAAATACTGCGCCCCGGCCGGGCTGGCGAGTGCGTCCATGCTGTCCCTCCCTGTCATTGGTCGGCACGATTGTGGCCGATCGACCTGATGAACTCAAGCAGGTCGGCATTGACGCGGTCGCGGTGCGTGAGGAACATGCCGTGCGGCGCGTCCTCGTACAGCTTCAGGGTGGCGTCCGGCAGCAGGCGCGCAGTGGGATGCGCGGTCAATCCCGGCGGCGCGCTGGCATCCCGGCCGCCCGCGATCAGCAGCACCGGCACGTCCACCCGCGCCAGCTCGGGACGGAAGTCCTCCTGCGCCAGCGCGCGGTTGCAGGCGCACAGGGCATGCAGCGAAGCCCCCATGGCCATCGTGCGCAGCCAGGCCCGGGTGCTCTCGCTGGTCCCCGGCACGAAGGGCTCCATGTTCTCGTCGATCCAGCCGGCGAAGTCGCGCATCAGCTGGCGCCGCACGGCCGCGAACAGCTCACCGGGGATGCCTTCCGGGTTGCCGGGCGCCTGCGCCAGGCAAGGCGTCATCGGCCCCAGCAGGGCCGCGCCGCGCACCCTGGCGCTGCCATGGCGGCTCAAGAAGCGCACGATCTCGCCGCAGGCCATCGAGTGGCCGACCAGGGTCACGCCGTCCAGGTCGAGGGCGTCGATGACGGCGGCGATGTCGTCGGCCAAGGTGTCGAAGTCGTAGCCGCGTCCCGGGTCGGACGAGCGGCCGTGGCCGCGCCGGTCGAAGGCGATCACGCGGTAGCCGGCCTCCAGCAGGGCCATCATCTGGACGCTCCAGGAATCCGAGGTCAGCGACCAGCCGGCCACGAACAGCACCGGCTCGCCAGCGCCCCAGTCGCGGTAGAACAAAGCGGCGCCCGACTTGGTGCGCACGGTGTTCGGGATGGCGCACAGTGCGCCGTAAGGAACCAGCGGGTTCATGGCGGCCCCCTCAGGCGACGAAGTCGAGGAAGCCGGTGACGCTTGCCAGCCGCCCGTCCGAGCTCAGGGCGGCGACATCCAGGCCGCGCGCCGCCACCTTCCCCTCCGGCCCGACCAGGGTCCAGGAGAAGCGCAGCACGTCGTTGTGGCCGTCGGGCGTGCCGGCCAGTTCGAAGCGGTGGCCAGGGAAGTGCTGCTGGGCGCCCGCGATCAGGGCGTCGATGCCTTCGTGGCCGGCGCCCTGCATCATGGGATCGAGGTAGCGGGCGTGGGGCGCGAACAGCGACCCCACCAGGGCGCGGCGGGCGGCGCCGTCGCGTTCGTTCCAGGCGTTCAGGTAGTGCTGGGCAATCGAGTGTGCGTGTTCCATGGTGTTCTCCGGTTGGTGGGCGAATGTCGTTTCGACGGAATCCATTCTCGGAAAACGCGCCTGCGCCGGCGATTACCTCCCAGGTAATCGCGCATTTAGGTGCAGCTCAGCAATACCAATACTAGTACCAATTATTTTCTCTGCAAAATCAACTATTTACGCTTATAACCGGCGGCTATCGGGGTATACCTGCAAAGGAAATTTGCATACCAGTTAAATACCTGTTGACATGACGGCAGGCCCTGCCTATAGTGCGCTCACCTCCCCGGCTCTCTTTACAACCATGATCGACTATCTCATCGGCGTCGATGGCGGCGGCACCGGCACGCGCGTTCGCCTGGCCCGTGCCGACGGTACTGAACTCGCCCAAGGCGCCAGCGGCCCGTCCGGCCTGCGCCACGGCATCGCGAATGCCTGGAACGCGGTCGACGCGGCCGTCGCGCAAGCCTTCGCCGCGATCGGTATTTCCAGCATTCCCATGGGCTCCTGCGCCATCGGCCTGGGCCTGGCGGGCGTGCACAACAAGGAATGGGCGGCCGCCTTCAGCACCGCCAATCCGGGCTATGCCGCCTTCATCCTCGACACCGACGGCTACTCGACCCTGATGGGCGCCCACCAGGGCCGCCCCGGCGCCATCGTGGCGATCGGCACCGGCAGCGTGGGCGAAGCCTTGCGCGCCGACGGCCAGCGCGTGGAAGTGGGCGGCTGGGGCTTCCCGGCCGGGGACGAGGCCAGCGGCGCCTGGATGGGCCTGCGCGCCCTGAACCACATCGAACAGGTCATGGACGGCCGCGTGCAGGGTGGCGAATTCGCGCAGGACGTGATCGCGGCCTGCGGCGGCCACCGCGACGCGGTCCAGGTCTGGCTCGGCAAGGCCACCCAGACCGACTACGCCGGCCTGGCGCGCTTCGTGGTGGCGCACGGCCCCACCGACCCGGTGGCGCTCGCCATCCTGGAACACGCGGGCCGCGAAGTGGCCAGCATCGCGCGCGCCCTCGACCCCACCGGCACCCTGCCGCTGTCGCTGTGCGGCGGCCTGGGCGAGCCGCTGCGCACCTACCTGCCGGCCGAGACGCTGGCGCGCTGCAGCCCGCCGCATGGCGACTCCGCCGCCGGCGCGCTGCGCATGATCGAACTGCACCTGAAGGGATCGCAAGCATGAAGGGCAACATCCTGACGCCGGAAGGCTGGGTCCATGGCGCGCTGCGCCACGGCGTGCTGATCGACGCCATCGAGGGCAGCCCGGTCGACCCGGACAGCAACGGCGACGACTACATCCTGCCCGGCTTCATCGACGTGCACGTGCACGGCGGCGCCGGGCGCGACATGATGGAAGGCGGCGACGCCCCCCACGTGATCGCGGCCATGCATGCGCAATACGGCACCACCAGCCTGCTGGCCACCACCATGACCGCGCCGCTGGAAGACATCCGCCAGGCCCTGGACGCGATCGGCGCCGCCTGCCGCGCGCGCGGCAAGAAGGAAGCGCGCATCCTCGGCGTGCACCTCGAAGGCCCCTACATCAACTCCGGCAAGCTGGGCGCCCAGCCGCCCTATGCGCGCGAAGCGACCCTGGACGAAGTGAAGAGCTTCGACGACCAGGCGCCGATGCGCCTGATCACCGTGGCGCCCGAGATCGACGGCCACATGGAGCTGGTGCGCCAGCTGGCCAACGCCGGCATCCGGGTCCAGATCGGCCACACCAACGGCGGCTACGAGGTCGGCGTGCAGGCGCTGGAGCATGGCGCGGCCGGCTTCACCCACCTGTTCAACGCCATGCCCGGCCTGCACCACCGCGACCCCGGCATGGTGGGCGCGGCGCTGGCGCACGGCGAATACGCCGAGATCATCCCCGACCTGCTGCACGTGCACCCGGGCGCGATCAAGACCGCGCTGCGCTGCATCCCCAAGCTGTTCTGCGTGACCGACTCCACCGCCGCCGCCGGCATGCCGGACGGCGAGTACATGCTGGGCCGCCAGGTGGTCCACAAGTGCATGGGCGGCGTGCGCCTGGCCGACGGCACCCTGGCCGGCAGCACCCTGACCATGGACCAGGCGCTGCGCAACCTTGTCAAGATCGGCCTGCCGCTCGCCGACGCCAGCCGGCGCGTCTCCACCAATGCCGCCGACTACCTCGGCGAAACCCGGCGCGGCCGCCTCGCGCCGGGCTGCCACGCCGACTTCGTGGTGCTCGACCGCGAACTGAACATCAAAGCCGTCTATATCGAAGGAGAAGCCCTGTGACGTCACCAACCTCGCTCATGCTCCAGGAAGCGCTGTCCGCCAGCGAATGCGTGGCCCTGCAGCTGTCGCAGGACCAGGACCGCTATGCGGAACTGGGCCGCACCTTGCGCTCGACCAGCTTCCACAGCGCCGTGACGGTCGCCCGCGGCAGCTCGGACCACGCGTCCAGCTACCTGGCCTACCTGATCATGGCGCGCATGGGCCGCCTGGTGACCTCGCTGCCGATGTCGCTGATCACGCTGTACAAGTCGCCCTTGATCACGCGCGACACCCTGGCGGTGTCGATCTCGCAGTCGGGCCAGAGCCCGGACGTGGTCGAGCCGATCCGCTACTTCCGCGACGGCGGCGCCACCACCGTGGCCCTGGTCAACGACGCCGCCTCCCCGCTGGCGCAGGCGGCCGAGTGGGCCATGCCCCTGCACGCCGGCAAGGAGCAGAGCGTGGCCGCGACCAAGAGCTTCATCACCAGCCTGGTGGCCGGCGCGCGCCTGGTGGCCGAATGGCAGGACGATCCCGAACTGAAGGCCGGCATCGCCGCCCTGCCCGAGTCGCTGGCCCGGGCCGCCGAGGCCGACTGGTCCCCCGCGCTCGAGGTGCTGGCCCCGGCCCGCAACATCATGGTGGTGGGGCGCGGCATCAGCTTCCCCATCGCGCTGGAATCGGCCCTGAAATTCAAGGAGACCTCGGCCCTGCAGGCGGAAGCGTTCTCCGGCGCCGAGATCAAGCACGGCCCGATGGCCCTGATCGAGGAAGGCTATCCCCTCCTGATCTTCGCCACCCGCGGCCCGGCCCAGGCCGGCCTGGTGGCCCTGGCCGACGAGATGCGCGGACGCGGCGCACGCGTGCTGCTGGCCGCACCCGATGACGTCGCCAGCCGCGACCTGACCCTGCCGACGGCGGCCATCCCCGACCTCGACCCGATCGCGGCGATCCAGGCCTTCTATGTGATGGCGGCCCATTTGTCGAAGGCGCGCGGCCTCGATCCGGACCGTCCCCGCCACCTGAGCAAGGTCACCAAGACCAACTGACACGACGATGAGCGACTACTTCGACCTGGCCGGCCAGCTGATGATGGTGCGGCTGTTCGGCACCGAACTCGATGCCGATACCGATGCCTTCCTGCGCGCCCACAAGGTGCGCGGCGCCTGCCTGTTCCGCCAGAACATGCTCGACGCGCCCCAGCTGACCCGCTTCACCGGCGCGCTGCGCGACGCCATGGGGCCTGAAGCCCTGGTCGCCCTCGACCAGGAAGGCGGCGCCGTGGTGCGCTCGACCTGGGTCCCGGCCCCGCCCTCGGCCATGGCCCTGGGCGCGGCGGACGACCCGCAGCTGGCGCGCGAGGTCGGCGCAGCGGTGGCGCGCGCGGTGCGCGCCCTCGGCTTCAACTGGAACTTCGCGCCGGTGCTGGACCTGAACAACAATCCGCACAACCCGGTGATCGCCGAACGCTCCTTCGGCGCCGATCCGGAAGCCGCCGCGCGCATTGCCCTGGCCTGGATGGAAGGCAGCGAAAGCGAAGGCGTGGCCTGCTGCGTCAAGCACTTCCCCGGCCACGGCGACACCCACGTCGACTCGCACCGCGACCTGCCGACCGTGGACAAGCCCTTGTCGGAACTGGAGCGTTTCGAATTCGCGCCGTTCCGCATTGCCGCGCCCCATGCGCCGGCCGTGATGACCGCCCACATCGTCTACCCGGCGCTGGACCCGGTGAACCCGGCCACGATGTCGCACGCGATCCTGACCGGCATCCTGCGCCAGCAGTTCGGCTACCAGGGGGTGATCATCACCGACGGCATGGACATGCACGCCATCGCCCACCGCTACAGCGCCGGCCAGGCGGCCGTCAACGCGCTGGTGGCCGGCGCCGACATGGTGATGGCGATCGGCTCGCGCGAGACCCAGGTCGAGACCGTGCACGCGATCGCCCAGGCGATCCGCGACGGCGTGCTGCCGCTGCCGGAAGTCGAGGCGCGCCTCATGCGCCTGTCCAGACTGGCGCAGGCGCATCCGGCCGGCCCGGTGAGTTACGCCACCGAGCACGACGACCGCGCCCTGATGGCGCGCGCCTGGTGCGCGGGCCTCACCGCCCTCCGCCAGCCCACGCGCCCCGCCAAGGGCAGTAAAGTGCGCCTGGTGGCGCGCCAGGACGTGGTGAGCGACGGCGTGTCGGAAGCCGGGGTGCCGGCCGCGCAGATCGCCGCCGCGCTCGGCCGCCTGTACGACGTGGAACTGGTGACCTTCGCAGACGCCGAAGCCTTCGACTGGAACGCCCTGCCCCAGGACGGCCGCTTCACCATCCTGGCCTCGACCTCGCGCCGCCGCTACGGGCCGCATGCGCGTGCGAACTGGCGGCCGGACCTGCACATCGCGCTGTGGAATCCCTACCAGGCGCTCGACTTCGATGCGCCGGCCCTGATGACCTATGGCTTTGCGCCGCCCGCCGTGGATGCGGTGGTGGCCTGGCTGGCCGGCGAGGCCGAGGCGCGGGGACGTTGCCCGGTACCGGGCTTCGAGGGCTGAGCGGCTTTCGAATCGCCGATGCAATTAGGAAAGAGGCGCCTGCGGGCGCCTCTTTTTCGTTGGCCGATCAACCGATCCGGCCGCTCAGGCGTTAGTGGAGGATTGCGCTGCTGCGTCCGCATGACATTTGAGGTAACGCTATGTAACCGCACGGGTGCGCAGGCGCCCCATCGGGCACAATTGCCGAGCCTGAAAATGGCAGTTTATGGGACAATGCACGCTTTGTCCGAGATTGGCATTTTCGCTATATTGGCGAAAGCGCATGTCGCTCATTTTTTGTCTTGATTGAAGGATACTCCATGTCCCAATTCCGTCTTGCCCGCCTCTGCCTGATGCTGGCCGCCGTTGGCCTGTCGACTTCGGCCGTGATGACCAGCGCCCACGCCCAGCAGAAGACCGATGCGCCGGCCCCGGCCGCCGCGCCTGCGGACACCGTCCGCCCCGAGCTGTTCAAGCTGCTCGATCCGGCCGCGATCAAGCCGCTGATGGACGCGAAGAACTACACCGAAGTGCAGAACCGCATCGCCCAGGCCGAAGCGGTCCAGAACCGCACGCCCTACGAGGACTATGTGGTCAACCGCATGAAGATCTCGCTGGCCTCGGCCACCAACAACAATGCGATGCTGCTGCCGGCCCTGGAAGCCGTGGTCAACGCGAACCGCCTGAAGGGCGAAGAACAGGCCAACTTCATCCAGGCCATCGGCAATACCCACTACAACGCCAAGGACTGGGCGAAGGCGACCGAGTGGTTCAAGCGCTACCAGAAGGAAAGCAGCACCCCGGAGAAAGTGCGCCCGGCCCTGGCCCGTTCCTACTACTTCGCCGGTGACTACGCCGCGGCCAAGAACGAACTGGCGCCGATGATCGCCGACATGGAAAAAGCCGGCAAGGCGCCGAGCGAGGAAGACCTGCGCCTGCTGGCCTCGGCCTCCAACAAGATCAAGGACGACGCCGGCTACCTGTCGGGCCTGGAGAAGCTGGTCGCCCACTACCCGAGCGACGATTTCTGGACCGACCTGCTGAACCGCGGCGTGGCGCGCCAGAAGGGCTTCGACGCCCAGACCAACATGGTCAACGTGTACCGCCTCGAGTTCGCCGCCGTCAAGCAGATGGCGCCGGAAGAGTACGTCGACCTGGCCGAGCTGTCGCTGCGCGACGGTTTCCCGACCGAAGCCAAGAAGGTGATGGACGCCGGCTATGCCGCGGGCGTGCTGGGCAAGGGTTCGAACGCCAAGAGCCATGGCGCCCTGCGCGACCGGGCCAACAAGGGCGCGGCCGACGACGCCAAGAACATCGCCTCCGGCGAAGCCTCGGCCGCCAAGGCCAAGACCGGCGCTGGCCTGGTCAACCTGGGCTGGGCCTACGCCACCATGGACCAGGGCGACAAGGGCATCGGCTTCATCCAGCAGGGCATCGCCAAGGGCGGCCTGAAGAACCCGGAAGAAGCCAAGCTGCGCCTGGGCATGGCGCAGGCGCGCGCGGGCAAGACCGCCGACGCGGTCAAGACCTTCGAGTCCGTCAAGGGCGGCGGTGGTGCGGGCGACCTGGCCAAGTACTGGATCGTGCTGCTGAACCAGAAGCAAGGCGGCGCGGCGCGTACTGCGGCGCAGTAATTCTGTTGCTTGCTGGTGTCACGGAAGCCGGGCTGAACGCCCGGCTTTTTGCTTTTGGGGCTACGCGGCTAACCTGGGTCCCCGCCTTCGCGGGGAGTCATTGCCGCCAGTGGCGGGAATGACCTTGTTTGAGTTTACCGTTAGCTTTAAGACCGTCATCCCCGCGCAGGCGGGGACCCAAGTTAGCACGCCTACCCATTCCCCTCTTTTTACCCCACAAGGTGCGCCCCCGAACACACCCCCCAGCAAGCCCGGCGGATAATCCCCCCGTTCACCCCGGAGCTCCGCCATGACTACCGTACGCAAAGGCCAGGCCCCCGCCAAATTGGGCCGCGACGAATTCCACCTGCGCTTCCGCCGCGCCTTCCAGGACCCCGGCTACGATGCGCTGGACGAGGAACTGCGGGCCATCGAGGACGTCGCCTGGGACGCCTACACCAATGGCCGCAAGGCCCCGCGCACCGTCAAGGCCGGCCCCGGTTTCGCCGATCCGGACTACGATCTCTCGGTCGAATGGAAGGAAACGCGCGACCGCCTGCTGGCGGCCGAGGCGCGCCAGAAGGATCCGGGCGCGAAGAACCGCGTCCTGCTCATCAACGGCGCGGCGCGCAACGACGGCAGCTGTCCGGGCGAGGTCTCGAAATCCTGGCGCATGACCATCCTCGCGCGCGACGTCCTGCTGGAACAGGGCTTCGAGGCCGACCTGCTCGACCTGAGCCTGCTGACATCGGGCTACGACCACCACATCCACCCCTGCAAGGGCTGCGTCTCGACCGCCATGCCGCTCTGCCACTGGCCCTGCAGCTGCTATCCGAACCACGCCGCGCGCCAGACCAATGACTGGATGAACGAGATCTACGAGCGCTGGGTGCTGGCGCATGGCGTCATCATCGTGACGCCGGTCTACTGGTACCAGGCCCCGGCGGTGCTCAAGCTGATGATCGACCGCCTGGTGTGCGCCGACGGCGGCAACCCCGATCCCACCTCGACCCACGGCAAGGATGCCGGCAAGGCCAAGGACATCGAGCACGCCGGCTGGGACTATCCCAAGCACCTGGCCGGGCGCGCCTTCGGTTTGGTGGTGCACGGCGACGTGGCCGGCATCGAGGGCACGCGGCGGTCGCTGTCGGACTGGCTCAACTGGATGGGGCTGGTGGATTCGGGCAGCTTCAGCCAGCTCGACCGCTACGTGGGCTACTACGAATCCTATGCCGGCAGCCACGAGCACCTCGACCGCGACACCGCGGTGCAGGAAGAGGTGCGCAACGTGGCGCGCGCGGTGGCCGACGCGGTGCGCGAAGTGCGCGCCGGGCGGGTGCAGGTGGTCTGTCACGGCCTGAAGGATCCGCGCCCAAAATAGACTTGCACTCGCTTCCCGGCTTGGTACTATGCGCGCATGACTCCCCTCGCCCAACTGATGTACAACATCGCCGGAACCGCCAAGCTGCCGCTCTACCAGCAGCTCCAGCGCGCGCTGCGCCAGGCGATCGACGAGGGCATGCTGGGGCCCGCTGCGGCGCTGCCGGCCGAGCGCCAGCTGGCGGCCGAACTGGGGATCTCGCGCATCACGGTGCGCAAGGCCATCGACGGGCTGGTGGAAGAAGGCCTGCTGGTGCGCCGCGCGGGCTCGGGCAACTTCATCAACACCCGCATCGAGAAGAACTTCGCCAAGCTCACCTCGTTTTCCGAGGACATGCGGGCGCGCGGGCGGGCGCCGCGCAGCGTCTGGCTCAAGCGTTCGGAAGGGCTGGTGACGCCCGAGGAAGCCCTGCGCCTGCGGCTATCGCCGGGGACGCCCGTGTACCGCTTCAACCGCATCCGCTTCGCCGACGAGATGCCGATGTGCCTGGAGTACGCCACCATCGCCGCCTTCGCCCTGCCCTCGCTCGATGCGGTGCAGGAATCGATGTACGAGGCGCTGGAGGCGGCGGGCAACCGGCCGGTGCGGGCCTTGCAGCGCCTGACCGCGCTGCTGCTGGGAACGGAACAGGCGCGCCTGCTGCAGGCCAGCCAGGGGGACGCGGGACTGTGCGTGGAGAGGCTGGGCTTCCTGAGGGATGGACGGGCGGTGGAGCTGTGCAGGTCGTACTTCAGGGGCGATATGTATGATTTTGTGGCGGAGTTGAATGCGGGGTGATGCAAGGGAACTTGGGTCCCCGCCTGCGCGGGGATGACGTTGGTTTAGAGCGGTGAATGTTCGTTGAATCGACTTCGGACACGTACGTTTGAGTCGTCATCCCCGCGCAGGCGGGGACCCAGGTTCAACACCCCTCAAACCGCCGTCAAGCCCCCATCCACCACCAGTTCGTGCCCATTCACATACGAGGCCTGGTCCGAACACAGCCACAGCGCCGCATTCGCGATTTCCGCCGCTTCCGCGTAGCGCCCCAGCGGCTGCGCGGCCTTCAGCTTCTTCTCGAAAGCCGGATCGCGCTCGATCGCGCGCGCCAGCATCGGGGTCTTGACCGCCGCCGGGCACAGCGCGTTCACGCGAATGCCGTCACGCGCGTACTCCGCCGCGGCGCTCTTGGTGAAGCCGACCACCGCATGCTTGGAAGCGCCATAGATCGCGCGGCTGGGCGAACCCACCAGTCCCGACACCGAGGCCATGTTGACGATCGCCCCGCTGCCCTGCTTGAGCATCTGGCGCAGCTGGTATTTCATGCACAGCCACACGCCCTTGACGTTGACGCCCATGATGCGGTCGAACTGCTCGTCGTCGGCCTCGGCCAGCGGCTGGCGCTCTTCGTCCACCGCCGCGTTGTTGACCGCGTAGTCCAGGCGGCCGTAATAATTGATGGTTTTCTCGACCAGCGCCTCGACCTCGTGCGCGCGCGTGACGTTGCTCTGTACGAACAAGGCCTTGCCGCCGGATTCGACGATCATGGCCGCTGTCGCGTGGCCGCCTTCGATCGAGGTGTCGGCGACCACGACGCTGGCGCCGGCCCGGCCGAAACCCAGCGCGATCGCCCGCCCGATCCCGCTTGCCGCGCCGGTAACGAGAACGACCTTGCCGGAGAACGCGGTGCCCGCTTCCGGCTGCTGCTTGCTGATGCCCTTCATGATGCTCCCAGGATGAAACTGCGCAAATGATGCTGCCGCAAGGCAACATTTTAACGCATGCGCGATTTTCCTGTCACAAATGACCACGCCCTGCGTGGTCATTTGTGGTGAAGCAACTACTGGGACGACTTCCCTTTGGCTTTGGCCTGGTCGCCCGCGATGAACACCGACAGCTTGGCCGGGTCGATCGCCTTGCGGAAGGCCGCATTCAGCTGGGGCACGGTGACCGCCATCAGTTTCTGCTCGAGCTGCTCCGACCATTCGAAGGTGCGGCCGCGGTACACCAGGCCGGTCCAGCCGGCCGCCAGCACGCCGTCGTTCGAGCGGTTCTGCAGGCGCTGCTGCATCAGGCCCGACTTGGCGCCGGCCAGTTCGGCGGCGGTGAAGCCTTCCTTGACCGCACGCGCCAGTTCCTCGCGCACCGCGGCGTCGAGCCTGGCCAGGTTCTGCGGCGCGGCGATGGCGCTGATCGAGAAGCCGCCGGCGCGGTCCAGGTCCCCTGCTTCGAGTTCCGAGCCGCCGCCGTAGGACAAGCCGTCCTTCTGGCGGATGCGGTCCATCAGGCGCGACTTCAGGCCGCCTTCGCCGAAGATGTAGTTAGCCAGCAGCAGGGACGGATAATCCGGGTCGTCGATCTGCAGGTCCAGGTTCAGGCGCGCCAGGTAGAAGCCGTTCTCCTTGTCCGGCGTGTCCAGGGTGCGCGTCACCGGCGCCACCTCGGCATGCCGGTTCAGGACCGGCGCCACGTGGGCCTGCGCGCGCCAGGCGCCGAACAGCTCGTTCACCAGGGGCGTGATTTCCTTCGGATCGAAGTCGCCGACGATCGCCATCTCGGCGGGGTGGGTGCCGTAATACTCGCGGTGGAAGGCCTTGACATCGGCCAGGCGCGTGGACTTGATGTCTTCGATGTCTTCCTCGAAGGTATTGCGGTAGCGGATGTCGCCGCGCTTGTACTGCTCGAAATGCCTGAACATCGCGCGCGCCGCCACGCTCTGGGGTTCGTTGCGCCCGGCCTCCACGCCCACCAGCCACTGCTGGCGCAGCTGGTCGAACTCGGCCTCGGGGAAGCCGGGCTCCTTCAGTACGTGGGCGGCCAGCTTCAGGGCTTCCGGCAGGTGCTCGCGGGTGGTCTGGAAGTGATTCGGGCTGCCCGTCATCTTCAGCTTGTCGAAGGCGTCGGCCAGTTCGGCGCGGCTGTAGCGCGTGGTGCCGCGCATCAGCATCGCCGAGGTGAAGCCGCTCACCATGCCCTTGCCGAACAGGTTCTTCTCGTCGCCGAAGTGCTGGCGCAGGTCGACCGTCACGGTCTCGCCGCGGTTCTTTTTCGGCAGCAGCGCCAGCTTGACGCCGCCGGCCGTGGTGAGCGTGGTGCGCTTCATGATGTTGCGCTGGCTCGGATCGAAGTCTTCCGACACCAGGTTCGAGGCTTCCGGCTTGAAGTCCTTCAGCACCGCCTGGACCGACGGCGCTTCGGGCACCGCGGCGCGCTGCGGCGCGTCCTCGGGGATGAAGGTGCCGCTGACGCGGTTGCTGCGCATGAAGTAGCGCCCCGCGCTGGCCGCCACCTCGGCCGCCTCGACCTTGCGGATACGCTCGCGGCTCAGGAAATACAGGCGCCAGTCGCCCAGCGCGATCACTTCGGACAGCGCCACGCCGACCGCCTGCGGATCGTTCAGGCTGCGCTCGATGGTGTTCAGGTAGTTGCGGCGCACACGCTCCATCTCCTCCGCGGTCGGCGGATGCCGGGCGAATTCCTCGACCGCCTGGGTCAAGGCCTCGCGCACCGGTTCGACCGGCTCGCCCTTCTTGACCACCGCGCCGAAGAACTGCAGGCCGGGCGCGTAGCCGGTCTCGCCGAAGCTGAACACCTGGCTGGCCTTGCCGGTTTCCACCAGCAGCTTGTGCAGGCGGCCATTGGGAACGTCGCCCATGATCTCGTTGGCGAAGCCGAGCGCGTCGCTGTCAGGGTGCAGGTCGGACGGGATCTTGTAGCCGACGGCCACGATCTGGACGTCGCCCTGGCGCCGCACCGCGAAGCTGCGCTCGCCGTCCTGGGTCGGTTCGACGGTCCAGAACTGGGGCAGCGCGCGCTTGGGTCTCGGGATCGCGCCGAACAGGCGGTTAATGTTGGCCAGGGTGCTGTCCGGATCGAACTTGCCGGCCACCAGCAGCACCGCGTTGTCGGGCTGGTAGTAGGTCTTATAGAAGGCGCGCAGGTTGGCGATCTTGACGTTCTCGATGTCGCTGCGGTTGCCGATGGTCGAGCGGCCATACGAATGCCAGTCGTAGGCCACGCTCTGCATGCGCTTGAACAGCACGCCGCCGGGCGAGTTCTCGCCGCTCTCGTACTCGTTGCGCACCACGGTCATCTCCGAGGCCAGGTCCTTCTCGGCGACGAAGGAATTGACCATGCGGTCGGCTTCCATCTGCAGCGCCCAGTCCAGGTTGGACTTGGAGGCCTGGAACACCTCGTAGTAGTTGGTGCGGTCGAGCGACGTGGTGCCGTTGAACTGCATGCCGCGGTCGGCGAACTGCTTGGTGATGTCGCGGTTGTTCTTCGCGCCCTTGAACAGCAGGTGCTCGAGCAGGTGGGCCATGCCGGTCTCGCCGTAGTTCTCGTGGCGCGAACCGACCAGGTAGGTCATGTTCACCGTGATCGTCGGCCGCGAGGCGTCCGGGAACAGCAGCACCTTCAAGCCGTTGGCCAGGCGGTATTCGGTAATGCCTTCGACCGAGGGGCCGAGGCTGACGCCTTTCGGCAGCGGCGCCGCCAGGACCGCGCCGCTCATCACGAAAGCGGCCGCGCCAACCCATACCTGCACGGCGGCGCCGCGCTTGAAACTCATCCAATCCATACCATCCCTTCAATAAAAGCAGGCGGGCGCAGCGGCTAGATTTCACCCGTCGCCTAAACCCGTCATTCCGGCGAAGGCCGGAATGACGGGTTCGAAGCTAAGGGTGAAAGTAAGCTTGCTGGACGACGCAACGCCCGTCCCGATCCGGAGATCGTAACAGAGCGATGCGCCGGCCCGACACTAACAGATCTGCTATTAAGGATGGCTTAATAAGCGCTCCTAATGCCGCGCGCGCCGCTCCTGGGCCTGCTGCCAGGAACTGATGCGCGACAGCTCGCCCATTTCCTCGGCCAGGAATTCGAGCAGGTCGTCGGCGCTCACGATGCCGCTCAGCCTGCCGGCCGTGTCGACCACCGGCACGCGCCGGATGCCGCGCAGGCGCATGCGTTCGATGAGTTCATAGACGTCGTCGGATTCGTTGGCCGTGAGCAGGTCGTCGCTCATGATGTCGCCGGCCAGGATGCTGGCCGGGTCGAGTCCGGGCGCGATGACGGACACGACGATGTCGCGGTCGGTCAGGATCCCGACCGGCACGCTGCTGTCGCCCTCGGCGTCGACGACGACCAGGTCGCCGACATGGTGCTGGCGCATCAGCAGCGCCGCGCCCTGCACCGATTCGTCGCGGGCGCAGATGATGGTTTGATTCGTGCAGAGTTCGCCGATGTGCATGATGCCCTCCTCGCTCTCGCGCGCCGCCGCCGGCCTGAGCACGCAGGCCAAAACAAAACTGGCGCTGTGACTTTCATCATAGCGCCAGTTAGGCAGATGGGAATGGCGATTCAGGCGGCGCCGGGTTTCTTCTCGCCCGGCAGCGGGACATAGCAGGCGTCTACGACCTGCAAATCATTGTCCTTGGCGAAGTTGATGACGAAGTGGTACGCCATCGGCTCGACCTTCTGCAGCTGGTGGTTCACCACCACGGCCTTGGTGCCGTTGACCACCGTCGGGTGGACATAGGGGGAAAACCTCAGGTGCGCGTCCCGGCCGGTAGAGCCCGGGCAAAAGCAGGCCATGACCCCGCACAGGCGTTCCGCCCAGTCGCTCGGGCGAAATTGCCTGCCTTTGTTCGTGATGCCCAGGATAAAAAACTCGCCGGCGAGTTCCTTGTCCGTGGTGTGCGATGACTCGGCCATAGTGCTGCTTGCTCAAACAGAAAGTGCTGCGTGGATGAGAATAACCTCAGCTCACTATTATATCTTATAGAAGACTTGGGCACGAGGGCTCGCACACGTTCCGTTCAGCCGAGCCACACCACGCTTGAGGTCAGGAGCAGGAGGATCATCCATAATATCAGGGCGCGCCACACCAGGCCTACCGTGCTTTGGAGGGCCCTGACATTCGGCTCTTCTCCCGGCAACACATCCGTTTCGGCGTCCGTCAGGTCCACCGTGGCGGCGTCGGCCGGCAGCAGCTGGGGCGCGTTCTCGTTGGGCGTGCCCAGGCGCACACCCATGGCGCCGCCGCCGGCAGCCAGGATGATGCCCTTGGCTTCGTCGGCCCAGCGGTTCGCGAAGTTGCGCCAGGCATAGATGGCGTCCTCGAAATTACCGACCACGGCGAAGGCGATCGCGGTCAGGCGCACCGGGATCCAGTCGATCCAGTAGAAGGCCTTGGCCGCGAACTGGCCGAAGGCTTCGTTGCGCATGTGGTCGGGCTCGTTCCAGGCGCGCGACAGGTATTCGGAGACGCGGTACATGACGGCGCCGGCCGGGCCGAGCGGCATCAGGAACCAGAAGAACACGCCGAACACGTTGCGGTGGGTGGTGATCAGGGCGTTCTCGACCGCCACGCGGGTGATCTCGGTGCTGTCCATGCCGACCGTGTCCTGGTGGGTCCATTCCGCCAGCAAGGTGCGCGCGGTGGCCTCGTCGCCCGTGTTCAGGGCCAGCTGGATGCTGGTGAAGTAATGGCTGTAGTGGCGGAAACCCAGGGTCAGGTAGACGATCAGGACATTCCAGGCGAAGGCCAGGAACACCAGGTTGTAGCGCATGAAGAACCAGTAGACCAGCCAGGTCGGCACCATCAGGGCCGCCATCATCAGGATCCAGCCCATGCGGCCATTGCGCTGCTCGCCCGCGTTGAACCATTTCTCGATGCGCATCGCGAAGCCCTTGATGCCACCGTAGACCTGGTTATCCGCGCGCAGCGGTTTCAGCTGCTCGATCAGCAGCGCGCACAGGATGGAAAAGAATGTCATGCAGGAACCCTTTTTTGTTATAGCAATACAACTGCCCGCTACGATAACGGAGAAGGCCGCTGGAATCAAATCGGGTTCTGTAAGAATCTTTTACGCCCTGAGGAAATGGAAGAGATTGCGCAGCATGGCCGCGGTCGCGCCCCAGATGAAGTATTGCTCATATGGCATCGCATAGAAATTCCTGCGTCCCGCGGTCTGCGGCAGTTCGAGGGTGCGGCGCTGGTGGTTCAAGCCATCCATCAGGAAGGCGAGCGGCACTTCGAAGACCTCGGCCACCTCGTTCGGATCGGCGCTCACGTCAAACGGCGGCTCGACCAGGGCCACCACCGGGGTGACGCGGTAGGCGCTGATGGTGGTGTGGTCGGGCAGCACGCCGATGATTTCCACATGGCGGCGATGCAGGCCGATCTCCTCCTCGGCTTCGCGCAGCGCGGTCTCGATGGGCGAGGAGTCCAGCTCCTCCGCCCCGCCGCCGGGGAAGCTGATCTGGCCGGCATGGCTGGACAGGTGATCGGTGCGGCGCGTGAACAGCACCGTGAGGCCTTGCGGGCGCATCACGAGCGGCACCAGCACGGCGGCGCGGCGCAGGGTCTGGCCGCGCACCGCCAGGGCTTCTTCGGAGAATTCCGGCTCCCAGGGCAGGGTTTGCGCGAAGCGGGCGCGCAGGGCCTCGGGCGTCAGGCGCTCTGCCGGCACGGGCGACTCGCCGGCGAGGCCGGCGATGGGCATCTGGGTGGGATCGAAAACGAGCTTGACCAAGATCGGGAATCCTTTTGCATACGCCGGCTTTGCCGTCCACCCTACGGGTTGGCAACTTTACATGGGCCGCCGGAAAAGAAAAAGGCATCCTTGCGGATGCCTTTTCCAGAACACTGACGCTATTACTCAGCAGCAGCAGCGGTGTTGGCTGCTTTACGCTGCGGCAGCTTTTCCTTGATACGTGCCGACTTGCCCGAACGCTCGCGCAGGTAGTACAGCTTGGCGCGGCGCACGTCACCACGACGCTTCACTTCGATCGAAGCGATCAGCGGCGAGTACAGCTGGAAGGTACGTTCCACGCCTTCGCCCGACGAGATCTTGCGAACGATGAAGTTCGAGTTCAGGCCGCGGTTACGACGCGAGATCACGACGCCTTCGTATGCCTGGGCGCGCTTGCGGTTGCCTTCGACGACGTTGACGCTGACGACAACGGTGTCGCCCGGTGCGAAATCAGGGATGTTGCGGCCGAGGCGCGCAATTTCTTCTTGCTCGAGTTGCTGGATCAGATCCATTTTTTATCACTCCAAAAACCATCTTGCTGGCGCTTTACTGCATGCCCAGTAGAGGATGGGGTTGAACAAACGGGCAACATGCCCGTCGTCGCATGCACACAAAGATGCATTCTTACTCGGCAGGTTTGACCAAACCCGCCAGAAACTGTTCATCGGCCTTGCTCAACCGGCCGGCGGCGCGCGCCTGGTCCAGCAATTCGGGCCGTTTCTTCGCGGTCGCCTCCAGCATGCGCTGGCGGCGCCACTTCATGATCTCGGCGTGGTTGCCGCCCATCAGGACAGGAGGCACCGGTTCGCCTTCATATATTTCGGGCCGCGTGTAATGCGGCGAGTCCAGCAGGCCGTTGACGAAGCTGTCTTCGACCGCCGAGGCGTCGTCGCCCAGCACGCCGGGGATCAGCCGCACCACCGCATCCATCAGGGCCATCGCCGGCAGCTCGCCGCCGGACAGCACGAAGTCGCCGAGGGAAATCTCCTCGTCGACGCAGCGGTCCAGCAGGCGCTGGTCCACCGCTTCGTAGCGGCCGCACAGGATGACGAGCCCGGGCTCTTCCTTCAGCGCCATGGCGCGTTCGTGGGTCAAGGGCCTGCCTTGCGGCGACATGAACACCACGCGCGGCGCCGGCAGACCCAGGTCGACCTGCCTTTGCTTGGCCGCATTGATCGCGGCTTCGAGCGGTTTCGCCAGCATCACCATGCCGGGGCCGCCGCCATAGGGGCGGTCATCCACGGTGCGGTGGCGGTCCTGCGTGAAATCGCGCGGATTCCAGATCTGCAGGGCCCAGCGTTGTTGCTCGAAGGCGCGGCGGGTGACTCCCGACTGCGTCAATGCGGCGAACATCTCTGGGAACAAGCTCACGACGTCAAACTGCATCGGATCTCGCTCCGTGCGGACCGGGAGGATTAATAATCCAGGCCCCAGTCCAGGGTAATCAGCTTGCCCTCGAGGTCGACGGTCTTGACGAACTGGTCCACGAACGGCACGAGGCGATCCTGTACTTTCGCAGCAGGATCACCTTCAGCTACCGGCGTGATGCGCAAGATGGATTGCGCGCCGTTGTGCATCATGTCGGCCACCTTGCCCAGGGCTTCGCCCTGCAGGTTGACCACATCCAGGCCGATCAGATCGGTCCAGTAGTATTCGTCTTCTTCGAGTGCAGGAAAATCCTTGCGCGACACTTGAATCGTGGCGCCCTTGAGCGCTTCGGCTTCATCGCGGTCGCGCAGGCCGACCAGGGTGGCAACGACGTCGCCACTATGGAACTTCGCGGTCCGTACGGCGACGGAACGCAGGGCCGGCTTGTCGAGCCACCAGGTTTTGACGTTCAGCAGCGCATCCGCATCCACCGAGTGCGGGGTAATGCGGATTCCGCCTACCAGCCCGTACGCGCCGGACACATGGCCGACCTGGATCAGGTCGTCGGGGACTTGCACCCCGGGTGCTGCCGAATCGGTCAAACCTGTCAAACCTTACTTAGGCAGCCGGGGTCTGCTGAGCGACCAGGCGAGCGACGGTCGGCGACAGTTGTGCGCCAACGCCTTGCCAGTGAGCCAGACGGTCAGCAGCGATACGCAGGCCGACTTCGGCGCCCGATGCCATCGGGTTGTAGAAGCCGATGCGCTCGATGAAACGGCCATCGCGACGGTTGCGCGAGTCGGTTGCAACGATGTTGAAGAACGGACGCTTTTTAGCGCCACCACGAGCCAAACGAATAACGACCATAATAATTCCGAAAAAGTGAGCTGGACGGAGAAAGTCGACGATTATAGCGCGCGACGGCTCCCAGCAGCAAGTGTTAACGACAACCCGGCGCGCAGTCCCGGCCGAATCAAACATTATCGCCTATTTTTCGCCACACCGCCACCAAGCCAGCCACTCCCCTCCCCCTCTACCGGCGAAAGCGTGCCATTTTGGCCAATATGGACGATACTCTTGGCTTTACTGAACGATTGGCAATATTTCCATGGCTGTCGCACACAAGAACAAGACCTTCGCCGTCCTGCTGGCCCTGCTGCTGGGCGGCCTCGGCGCCCACCGCTTCTACCTGAAAGGCGGCACCGACCGCCTGGGGCTGCTGCACCTGTGCAGCCTGTTCGTCACCGGCATCCTGTATGGGGCCGTCAAGCCGCATCCCTTCTATGTGATCCTGCCGCTATTGGTATCCGTGATCGCGGCCTGCATCGAGGCGCTGGTGCTGGGGCTGACGCCGGATGAGAAGTGGGATGCGGGGTACAACGCGGGGAGCGGCAGGGCCTCGCGCTCGAACTGGCTGCTGCCGCTGATGCTGGTGCTGGTGATGACCGTTGGGGCGATCGTGCTGATCGGGACGATTGCGAGGTTGTTTGACTTGCTTTATACGGGTGGGGCGTACGGTTAAAGGCTGCTCATGGAAACTTGGATCCCGGCCTTCGCCGGGATGACGTTTATACGCACGTAGTCGAAGTCACTCAGCAGTCATCCCACACTCTCTCCAACGTCGTCCCGGCGAAGGCCCGGACCCAAGTTAGCACCGCAGCCAATACGGCCGACAAAAAAGCAGCCCTGCGGCTGCTTTTTTCACGTCCAGGCAAACAGACGTCAGAACTGCTCGACCTCCAGCGCCAGCACACCCGACGCGCCTTCCACGATCGCATCGCGCATACCGCCCGCCTGGCTCAGCACCTGGTCGCCAAAGAAGCGCGCCGTGGCGATCTTGGCCTTGAAGAACGACGCATCGCCCTCGCCGCCCTGGAGCTTCTGCTGCGCCACCAGCGCCGCGCGGCCCATCTGCCAGCCGCCCAGCACGATGCCGGCCAGCTTCAGGTAGGTCACGCTGCCCGCGAACACGGCGCGTACGTCCGACTTGGCGTTGGCCACCACGAAGTCCACCACCTGCTCCAGCGCGTCCGCGCCGTCCACCAGGCGGCGCGAGAGCGCGGCCAGGTCGCCCTGCACTTCCGCCAGCTGGGCGGCGGTCGCGCGCACCTGGGCGATCAGGCCCTTGGCCACGGCGCCGCCGTCGCGCACGGTCTTGCGGCCCACCAGGTCGTTGGCCTGGATCGCGGTCGTGCCTTCGTAGATGGTCAGGATCTTGGCGTCGCGGTAGTGCTGGGCGGCGCCGGTCTCCTCGATGAAGCCCATGCCGCCGTGCACCTGCACGCCGTCGCGCGCGACGTTCTCGCTCATCTCGGTCGACCAGCCCTTGATGACCGGGACCAGGTATTCGTAGACGGCCAGGTTGGCCTTGCGGGTCGCCTCATCGGCGTGGTTGTGGGCGATGTCCGAGATGCTGGCGCCGACATAGGCCAGCGCGCGCGCGGCCTCGGTCTGCGAGCGCATCGACATCAGCATGCGGCGCACGTCCGGGTGGTTGATGATGGCCACCGGGCCCGGCGAGCCGGCCACTTCGCGCGACTGCACGCGGTCCTTGGCGAAAGCCACGGCCTGCTGGTAGGCGCGCTCGGCCAGGCCGACGCCCTGCATGCCGACGCCGAAGCGGGCCGCGTTCATCATGATGAACATGTATTCCAGGCCGCGGTTCTCTTCGCCCACCAGGGTGCCGATGGCGCCGCCGTGGTCGCCGAACTGCAGCACGGCGGTCGGCGAGGCCTTGATGCCCAGCTTGTGCTCGATCGAGACGCAGTGCGCGTCGTTGCGCGCGCCCAGCGAGCCGTCGGCGTTGACCAGGAACTTCGGCACGATGAACAGCGAGATGCCCTTCACGCCAGCCGGCGCGTCCGGGGTTCGGGCCAGCACCAGGTGGATGATGTTCTCCGCCATGTCGTGCTCGCCGTAGGTGATGAAGATCTTGGTGCCGAAGATCTTGAATGTGCCGTCGCCCTGCGGCTCGGCGCGGGTGCGCACGGCGGCCAGGTCGGAACCGGCCTGCGGCTCGGTCAGGTTCATGGTGCCGGTCCACTTGCCGCTGATGAGCGGTTCGAGGAACAGCGCCTTCTGCTCGTCGGAACCGGCGGTCAGCAGCGCCTCGATGGCGCCGTCGGTCAGCAGCGGGGCCAGTGCGAAGGACAGGTTGGCGCCATGGAGCATTTCCATGCACGGGGTGGCCACCAGCTTCGGCAGGCCCTGGCCGCCGAATTCGGCCGGGTGCTGCACGCCCTGCCAGCCGGATTCGGCGAAGGCGCGGAAGGCTTCCTTGAAGCCCTTCGAGGTGGTGACGCTGCCGTCTTTCCAGAAGCTCGGCTCTTTATCGCCGGCGTGGTTCAGCGGGGCGATGACTTCGCCGCAGAATTTCGCACTCTCTTCCAGGACCGCGCCGACGGTGTCGGCGGTCGCGTCCTCGCAGCCGGGCAGCTGGCTGATCTGTTCCAGGTTCGCCAGTTCGTTGAGGACGAACTGCATGTCTTTCAGCGGGGCTTGGTAGCTCACCTTTGTCTCCTAGTCGGGTGCCGCGCGATAAACCGCGCGCGCAAAAAAAACCGTCGTTCCGGCGAAGGCCGGAACGACGTGTATGGGATACGGGTGGTGGAGGCGTTCGCATTGCGCTCACCACCCCACGGGACTTAACCCAGTTCCTTGACCAGCTGCGGAACGACTTCGAACAGGTCGCCCACCAGGCCGTAGTCGGCCACCGAGAAGATCGGCGCTTCCGGATCCTTGTTGATGGCGACGATGGTCTTCGAGTCCTTCATGCCGGCCAGGTGCTGGATTGCGCCCGAGATGCCGACGGCGATGTACAGGGTCGGGGCGACGATCTTGCCGGTCTGGCCAACCTGCCAGTCGTTCGGCACGAAGCCGGCGTCCACCGCGGCGCGCGAGGCGCCCATGGCGGCGCCCAGCTTGTCGGCCAGCGGTTCCAGGATCTTGAAGTTCTCGGCCGAGCCGATGCCGCGGCCGCCCGAGACGATGATCTTGGCGGCGGTCAGTTCCGGACGGTCCGACTTGGCCAGTTCGCGGCCGACGAAGGACGACTTGCCCGAGTCGCCGACAGCGGCGATCTGCTCGACGGCAGCCGACCCGCCGGTCGCGGCGCTGTCGAAAGCGGTGCCGCGCACGGTGATGACCTTGACCTTGTCGCTCGACTGCACGGTGGCGATGGCGTTGCCGGCGTAGATCGGACGCTCGAAGGTGTCGGGCGAATCGACCTTGGTGATTTCCGAGATCTGGGCCACGTCCAGCTTGGCGGCCACGCGCGGCAGGATGTTCTTGCCGTAGGCGGTAGCCGGGGCCAGGATGTGCGAGTAGTTGCCGGCGACAGCCAGCACCTGCTCGGCGACGTTCTCGGCCAGGCCATCGGCGAAGTGCGGCGCGTCGGCGACCAGCACTTTCGCCACGCCGGCGATCCCTGCTGCGGCTTCGGCGGCGGCGCCGCAGTTCGAGCCGGCGACCAGGATGTGGACCTCGCCGCCGCACTGGGCGGCCGCGGTCACGGTGTGGTGGGTAGCGCCCTTCAGGGAGCCGTTGTCGTGTTCAGCAATAACGAGTGCGACCATGATGATTCCTATGAATTTTTTTCGGAAGGCCGATTAGATGACTTTGGCTTCGGTGCGGAGTTTTTGCACCAGGGTCGCCACATCCGGCACCTTGACGCCGGCCGAACGCTTGGCCGGCTCGACCACTTTCAGGGTCTTCAGGCGCGGGGTCACGTCGACGCCCAGGTCTTCCGGCTTGACGGTCTCGAGCGGCTTCTTCTTGGCCTTCATGATGTTCGGCAGGGTGACATAGCGCGGCTCGTTCAGGCGCAGGTCGGTGGTGATGATGGCCGGCAGGCTCAGGGCCACGGTTTCCAGGCCGCCGTCGACTTCGCGGGTCACGGTGACCTTGCCGTCTTCCAGCACCACTTTCGATGCGAAGGTGGCTTGCGGCCAGCCCAGCAGCGAAGCCAGCATCTGGCCGGTCTGGTTCGAATCGTCGTCGATCGCCTGCTTGCCCAGGATGATCAGCTGCGGCTGTTCCTTGTCGGCCAGCGCCTTCATGATCTTGGCCACGGCCAGCGGCTCGGTCTCGACCGCGGTCTCGACCAGGATGCCGCGGTCGGCGCCGATCGCCATGCCGGTACGCAGGGTTTCCTGGCACTGGGCCACACCGACCGACACCGCCACCACTTCGGTGACCTTGCCGGATTCCTTCAGGCGCGTGGCTTCTTCCAGCGCGATCTCGTCGAACGGGTTCATCGACATTTTGACGTTGGCGATATCCACGCCGCTGCCGTCGGATTTGACGCGGACCTTGACGTTGTAGTCGACCACGCGTTTGACGGGTACCAGGACTTTCATAGGGTGCCTTTAGAAAATGGATGGAGACAGACTAAAATGGCCTAGATTATAAGAGAAATTCAGGCTTCCAGCTAAATTAAAGCACGATCGTGCGTTTTTTTGCTAGAGGTTTTCCCCTAATCGGCACAAGTAACAAAAGGTGGAGAGCGGCGGGGCCAGCCTGCCCCGCCCATGGACAGCGCCTACTTGCGCTGCATCAGGAAGGTGAACTCGCCGTTCACGTGCGAGTGGGAGAGCAGCGCGTTGCCGGTTTGCTTGGCAAAGGCCTGGAAGTCGCGCACGGACCCGGTGTCGGTGGCCACGATGCGCAGCACCTGGCCGCTCTCCATCTCGGCAAGCGCTTTCTTCGCTTTGAGGATGGGCAGCGGGCAGTTCAGTCCGCGCGCATCCAGGTCTCTCTGGAATTCCATGGTATCGGTGTCGAAAGTGGTGTCGCTCATCGCTTGCCTGCTTTGTTAGGTGGTCCTACTGAGTCGCATACTACTCCAATTTCCGCAGTATGACGCAGCGCACCAAAATAGTCACACACTGTTGCAAGAGTGCAACCGATTGTTAAATTTCAACATTTATTGCACTCTGACCGGACACAGCTGATAAGCAGCGGCACCAGCAAGGTGCGTTTTCCCATGGCGCGCCCAGGATTCTGCCCTTATCCCTCATCGACCGTCCACAGAAAACTTGCTTTTCCGAATGACTCATGATGAAGTGATCGTTATCAAATACTTAATACCTTCATTCTTTCCTGGACTGGTGGAACCGCATGCGCAGACTGATTCGCCTCTTCCCTCTCGCCTTGCTCGCGCTGGCTGGATGCTCGATCACCAGCAAGCAGATGGCCACGGCGCTGGAGCAGCCCAAGCAGATCGCGATCTTCTTCGACGGCACCAACAACGACGAGGAATCCGATACCAACGTCAAGCGCCTGCATTCGCTGGTCAGCCTGCAGCAGCGCCCCGACATCGCCACCTTCTACGTCGAGGGCGTCGGCAGCGAGCGGGGCGTGCTTGGCATGGGCACGGGATGGGGTTTCCAGGACAGGGTGAAGCCGGCCTACCGCTTCCTGCTCGAGAACTACGCACCCGGCGACCGCATCTACATTTTCGGCTTCAGCCGCGGCGCCTATTCGGCGCGCGTCCTGGCGGCGCTGCTGCACCGCGCGGGCCTGCCCGCCAACACGAAGCTGTCGAAGGAGCGGCTGGCCGAAACGGTCTACGACACGCAGAAAAAGACCCTGGAGGACAATATCGGGCCGGACCGCTTCGATATCTTGCACAAGGCGCACGCAAACATCGACGGCGCGACAGGCGCGCCCGCCTCGATCAGCGTCGAGGTGCTGGGCCTGTGGGATACCGTCGAGGCCCTCGGTTTCCCTAAATGGGGCGCGCGTATCCGGCACCGGCTCGGCAACAAGGCATTCGAGATCGACGTCGACATCCCCAACCACCGTTATGGCGACTCGCTGTGCAACGTCAAGCGCGCCTACCACGCGCTGTCGCTCGACGACAACCGGGAATGGATCTTCACGCCGCTGCTTCTCGGCCGCGAGCCCATGTTCGCGGGCTGCGCCAAGGATGGCCAGCACATGCTGGACGCCAAAGGCGGCATCATCCCCGGCCACCTGAAGGAAGTCTGGTTCGCCGGCGCCCACTCCGACGTCGGCGGCGGCTACCACGACAGCATGCTGGGCGGCGTCTCGCTGAACTGGATGCTCGGCGAGCTGCGCGACACCGGCCTGCTGCCGCCGGGCGCGGCGGTGAACCAGGACCCCTTCGGCAGGAGCCACGATCCCGAGTCGGGACTGTATGGACTGATCTACCGGAACATCCACCGCAACCTCGGCGGCTACCCGGTCAACAAGGATCTGCACCGCACGGAGTTCGCCGGGAGGCTGTGCGTGCACCCGGCGGTGCTGGAACGGCGGCGCGCCCTTCCCCTGGCGGCCCACGAGAACCATTCGCTCAGCTTGCGCGCCGCGGGCCCGGTGTGCCTGGTCGAGGACTTCGGCGAAGGCATCAGCAAGCCGCAGCGCCTGAAGGAACGCCCGCCGGGCTCCGACGCTCCCTGCGTGGAAACCCTGGAGGTGGAAGTATTCGGAGAATGCAAAGGACAGCAATGAAACGCATGAACAAGCAGGGCAGGCATCCGGCGCCGGCGGCCTGCCTCGCGCTGGCATCGGCGTTGAGCCTGGCCGGCTGCGCCTCTTCGCAGACCGGCCTGGAAAACCGCTATTCGACCCTGCCGCCCGGCGCCAGGACCTGCTCCTTCGGGCCGGCGGGGGAACTCGTCAAGCTGCAGCCGGGCGAGCGCTGCTACGCGCACGTGGTCGCCAGCGAACGGGTGTCGCTTACGCCCCTGCAGGTCGACCGCGGCGAACGCTACGCGGTGAAGGCGCCGCCCAACCAGTACTGGTCCGACGCCAGCCACACCCAGCAGCCCCCAAAAGGCCAGGACGGCACCTGGCTGATGCAGCGCTTCGACCACTGGAAGCGCGTGCGCGATGCCAAGTGGTTCGCCCTGATCGCGACGGTGCTCGACATCGGCACCTTGGCACGCGCCTCCACCCTGGCCCAGGACATCAGCTGCAACCCGGAGTTCGCCGTCACCCGCCAGGGCCAGCTGGGATTCTTCCCCAACGATGCGGTCGCGCCCTGGGGCGACGGCGGCACCTTCTACCGCAACAACCATGGCGAGATCTGGGTCGAGGTGCGCAGGCTGGGCGACGATCACCCTGTCACCCCAGCTTGTGTCGCCGGGAAGGACAAGGCGGGAAGGTAGGGCAGATGTGCGTCGGGGGCCCCGGGGGGGGGGGGGCGGGGGGGGGGGGGGGGGTGGGGGGGCCCGCCGGGGGGGGTGG
>NZ_JAGPWC010000057.1 GCF_018119405.1 Massilia sp. ST3 | reverse complement strand
GGCCGCGCAAAGCCGGCGCCGGCATCCGCCGAGCGCGCGAGCCACAGCGCGCCGTCGAATTCGGTCCATGCGGCGGCGACCGCGCCGTCGCCCGCCACCGCCAGGTCCAGGCTGCCGTTGGACCAGGTGGCGCGGTCCAGGCGGCCCTTGCCGTCGCCGCCGCGCGAGCGGGACAGGTTGAGGGGCGGGCCGAAGCTGCGCCCCTTGTCGGTGGAGCGCGCGAACAGGATGTCGCCGCCGTGCGAGCCGCCCGAGAAGATGATCTCCTGCCAGAGCAGATAGACATGCTCCCTGCGGGCCGCAACGCGCGGATGCCAGGAAAAGGTGGCGCCGGAGCGCGACACGTTGATTGCTTCGGCGCCGGGGATGGTCCGGAACAGCACGTCCTTGCGGCGCTGGTCAGCCCAGGCGACGCCGAGCCCGGCGCCATCGAGCCAGGCGACGGCGCCATCGTCGACGTAGTCGTAATGCGATGCGTTCTGCCGCCACGGTCCCTTCGTGCCACCGCCGGTTGCGACCGTGACGGCCTCCTGCCATGCGATGCGGGGCAATGGCGCGCCCTGGACCGCAGCCCAGGCCAGCAGCGCCACGATCCAGAGCGCGGTGGCGCCCGCCAGGCGCGGCAGGGGACGGGAGGCGGAGGACATGGCGATCTCCATAGGACACGAGGACGCTGGACAGCGCCGCGGCGTGCGCGGCCGAGGTATGCTGCATCCTACGCGCCGCATCTGGAAAGGAGCGCCCGCATGGGCCCACGTCTGCCGTCCCGCCGCCGTCTGCTGGAAACCCTGCTGGCCCTGCCCGCCGGCCTGGCGCTGCCCGCGCTGCCGGCGTCAGGCAGCGCTCCCTTGCCGCTCCTGGTCCGGCCCCTGCCGTCTTCCGGCGAAGCGCTGCCGCTCGTCGGCCTGGGCAGCTGGATCACCTTCAATGTCGGCCGCGATCCGCAGGGACGGGCCGCGAGCGCCGCCGTGATGCGCGCCTTTTTCGACGGCGGCGGCCGCATGATCGATTCCTCGCCCATGTACGGTTCGGCGCAGGAGGTGATCGGCGAGGCGCTGCGCGCCATCAGGCCGGCGCGCCTGTTCGCCGCGGACAAGGTGTGGACCGCCGCCGACGGCCCGGACCAGATCGAGACCTCGCGCCGGCGCTGGGGCGTGGCCCGCTTCGACCTGCTCCAGGTGCACAACCTGCTGGCCTGGGAAGCGCACCTGCCGCTCCTGCTGGCGATGAAGCGCGCAGGACGCCTGCGCTACGTCGGCATCACGACTTCGGAAGGGCGGCGCCACGCCGAGGTCGAGAGGATCATGGCCAGCCAGCCGATCGACTTCGTGCAGGTGTCGTACAACGCGCTGGACAGGGATGTCGAGCGGCGCATCCTGCCGCTGGCACGCGAGCGCCGCATCGGCGTGATCGTCAACCGGCCCTTCCGCCAGGGCGACCTGACCCAGGCGCTGGCCGGCAAGCCCTTGCCCGGCTGGGCGGCCGACATCGGCTGCACCAGCTGGGCCCAGGCGCTGCTCAAGTTCATCGTCGCCCACCCGGCCGTCAGCTGCGCGATTCCGGCCACCACCAGCGTGGCCCACGTGCGCGAGAACCTGCTGGCCGGCGCCGGCCGCCTGCCCGACGAAGCCCTGCGCAAGCGCATTGCGCAAGATGTCGAAAGGCTGGCATGAGCGAATGGTGGACCTATACGCTGTCGGACCTGCTGATGTTCTCGGCGCGAAGCTACCATCGCCTGTTCGAGCTGTACAACCAGGACATCTGGCCGGCCCAGATCGTGGCGCTGCTGGCCGGGCTGGCCATGCTGGCCGGTGCGGTGGGCGGCGGCGCGCGGCCCTCGCGGATCGCCGCGCTGCTGCTGGGACTGGCCTGGCTGTGGGTCGCCTGGGCCTTCCACCTCGAGCGCTACGCCGCCATCAACACCGCCGCGCCCTGGTTCGCGGCCGGCTTCGTCCTGCAGGGCCTGATGCTGCTGTGGATGGCCGCCAAGCCCATGCCGCGCCTGCTGCGCTTCAACGCCAGTCCCATTTCCTGGCTGGGACTGGGCCTGGTCTGCCTGGCGGTCGGCGCCTACCCGCTGCTGCCCATCCATGAAGGGCGCTACCAGACCCAGGGCGAAGTGTTCGGCGTGGCGCCCGACCCGACGGCGGTGGCGACGCTGGGCATCCTGCTGCTGATGCGCGCGCGCTGGCCCATGTGGGTGGTGCCGGTGGCGTGGTGCGCCATCAGCGGCGCCATCCAGATGGAGCTGCGCGTGCCGCTGGCCTGGCTGCCGGTGACTGCCGCGGCCCTCGCCACCGGCGCCTGGCTGGTCAGGCGCAGCGTGCTCAGCTCGACAGTAGATTCCCGGACCTGAACGATTCCGTCCCGGCCACCTTGCAGATGTGCATCCCGCGCAGCAGGTGGCGGTGCGCGGTGCTGGCGAACAGCAGGCCCGGCCGTGTGGCCGATACCGTGCTCACCTGGCCGCTGACGGGATTGACGATGTCCGCCACCGGTTCGCCCGCCTCGACGGTGTCGCCCAGCTGCTTGTGGAAGACCAGCACGCCCGCGTGCGGCGCCTCCAGCGGCTCGACGGCGTCCAGGGGCGTGGGCGTGCACAGCGCAGGCGGCAGCGCCCGGGTGGGGATGTCGAGCACGCCGGCATGGGCCAGGTACTGGAGCAGGGCGTCGGCATCCTTGCGCGCATAGTCGTAGCGCACGTCCATCTCGCCGCGCAGTTCGACGGTGACGGCGACGCAGGCCGGCGGAATGGCGGCCTCCTTGAAGTGCTCGGCCAGGTCCCACCACGGCCTGCCGCAGGCTTCGTCGAAGGGCTCGCCGCCGGACTGGGTGGCCACCAGCACCACGCGCGCGCCCATCAGCGCCGCCAGCGGCTGCACCGCCCCGGTCAGCGGCGTGCCGGCATACATGTGCAGCACCGCCTCATTGTCGCAATGCAGGTCGAGCATGATGTCGGCGTCGATGGCCATGCCCAGCAGGATTTTCTTGAGGGTCCCGGTGGCGTCCTTGACCTTCCACTCGGCCACCGAGCGCAGCGCGTGCTGGCGGATCAGCGCGACGTTGGCCTGGGCGTCCCGGCCGAGGCGGCCGGCCAGCGCCTGCTTGAGCTCGTCCGTCACGTGGTGGTAGGCGCGGTTGAAGTTGACCCCGGTGCCCAGGTCGTAGCGGCCGAAGGGCGTGCCGTGCACGAGCTGCGACAGGCCGAGCGGATTGGCCACCGGCACCAGGATCACTTCTCCCTTGACCCGGCCCGCGGCGTCGAGCCGTTCCAGCTCCTGGCGCAGGAAGTGGGCCACCAGCATGGCCGGCACCTCGTCGGCGTGCAGCGAGGCCTGGATGTAGACCTTCTTGCCTGCGCCGCGTTTGCCGTAGTGGTAGGAAGTCAGGTGGGCGGTGGTGACGTTGTCGTCGGTGGCGATCGGGTGTTTCGTCATGTGCATGGGCGGGCTCCGGCAAGCGGCATTGGCATCGATACCCGCGATTATGGCCGAATCGCGCCCGCCGGAACGCACGCCCGAATGGCTGGCGCGCCGGGTACCTGGGCTATAATGACAGCCGTTTTTTCCTCATTCTCTTTCCCCATGTCTTCTGATACGCCAACCGACGGCCCGGCGCGGCCCATGCTTTACGATCCCACCGAACACCGCATCCGCAGCTTCGTGACGCGTGCCGGCCGGCTCTCGACCGGGCAGGCGCGGGCGCTGGAGGAACTCGGTCCGAAGTTCCTGATCGAGTACAAGAAGGCGCCGCTGGACCTGGCCCAGGCCTTCGGCCGCCAGGCCCCGGTGGTGCTGGAAATCGGCTTCGGCATGGGCGACACCACGGCACACATCGCGCGCCTGATGCCGGAAACGGACTTCCTCGGCGTCGAAGTGCACACCCCGGGCGTGGGCAGCCTGCTCAAGCAGATCGGCGAGCAGGACATCGCCAACCTGCGCCTGATCCAGCACGACGTGGTCGAAGTGCTCAACTTCATGATCGCGGACGGTGCGCTGCACGGCGTGCACGTGTTCTTCCCGGACCCGTGGCACAAGGCGCGCCACAACAAGCGCCGCCTGATCCAGCCGGCCTTCGTCAAGCTGCTGTGCCAGAAGCTGGCGCCGGGCGGCTATATTCACCTGGCCACCGACTGGGAAGACTATGCGGTGCAGATGCTGGAAGTGCTGGGCGCCGAGCCGCAGTTGCAGAACACCGCCGAAGGCTATGCGCCGCAGCCGGCCTACCGCCCGCTGACCAAGTTCGAGAACCGCGGCCTGAAGCTGGGCCACGGCGTCTGGGACCTGGTCTTCACGCGCAAGTAAGCTCCTTTCCATCAAGGCGGATCGTCGTTCGGACGTCCGCCTTCGTCGTTCGTCATCCTCCGCTGTATCGTTCCTCCCTGCTTTCCTAGACTGGGTTCATTGCTATACATTAATGAACTTAGGGAGGTAATCATGTTGCTGCGCGCCATACGGTGGTACCGGAAGTGGGAAGACGAGGTCCTGGCCGTGCTCAAGCAGCCGGAGCTGGCTGCGGATGCGCCTGGCGGATACCGGCGCGACATGGCGGAGCGCCTTGCCACGCTCTCTCCCCTCGAGCGCCGGGAGCTGTATGACTTCTCCACGCAATACCGGGGGCGCAAGGGCGTCCTGCTGATCGTCAAGATGATGCTGGCCTTCAGTCTGGGCGGCGTCTTCCTCAAGCTCGTCCTGAAGCCCCAGCTCGACTGGCTCGCGGCGCTGGTCGCCGCCAATCTCCTCGGCCTGTTCATGGCCTTCATGCTGGTCGGCGTGTGGTTCAACTACCGCAGGGTGGCCCAGGCCAAGATGAAGATGTTCCTCGCCGTGGTCGGCCTCGGCTTTGCGGGCGGCCTGGCCGGTATGGCGATCAGCACGTTCGTGCGCGGGAAGTCCGTCGAGGCGGCGCTCGAGCACCTGCCGCATGACGTGGCGCTGATTCTGGTCATCCCGGCCGTGCTGTTCGCCCTGCCTTCGCTCGCCATCGCCGTCATCCGCAACCGGCGCTACGAAACCTTGACCGCCCAGCTGCAGGAGCAAGCCGAGCGCGAACGCCTGGCGCGCGAACTCAGCGAGTCCCAGCTGCGCCTGCTGCGCGCCCAGATCGAGCCGCACTTCCTGTTCAACACACTGGGTGCGGTCCAGCAGCTGGCCGAGCAGGGCGCACCGCGGGCCGCGGCGCTGACCGCCGACCTGATCGACTTCCTGCGCGCCAGCCTGAGCGACATGCGCACCGAGCAGGTCAGCCTGCAGGCCGAGTTCCGCCTGGTCGAATCCTACCTGCGCGTGATGGAGGCGCGCCTGGGCGGCCGCCTGCGCTACGAGCTGTCCTTGCCCGACGCGCTGGCGCATGTGCAACTACCCAGCATGATCGTGCTGACCCTGGCCGAGAACGCGATCAAGCACGGCATCGAGCCGGCGCTGCGCGGCGGCACGATCCGGGTGACGGCCGAGGACGCGGGCTCCGCCATCCGTATCCGGGTGCGCGACAGCGGCGTCGGCATGAGCGTCACGCCTGGCCACGGGCTGGGGCTGGACAACATCCGCCACCGCCTGCGCCTGGCCTTCGGCGACGCCGCCGGCCTGGCGCTGTACGACGCCGATCCCGGTTTCGAAGCCGACATCACCATCCCCAAACCGGAGGCAGCATGAGCATCAGGATCCTGGTCGCCGAAGACGAACCCCTGATGCGCGAGCGCCTGCTCGGCATGCTGCCGCAGGCCTGGCCGGAGGCCGAGGTGGTGGCGGTCGCCGAGAACGGCAACGACGCCTGGGACGCCTTCCTGGAACACGAACCGCAGGTGGTCTTCCTCGACATCCGCATGCCCGGCATGTCGGGGCTGGAGGTGGCGGACCGCATCGGCAAGCTGGCCCACGTGGTCTTCGTCACCGCCTACGACCAGTATGCGGTGGACGCCTTCGACGCCGGCGCCATCGACTACCTGCTCAAGCCGGTGCAGCCGGGACGCCTGGACCGCGCGGTGGCGCGCCTGCGCGAGAAGCTGGGCAGCCGTCCGGCCGATCTGGGCGACGTGCTGCGCCAGCTGAAGGCGGACGCGCCCGAGCAGAAAACGGAAAAGCTCAAGTGGATCAAGGCCAGCGTCGGCAAGCAGATCCGCCTGATCGACGTGGACGAGGTGCTGTTCTTCCAGGCCGATACCAAGTACACGCGGGTGGTGCTGGCCGGTTCGGAAGCGCTGGTGCGCATTCCGCTGAAGGATTTATTGAGCGGGCTGGACCGCGAGCGCTTCTGGCAGATCCACCGCGGGACCCTGGTGAACGTGAACGCCATCGCGGCGGCCGAGCGGATCGACGCGGAACGGATGCAGGTGCTGCTGCGCGGGAGCGACGAAAAGTTGCCGGTGAGCCGGACCTTCACCCATCTGTTCCGGGATTGAGCGAGCCCCGCCCCGGAGCTTCAATTATCGTCATGGGATGATCATGCGCCCTTGATATTAGCAACAGCGATTTTGCGGTTTATGCTGGGAAAATAAAATGAATGCCCGCGTTTACTTTCCAATTTTAGCTCCGCATAATCGTTCGTGACCAATCGCAATAACTGGTCCATTTATGCAATATTAATTTCTAATAATCGGGGACATTTCATGAATAAGGCAACGCAAGCGAATTTCGCAAACCAGTCGATGTGCGAAATGACCGCACAGGAAATCGACGCCGTATCCGGCGGTCTCGCACCGATCGTGTTTATCGCGGTCGCGGCCGGCGTGTACGCGGGCTACGACTTCGTGCTCCGTTACTATAATCAGTAAGCAAAGAATATAAGGCCGTCCGGCGGCTTTTACTCAAGGGGCGGAAATGCGATGCGTGTCGCATCTTCGCCTCTTCTTCCTGTCGATATCAGCTTTGGCGGACGGCACGGAGATATACCGGACAACAGGATCGCCGCATGGAATACGCAGGCAGATATTCCAGAAATGCCGGCCTATCTGAAAGCTATAATGCAATAAGGCGGCAAGGGCCGTGTGATTGTAAACGGGGCTTGACGCGACTGCTGGATCGGAACTCCCTTCGTCCACCCATAGGATGCGCGCCATGCCCAGCTTTGACAGATTGATTATTGCAGCGGCTGCGACAATTTCTCTTTCGGGTTGTTCAGATTGGGAAACGCTTGAAGACGTCAGTAAGCAGCGAGCATACAAACACCTTGTCGGTTCAAAGTACGAAATCATCGGTACTGTTGACGCGTACGGGATCCGAAAGCACCCTGACCAAGCTGTTGAATACATGATATTGCTGCCACGCCCTGGTATTGCTGGTTGGGAGGTTGCGTATGACGTCCCTCTTCGCGCTGGAACGATAGTGACGATCGTCGAAGTCTACGACTCCAACAGGTGGCCCGACAACGACATCACGTTTGGTGTCCGTTTGGAGGGAACGCGTCTTCCAGAGAGCGTCCCAGTTCGAATCAATCTCTTTGGAGGTAACGAAGGGGATGGAAGCCTCGACTTGAACCCGATGCTTTACCGAAAGAGATAAGAAAGTCCGCAGGCTGGCAGTATTGCAGGGAGCGTGCCGGGGCGCTATCCGTTGTTGGCGCGGTGGTGCTGGTGGAAAGTCGGGATGGCCAGTAGTGCGCAGCTTGAATGAAGCCACGCTGCGACACTACATCATCTCGCCAATGATCGCGACAATCTCGTCGCCGTAGGAAACCAGCTTCTTCTCGCCGACGCCGCTCACGCCGCGCAGGGCGTCGAGCGAAGTCGGCTTGACCTTGGCGATCTCGCGCAGGGTGGCGTCCTGGAACACGACATAGGCCGGTACGCCGTGTTCGCGCGCCGCGCCCATGCGCCAGGAGCGCAGGCGCTCGAAGATCTGCTGTTCGGAGCGCGACAGCTCGACTTCCTCGTAGCTCGAACGCGAGGAACTCTGGCGCTTGGGCTTGACCGGCTTCTGGTACTGGCGCAGCTGCACCTTCTGCTCGCCCTTGAGCACCGGACGCGCGGCGTCGGTCAGCTTGAGCGAGCTGAAGGCGTCGTGGTCGACCGTCAGGAAGCCGAGCGCGATCGCCTGGCGCACGATGGCGCGCCATTCCTGTTCGCCGCGGTCGGCGCCGACGCCGAACACGGTCAGCTTGTCGTGGTGCCACTGGCTGATGCGCTCGGTCTGCGCGCCGCGCAGCACGTCGATCACGTGACCGGCGGCGAAGCGCTGGTCGACGCGGTAAACCGCCGACAGCAGCTTTTGCATCGGGACCGTGCCGTCGACCTGCACCGGCGGAATCAGGCAGGTGTCGCAGTTGCCGCAGGGGCCGGAGCGCTCGCCGAAATAGTCGAGCAGGCGCATGCGCCGGCACGAGAGCGTTTCGCACAAACCCAGCATGGCGTCGAGCTTCATCGACAGCACGCGCTTGAAGCCCTCGTCGGCCTCGGATTCGTCGATCATCCGGCGCTGCAGCACCACGTCCTGCAGGCCGTAGGCCATCCAGGCGCTGGCGGGAGCGCCGTCGCGGCCGGCGCGGCCGGTTTCCTGGTAATAGCCCTCGATGCTCTTGGGCAGGTCGAGGTGGCACACGAAGCGTACGTCCGGCTTGTCGATGCCCATGCCGAAGGCGATGGTCGCCACCATCACGATGTTGTCTTCGCGCAGGAAGCGGGCCTGGTTGGCCGCGCGCGTGGCGTGCTCCATGCCGGCGTGGTAGGCCAGGGCGCGGATGCCGTTCTCGTTCAGGAAGTCGGCGGTCTCCTCGACCTTCTTGCGCGACAGGCAGTAGACGATGCCGGAATCCTGGGCGTGCTCGGCGGTGATGAAATCGATCAGCTGCTTGCGGCCGTTGGTCTTCTCGACGATCGAGTAGCGGATGTTCGGGCGGTCGAAGGACGAGACGAACTGGCGCGCATCTTCCAGTTGCAGGCGGTGCGCGATCTCGGCGCGGGTCTGCTGGTCGGCGGTGGCGGTGAGCGCGATGCGCGGCACGTTCGGGAAGCGCTCGTGCAGGATCGACAGGCGGATGTATTCCGGCCGGAAGTCGTGGCCCCATTGCGAGACGCAGTGCGCCTCGTCGATGGCGAACAGCGAGATGTGCGAGGCTTCGAACAGCTCCAGGCAGCGCGGCGTCATCAGGCGCTCGGGCGCCACGTAGACCAGGTCGATCTCGCCGCTGCGCACCAGGCGCTCGATGCGCAGGGTTTCTTCGAAGGTCTGGGTGGAATTCAGGAAGGCGGCGCGCACGCCGACCTCGGCCAGCGCGTCGACCTGGTCCTGCATCAGCGCGATCAGCGGCGAGACCACCACGCCCACGCCGTCGCGCAGCAGGGCCGGGATCTGGTAGCACAGCGACTTGCCGCCGCCGGTGGGCATCAGCACCAGCGCGTCGCCGCCGCTGGCCACGTGCTCGACGATCTCGCCTTGCTGCCCGCGGAAAGCGGGATAGCCGAAGACCGTCTCGAGAATATGGAGGGCGCGTGCGCCGATGTCGGCGCCGATGTCGGGGTTCATGCTAAGTATCTATTGCACCGGGTTATTCGGCCCAGTTCACCAGGTCGAAGTGGGCGGTCACGAGGACCAGGATACCGAATACGATACGGTACCAGGCGAAGATCGTGAAGTCGTGCGTGCTGATGTAGCGCAGCAGCCAGCGCACGCACAGGAAGGCCGAGACGAACGCGGCCAGGCCGCCCAGGCCGAACATCGGCAGGTCGCTCATCGACAGCAGCTCGCGCTGCTTGATGACCGAGTAGGCGGTGGCGCCCAGCAGGGTCGGGATCGCCAGGAAGAAGGAGAATTCGGTAGCCGCCTTGCGCGACAGGCCGAACAGCATGCCGCCGATGATGGTCGCCCCCGAGCGGCTGGTGCCAGGGATCAGCGCGAAGGATTGCGCCAGCCCCACCTTGAGGGCGTCGGCATAGCCCATGTCGTCGACCGACTCGATGCGCGCCGGCCTGGCGTGGCCATGGTTACGGCGCTCGACCCACAGGATCACCAGGCCGCCGACGATGAAGGCGGTCGCCACCGGCACCGGCGCGAACAGGCGCTCGGTGATCGCCTTGTTGAACAGGAAACCGAGGATGGCGGCCGGCAGGAAGGCGATCAGCACGTTGGTGGCGAACTTCTGCTGGCGCGGGTCCGAGCCCAGGCCCGCCAGGACGTTGCGGATGCGCTCGCGGTATTCCCAGATCACCGCCAGCATGGCGCCGGCCTGGATCGCGATCTCGAACACCTTGACCTTCTCGCCGGTGAAGTGCAGCAGGCTGCCCGCCAGGATCAGGTGACCGGTGGAGGAGATCGGCAGGAATTCCGTGAAGCCCTCGACCAGGCCCATGATGATCGCCTTGATGGCGAGAACGATGTCCATGAAGCGATAAATGATGTGATGGGAATGTGAGAAAACCGCGCGGGGTGGAAGCTTACCATGCGCAGGGCCTCGCCCGTTGAGTTCGGCATGACGGACACAAGATTTTATCGGACCGGATTGCCGTTCTGTTACCGCATGTCGCTTACATCGTACGCGAGCTAACATTCCTCATCCCATCCGTGCGCGGCGCGCCTGGCAGCGTGCTAGACTCAAGCGCATGAGTGTTCTCATCGTTCTTTTGCTTGTCGTGGCCGCCATCGCGGCCCTCCAGGGTGGCCAGCTTCACAACCCCCTTCGCTACCGCCCTTGCCAGGGCCGGCTCTGGCGGCGCGCCTTTCCCGGCGCTTCGCGTAAAGACATCAGCGACTTCCTGTCTCTGGTGGTATCCACTTTTTCCTTCAAGGACGGCGACCGCCTGCGCTTCCGTCCCGACGACCAGCTGCTCGGCATCTTCCGCGCCGCGCATCCGCACCGCCGCCCAAGCGAAGCGGGCGAGATCGACACCCTGGCGCAGGCCCTGCGCAGCCGCTACGGCGTGATGCTGTCCGATATCTGGCACGAGCAATTGACCCTGGGCGCGCTGTTCCGCGACATCCAGGCGCTGCGCGGCAAGCCGGCCGCGGCCTGAGTTTTCCGGGCATACATATCCAAAAGTTACCCTGGGCAGGTAACCGAGCCTCTTGAATTGCCTCGGCACAGCTCCACGTGTTGGCAATGATGAAAGAAAAGCTCAACTGGAGGCGGCCGCTGTTCTATGCGCTGCTGCCCATCTTCTTCGTGATGGCCTTCCTGGGCTTTCCGCTACCCGTCGCGCCGCCGCCCGCCACCAAGCCGGCGCAGGAGCAGACACAGGTCGTCAAGAAAAAGAAGAAGCGGCTGGGCTTACTGGTAAAAGATGAGTAGGGTCAGCGGGTTCTCCCGCCGACGCGTTCAACCGGCGTTTCACCGGACCATGCGCCAAAACGGAGCCGATAACGATCACCGCGTGGGCGGGAGACCCGCCCACCCTACAGAGCCGATCACGGCGCCGTCGCCCGCTCCAGCTCCCCCAGCCACCTGATCGCCTGCTCCCGGCTATCTCCGCACATCTCCGCCGAAGGCTGCAAGCCCCCGCAAAACGCCGGCCGTTCCGGCTTGCCGAAAATGCGGCAGCGCTCGTCTTCCCCAAGCTGCACGCAACGTACGCCCGCCGGCTTGCCGTCCGGCATGCCGGGAATCGGGCTGGTAATCGAGGGCGCGGTGCAGCAGGCGCCGCAGTGGGAGCGGCAGGAGAAGGTGGCGGAGGTGTTCATGATCGTGCGGCGGGCAGGGGCGCCAGTATACCTGCAAGCGGGCGCAAAACGGGCGCTTCCCCGCCCCGAATCCTGTTACGTTGTTCCCATGAACACCCCGGATCACGCAGCAAGCGGAGGCATCGATGTCGAGTCCCCTTAAACCCCTGGACCGCCAGGTCGTCGTCATCACCGGCGCCACCAGCGGCATCGGCCTGGCCACCGCCCAGGAAGCGGCGAAGCAGGGCGCCCGGCTGGTGCTGGCCGCACGCGGCGCCGACGTGCTCGACGCCATCGTGGCCGGCTTCAACGCCAACGGCCAGGAAGCGGTCGGGGTCGCGGCCGACGTGGCCGACCGGGCCCAGGTCGAGCGCATCGCCCAGGCCGCGATAGCGCGCTTCGGCCGGATCGACACCTGGATCAACAACGCCGGCAGCACCATCTACGGGCGCATCGACGAAGTGGCCGAGGCCGACAGCCGGCGCCTGTTCGACATCAATTTCTGGGGCATGGTGCACGGCTCCCTGGTGGCGCTGCCCTACCTCAAGCGCCAGGGCGGCGCCCTCATCAACCTCGGCAGCGAAGCGTCCGAGGTCGCCATTCCCATGCAGGGCATGTACTCGGCCAGCAAGCACGCGGTGAAGGGCTTCACCGACGCCCTGCGCATCGAAGTCGAGCAGCTGGACGAGGCGCCGGTGTCGATCACCCTGATCGAACCCACCGCGGTCGACACGCCGCTGCCCCAGCACGCGCGCAACTACATGGACCGCGAACCCAAGCTGCCTTCGCCCCAGGTCGATCCGCACCAGGTGGCCGCGGCGATCCTGCACGCGGCGGTGGTGCCGATGCGTAATGTGCGGGTCGGCATGATGGCCGACATCGACATCATGATGGAACGCCTGCTGCCCGGCGTGTCCGACCGCCTGGCGACTTCGCTGGTGCCGCGCCAGCAGCAGGATGGCCCGCCGCGCAATCCGGACGGCAGTCTTTATGCATCGCGGGCAAGCGGCCGTATTTACGGTCCGGGCAATGCCTGAACACTTGTGACAACAAGCAGTTTCATCCGCACAACGGTCGCTTGACGCTGGCACGAACGGCGCTCTATAGTTGATGATCCTTTAATTAGTTTCTGGGCGGAAACGATGCATTGCCATATCGACAGCAAGCCACGATGGGAGCGCCGCAAGGATGCGCGTCCGCAGGAGCTGCTGGCTGCCGCGATCGATCTGTTCGTCGAACGAGGTTACGCGGCTACCCGTCTGGAAGACGTGGCGCGCCGCGCCGGCGTGTCGAAGGGCACGCTCTACCTCTACTACGCCAACAAGGAAGACCTGTTCAAGGCCGTGGTGCGCGAGAGTATCGTGCCCGTCATCGGCGACGCCGAAGTCTCGGTCGCCGGTTTCGACGGCCACAGCGCCGACCTGCTGCGCGACGTGATCCTGACCTGGTGGCGCCGCCTCGGCAGCACCAAGGCCTCCGGCATCAGCAAGCTGATCATGGCGGAAGCCGACAATTTCCCCGAGCTGGCGCGCTTCTACCAGGAAGAAGTCATGATGCGCGCCGCCCGCATGATCTCCAGCATGCTCGAGCGCGGCGTGAGCCGCGGCGAGTTCCGCGCCATCGACATCGCCCAAGTGACGCAGGTCCTGATCGCACCCACCCTGATGCTATCGACCTGGCAGCACTCCATCGGTCCTTGCGAACGTTGCGAGCTGCAACCGCAAGCCTTCCTGGACGCCTTCCTCGACCTTACCCTGCATGGGTTGGTGCCCGCGCCCGCAGCGGGCCAGCTTTGAATTGCCAGGACGTCAAATGTCCTGAAAATTGGCGTTCATCCCTTCTAAACTGCAGACTGTCGCAATTTCCCGCGCCCAAGGCTCCCCATCGTTAAGATGTGCGTCCTGAGGCCGTTCAACGATAAAATATCGGATTATTTATTTTTCCACCGAGAACTCAGATGAATATCGAACAAGCCCGCTTCAACATGATCGAACAGCAGATCCGTCCGTGGAACGTGCTGGACCAGGACGTGCTGGACATGCTGCACGTGGTCAAGCGCGAACAGTTCGTGCCGCAGGCCTACCAGAACCTGGCGTTCGCGGACGTCGAGATTCCGCTGCCGGGTGGCGAAGCGATGTTCAACCCGAAGGTCGAAGCGCGCATCGTGCAGGAAATCGCGGTGAAGAAGCATGAGAACGTCCTCGAGATCGGCGCCGGTTCGGGCTACATGGCGGCGCTGCTGGCGCACAAGGCGCGCCACGTGACCACCGTCGAGATCCTGCCGGAAACCAAGGAACTGGCCGAGCAGAACCTGGCCAAGGCCGGCTTCACCAACGTGACCGTCGAACTGGGCAATGGCGCCGAGGGCTGGGCCAAGGGCGCACCCTACGACGTGATCGTGGTGTCGGGCGCGCTGCCGGTGCTGCCGGAAGCGCTGGTCAAGCAGGTGAAGGTGGGCGGCCGCCTGGCGGTGATCCTGGGCGAGGCGCCGGCGATGAGCTGCAACATCATTACCCGCACCTCGGAAACGGCCTACGACTCGGTCAAGGTGTTCGAGACCAACGTCAAGCCGCTGACTGGCGCCGTCGCGCCTTCGCGCTTCACGTTCTGAGGAACGGCGATGCGACAGATGACCGCCCCCGAGTTGGCCGCCTGGCTGGCCGACCCGGCGCGCGAGCAGCCGCTGCTGCTGGACGTGCGCGAGAACTGGGAGTTCGAGACCTGCCATATCGCAGGCTCGACCCAGATCCCGATGCACCTGGTTCCGATCCGGGTCGGCGAGATCGACGACGACCGCGAGATCGTGTGCATCTGTCACCACGGGGCGCGCAGCATGCAGGTCGCTGCCTTCCTCGAACGGAACGGATTTGCCAACGTAACGAATTTGACGGGCGGAGTACACGCCTGGGCCGTACAGGTCGACCCTTCGATGCCGAAGTACTGACCTGAATCCTAACTTTTGATGACTCCTGTGGAGAAAGCAATGCAGAAACCCCTTATCGCCGTCCTGCTGGCCGGCGCGTTCTTCTCGCTCAACGCCAGCGCGGCCGACCTGATCCAGGTGTACCAGCAGGCGCTGGCCAACGATGCGACCTACGCCAGCGCACGCGCGGCGTTGAACGCGGGCCGGGAACGGACGACACAGGGGCGTGCTGGCCTGCTGCCCACCGTGGGCATCACGGGCGCCATCACCAAGAACGACAACGACTTCTCGCCGTTCAACGAAGGCGCGCCGATCACCCGCGCCGACGGCACCCAGGGCTTCGTCACCGGCGGCGGCGCCAACCTGCGCACCAACGAATACACGCTGGCGCTGCAGCAGCCGCTGTTCCGCTGGGACCGCTGGCAGAGCTACCAGCAGAGCAAGCTGCAGCAGTCGATCGCCGAAGCCCAGTTCGCGCAGGCGCAGCAGGACCTGATCACCCGCGTGGCCTCGGCCTATTTCGAGGTGCTGGCGGCCCAGGACAAGCTGGCCTCGATCCGCGCCCAGAAGGACGCGGTGAGCGAGCAGCTGGCATCGGCCAAGCGCAACTTCGAAGTCGGCACCCAGACCATCACCGACACCCACGAAGCCCAGGCCGCGAACGACCTGGTGGTGGCGCAGGAATTCGCCGCCGTGAACGACCTGGACAACAAGCGCAACGCGCTGCAGGCGATCATCGGTAGCGAGCCGGGCGCCCTGGCGCCGCTGAAGACCGGCATCACCCTGGCGCCGCCGCAGCCGGCCACGGTCGATCCGTGGGTCTCGTCGGCGGAATCGCAGAACTACGGCGTGACCGTGCAGGAACTGCAGGTGGAGTTCGCCAAGCGCGACATCGCCCGCAACCGCGCCGGCCACCTGCCGACCCTGGACCTGCTGGCCACCTCGACCCGCCGCGACGTCAACGGCCAGATCGCCAACACCTCGGGCGTCACCAAGAACAACGCCATCGGCGTGCAGTGGAGCGTGCCGATCTTCAGCGGCTTCGGCGTCACCAGCCGCGTACGCGAATCGATCGCGCTGGAAGACAAGGCACGCAACGACCTCGAAGCCACCCGCCGCAACGCGGCGCTGCAGGCGCGCCAGTCCTTCCTGGGCGTGAACAGCGGCCTGGCCCAGGTCAAGGCGCTGGAAGCGGCGGAAGTCTCGAGCCAGTCGGCGCTGGATTCGAACAAGCTGGGCTACCAGGTGGGCGTGCGTATCAACATCGACGTGCTGAATGCGCAGCGCCAGCTGTACCAGACCCGCACCGACCTGTCGCGTGCGCGTTACGACACCATCCTCAACGGACTGCGCCTGAAGGCGGCGTCGGGTTCGCTGCGCGAGGCGGATCTGGTGCCGGTGAATAATCTGCTGGACAAGTAATCGCGTGCACGCCTGAGGGCGTGCATGATGAGAAAAACCCGGGAGCCGGTTTGCTGGCTTGTCCGGGTTTTTCTTTTTTCGTCACTGCGCTGCGGAATTGGGTTCCGGCCTCCGCCGGGACGACGGGCATAAGGTAACGGTAAAAGGACACCTAGCCTAAAGACCGTCATCCCGGCGAAGGCCGGGATCCAAGTTTGCATGCAGCACCGCAAACACTAAACAGCCCGCACCCTCCGCCACTGAATCATCTCCGCAATCGTCAGCACCGGAAACCCGCGCTCCTCCGCGAAGCGCTCGATCGCCTCCCCACGCATCATCGTGCCATCGGCATTCATCAGCTCGCACAGCACCGCCGCCGGCGGCAAGCCCGCCATGCGCGCCAGGTCGACCGAGCCTTCGGTATGCCCGGCGCGCGCCAGCACGCCGCCCGGCGTGGCGCACAGCGGGAACACGTGGCCCGGGCGCACCAGGTCGTCCGGCCGCGCATTGCGCGCGGTCGCGGCGCGGATGGTGGTGACGCGGTCGGCCGCCGAGACGCCGGTCGTCACGCCATGGCGCGCCTCGATCGAGACCGTGAACGGGGTGCCGTAGCGGCTGCCGTTTTCGGGCGCCATTGGCGGCAGTTCGAGCGCGCGCACCTTGTCGTCGGACAGGCACAGGCAGACGATGCCGCTGCATTCGCGGATCAGGAGGGCCATGGTCTCGATCGTGAGCTTGTCGGCCGCGACGATCAGGTCGGCCTCGTTCTCGCGGTCGAAGTCGTCGAGCAGGATGACGGGAATGCCCGCGCGCATGGCGTCGAGCGCGCCCTGGATGCGGCCTTCCAGGTCGGTACTGTGGAGGGTATGGGAAAAACGGGTGGACACTAACATGTGAGACGCTCCTCGCAAAAGTTGGCGAAAAACGCATCAGGGCAAGCGAATACGCGCGCTCCGCCGAACCGCGGGAGCGGACAGGCAAAGCGCGTGGCAGCGCACATCTTCTTTCATCCGGACTATACCGTCGGCCCTGGCCTCTCACCAGGTCTGCTGACCCTGCTTGCGCAGGCGCTCGCGGGCTCGACCGTTGCCGGTCATACCGCCGGTGGGGAATTTCACCCCGCCCCGAAGACGTATTTGGATTGTTTGCCTGTTCGGCACAGGCCCGGCGATTGTAGCAGCGCCGCGCCCGGTCTGCTGAGCCGGGCTTAGTTGTTCAGCCCGCCGCCCACGGCCTGGTCCTTGCGCTCGATGAGCTCGACCTTGTAGCCGTCCGGATCGGTGATGAAGGCGATCACCGTGCTGCCGCCCTTGACCGGGCCCGGCTCGCGCGTGATGTTGCCGCCGGCCGCGCGCACCTGATCGCAGGTTTTGTAAATGTCGTCGGCCGAGATCGCGATGTGGCCGTAGGCCGTGCCCATGTCGTAGCTGTCGACGCCGTAGTTGTAGGTCAGCTCCAGCTCCGCATGATCCGGGTTGCTGCCGTAGCCGAGGAAGGCGAGGGTGTACTTGTACTCGGGATTGTCGCTGGTGCGCAGCAGCTTCATGCCCAGCACCTGGGTGTAGAAGTCGATCGAGCGCTGCAGGTCGCCGACGCGTAACATGGTGTGCAGAATGCGCATGAGGGAGGTCCTTTCGTTGATACGGAAGAGGCCATTCTATGCGCTCGCCATGATTCTTGCCGGCGGCCGGGAAGGATCCGCGCTCAGCTCTCCAGCTTCGCGCTCAGGGTGATGTTCGCGTTCAGCAGCTTCGACACCGGGCAGTTTTCCTTGGCCGTGCTGGCGGCCTTGTCGAAGGCTTCCTGGCTGGCGCCGGGAATCCTGGCCACCAGGTCGAGGTGCACCGCCGTGATCGAGAAGCCGCCTTCGACCTTTTCCATCGATACCGTGGCGGTGGTGCGCAGCTCCTGCGCCGTGAGGCCGGCCTGGCCCAGCTGGCCCGAGAGCGCCATCGTGAAGCAGCCCGCATGCGCAGCGCCGATCAATTCTTCGGGATTGGTGCCGGGACCGTCCTCGAAGCGGGTATTGAAGCCGTATTGCGCGTCCTTGAGCACGCCGCTTGCGGTCGAGACCGCCCCCTTGCCATCCTTCAGGCCGCCGCTCCAGACGGCACTGCCGTTACGCTTGATCGTCATCGTGTTGTCCTTTACGGTTTCTTGCCGGGCGCGGGCTGGCCGCCGGCTTGGCCACCGGATTGTCCATTGTCATGGTCGCGCATCGACTGGTGGCGGTCCGGCTGCGGGTTGGCCTGGCCGGTGGCGCCCGGGGCCGGTTCGACGGCCTGTTCCAGGCCCTGGCCGCGGGTGCCGTAGCGGTCGGTGTCCTTCAAGCCCTGGGCCAAATCTTCCGCCGCCTGCTTCATGATGCCGCGCGGTTCCTGATCTTGCGCATCGGGCGACTCGTCGCGCTCGTGCGGCTGGCGCTTGACGCCGTCGTTCTCGACCGGGGCCTTGGTGTTGACGAAGCGATCCTTGGTTTCGGTAACCATGTTGTCCTCCTTCTGCATTTCCGTTGGCTTAATCCTAACCGGGTGGATCGCAGACGGTCGCGCAATTGGATGATGCAATTTTGCAACTAAAGCCTTACCATGCAGGCTTGACCGTCATTGCCAGGAACCGCGCTGTGAAACCCGAAGCCCTTCCTCATTCCGAGCCCTCGATCTGCAAGAACTGCGGCGCGTCCACGACCGGCAACTACTGCCACCAGTGCGGCCAGGCCACCCACCTGCATGTGCCGAGCGCCTTCGAGTTCCTGCACGAGTTCGTGGGCCACTACGTGGCGCTGGAGGGCAAGCTGTGGAAGTCGCTCAAGCTGCTGCTGTTCAAGCCCGGCTTCCTGACCCGCGAATACATCGAGGGCCGGCGCGTGCGCTACCTGGAACCGCTGCGTCTCTACCTCACCTTCAGCATCATCTTCTTTGCGCTCTTCAAGATCGGCGGCCTGGACTTCAACGTCATGAGCACGGACCGGGACGAGATGAACCGCGCGGCGGTGGAAAGCGCGGCGGCGGTGAAAGACGACAAGGAAGCCACGGTGCAGCGCCCGGTCACGCCCGAGGACCTGGCCGAGCTCGAGAACACCGAGAAACGCATCGTGGACGCCGCCACCTCGGTGAGCCCGAAGCTGGGCCGCGGCACCCGCGAGCTGCTCGACCAGCCCGAGAAGGAACGCAGCGACGCCCTGAAGCGCGCCTTCTTCGGCAACGCGCCCTACGCGATCTTCGCGCTGATGCCGGTCTTCGCCCTGTTCCTGAAAATCCTCTACCTGGGCAAGGGGCGCACCTATGGCGAGCACTTCCTGTTCGCCCTGCATACGAACGCCTTCGCCTTCTTCATGCTCAGCCTGCTGATCCTGGTGCCGAAGGGCTGGGGCATCGTCAGTTTCGCCCTGATCGTGTGGCTGACCTTCTACCTGCCGACCGCCATGCGCCGCGTCTACGGAGGCACGCGCACCATGACCGCGGTACGCTGGTTCGTGCTGATGAGCCTGCATTTCATCAGCCTGTGCGTGGCAGCGCTCGCCGCCGTCAGCCAGGCTTTTCTCAACTGATCTTGCCACCCGGCGGGCCTCGCCCTTATACTGTTCTTTTGTACAGTATCTGACGGGTTTGGGGCGGGTGCCCAACTGGCAGGCAAGGGGATTATCGGTTAATCTCCAGCGTGTTCTTACCCATCACCGCCGAGATCGATATGTCCGCTGTCACGCCTGCACCACAACCCATCATCGCGCTCGTGGTCCGGCAAAACACGGCCGGGGTCGAGGAGCCGGTCGGCCGCATCGTGGACTTCCTGCACCAGGCGGGCTACCGCGTGGTGTTCGAGACCGACACCGCGGCCCACCTGGCCGAACACGCTTCCCTGGACGGCATCGAAGCCATGGACGTGGCCGCGATCGGCGAGCAGGCCCAGGCGGCGGTCGTGGTCGGCGGCGACGGCACCATGCTCGGCATCGCGCGCCAGCTCGCCCAGTACGACACACCTTTGATCGGCATCAACCAGGGACGCCTCGGCTTCATCACCGACATCCCGATCCAGAACATGCTGCCGGCCTTGGGCCAGATCCTGCAAGGGAATGCGCGCCGCGAGGAGCGCACCCTGCTCGAGGCGCGCGTGATGCGCGACGGCGAGCAGATCTTCTGCAGCGTGGCCGTCAACGACGTGGTCGTGGCGCGCGGCACCGGCGCCGGCATGGTCGAGCTCAAGCTGATCGTGGACGGCGAGTTCATGTACAACCAGCGTTCCGACGGCCTGATCGTCTCGACCCCCACCGGGTCGACCGCCTATTCGCTGTCGGCCGGCGGTCCGCTGCTGCACCCCAGCCTGCAGGGCATCGTGCTGGTGCCGATCGCGCCGCATGCGCTGTCGAACCGGCCGATCGTGGTGCCCGACACCAGCGAGATCGTGGTCGAGCTGGTGAGCGGGCGCGACATCAGCGTCAACTTCGACATGCAGACCTTCACCAGCCTGCAGCTGGGCGACCGCATCGTCATCTCGCGTTCGCCCCACACGGTCAGTTTCCTGCATCCGCACGACTGGAGCTATTACCATACGCTGCGCGAAAAACTGCACTGGAACGAATACCCGACCAACGACGGCAAGCTCAAGTAAATCGCCAAAGCAATCCCACCAACGGAGACCCGATTTTTCATGCTGCGCACATTAACCATCCGTGACTTCGTCATTGTCGACGCCATCGAGCTCGAGTTCTCGAACGGCTTCACGGTATTCACCGGCGAGACCGGCGCCGGCAAGTCGATCCTGATCGATGCGCTGCAACTGGCGCTGGGCGGCCGGGGCGACGCCAGCATGGTGCGCGAAGGGGCGGCCAAGGCCGACATCACGGCCGATTTCGCCCTCACCAAGCTTGCCGCGGCATGGCTGGACGAGAACGAGTTCAGCACCGAGGAGGGCGGGGCGCTGCTGCGCCGCGTGATCGACAACGCGGGCCGCTCGAAGGCCTACATCAACGGCATCTCGGCCACCGCGGCGCAGCTGCGCGAGCTGGGCGAGATGCTGGTCGACATCCACGGCCAGCACGCCCACCAGACCCTGCTCAAACCCGACGCCCAGCGCGACCTGCTGGACAACCAGATCGCCGTGCGCGACCCCGAGGCGCGCGCCGAGGTGCTGGACGTGGCCAGCCTGTACCGGGCCTGGCGCGCCCTGGTGCGCCAGCGCGAGGAATACGAGACCAACGCCAAGAACGTGCTGATCGAGCGCGAGCGCCTGGAATACCAGGTGGGCGAGCTGGACAAGCTGGCGCCGAAGGCCGGCGAGTGGGCCGAAATCAGCAACGAGCACAGCCGCCTGTCGCACGCCGCCAGCCTGCTCGAAGGCGCCCAGGAAGCCCTGAACGCGCTGTCGGAATCGGACGACCATCCTATCCTGTCGCAGCTGTCCTCGCTGAACGCCAAGCTGGGCAAGCTGGTCGACGTCGACGTGCAGCTGCAGGCCGTGCTCGACTGCATGGAGCCGGCCCGCATCCAGCTGCAGGAAGCGGTGTACGCGCTGAACAACTACATCGACAAGGTGGAGCTCGACCCGGGCCGCCTGCGCGAAGTCGATGCGCGCATGGAAGCGCTGCACGGCGCCGCGCGCAAGTACCGCGTCACGCCCGAGGAGCTGCACGACGAGCACGCGGCGCTGGCCGCCAAGCTGCGCCAGCTGGCCGACGCCACCGACATCGAAGGCCTGCGCAAGCAGGAGGACAAGGCCAAGGCCGCCTACATGGAAGTGGCCCAGCGCCTGTCGAAGCGGCGCGAGAAGGCCGCCAGGGAGCTGGGCGCTCAGGTGACCAGCGCGATGCAGGAACTGAGCATGAGCGGCGGCAGCTTCGCCGTGGCCCTGAACCCCGCCGAACCGGGCGCGCACGGCCTGGAGCAGGTCGAATTCCTGGTGGCCGGCCACCAGGGCGTGGCCCCGCGCCCGCTGGCCAAGGTGGCCTCGGGCGGCGAACTGGCGCGCATCTCGCTGGCGATCTCGGTGATCACCTCGAACGCGACCACGGTCCCGACCCTGATCTTCGACGAGGTCGACACCGGCATCGGCGGCGGCGTGGCCGAGGTGGTGGGGCGCCTGCTCAAGCGCCTGGGCCGGGAGCGCCAGGTGCTGTGCGTGACCCACCTGCCGCAGGTGGCCAGCCAGGCCAACCAGCACTTCCAGGTGGCCAAGGGCACGACCGATGCGGGGCGCACGGTGTCGCGCATCGACGTGCTGGATAACCGGGCGCGGGTGGAAGAAGTGGCGCGCATGCTGGGCGGGATCGAGATCACGGAGACGACGCGCAAGCATGCGCGGGAGTTGCTGGCGTCTTGATGGGGCATCGGCGCGTACCCGGACACTGGAGAAACGCGTTGGCTTAAGCACGTCATTCCGGCGAAGGCCGGAATCCAAGTTCGTTGCGTCCCACTTACGTCAAACGTGAGTGGTATGCGGAAAACTTGGGTTCCGGCCTTCGCCGGAACGACGTTTACGGGCCGTAGGGGTAACGCCTCTCCCATTCGCCCAAGCGTCATCCCCCCTTCATCATTCTGTGGCAAAGTGACATGCGTTCCACACCACCCACCACAAGAAGGGAGTCCGCATGAGCATCGAAAAAGTCCTCTACCGCGCCCAGGCCACCTCGCAAGGCGGCCGTGAAGGCAACTCGAAGAGTTCCGACGGCGTACTCGACATCAAGCTGTCCACCCCCAAGGAGCTGGGCGGCGGCGGCGGCCCCGGCACCAATCCCGAACAGCTGTTCGCGGCCGGCTACTCGGCCTGCTTCCTGGGCGCGCTGAAGTTCGTGGCCGGGCAGGCCAAGGTGAACCTGCCGCAGGACCTGACCGTGACCGGCGACGTCGGCATCGGCCAGATCCCGACCGGCTTCGGCATCGAGGTCGACCTGAGCATCAAGGGCCCGGGCATGGACCAGGCCCAGCTGAAGGAGCTGGTCGACAAGGCCCACATCGTCTGCCCCTATTCGAACGCCACCCGCAACAACATCGACGTGCGCCTGCACGTGTCCACCTGACGACAGGCGGGCGCATAGAGCGCCCGCCGCACGGGACCCCCACTTATAATAGAGGGCGTCCCGTCACCCACCCTTCATACATGCCATTTCGTAAAGAACCGCCTCACGCCCACGGCGCCGTACCCCAGCATGCCATCGTCCTGGTCAACCTCGGCACCCCTGACGAGCCCAACCGCAAGGCCGTGCGCCGCTACCTGAAGCAGTTCCTGTCCGATCCGCGCGTGGTCGAGATCCCGAGCCGGATCTGGTGGTTCATCCTGCACCTGTTCATCCTGCCTTTCCGCTCCGGGAAATCGGCCGCCAAGTACCGCAGCATCTGGACCCGCGACGGCTCGCCGCTCAAGATCCACACCGCCAAACAGGCGGCGCTGCTGCAGGACCTGCTCGAGGAGCGCGGGCACGAAGGCGTGAAAGTGGCGATGGCGATGCGCTACGGCTCGCCCTCGATCCCTGAAGTGCTGGACCGCCTCAAGGAAGAAGGATGCGATCGCATCGTGGTCCTGCCCGCCTATCCGCAGTATTCCGGCACCACCACCGCCTCGATCTGGGACGCCGTCTACCAGCACTACGCGCGCGTGCGCAACGTGCCCGAGCTGCGCCTGGTGAAGCACTACCACGACCACGAAGGCTATATCAAGGCCCTGGCCGAGAGCGTGCAAGGCCACTGGGACAACCACGGCCGCGGCCAGAAGCTGGTGATGAGCTTCCACGGTGTGCCCAAGCGCACGCTGCTGCTGGGCGACCCGTATTTCTGCGAGTGCCAGAAGACCGCGCGCCTGCTGGCCGAAGCCCTGGGCATCGGGCCGGAAGACTACCTGGTGACCTTCCAGTCGCGCTTCGGCAAGGCCGAATGGCTGCAGCCCTATACCGCGCCCACCGTGCAGCAGCTGGCGCGCGAAGGTCTCGAGCGCATCGACGTGATCTGCCCCGGTTTCACCAGCGACTGCCTGGAGACTTTGGAAGAAATCAACATGGAAGTGCGCCACGAGTTCGAGGCCGCCGGCGGCAAGGATTACCATTACATTCCCTGCCTGAACACCTCCAAGGCCTGGATCCTCGGCATGGCCGAGATCGCGGAGCAGCACCTGATCGGCTGGCCCACCATCCTCACGCCCGCCCAGAGCGCCAGCCAGCGCCGCGACGCGCAAGTCGGCGCCCAGCACGCGGCCCAGCTCGGGGCTTGAGCGGCCACCCTTGCCAATCTGCTAGAATGGCCGGTTTGTCACGGCGTCGCGCCGATGCCCACGTAGCACAGCCAGGCCATCACGGCCAAGGTGTACAGCACGACGGCGCCGCTGATCAGTGGTAATCGCATGATGTCTGCTCCCGGATCGCTTGCTCATCCATAGGCAAGCTTGTCGAGAAGCTTACGGCTTATCGTTGGGAAATGAATCACGGAAATAGTAAATACTGTAACAATTGTTATCAGGCTGGCTTCGGGATGCTTTTTCTGCAATTCCCCTTGAAATTGTAGGAGATCGCCCCATCTGGGTGCCTGACCATCCAGGCGGGAACCTGTCCTGTCTCAGCCAAGTCCTTGATTCTAGGAGTTTTTTCGATGCAAGACCAAGAAAACAAAGAGGTGATGAACCAGCCTGAAGGCGAAGCGCCCGTCGCAGACGCGGCAGCAGCCCAGCCTGCCGCCGCCGCATCGGGCGAGCCGGGCCTCGAAGAACAGCTGAGCGCTACCGAAGCCAAGCTGGCCGAAATGCACGACGCCTTCATGCGCGCCAAGGCCGACGCGGAAAACATCCGCCGCCGCGCCCAGGAAGACGTGAGCAAGGCCCACAAGTTTGCGATCGAGAGCTTCGCCGAAGCCATGGTGCCGGTGCGCGACAGCCTGGAAATGGCCCTGAAGGTCGAGACCCAGACTGTCGAAGCGATCCGCGAAGGCGTCGAGATGACCCTCAAGCAGCTCACCGCGGCCTTCGAAAAGAACCGCCTGCTCGAAGTGATGCCGCAGCCGGGCGAGAAGCTCGACCCGAACAAGCACCAGGCCGTCGCCGTGGTGCCGTCCGAGCAGGAAGCCAATACCGTGGTCGCCGTGCTCCAGAAGGGCTACATGATCGCCGACCGCCTGCTGCGTCCGGCCATCGTCACCGCAGCCGCACCGAAATAAGCGAACAACAAAAACGGGAGCGTGCTGCGGGTTAAGCTCTTGAAAGCACGCAGTTTTTCCCAATATTGAATCCATCCGAAACGTAAAGCTAAAAGGAAAAAAATCATGGGCAGAATCATTGGTATCGACCTGGGGACCACCAACTCCTGCGTCGCGATCATGGAAAACGGCCAGCCGAAGGTGATCGAGAACGCCGAAGGCGCGCGTACCACGCCGTCGATCATCGCTTACCAGGAAGATGGCGAGATCCTCGTCGGCGCCCCGGCGAAACGCCAGGCCGTGACCAACCCGAAGAACACGCTGTTCGCTGTCAAGCGCCTGATCGGCCGTAAATTCGACGAAAAGGAAGTCCAGAAGGACATCAGCCTGATGCCGTACTCGATCATCAAGGCGGACAACGGCGATGCCTGGGTGCAGGTGCGCGACAAGAAGCTGGCGCCGCCGCAGATCTCGGCCGAAGTCCTGCGCAAGATGAAGAAGACCGCCGAGGACTACCTGGGCGAGGAAGTCACCGAAGCCGTCATCACGGTCCCGGCCTACTTCAACGACTCGCAGCGCCAGGCGACCAAGGACGCCGGCCGCATCGCGGGCCTGGACGTCAAGCGCATCATCAACGAGCCGACCGCGGCCGCGCTGGCCTTCGGCCTGGACAAGACCGACAAGGGTGACCGCAAGATCGCCGTGTATGACCTCGGCGGCGGCACCTTCGACGTCTCGATCATCGAGATCGCCGACGTCGAAGGCGAGAAGCAGTTCGAAGTGCTGTCGACCAACGGCGACACCTTCCTGGGCGGCGAGGACTTCGACCAGCGCATCATCGACTACATCATCGACGAGTTCAAGAAGATCAACGGCCTCGACCTGTCGAAGGACCCGATCGCCCTGCAGCGCATCAAGGCCTCGGCCGAGCGCGCCAAGATCGAGCTGTCGTCCTCGCAGCAGACCGAGATCAACGAGCCCTACATCGCCATGGCGAACGGCGCGCCGGTCCACCTGAACCTGAAGATCACCCGCGCCAAGCTGGAAGCACTGGTCGAGGAACTGATCAACAAGACCATCGAGCCGTGCCGCATCGCGATCAAGGACGCCGGCGTCAAGGTCTCGGACATCGACGACATCATCCTGGTCGGCGGCATGACCCGCATGCCGAAGGTGCAGGAGAAGGTCAAGGAGTTCTTCGGCAAGGATCCGCGCAAGGACGTCAACCCGGACGAAGCCGTCGCCGTCGGCGCCGCGATCCAGGGCTCGGTCCTGTCGGGCGAGCGCAAGGACCTGCTGCTGCTGGACGTGACCCCGCTGTCGCTGGGCATCGAGACCCTGGGCGGCGTGATGACCAAGATGATCCACAAGAACACCACGATCCCGACCAAGTTCTCGCAGGTGTTCTCGACCGCCGACGACAACCAGCCGGCCGTGACCATCAAGGTCTACCAGGGCGAGCGCGAGATCGCCGCGGGCAATAAAGGCCTGGGCGAGTTCAACCTCGAAGGCATCCCGCCGGCGCCGCGCGGCACCCCGCAGATCGAAGTGACCTTCGACATCGACGCCAACGGCATCCTGCACGTGGGCGCCAAGGACAAGGCCACCGGCAAGGAAAACAAGATCACCATCAAGGCCAACTCGGGCCTGACGGAAGAAGAAATCCAGAAGATGGTGAAGGACGCCGAGCTGAACGCGGAAGAGGACAAGAAAGTCAAGGAAATGGCCGAAGCCCGCAACCAGGGCGACGCGCTGGTCCACTCGACCAAGAAGTCCCTGACCGAATACGGCGACAAGCTGGAAGCGGGCGAGAAGGAAAAGATCGAAGCGGCCATCGCCGACCTCGAAGGCGCGATCAAGAGCGGCGACAAGGCCGACATCGACGCCAAGACGGCGGCCCTGTCGACCGCGGCCCAGAAGCTGGGCGAGAAGATGTACGCCGACATGCAGGCGCAGCAGGCAGGCGCCCAGGGCGCGGCCGGCGGCCAGCAGGCCCCTGGCGGCGACTCGTCGGCCAAGCAGGACGACGACGTGGTCGACGCGGACTTCAAGGAAGTGAAGGACGCCAAGTAAGACAGCGCGCGGGGCCGTCGGGGCCCCGCCCGCACGGGACCGAGCCGATGACCAGACTGGTTCCCGGCTCGGTTTTTTTGCATAGACCGTTCAGTAAGTAGACTTAACAGCAAGGTGCCGCATGGCAAAGCGTGATTTTTACGAGATCCTCGGGGTCGCCAAGAATGCGTCGGAAGACGATATCAAGAAGGCATATCGCAAGCTGGCGATGAAGTATCACCCCGACCGCAATCCTGACAACAAGGAAGCGGAGGAGAAGTTCAAGGAGGTGAAGGAAGCCTACGAGATGCTGACCAACGCGGAGAAACGCGAGGCCTATGACCGCTTCGGTCACGCCGGCGTGGACCCGAACAGCGGCATGGGCGGAGGCGGTTTCGGCGGGGGCGGCTTCGGCGACGCCTTCGGCGATATCTTCGGCGACATCTTCGGCGGCGGCCGCGGCCGCAGCTCGGGTCCCCAGGTCTACCGTGGCGCCGACCTGCGCTACAACCTCGAGATCACGCTGGAGCAGGCGGCCAACGGCTTCGATACCACCATCCGCGTGCCGAGCTGGGACAAGTGCGACACCTGCCACGGCAGCGGCGCCAAGCCGGGCACCCAGCCCGTCACCTGCACCACCTGCGCCGGCCACGGCCAGGTGCGCATGCAGCAGGGCTTCTTCAGCATCCAGCAGACCTGCCCGAAGTGCCACGGCAGCGGCAAGATCATTCCGGAACCCTGCGCGGCCTGCGCCGGCGCCGGACGCATCAAGCGCAACAAGACCCTGGAAGTGAAGATCCCGGCCGGCATCGACAACGGCATGCGCATCCGCTCCTCGGGCAACGGCGAGCCGGGCACCAACGGCGGGCCGCCGGGCGACCTGTACGTGGAGATCCACATCAAGCCGCACGCCGTGTTCCAGCGCGAAGGCGACGACCTGCACTGCGAGATGCCGATCTCGTTCTCGAAGGCCGCCCTGGGCGGCGAGATCGAGGTGCCGACCCTGACCGGCAAGGTCTCGTTCACGGTGCCCGAAGGCACCCAGACCGGCAAGACCTTCCGCCTCAAGGGCAAGGGCATCAAGGGCGTGCGCTCGGGCTACGTGGGCGACCTGTTCTGCCACATGATCGTTGAGACCCCGGTCAAGCTGACCGACAAGCAGAAGGACCTGCTGCGCGAGTTCGACCGCCTGACCAACGAAGGCGGCTCGAAGCACAGCCCGCAGAGCAAGGGCTGGATGGACAAGGTCAAGGACTTCTTCGAGTAAGCGGTCCGGATCGAAGCAAACGCCGAGCGGTGCGAGCCCTCGGCGTTTTTTTGCGGCTACCCACGGGAGATCCATGTCCACTGCCTCCGCCTTCGAACACCGTCTGCGCCCGCTGGCCGATCCCGCACGCGCGGCGCCGATGCGCGCCTACATGAAGGACCAATTCGCCTTCCTGGGCCTGCCCGCGCCCCTACGGAGAGCGGCCGTCAAGGACCTGGTCGCCGCCCACCCGCAGGATCCGGACCGCCTGCTGGACAGCGCGGAAGCCCTGTGGCGCCTGCCCGAGCGCGAATTCCGCTACACCGCCGTCGACCTGCTGCGCCACCACCACCGGCGCCTGGCGCCGGCGCAGCTGCCGCGCCTGCAGGACTGGCTGCTGCGCGACAGCTGGTGGGACACGGTCGATGGCCTGGCCGCCGTGATCGGACGCATCGTGCTGGCCGCGCGCGGCGCCCAGGTAACGATGGACGCCTGGATCGCGCATCCCGATTTCTGGGTCCGGCGCGCGGCGATGCTGCACCAGCTGGGCTGGAAGGGCGCGACCGACACGGAGCGCCTCGGACGCCATGCCCTGCTGCTGGCGGGAGAACGCGAATTTTTCATCCGCAAGGCGATCGGCTGGGCGCTGCGCGACTATGCGCGCACCGACCCGGCCTTCGTGCGCGCCTTCGTGGACGCCCACCGCGCACGGCTGTCGCCCCTGAGCCTGCGCGAAGCCGCAAAACATTGCTGAGCGTGGCGTGAGGGACGGCGCCTCGCAACACTGGTAAACTCCGGGATTGCCGAAGATGCATACGACAAAAGGAGCCAAGATGGACAACAAGACCAAGGGATTGACCGCGGAAGAGCTGTTTGCCCGCAATCGCGACTGGGCCGCCTCGATGGTGGCGAAGAACCCGACCTTCTTCAAGGCGCTCTCCGAGCAGCAGGCGCCGGAATACCTGTGGATCGGCTGTTCCGACAGCCGCGTGCCGGCGAATGAACTGCTGGGCATGGCGCCGGGCGAGCTGTTCGTCCACCGTAACATCGCCAACGTGGTGGTGCACTCCGACCTGAACTGCCTGAGCGTGCTGCAGTTCGCGATCGACGTGCTGAAGGTGAAGCACATCATCATCTGCGGCCACTACGGCTGCTCGGGCGTGCATGCCGCGCTGACCGACGGCCGCGTGGGCCTGGCGGACAACTGGCTGGGACACGTGCGCGACGTGCGCGAGAAGCACGGCAAGTACCTGGGTGCGGTGAGCGGCCGCGCGGCGAGCAACCGCCTGGTGGAGCTGAACGTGGCCGAGCAGGTGATCAACACCGCCCAGACCACGATCGTGCGCGACGCCTGGGAACGCGGCCAGCCGCTGACCATCCACAGCTGGGTCTACGGCGTGCACGACGGCCTGCTGCGCGACCTGGGCATCACCATCAGCAGCCACGAGGAAATCGCGCCCAAGCTGGCGCGCGTGCTGGATGGCTACGTGGAGAAGGACGCCGCGTGAGCGCTGCGCTCGAGGGCGACCTGGCGCGCCTGCGCGCGCTCGTGCGCGAATTCGTGGACGAACGCGACTGGGACCAGTTCCACACGCCCAAGAACCTGGCATCCGCCTTGAGCGTGGAAGCGGCCGAGCTGCTGGAGCATTTCCAGTGGCTGCAGCACGGCCGCCTCGAGGAACTGGGACCGGACAAGCTGGCGGAGGTGCGCCACGAGATGGCGGACGTGCTGGTGTACCTGGTGCGCCTGGCGGACAAGCTCGATGTGGACCTGTTCGCGGCGGTGCAGGAAAAGATGGTGCTGAACCGGGCGAAGTATCCCGCCGAGCAGGTGAGGGGGGATGCGAGGAAGTATTACGAGTACAAGAAGTAAGGAGAGAAGGTAGCTGGCGCTTTTCCGGTCCAGTTTTCTCGGCACGCCATTCCTGCCAGTGGCGGGAATGACGTGCTTATGCCGCTGCTCCACTACGCCAGCGCAGGCACCGTCGAGACTGAAGGCGCCGCCACAAGACCATGGCTGCGCGCCCGGTCCTGCCCCGCATCCTCCAGCGTAAACGCCCCCGCCAGCTTGCCCAGCTCATTGGCCTGCGTCAGCAGCTGCTGGCTGGCGGCGGCCGCCTCTTCGACCAGGGGCCGCATGCTGCTGCGTCACCGCGTCTGGAAGGCGATGCCGTCCTACGCCATCAATCAAAAATGACGGCTTGTGAAAACATAACAACGGATGAGCTCGATACTGCATCCGTTGTTGTCGTTCACATCACGCCTGGACGCCGCCCATGCAGATGTACTTCACGACCAGGTAGTCGTCCATGCCGTAGGTGGAGCCTTCGCGCCCCAGGCCCGACTGCTTGACCCCGCCGAAGGGGGCCACCTCGGTCGAGATCAGGCCGGTGTTCACGCCCACCATGCCGGTCTCGATGGCCTCGGCCACCCGCCACACGCGTCCGATGTCGCGCGCGTAGAAATACGACGCCAGCCCGAACTCGGTGGCGTTGGCCATGGCGATCACCTCGTCCTCGGTCTTGAAGCGGAACAGCGGCGCCACCGGGCCGAAGGTCTCTTCGCCGGCGATCAGCATGTTCCCGGTCACCTCGGCCAGCACGGTCGGCTCGAAGAAGCTGTGTCCCAGCGCGTGGCGCTTGCCGCCGGCCAGCAGCTTCGCCCCCTTGCCCAGCGCATCCTCGATGTGCTGCTCGACCTTGCGCACCGCCTTCTCTTCGATCAGCGGGCCCTGGTTGACGCCTTCGTCGACGCCGTTGCCGACCTTGAGCTTGCCCACCGCCGCCACCAGCTTGCGCGCGAATTCGTCGTACACGCCGTCCTGCACGTAGATGCGGTTGGCGCATACGCAGGTCTGGCCGGCGTTGCGGTATTTCGAGGCGATCGCGCCCTCGACCGCGGCGTCGAGATCGGCGTCGTCGAACACGATGAAGGAAGCGTTGCCGCCCAACTCAAGCGACAGCTTCTTGATCGTCGGCGCGCACTGCTCCATCAGCAGGCGGCCGACGGCGGTGGAACCGGTGAAGCTCAGCTTGCGCACCAGCGGGTTGGCGGTCATCTCGCCGCCGATGGCCTTGGCGTCGCCGATGACGACGCTGAACACGCCCTTCGGCACGCCGGCGCGTTCGGCCAGCACCGCCAGGGCCAGCGCGGAATAGGGCGTCAGCTCGGCGGGTTTCAGCACGATCGGGCAGCCTGCGGCGAGCGCCGGGCCCACCTTGCGGGTGATCATCGCGGCCGGGAAGTTCCAGGGCGTGATCGCGGCGCACACGCCGATCGGCTCCTTGGTGACGACGATGCGGCGGTCCGGCCAGGGCGATTGCAGGGTCTCGCCGGCGATGCGCTTGGCTTCCTCGCCGAACCACTCGAAGAAGGAGGCGGCGTAGGCCACTTCGCCCTTGGACTCGGGCAAGGGCTTGCCCTGTTCGGCCGTCATCAGGAGCGCCAGGTCGGCGGCATTGGCCAGCATCAGGTCGGACCAGGCGCGCAGGATGGCCGCACGCTCCTTGGCGGTCTTCTTGCGCCAGGCCGGCCAGGCGGCGTTGGCGGCCTCGATGGCGCGCCGGGTTTCATCGGCGCCCATGTGCGGCACGGTGCCGAGCTGCTCGCCGGTGGCGGGATTCACGACCGGGAAGGTGGCGCCGTTGTCGGCGTCCACCCAGGCGCCGTCGATGTAGGCCTGCTGGCGCAGCAGGGAAGGATCGTTCAGGTTCAGCATGGAACTCCTCGCGCGTGTTGCGTTGTCTGGAAAGGAAGCATGGTAGACCTTTTCGACAAGCCGCGCTGCGCGCCCGGCCGCCATCGCTACTGCTTGCGCATCAGGTCCTGCAGCGCGACCACGGTGGCCTGGACGCCCATCTTCACCGCGGGGCCGGGCAGGACCTTGAACAGCGGGCTGTGGTGGCTCGGCAGCTTGAGCTTGCCGGCCTTGGCCGCGGCGATGTCCTCGGGCGCGGTGCCGCCGACCGTGAAGTAGACGCTCGGGATATACGGATCGGTGACGAACTGCGGAAAATCTTCCGAGCCCATGCCTTCGCGGAATTCCTCGGCGCCGATGGCGTCCGCGCCAATGTCGCGTTTCCAGGCCGCGCCCAGGCGCCGCACCAGCTCCACGTTGTTGAGCACGGGCGGGGTCGGGTGGTCGACCAGCTTCACCTCGGGCAGTTCGGTATCGAGCATGCCGGCGGCGCGCGCGGTGTGCTCGGCCACGCGCCTGATCGCGTCCAGCAGCAGCTTGCGCGTCGCCGCGCTTTCGCTGCGCACGGTCAGCTGGAGCCTGGCGTTGTCGCCGATGATGTTGGCCTTGGTGCCGCCGTGGAAGGAGCCGACCGTGATCAGGCCCGGCTCGCGCGGGCTCAGTTCGCGGCTGACGATGGTCTGCAGGCCAAGCACGATCATCGCGCCCAGCACGATCGGGTCCTTGCCGCGGTGCGGGCTGGCGCCGTGCGCGCCCACGCCCTTGACCAGGATCTCGACGGTGTCGGCGCCGGAGTAGGGCGAGACTTCGGACGCATGCACCTTGCCGGTCTCGAGGTCGGCCTTGACGTGGAAACCGAGCGCGTAGTCCGGCTTGCCGAAGCGCTTGTACAGGCCGTCGTTCATCATCGCCAGCGCGCCGCCGATGCGTTCCTCGGCCGGCTGGCCGATCAGCATCAGGGTGCCCGACCACTTGCCGCGCTCCGCCGCCATGCGGCGCGCCGTGCCCACCAGGCTGGTCATGTGCACGTCATGGCCGCAGGAGTGGGCCACCGGCACCACGTTGCCTTCCATGTCCTTCTGGGTGGCGGTCGAGGCGTTCGGCAAGCCGGATTTTTCCTGCATCGGCAAGCCGTCCATGTCGGCGCGCATCATCACCAGCGGGCCGGGGCCGTTCTTCAGGATCGCCACGACGCCGGTGCCGCCCACTTTCTCGGTGACCTGGAAGCCGGCGTCGCGCAATTCCTTCGCCAGGCGCGCCGCGGTCTTCACTTCCAGGAAGGATAGCTCGGGGTTGCGGTGGAAGTGGTCGAACAGGGCGGCGAGATGGCTGTCGTAGTCACGCGCGATCGCTTGTTCGAGCTCGGAGGCGTGGAGGGACGGGGCGGCAAGCAGGACGGCGGCGAGGAGGGCGGGCAGGTGTTTTTTCATGGGTCCGTAGGCGCAAGGTGGAGGGGCGATGCGTAACAGACATAGTAGAGTCTTTCGCAACCGGCGTCATCCGCATGAACGCCGAAGCGAGTGACGGGGGGGGGGGGGGGGGGGGGCCCCCCCCCCCCCCCCCCCCCCCGCCGCCGCCCCCCCCCCCCCCCCCCCCCCCCCCCCCCCCCCCC
>NZ_JAGPWC010000056.1 GCF_018119405.1 Massilia sp. ST3 | reverse complement strand
ATCTGGTGGGGTTTTTTGCTTTGTGGGTTCGAAACGGAGCAAGTGACACGCAAACAAACTTGGGTTCCGGCCTCCGCCGGAACGACGGTCTTTAGACCGGAGGTTGAAGACGCTGTAGCGCATAGCTCCAAGCCACCATGCACGTCGTACGCGCCACTGGCGCCTACGACTTCCGGCGAAGGCCGGAACCCAAGTTCAACTAGCGCTCGCAAAGGCGCAACACCGGCAGCAAGGCAGGCCCCTCACCGCCGCTTATTCCTCAAGCAGAAAAACAAACAGCCCCGGCACTCACGCCACGGGGCTGTCTGTCTCCACCTGCACACACAAAACCTATCCATCACCCGAGCGGGCTTGCCAGTACCACGATCAACATCAATGAAAAGTGCTCAAACACCCCACAGCACATCGGTGCGGTTGTCCCGCGCCGAGCGCAGCATCTCCAGCAGCGGGTAGACGCGCGTCGGGAAGCTGACCACCTCGATCTGCTCGTGTGCCGGATCCTCTTCCTCGCCATGGGCCAGGACATCCTGGGCCACCTGGTCCGTCACCTGATGTTTGCGGCTTTCCTCGACCTCGCCTTCGATCAGCTGGACGGCACGAGGCGCTTCTTCGGCGGTGATCACGCCGCGCTCCGGATCCTTGTGCAGCATATCGAGGATGCGCTTGGCATGTTCCTGGTACATCAGGACCTCTGGATACGATTTGCATTTAAATTTGATCAACATGACAGTCCCGTGATTCAGTTAGTGCCTAAACGATAACACGTCTTCAAAACGGGGTCATCTCGCGCACGCTCACTGTGCCTGGCCCTGTCGGTTCCGCGACAACCAGGCCGCCAGCAGCACAAGCACGGCGCCGGCCAGGGCGGCTAGCGACCCGAGAAGCAGGAAACCCGATCCGGAAGCGGCTTGTGCCGCGACCAGCAAGCCGCCCAGCGCGCCCCAGCACAGGCTGCCCGACATCTCGAGAACATTACTGAGGAAGTTCGCCTTGCCGCGTCCCTTGAAACTGCTACGCAGCCCCGGGCGTCCGCACCACAGCACGACCAGTGCCGCGCTCCAGACCGATCCCACGACGGCGAGGCAGGCGAGCACACCGGCGGCAGGTGCGCGGATGAGCAGCCAGGCCAGCGGCAGGGCCGCGACGGCCAGCGGCGGCGCGGCGGCCGCCGCCAGTTTGGCAAGCCGCACGCTAGCTTCAGCCGCCGGCGCGCTGCGCAACAGGTCGGGCGCGTCTTCGGCCGAGATGACGATCCAGGCCAGCGACCCGGCCAGGGAGCCGCACAGCAGCGCCAGACCGGCGGCGACGGCCGGCAGCTGCAAGGCCGACCGCGAAAACACGACAAAGCACAAAGGCAGGAGATAAAGCAGTTGCAGCAGCACCTGCGAAATCAGGTGGGGATCCCGCCGGATCAAGCGCCATTCCTTGATGACGATGGTGTCGAACACGCTGCGGCCGAAGCGAAAGCGCGGCGCTTTCGTGCCGGCAGGCCTGGTCCGCACCTGGGACACTGACTGCTGCAGGCCTCGCACGAAGAAGCGATGGGTGGTGCGGGCGGTCCCGATGAACGCCAGAACCGCGAGCGCCAGCAGGCCGAGGGCAGGCCATGGGTCCCCCAGCACCGCCCGCGCGGGCAGCCACAGCGCGCTGTCCGCGCCCAGCGTGTCGTCGCGCGCCAGGCGCGCCAGCAGGGCGGCCTCCACGTCGCGCCGCCGGGCGTGCGAGGTTTGCATGTAGAGCTGCGAAACGATGAAGACAGAGGCCCCGGCCAGCGCGCCCAGCACCTGCCCGACGACGTGCGTGCGGCGCGCACCGAGCGTGCGCACCAGGGCCAGGGTCATGAGCATGCCGGCGCAGGCGCACAGCACCGGCAGGCCGATGACAGCGGGATAGAGCCCCAGCCACGCTGGATTTCCGAGCAGCAGGCCGGCATGTGCGAACGGCGCCAGCAGGAAATAATAGACCGAGGCCGTGCTGGCCGCGATCGCCCCCAGGCGCACGGTGAAGATACTGTGCGAGGGCAGCGGCGAGGACAGCAGCAGGTCGAGGTCGCCGCGTTCGAACAGCGCCAGCACGCTCGCTTTCAGGCTCGACGACAACATCGCGGTCGCGCCCACGAGCAGCACCACGGTGATGGCCGCATAGAGCGGCAATGCGGTCCGGTCGAAGCTTTCCAGCCGGCGCAAGCTGAACCAGGCGGCCACGTGCAGCAGGACCCAGCCGCCGGCAAGCAGCGCGATGGTCGCGTTGCCCGGACGCCGTCCGCTTGCGGAGCCCGACGAAGAAGCGGCATTGAACCAGGCCAGGCGCAGCTCGTGCGCGATCAGCCAGCGCCCGCTTCCCGGCGCGCCCATCATGGCTGCCCGGTCAGCGCCAGGAACACGTCTTCCAGGCTGCTGCCCTGCGTGCGGGCCCGCAGCTCGTCGAGCGTGCCCTCGGCGATCAGGCGTCCCTGGCGGATGATGCCGATGCGCTGGGCCAGGCGTTCCGCCACTTCCAGGATGTGGGTGGTCAGGATCACCGTGCCGCCTTTCGCCACGTGCGAGAGCAGCAGGTCCTTGACCTGGCGCGCCGCAGCCGCATCCAGGCCGGTGAGCGGCTCGTCCAGGATCAGCAGTTCCGGGTCGTGGATCAGGGCGCCGGCCAGCGCAAGCTTCTGCTTCATCCCGCGCGAGAAGCCTTCGGTCAGCTCGTGCGCATGCCGCGCCAGGTCGAGCCAGTCGAGCAGCGAGCGGGCACGCGGCTCGGCGTCCCCCGGATGCACGCCCCACAGGCCGGCCACGAATTCCAGGTATTCGGTAGGCTTCAGCTTCCCGTACAACATCGGCTCGTCCGGCAGATACGCCATCTTCATCTTGGCGACGGCCGGCGCCGCCGCGAGATCGGTGCCGAGCACCTCGATGCGTCCCGCGTCCGGCGCCAGCAGGCCGGTCACCATGCGCAGGGTGGTCGTCTTGCCGGCCCCGTTGGGGCCGAGCAGGGCGTACAGTTCGCCGCGCCGGACCTGCAGGTCGAGTCCGTCCACGGCCGGGCGTCCGAACTGCTTGCGCAGGCCGGTCAGGCGCAGGGCGGGCAGGGCGTCGTCCATCACTGCGGCTTGAACGAGGTGAGGAACTGCTCCGCCTGTTCAGGCGCCACGGCGCTGCGCTTGCCCAGCACGATCACCTGGTAGAAACGGACGCCGCGCGCCTCGAAGCTGCCGACCAGCCTGACCGGCTGGCCGTTGCCGGTGCCGGTGGCGTCGACCGCGAGGCGGCCCTTGTTGTCGGGGGCGGCGGCGTCTTCCTTGGCGCCGATATTGCGCAGCAGCGCCTGGCGCATCGCGGGCAGCGCCGCTTGGGCCGCGGCGGCATCCGGCGCCGTGCCGGAACCGACGGCGAAGGTGACACCCTCGGCTTCGGCCGCGGTCATGGTCATGTCGACCCGCAAGCCATTCAGGTCGACGCTGCGCGTGAAGGACGAGGGCTTGGCCGGGAACAGCACCGTATAGGCGCCGTCCTGGCTGGACACCTCGCGCCAGTTGTAGGTGGGATTGCAGGCGGCCAGCAGGGTCGCCAGGGCCAGGACCTGGGCGGTCCGGAAGAAGGGTGGAATTCGCATGGCAGGATGGTAACAGCAGTGCCGCCGCCGGGCGATCCCCTCAGCCCGCCGCCGGCCGCGGCGGCCTCTCCTAAACGGAGGAGGGCCGCCATCCTGGTTTCCCTCTTGTCGTATGATCGTCCCGGCATCCATTCACCAGGGCACATCATGAAACGCAGAATCGGCTTCCTGTTCCCGCCGGGCTTCCAGGCGCTCGATCTGATGGCGAGCACCGTCTTCGAGATCGCCAACAACATGGATTCCGGACCGCACTACGAGATGACGATGCTGTCCGAGCAGGGCGGCGTGCTGGCCAGCTCCTCCGGCGTGGGCGTATTCACCGAGGCTGCCGAGCGGCACGACTACGACACCCTGATCGTCGCCGGCACCATGCAGCCGCTGGGTTTGCGCTCGACGCCCGGCTTCCTGGCTTTCCTGCGCGAAGCCAGCAATCGCTCGCGGCGCACGGCCAGCATCTGCACCGGCGCCTTCATCCTGGCCGAGGCGGGCCTGCTTGACGGCCGCCGCGCCACCACCCACTGGGCCCTGGCGCGCGACCTGCAGCGCGCCTACCCGAAAACCCGGGTCGAGGAGGACCGCATTTTCATCAACGACGGCCGCATCTGGACCTCGGCCGGCATGACCGCCTGCATCGACTTGTGCCTGGCGATGGTCGAAGCCGACCTCGGACGCGACGCGTCGAAGCACATCGCGCGCCAGATGGTCGTCTACCACCGCCGCAGCGGCGGCCAGTCGCAGTTCTCGGCGTTGCTGGAGCTGGAACCGAAATCGGACCGTATCCAGCAGGCCCTGTCCTATGCCAAGCGCCACCTGCGCAAGCCTCTGTCGGTGGACGAGCTGGCCGGGGCCGCCAACCTGAGCACGCGCCAGTTCAGCCGCAGCTTCCGGCTCGAGACGGGGCAGTCGCCGGCGCGGGCCGTCGAAGTGCTGCGGGTAGAGGCCGCGCGCGCCATGATCGAAAGCAGCAACCATCCGATCGACGTGGTCGCGCGCGAAACCGGCTTCTCCGATCCGGAGCGCATGCGCCGGGCCTTCCTGCGCGCCTTCGGCCAGCCGCCGCAGGCCATCAAGCGGGCCGCGCGCGAGCAGGCCGCCGGCTATGAACACTGAACACCCAATGCATATCGACATTTCCTTGTCTGGCACGGTCGAGCGGGAAGAAGTCATCCGCCTGTACCGCGCCAACGGCTGGTCCTCGGCGGACAAGCCGGACCAGCTCCTGGCCGGACTGCGTAACTCGCACGCGCTGGTCACCGCGCGCGCCGGCACGGCCCTGGTGGGCCTGGGCAACGCCATCTCCGACGGCCACCTGGTCGTCTATTTTCCCCACATGCTGGTCGACCCGGCTCGTCAAGGCGAGGGCATCGGCCGCAAGATGATGGCGGCCTTGCTCGACCGGTACGCGGGCTTTCACCAGTTGATGCTCACCGCCGACGGCGATGCGATACCGTTCTACCAGCGCCTGGGCTTCGAGCGGGCGGGAAGGACCGAACCGATGTGGATCTACGCCGGTGCCGAGCACTGAGCAGGCCGGGCCGGTTCACTGTTCGCGCAGCGCGCGCCGGTACTGGATCGCTTCGGCCACATGCGCCGCTTCGACATGCGGCGCCCCCGCCAGGTCGGCGATCGTGCGCGCGACCTTGAGCACGCGATGATAGGCCCGCGCAGACCAATGCAGGTGCCGCGCCGCCGCATGCAGCAGCTGGCGTCCCGCCGCATCCGGCTGGCAGTGGCGGTCGATGGCGCCGCTTTCCAGGCGGCTGTTGGCCTGGCCCTGGCGCTCCAGCTGGCGCGCATGCGCCTGCTCCACACGCTGCGCGATCGCACTGCTCGCTTCACCGTCGGCCTGTCCGGCCATGCTGTCGGGCGGCAGCGCCGCCACCTGCAGCTGGATGTCGATGCGGTCGAGCAGGGGACCCGAGATGCGGTCCTGGTAGCGCTGGACCAGGTCCTGGGTGCAGCGGCATTTTCCTGACGGGTGGCCAAGCCAGCCGCAAGGGCAGGGATTCATCGCGGCGATCAGCTGGAAGCGCGCCGGGAAATCGGCCTGGTGGGCCGCGCGCGAGATCGTGATGTGACCCGACTCCAGCGGCTCGCGCAGCACCTCCAGCACGCGGCGGTCGAATTCCGGCAGTTCGTCGAGGAACAGCACGCCGTGGTGGGCCAGCGAGACCTCACCGGGACGCGGCAGGTTGCCGCCGCCGACCAGGGCCACGCCCGAGCTGGTGTGGTGCGGACTGCGGAAGGGGCGCCGGCGCCAGCGCTCGTGCGAAAAGCTGCCGGCCAGCGACTGCACCGCGGCCGACTCCAGTGCTTCGCCGTCGCTCATCGGCGGCAGCAGGCCGGGAAAGCGCGCCGCCAGCATGCTCTTGCCCGCGCCCGGCGGCCCGACCAGCAGGACCGAGTGGCAGCCCGCGGCCGCCACCTCGAGCGCGCGCTTGGCCTGCTGCTGTCCCTTGACCTCGGCGAAGTCCGGATACAGCGGCGCGGCCGGCAACCGCTCGCGCCGGTGGCGGGCCAGCCTTGGCGCATCCGGCAGGTGGGAAAAATGCGCGCAGACCTCGAGCAGGGTGCGCGCGGGGTAGACCGCCGCGTCTTCGACCAGCGCCGCCTCGTCCGCGTTCGCCTGGGGCAGGATGAAGGCGCCGGCGTCGCCTTCGCGCTGGCGGTGCATGGCGAAGGCCATGGCCAGAGCGCCGCGTACCGGACGCAGTTCGCCCGACAGCGACAGTTCGCCCGCGAATTCGAAGCGGTCGAGCTGCTCGGCGCGGATCTGGCGCGAGGCGGCCAGGATGCCGAGCGCGATCGGCAGGTCGAAGCGGCCCGACTCCTTGGGCAGGTCGGCCGGCGCCAGGTTGACGGTGATGCGCCGCGCAGGCACCTCGAAGCCGGAGTTCTGCAGGGCCGCGCGGACGCGGTCCTTGGCTTCGCGCACCTCGGCGTCCGGGAGGCCGACGATGGTCATGCTGGGCAAGCCGTTGGCCAGGTGAACTTCGACATTGACGGCGGGCGCTTTCATGCCTGCCAGCGCGCGGCTGCGTAAGACGGCGAGACTCATGGGTTTTCCGGCGAGTGGATGACTCGCAGGATGGTGGCACCGTCGCGGGCGCCGCTTGTTGAGCGCACCCAAGCGTGCGCTGCGCCGGCCAGTGTACTTGCCTGAGTGAACGCCTACACGTCGCGCAGGGTCACGACCGGCATCGTGAGCGTGCGCTTGTCCTTGAAGAAGGCGATATCGAACAGGGCCGCCGCGCCCACCACTTCCTTGCCCGCCTGGCGCAGCAACTGCGCCGCCGCCTCGATGGTGCCGCCGGTGGCCAGCACGTCGTCGACGATCAGCACGCGCTGGCCCTTGATGCGTTCCGGCTGGATCTCGATTGTGGCGCTGCCGTACTCGCGGCGGTAGTCGATGCCGATCGCCTTGCCCGGCAGCTTGCCCGCCTTGCGCGCCATGGCGAAGCCGACCTGGCGCTCGTAGGCCAGGGCGCCGGCGATCATGAAGCCGCGCGCATCCATGGCGAGGATGAAATCGAAGTGCAGGTCCTCGGTCTTCGCGTGCAGGGTGTCGATGGCGAGGCGCCAGTTGGCAGGGTTGTCGAAGATGCAGCCGACGTCAATGAAATTGACGCCCGGTTCCGGGTAGTCCTGGAAGAATTCCAGGGGAACCTTGTCGAAATCGTTCATAGGGTTGGGAGGCGTAAGGGCGTGAAGTGCAATTATCGCCGTTCTGCGCAAAGACGGGGCGGCGGCCGCTCCACGAGGGCCGCCACCGGCATCATGCCTTCTTGCGCTTGCTGCCTGACGCCGCGTTCTGCGCCGCGGCGGCGCGGATGAGCGCCTTGAAGGCCTCTTCATCGATGGCGCCCCCTTCGGGAATGTCGATGGCGCGCCGCACATTGCCCTCCAGGCTGGAATTAAAGAGGCCGATTGGATCGTCCAGCGCCGCGCCCTTGGGGAAGGTCAGCTTGACCGCCTTCTTGTAGGCTTCGCCGGTGCACAGGATGCCGCCGTGCGACCACACCGGTACGCTCCACTTCCACTCTTCGACGACGCCGGGCAGGGCGTCCAGCACCAGGCGGCGGACCCGCGCCAGGGTGGCGCCGCGCCAGTCGTCCAGTTCCGCGATGCGGCGGTCGATCAGATGCGCGGCGGAGGCTTGTTCCGAGGTGTCCTGCAGGTCTTGCGCGTCGGTGCTCGTTTTCATCGTCTTCCCTGTTTTCCGGAGTGGGCCGAACATGTATTGTCCAGCCTTGCCGGCACGCTGGCAATGCTGCCAAGCTTGTTTGCTTTGCCACTAAATGTTGACTAGCGAATACTTTCATGTGACGATTTGTCTATTCTCAATCATCACGGCCGGTTATCCATGAAGGGTAAGCCCGCCGCCGGCCGCCACGGGACCTCCGGGCGCACGGGAAAGGAATCCATGCTGGCGACAATCAGGCCTTGGTGGGGCGCAGCCTTGCTTGCGAGCGGTGCGCTGTGGGATGCCTGCGCCGCGCCGGTACATCCCATTACCCAGCTCGTCCAGCAGAAGCGCTTCGCCGAAGCCTCGCGCGCGATCGCCGAACGCTTGGCCGCCGATCCGGGCGATGCGCCGGCCCTGGCCGGCACGGTCGACCTGATGGTGGCGCAGGATGCGGCTGGCCGCGTGCCGGAAGCCAAGGCCGCGGCCGAGCGCTGCGTCGCCGCGAATCCCGCCAGCAGCACCTGCGCCGAAGCCCTCGGCAGGGCGCTGGAAGCCCAGGCCAGCGGCTGGATGGTCGCTTCGCTCGGCAACACACGCGCGCAGCGCGACGCCTACGAGCGCGCCGTGCTGCTCGATCCCACCAACTATCGCGCCCGCGTGTCGCTGGTGCGCTTCTACCTGCGCGCCCCGTTCTTCCTGGGCGGGAGCACGATCCGCGCGCGCGAGCTGGCGCTGGAAGTCAACCGCACCGACCCCGACCTCACGCGCCTGATGCTGGCGCTGTGCGCCCATAGCGAGGAGCGCCCGCAGGATGCGGAAGAATATGTGCTCACCGCCGACCTCGGCAAATATGAACTGGTCACCAGGGTACACCGCGACCTGCTGTCCAGGCTGGCGGAAGCGCACCTGGAGGCGCAGCGCTTCGCCGACAGCGCCCGCCTGTATGCCGAACTGCACCGGCGCATTCCGTCGAGCGAGGCCGGCAGCTATGGGCTGGCGCAGGTGGCGCGCGCGCGGGGCAAGCTGGCCGACGCCGCCTTCTATCTCGAACGCGCGGTGGCCATCGGGCCCAAGGCCTACGTCTTCACTTCCCTGGCCGAGGTGTACCAGGCGCAGAACAACAACCCACGCGCCATCGCCGCCTACCAGTCGGCCCTGGGCGCGAGGCCGGCCCTGGAACGGCGCCGGCGCGAAGAGATCATGGCGCGCCTGGCGCAGTTGCAGCAGCGCTGACGCGCGCATTCCTCAGCTTCCCATCACCGTTCTTCCGTATTCGTGAATCATCAGCGTCTTCCCGGGCTCGACCTGCTGCGCGCCCTGGCCATCCTCTGGGTCATGGCCTACCACCTCGTCAGCCATGGACCGGCTTTCGGTCCCATCCTCGGCCCCCTGGTCGATCTCGGATGGATGGGCGTCGACCTGTTCTTCGTCCTGAGCGGCTTCCTGGTCGGCGGCCAGGTGCTGGCAGCCCGCGCCTCGCGCGACGGCGTGGACTGGGGCGGCTACCTGCTGCGGCGCGGCCTGCGCGTGCTGCCAGCCTACCTGGCGGTGCTGGCGCTCTACCTGTGGCTCCCAGGCTGGCGCGAGAGCCCCGGCATGCAGCCCGCGTGGCAGTTCCTCGGCTTCAGCGCCAACCTGTTCCCGGACTACTTCCGCAACCGCGCCTTTTCCCATGCATGGTCGCTGTGCGTGGAAGAACACTTTTACTTGCTGCTGCCGCTGGTGGTCGTGGTGCTGTCGCGCCGCCCCAGCCTGCGCAAATCCGCGCTGTGCGTGCTGGCGCTGCTGCTCGCCGGGATCGCGCTGCGCGCCTGGGCCTGGCGCACCGAGGTTGCGCCCTACCTGCACGTGAGCGAAGGCGAGGACTGGTTTTTCCTGCGCTATGTCGAGCATGTCTACAACCCGACCTGGGCGCGGCTGGACGGCCTGTTGGCCGGCGCCACGCTGGCCGCGATCCGCATCCACCGGCCGGCGTGGTGGGACTGGATGATGGCGCGCGCCTGGGCTTTCCTGGGCACTGGCGTGCTGGTTGTCGCCGCGGCGGCGCGCCTGTTCGGGGGCTTCGTCAGCGAAGCGGGCGCGTTGATCGGTTTCCCTATCCTGTCCATCGGCCTGGCGGCGCTGCTGGTCGGCATGGCCAGCCCACGGATCCTGCCGGGCCGCGCCGAGTTGCCCGGCGTGCGCCTGCTGGCGACGCTCGCCTTCAGCCTCTACCTGACCCACAAGGCGGTATTCCACCTGGTCGAGCAGGTGGCGGGCGCCCGGCTCGCGCAATCCAGCCTGCTGGCCCTGGCCTGTCATGGCGGCGCCGCGCTGGCGGTGGCGGCGCTGCTCTACCTGGCGGTGGAGCGGCCGGGGCTGCGCTTGCGCGAACGCCTTGCGCGTCTACGCGCGCAGCCGGCCATGCCTAGCCGAAAACCAGGGGATGCTTGGTGACGGCGACCGCCACGATATAAAAGAAGCAGGCCAGCGCCGCGGCGAAGGCCGCCAGGCGCACTTGCGGCGTGCGGCCGCGCTTGAGGGCGATCGTGCCGAACACGATGTAGGCGGCCAGCGCCAGCACCTTGGCCGTCAGCCAGGGCGCGACGAAGGGATACTGGCGGCTCCACACGGCCAGGCCGATGGCGCTGGCCAGCAGCAGGGTGTCGACCACGTGCGGGGCAATGCGCACCCAGCGTCGCTGGAGCAGTGCGGAGCCCGACAGCATCCACAGTCCGCGGACCAGGAAAAAGCCGCCGCTCAGGACGGCGAAGCTCATGTGCAGGTGTTTGAGGGCGAGATAGCTCATCCGCCAAGTATAACCGCCCGGTATGCCGGGGCCGCCCTTGCGCTCAGCCGCACTCGCCCACGTAATGGCACTCGTCGCAGCGGGTGCAGCCGTCGACCTTGCGCAGGGCGCGCGCGCCGCACTCCGGGCACTTGGCCCCCGAAGGGACGGGCAGGGCGCCGCCCGCGGTGGGCGGCTGCGGTTCGGCCTCGGGCAGGGGCGCGCCGCCGCGTTCGGAGAACGCACGCGCCAGTTCGGCGACCGGCACCTGGTTGCCGTAGGCGTCCAGGAAGCCGCGCCGGATCAGGATCCGCTGCAGCATGAAGGCGATCGCCGCCACTTCCGAGTCGTGGTAGACCGGCACCTGGACGCCGTCCTCGCGCGTCAGGTGGCCGCAGCGCACCGGGCCTTTTTCCCACACCACCTCGCGCATGTCGGCCAGGGCCTTGGCGATCGGCCCGCCGGCGCGCGCCACCATCGACAGCAGGCGCATCGAGGCCGTGATCCACTGGTGGCCGCCGGTACGCTGGTTGCCGGGCATGAAGAACTCGAAGGGCCGCTCGACGGTCACCGGCCGGCCTTCCCAGCGGCCCTCGGCGCGGATGAAGCTCACCGTCAGGTAGGCGCTCTTGCGGCCCTCCTGGGTCGAATACTCGATCTTCGAGGTCACCGACTCCAGCTCGCCCAGCGGGCGGCGTTCGAAGCGCTTGAGCAGCGGGTCGTCGTCCGGCGCCGGCTGAGCTGAGGGAGCCGGCGCTGGCGCCGTGGACAGTACGCTGCCCAGCACCGTGTTGGGACGGTAGGTGGCCAGTCCCTTCAGGCCGGCATGCCAGGCCTGGCTGTACAGCTCGCGGAAATCGTCGTAGGGATAATCCTCGGGAACGTTGACGGTCTTGGAGATCGCGGTGTCGACGAAAGGCTGGACCGCCTCCACCATGCGCAGGTGGTCGATGGCGCGCATCTCGAGCGCGGTCACGAACTGCGGCGGCAGGCCGGCCTCGGCATCGTCGTCCACCTTGTGTCCGAGCTGGCGGTACAGGCGCCAGGCGTGGTCCAGCACTTCGTAGCTGCGCGTGCCGCCGTCCGCCGTGCGCTTCTTGCGCTGGTAGCTCCAGGCGTAGGGCGGCTCGATGCCGTTCGAGGCGTTGTCGGCGAAGGCCAGCGAGATGGTGCCGGTGGGCGCGATCGACAGCAGGTGCGAATTGCGGATGCCGTGCACGCGGATCGCGTCCAGCAGCACCTGCGGCAGGCGGCCCACGAATTGTCCGCGCAGGTAGCGGTCGGCGTCGAACAGGGGGAAGGCGCCTTTTTCGCGCGCCAGCTCGATCGAGGCCGCATAGGCGGCGTCGCGCAGGGTCTCGGCGATGCGCGACGCCATGGCGCGTCCTTCTTCCGAGTCGTAGCGCAGGCCCAGCATCACCAGCGCGCTGCCCAGTCCCAGGAAGCCCAGGCCGATGCGGCGCTTGGCGCGCGATTCGGCGGCCTGCTGGGGCAAGGGCCATTCGGTGGCGTCCAGCACCAGGTCGAGCATGCGCACGGCGACCGCCGCCACCTCGCGCAGGCGCGCGAAGTCGACCGCGGCCTCGTCCGTGAAGGGGCGCTCGACGAAGCAGGTGAGGTTGAGCGAGCCCAGGTCGCAGCAGCCGTAGGCGGGCAGGGGCTGTTCGCCGCAGGGATTGGTGGCGCCCAGCTGCTCGCAGTACCAGAGGTTGTTCTCGGCGTTCATGCGGTCGATGAACAGCACGCCTGGCTCGGCGTGGTCGTAAGTGGAGAGCATCACCTGCTCCCACAGCGTGCGGGCGCGCACTTCGCGGTAGACCCACAGGCCATCCTCGCGCCGGTACGCGCCCGCCGCCATGTCCTCGTCGCCCGGCTCGGCGCGGTGCACCAGTGCGAAGGCCGTGTCGTCCTCGACGGCGCGCATGAAAGCGTCCGTGACGCCGACCGAGATGTTGAAATTGGTGAGCGCCCCCAGGTCCTTGGCGGCGATGAAGCGTTCGATGTCGGGATGGTCGATGCGCAGCACCCCCATCTGGGCGCCGCGCCGGGCGCCGGCCGATTCCACCGTGCGGCAGGAGGCGTCGAACACTTCCATGTAGGAGACAGGGCCGGAGGCGCGCGAGGCGGTGCCCTTGACCTTGCTGCCCATGGGGCGGATGGCGCTGAAGTCGTAGCCGACACCGCCGCCGCGGCGCATGGTCTCGGCGGCTTCGGAGAGGGCGGTGTAGATGCCGGGCAGGCCGCCGTCGACGCCGGAGATGGAATCGCCCACCGGCTGGACGAAGCAGTTGATCAGGGTGGCCTGGAGCTGCATGCCGGCGGCGGAGTTGATCCGGCCAGCGGGCACGAAGCCCTGTTCCTGGGCCCACAGGAAACGCCGTTCGAGTTCGGCGCGCTTCGGCGCCGGTTCGAGCAGGGCCAGGGCGCGCGCCACGCGGGCGCGCACGTCGGCGATTCCTGCTTCCTCGCCCTTGGCGTATTTCTCGCGCAGCACGTCCAGCGACACTTCCTGCGGCGCCAGCGTGCCGTCCATCCTGTCTTTCGCATTCATGTTCGCCTTTCGCTCATGCATGAATGCCGGAGGCACGTGTTACGGCTTGTCGAGGTTCGGCGGGGTAATGATGTGCGGCGTCTCGGATTGCGCCGGCTGTGCCGACGCGGCCGACTGGCCCGCCAGGCGTGCTTCCAGCTCCACCACGCGCAGCTCGAGCGCTTCGAGCTTGGCGCGGGTCTTGGCCAGCACCTGGGCCTGGATATCGAATTCCTCGCGGGTGACCAGGTCGAGCTTGGCGAAGCCCTGGGTCATCACCGCCTTGACGTTGCGCTCGATGTCCTTGGCCGGTCCGCTTTCCAGCGCCTGGTTGATCTTGCCCTGCAAGTCGTTGAAGAAAGTATTCATATCCTGGGGTTCCTTGGTAAGGCCGGGCCGCGCGCACCACAACGGTGCGCGGCAGCCTGATTTGGTGCGCGTCGGATTCCGCATCGCCGCTGCGCTCGCGCGTGGTGCGGACGATCGGGGTGGTTCAGTTCGGATGTGGGGCGTATGGCCGGAAAAACAAGCCTGTTTCCCACGGTTTACGAGCTGGCACGCATCCTGCTAAACCCAGGGTGAATGCAGCAATAACAGAATTGTAAACCGCAACGGCAGCAACCGTTCAAACTGAGGGGGTTTGTCATGAAGTGCACCATCAAGCAATGCGCAGCGGCAGTCGGCCTGGCCGTCCTGGCTTTCACCGGCGTCCCGGTCTTCGCGCAGGAACAACCCGCCGAACATCAGGTGAGCTATAACGCGGCCGTCACCAGCGACTACCGCTACCGCGGCCTGTCGCAGACCCGCCTCGACCCGGCCCTGCAGGGCGGCGTCGACTACGTGCACGGTCCCACCGGCTGGTACGTCGGCACCTGGCTGTCCACCATCAAGTGGACCAAGGATTTGGGCGGCGACGGCAACATCGAATGGGATCTCTACGGCGGCAAGCGCGGCCAGCTGACGGCCGATGTCAGCTACGACGTGGGCGGCCTGTACTACTTCTACCCGGACAACGGCCTGAATCCACGCGCCAACACCTTCGAGCTCTACGGCCGCCTGGGCTTCGGCCCGGCCTACGTCAAGTACTCGCACTCGACCACCAACCTGTTCGGCACCGCCGACAGCAAGCGCAGCGGCTACCTGGACGTGGGCGCAGACATCGACGCCGGCAACGGCTTCATCGTCAACCTGCACGTGGGGCGCCAGCGCGTCGAGAACAACAGCGCCTTCTCGTACACCGACTACAAGGTCGGCGTGACCAAGGACCTGGGTGTGGCGAGCCTGTCGCTGGCCTGGATCAAGGCCAATACCGACGCCTACCTGAGCCCGGAAGGCAAGAACCTCGGCAAGTCGGCCGCGGTGCTGAGCCTGTCGAAAACCTTCTGATCGCCAAAGAGGCCAAGCCATGAAAATGATTACTGCCATCATCAAGCCCTTCAAGCTCGACGAGGTGCGCGAAGCGCTGTCGGAAATCAACGTCCAGGGCATGACGGTGACCGAAGTGAAGGGCTTCGGCCGCCAGAAAGGTCATACCGAGCTCTACCGCGGCGCCGAGTACGTGGTCGACTTCCTGCCGAAGATCAAGATCGAGGCGGCGGTGGACGACGCCGTGGTCGACCAGGTGATCGACGCCATCCAGAACGCGGCCCGCACCGGCAAGATCGGCGACGGCAAGATCTTCGTCGCCGACCTCAACCAGGTCATCCGTATCCGTACCGGCGAGACCGGCAACGAAGCACTGTAAAGGACACTCCCATGAAGCGAATCCTTCCCGCCCTCCTGGCCGCCGGCCTGGGCTTCGCCGCGCTCCCGGCCTGGGCCGCGCCCGCCATCAACAAGGGCGACACCGCCTGGATGTTCGTCGCCACCTTGCTGGTGATCATGATGTCGATCCCGGGCCTGGCCCTGTTCTACGGCGGCCTGGTGCGCGCCAAGAACATGCTGTCGATCCTGATGCAGGTCTTCACCATCTTCGCGCTGGTCATCGTGCTGTGGTGCGTGTACGGCTACTCGCTGGCCTTCACCCAGGGCGGCACCCCCTTCGTCGGCGGCTTCGACCGCGCCATGCTGAACGGCATCTACGACGCCGCGGCCGGCACCTTCTCGATGGCCGCCACCTTCAGCAAGGAGACGATGATCCCCGAGTTCATCTTCGTCGCCTTCCAGGGCACCTTCGCCGCCATCACCTGCGCGCTGATCGTCGGCGCCTTCGCCGAGCGCGTGCGCTTCTCGGCCGTGATGCTGTTCATCGTCCTGTTCTTCACCTTCGGCTACCTGCCGATCGCCCACATGGTCTGGTTCTGGGCCGGTCCAGATGCGATCACTGACGCCGCCACCCTGGCCAGCGTCACCGACGCCGCCGGCTACCTGTGGCAGAAGGGCGCGCTCGACTTCGCGGGCGGCACCGTGGTGCACATCAACGCGGCGGTGGCCGGACTGGTCGGCGCCTACGTGATCGGCAAGCGCATCGGCTACGGCCGGGAATCCATGGCCCCGCACTCGCTGGTGATGACCATGATCGGCGCCTCGCTGCTGTGGGTGGGCTGGTTCGGCTTCAACGCCGGCTCGGCCCTGGAGGCGGGCGACATCGCCGCCCTGGCCTTCATCAACACCCTGCTGGCCACCGCTTGCGCCACCGTGTCCTGGGTGATCGGCGAATGGCTGTTCAAGAAGCGTCCCTCGATGCTGGGCGCCGCCTCGGGCGCCGTGTCCGGCCTGGTGGCCATCACCCCGGCCTGCGGCTTCGTCGGCCCGATGGGCGCCTTGGTCATCGGCTTGCTGGCTGGTATCATCTGCCTGTGGGGCGTGACTGGCCTGAAACGCCTGCTGGGCGCCGACGACTCGCTGGACGTGTTCGGCGTGCACGGCGTGGGCGGCATCCTGGGCGCACTGCTGACCGGCGTGTTCGCATCGCCGCAGCTGGGCGGGCAGGGCATCTGGGACTATGTCGCCAACAAGGCGTCGCCGGACTTCTCGATCGCGAACCAGGTGTGGGTGCAGGCCCAGGCCGTGGGCATCACGATCGTATGGTCGGCGCTGGTGTCCTTCGTCGCCTTCAAGCTGGTGGACGTCGTGATCGGCCTGCGCGTGCCGGAAGACCAGGAACGCGAGGGCCTGGACATTACCAGCCACGGCGAATCGGCGTACCATTCCTGATATCCGCGCGGCGGTATCCAAAAGGCGCCTCCGGGCGCCTTTTTTGCGTATTTGCAACGCGCGGGCTTGGAACTTGGCCGTCGGTCCCCACATACGGTAGCCACCATCATCTGCAGCGCATTGTAAGGACGTCAACTTTCATGGTTCCGCACCTCGTCACCGCCCAAACCGGCCCCTTGCTCGATCTGGAAAAGAAAATCCTCGAGGCCACTCCCGCCATCGAGCGCTGGTTCCGCCTCGAGTGGCAGGAGCATACGCCGCCGTTCTATTGCTCGGTCGACCTGCGCAATGCGGGCTACAAGCTGGCGCCGGTGGACACCAACCTGTTCCCGGGCGGCTTCAACAACCTGGCGACCGAGATGCTGCCGCTGACGGTGCAGGCCGCCATGGCCGCGATCGACAAGTATTGCCCCGACGCGCGCAACCTGCTCCTGATTCCGGAAACCAACACGCGCAACCCGCTCTACCTGCAGAACGTGGCGCGCCTGATGCAGATCTTCCGCCAGACCGGCCTGCACGTGCGCTTCGGCTCGCTGTCGCCGGAAATCACCGAGCCGACCCCGCTGGCGCTGCCGGACGGGAACATGCTGGTGATCGAGCCCCTGGTGCGCTCGCCCAACGGCCGCCGCCTGGGCCTGGCCGATTTCGACCCCTGCACCATCCTGCTCAACAACGACCTCTCGGCCGGCATCCCACCCATCCTGGAGAACCTGCACGAGCAGTCGCTGCTGCCGCCCCTGCACGCCGGCTGGGCGCTGCGCCGCAAGAGCAATCACCTGAAGGCCTTCGACGAGGTTGCCAAGAAGTTCGGCAAGCTGATCGACATCGACCCGTGGATGGTGAACCCGCTGCACGCCACCTGCGGCGAGGTCGACCTGCAGGAGAACGTCGGCACCGAGGAGCTGGCCGACAACGTCTCGATGCTGCTGTCGAAGATCAAGAAGAAGTACAAGGAATACGGCATGAAGGAGCAGAAGCCCTTCGTGATCCTGAAGCCCGACGCCGGCACCTACGGCATGGGCATCCTGACCGTGAAGGACGCGAGCGAGGTGCGCGACCTGAGCCCGGCCCAGCGCAGCAAGATGTCGGTCATCAAGGACGGCGTCGCCGTCACCGACATGATCATCCAGGAAGGCGTGCCGACCTTCGAGAGCATCAACGATGCGGTGGCCGAGCCGGTGGTGATGATGATCGACCGCTACGTGGTGGGCGGCTTCTACCGCGTGCACGCCGAGCGCGGCATCGACCAGAACCTGAATGCGCCGGGCTCGCAATACGTGCCGCTGGCCTTCGCCCAGCAGCATGCGGTGCCGGATCTCAAGGCCAAGCCGGGTACCGCGGCGCCAAACCGCTTTTACGTCTATGGCGTGGTGGCGCGCCTGGGCCTGCTGGCGGCCTCGCTGGAGCTGGAGCGCACCGATCCGAATCCGGAAGTGTATTAAGCATCCATTCCGGCAGCGCGGGTCGAAGCGCTGTGGCAGCTCGAGGCTACTCGCGTAGCGGAACGGAACGGTGATCATTCGAGAGACTTCTCATCCGGTTGTTTTTCTATACTGAGCACCATCTCTTCACTTTCCGTTCCGCCATGCGCTACTGCCTCCTTGCATTCGTCTTCTCCGGTGCGACATTCGCGCAAGCCGCCGATGTCTTTACTTTTCCTCTCCAGCCAGGCCCCCATGCCGTCGGCCTGCAGGTGAAGCAGCAGTACGACCATTCCCGCGTCTACAAGACGCGCGTCTCCCTCCTGACCGGGAAGCGCACAAGCGGCGAACGGGCGCGGCCGATGCAGGCGCTGGTCTGGTATCCGGCGGCGCGTGGCGGCAAGCCGGTGACTTTCCGCGATTACTACGCCACCGCCGCCACCGAGGCGGACCTGGGCATCGACGCAGCCACCGTGAACCGCAGGACGGACACCGAGCTGGCCGAGCAGACGAAGGGCTGGCCGGCGGGTGCGCGGGCCCTGACACGCCCGATGTGGGCGATGCGCGATGCGCCCGCGCAGGCAGGCAAATTCCCCGTCGTGATCTACGCGCCGAGCTACAGCGCAACGGCCGCTGAAAACGCCGACCTGTGCGAATACCTCGCCAGCCACGGTTACATCGTGCTCTCCAGCGCCTCACAGGGGGCGCGCCAGCGCGCGATGACCGTGGACGTGGAAGGACTCGAAACCCAGGCCGCGGACATCGGCTGGCTGATCGCCCAAGCGGGCGCGATGCCGAACGCCGATACCGGCCGCCTGGCCGTGGCGGGTTTCAGCTGGGGCGGGCTCGCCAACCTGGTGGCCGCGGCAAAGGATGACCGCATCAAGGCGCTCGTGAGCCTGGATGGCTCGGTGCGCTATTTTCCGCAGCTGGTCGACGGAGGCAAGACGGCGATTCCTTATGTCATGCCCGCCAGGCTGGCGGTACCCATGCTGTACGTGGGCCAGCGGCCGGCTACGATCGAGGAATTGAACCGGAAGCAAAACAGCACCGCCTACAGCCTGCTGAACAGCATGACCTATGCCGACATGGCCGTCGTCACCATGCATCCAATGAAGCATCAGCATTTCTCCTCGCACGGATTGCACCTGGCGCGGGATGGCGAGTTCGACGAGTACTCGCGCGACGAAGTCACACAGGCCTACGGCGTGATGGCGCACTACGTGCACCGCTTCCTCGACGGCTATCTGAAAGACGATGCGGCAGCGCGCAGCTTCATTGCGAACAAGCCCGCGGCAAACGGATTGCCGAGGCACATGGTGTCGGTCGAGGCAAGGCGCGGCAGCGGCGTGGCGCCCACGCGCGAGAACTTCGCCGCGCAACTCTCGGCACGCGGCTTCGACCAAGCGATGGCGATTTACGAAGAACTGAAGGCGCAAGGGGCCACGTTCAAGCTCGAACCCCACGACATCAACAGCTGGGGCTATGAATTGCTACACGACGGCATGCTGGCGGAATCGGTTGCGATCTTTCGCTTCGGTACGCAAATGCATCCGAAAGACGCCAATCTGTACGACAGCCTGGGCGAAGCACAAGCGAAGGCAGGGCAGCGGTCCGAAGCGATCGATAACTACCGGCGTTCGCTGATGCTCAACCCGAAAAATACAAATGCTGTGGAGCGCCTGCAAGCCTTGGGCGCGCCGCCAGCGCCCTGAGGCGCCTGGTGAAAGCGCGCTTCAGAACCGCACACTCGGCGGACGTCGCGCACGCCGGCTCCACGGCGCCGATCCCGGGCTTGATCATCGTTCCTTCTTCCTCCTATCCCTTATAGCAGCTGCGGGCCGCTGCCTTGCTCGGACAATTCATCCAGCGGATTGCGCAGCCGGCAGGCCTCGATCGACAGGCAGCCGCAGCCGATGCAGCCGTCCAGCTGGTCGCGCAGGCGCGTCAGCTGCAGGATGCGTTCGTCCAGCTCGCGGCGCCACAGGCTGGACATGCGCGCCCAGTCGCCGGCCGTCGGCGTGCGTCCCTCTGGCAGCGAGGCGAGGGCGGTGCTGATCGAGGCCAGCGAAATGCCGATGCGCTGGGCCACCTTGATCACCGCCACCCGGCGCAGCACGTCGCGGCCGTAGCGGCGCTGCTGGCCGGCGCTGCGCACGCTGTGGATCAGTCCCTTGGATTCGTAGAAGTGCAGGGCCGAGACGGCCACGCCGCTGCGCCGCGCCACCTCGCCCACGCTCAGCAGCTTGCCGATATCGTCCGGATCGATTTTCGCCATGGTTTTCTCTTGACCTCAACTTAAGTTGAGGTTCTACACTCCTCGGCATCGATTGACAAGCCCTGGAGAACACGATGAGCATGGAACCGACGAGCGTCGAGGCCAACAAGCGCCTGGTCCACGCCCTCTACGAGGACTGTATCAACACCCGCGAACTGGACCGCCTGGAGAGCCTGGTCGCGCCGGATTTCGAGGGCGCGCGCGGCGAACGGGGGCCGCGGGAATTCCGGGCCGGCATCGAAGCCGTGCTCACCGGCTTTCCCGGCGTGCGCTTCGAGGTCCACGACCTGTTCGGCGAAGGCGACCGGGTGGCGGCGCGCTGGACTTTCCGGGCCACGCACCGCGGGCGTTTCGCCGGCCTGGCGCCGACCAATGCCGACGTGATCCAGGAAGGGCACGTGATCTACCAGCTGCGGGCGGGCCGCATCGTCCGTGCCTGGCTGCAGGCCGACCGCCTGGGGGTGCTGCAGCAGATCGGGGCCATCCCGCGCTCCTTCGCGGACGCCAGGGCGGACTGGCCGCTATAGACGACGGCGCTTACTGGCCCGGAGGGGGCTGCCAGAGTTCGACCTTGTTCCCCTCCGGGTCGATGACCCAGCCGAACTTGCCGTATTCGGAGTCGTCGGTCTTGTCCACGACATTGCAGCCCTCGTCGCGCAGGGCCTGCAGCAGGGCGGCCAGGTCGTCGACCCGGTAGTTGATCATGAAGTTCTTGTCGGGAGCGAAGTTGCTCTCTTCGGTACGCGCCGCAACCGACCAGATGGTGGTGCCGCCGGTCGGCCGGCCCGCCTCGTCGGTCCAGGTGAAGGCGGCCCCGCCCCATTCCAGCACCGGTATGCCCAGGTGGCGCTGGTACCAGGCGCGCATCGCCACCGGGTCCTTCGCATGGAAAAAGATGCCGCCGATACCCGTAACCCGCTTCATGTGTGCTCCAATGGAAGAATGTTGGCAAGGCAGTGTACGGGGACGCTTGCCATGAAGGCAAGCCGAAAATCGGGCAGGGCCGGGTGGGCAGGGCTCGGCTGCTCAGGTATCGGTGCCGACCTCGTCCCAGTCGTCCTCGCCGTCGTAGCGGGTCATCCAGTTGACCGCATAGTGCCATTCGAAGACGGCGCCCGACACCAGCCCGCCGGGCGTCGGGCGGCCGTGCAGGCGCGCGTCGCGCACCGCCCAGTGCAGGCGGTAGAGGCGGTCCGACCAGTCGAGGATCTCGCGCGCCGGGCGCACGCGCAGGGCCTCGCGCAGCGCGGCGGGGTCGGCTTCGTCTTCCGGGAAGAAGTGCAGGAAGGCGCGTGCGCTGGCCTCGCTGCGCGGCAGGTCGATGCGGTCGACCAGGCCGCCGCACCAGGCCAGGAAGTACAGGGCTTCCTGGCGCCAGGAAAAACGCAGGTAGTCGGCGTCGAGCGGAACCGGATCGAACAGGAAGCGTTCTTCCTCGCCCGAGAGCCAGGCGCGCCGCTCGCCGATCGAAAAATAATCCTCGAAAAAATCGTTCTCGCGCAGCATCGACGTGCCGACCACGCCCCATAAAGCCATCAGGCGGCAGCACAGTGCGTCGGCCGAGCGCAGCCGCACCTCGTGCTCGTCCTCGATCCATGGCAGCTCGGGGTTGACGGGAATGCCGTGCTCGCGGAGCAGGGTTTCGGTGGCGGCCTGGCGTTGGGCGGGTGTCATGGGATGGCCTTGAAGGTCGAACACAAACGATATCAAACAAATAAGCATCCGGACAAGCTGAACCGCGCCCGGGCTTGCGGGGATGCAGCCATGACTTTGTTCCCGCACAAGTTGGGGATTGCATTTTGGCAGCAAATTTCGCCCCCCCGGGGGCGGCAGCCGCGAGCTTTGGCGTTTCCAGCTAAAATCGATGCATTGCCCCTATTGGATGCACCATGAAAATCGCTTTTCTTGCCGATCCGCTGTCCGGCTTCAAGATTTACAAGGATTCGACCTTCGCCATGATGCGCGAGGCGCACAAGCGCGGCCATGCCGTCTACGCCTTCGAGCAGCGCGACATGGCGCTCCAGGAAGGGATCGTGATCGCGAACGTGGCGCGCATTCACCTGACCGGCGACGCACAGGATTGGTACCGCGCCGACCCGGCCGAGACGGTGCAGCTGTCCGCCTTCGACGCCGTCATCGAGCGCAAGGACCCGCCCTTCGACATGGAATACGTCTACGGCACCTACCTGCTGGAACTGGCCGAGCGCCAGGGCGCGTGCGTGTTCAACCGTCCGTCGGCGATCCGCGACCACAACGAGAAGCTGTCGATCTGCCAGTTCAGCGAATTCACCTCGCCGACCCTGGTCAGCTCGAACCTGGCGCAGCTGCGCGCCTTCCACGCCAAGCACGGCGATGTGATCTTCAAGCCGCTGGACGGCATGGGCGGCGCCGGCATCTTCCGCGTGCGCGAGGACGCCATGAACCTGGGCTCGATCATCGAGACCCTCACCGGTAACGGCCGCCACACCATCATGGCCCAGAAGTACATTCCGGCCATCGTCAAGGGCGACAAGCGGGTGCTGGTCATCGACGGCAAGCCGGTGCCTTTCGCGCTGGCGCGCATCCCCCAGGGCACCGAGGTGCGCGGCAACCTGGCGGCCGGCGGCGTCGGCGTGGCCCAGCCCCTGACTGAGCGCGACCGCCATATCGCCGAGACCCTCGGGCCGGTGCTGGCCGCGCGCGGTCTGTTGCTGGTAGGATTAGACGTGATCGGCGATTTCCTGACCGAGGTGAATGTCACCAGCCCCACCTGCTTCCAGGAGATCACCGACCAGACCGGATTCGACGTGGCCGCGATGTTCATCGACGCGGTCGAGCTGCGCGCGCAGCAGGCCAGGAAACACTGACGTGGTAGGCATCCTGCTCATGACCCACGCTCCGCTGGGCCAGGCATTCATCGCGGCGGTCGCGCACGTGTTCCGCGGCCCGACCGAACGCTTCGAGGCGATCGACGTGACCGCCGACCAGGACCTGGGCGAGGTCAACTGCCTGGCCAAGGAGGCGATCGCGCGCCTGGACGAGGGCGACGGCGTCCTGGTGATCACCGACATCAAGGGCGGCACGCCGTCCAACTGCTGCAATTCGCTGGCCGATGCGGGCCATGTCGAAATCATCGCCGGCATCAGCCTGCCCATGCTGCTGCGCGCGATCACCTACCGCCGCGATACGCTCGACGTGGTGGTGGAGATGGCGCTGGCCGGCGCCCAGAACGGCGCGGTGCGGGTCGACAACCGGATCCGCGTAGGATCGAGCTGAAGAACGAGACCAGACCAGACAACGACAACGAGAATATGATTCAACAGGAACTTGAGATCATCAACAAGCTGGGCCTGCATGCCCGCGCTTCCGCCAAATTCACGCAGCTGGCCGCGAAGTTCCAGAGCGACGTCTGGCTGACCCGCAACGGCCGCCGCATCAACGCCAAGTCGATCATGGGCGTCATGATGCTGGCCGCCGGCAAGGGCGCCAAGGTGCTGCTGGAAGCGGATGGCCCGGACGAGCAGCAGTGCGTCACCGCGCTCGCCGGCCTGATCAACGACAAGTTCGGCGAAGGCGAGTAATGCCGCGCGAAGCGGCGCTCGCCCGCCATACGGGACCCTCGATGGCATCGTTCACGCTCCACGGCATTCCGGTATCGCGCGGGATCTCGATCGGCCGCGCGCACAAGCTCACGCCGGCCGCGCTCGACGTCAAGCACTACCTGGTGCCGGAAGAGCAGGTCGAGGCCGAGGTGCGCCGCCTGCAGGACGCCATCGCCGAGGTCCACCGCGACCTGCAGGCATTGTGGACCGACCTGCCCAAGGACGCCCCCACCGAGCTGGGCGCCTTCATCGACGTCCATGTGCTGATCCTGTCCGACCCGATGATCTCGGAAGCGCCGCTCGACATCATCCGCTCGCGCCACTACAACGCCGAATGGGCCCTGGTGACCCAGATCGACGAGCTGTCGCGCCAGTTCGACGAGATCGAGGACGAGTACCTGCGCGAACGCAAGCACGACATCCAGCAGGTGGCCGAGCGCGTGCTCAAGGTCCTGCTGGGCACCGCGCTGAGCGTGCCGCCGCTGTTCGTCGGCGAAGACCAGGCGCCGCCGCAGATGATCGTGGTGGCCCACGACATCTCGCCGGCCGACATGCTGGCCTTCCGCGACCGCGACGGCGGGCCGCGTTCCTTCATCGGTTTCGTCACCGACGTGGGCGGCCAGAACTCGCACACCGCGATCGTCGCACGCTCGCTCGACATCCCGGCGGCGGTGGGCATGAGCCAGGCCTCGCGCCTGATCGAGCAGGACGACTGGGTGATCATCGACGGCGACGCTGGCGTGGTGATCTGCAACCCGAGCCAGCTGGTGCTGGAGCAGTACCGCGCGCGCCAGAACGCCCTGATGAAGGCGCGCAAGCGCCTCCTCAAGCTCAAGAAGACGCCGGCCGTGACCAAGGACGGCACCGCGATCACGCTGCTGGCCAACATCGAGCTGCCGGACGACTGCCCGGCCGCGCTGGAAGCCGGCGCCAACGGCGTGGGCCTGTTCCGCTCCGAATTCCTGTTCATGGGACGCGGCGCGCAAGGCCTGCAGATCCCGAACGAGGACGAGCAGTTCGAGCAGTACCGCAAGGCGGTGCTGGCGATGAAGGGCCGCCCGGTGACCATCCGCACCCTGGACGTGGGCGCCGACAAGCCGCTCGACCCGACCGAGCACACGGCCCTGAATCCGGCCCTGGGCCTGCGCGCGATCCGCTACTGCCTGGCCGAGCCGCAGATGTTCCTGGTCCAGCTGAGGGCGATCCTGAGGGCATCGGCCTTCGGCCCGGTGCGCATCCTGGTCCCGATGCTGGCGCACGCCTTCGAGATCGACCAGACCCTGAACCTGCTCGAGCAGGCCAAGGCGCGCCTGCGCGAGGAGGGCGTCAAGTTCGACGAGAAGATCGAGGTCGGCGCCATGATCGAGATCCCGGCCGCCGCGCTGGCGCTGCCGATGTTCGTCAAGCGCATGGACTTCCTCTCGATCGGCACCAACGACCTGATCCAGTACACCCTGGCGATCGACCGCGTCGACTACGAGGTGGCCCACCTGTACAATCCGCTGCACCCGGCGGTGCTGCAGCTGATCGCCAACACGATCGCCACCGGCCACAAGGCCGGGCTGGACGTGGCGGTGTGCGGCGAGATGGCCGGCGACGTCAAGCTCACCCGCCTGCTGCTGGGCATGGGACTGCGCGAGTTCTCGATGCACCCGGCGCAGCTGCTGGCGGTGAAGCAGGAAATCCTGAACTGCGACCTGAACGCCATCACCAGCCGCACCCGGCGCATCCTGCGCTCGATGGAACCGAGCGAGATCGCTGCCGCGGTCGAGCAGCTGCAAGCCCTCTGAGCGCCATCGGCGCAACACACAAAAACACACGAAGCACTACGCGAAGCACTACATGGGATCTCTTGGAATAGTCACACCGCAGGCGATGCATTTTCCTGAGCCGCTGCGCCTGCAAAGCGGCGCACAGCTCGGCGACTACACGCTGATGTACGAAACCTACGGCACCCTGAACGCCGATAAATCGAACGCGGTCCTGGTCTGCCACGCGCTCAACGCCTCGCATCACGTGGCCGGCATGTACGCCAACAACCCGAAGAGCGCCGGCTGGTGGGACAACATGGTCGGCCCCGGCAAGCCGCTGGACACCAACCGCTTCTTCGTCATCGGCGTCAACAACCTCGGGTCCTGCTTCGGCTCGACCGGCCCGATGCACACCAATCCGGCCACCGGCAAGCCCTATGGCGCCGCCTTCCCGGTGGTGACGGTGGAAGACTGGGTGGCGGCCCAGGCGCGCCTGGCCGACCGCCTCGGCATCGAGCAGTTCGCCGCCGTCATGGGCGGCTCGCTGGGCGGCATGCAGGCGCTCTCGTGGAGCATCCAGTTCCCCGAGCGCCTGCGCCACTGCATCGTGATCGCGTCCACGCCCAAGCTCTCGGCCCAGAACATCGCCTTCAACGACGTGGCGCGCCAGGCCATCCTGACCGACCCGGACTACCGCGGCGGCGACTTCTACGAGCACGGCGTGGTGCCCAAGAACGGCCTCAAGGTGGCGCGCATGGTCGGCCACATCACCTACCTGTCGAACGACGACATGGCGGAGAAGTTCGGCCGCAAGCTGCGCAACGCCGCGGAAAGCAACGACTACAAGTTCGACTTCGGCATCGATTTCGAGATCGAGTCCTACCTGCGCTACCAGGGCGACAAGTTCTCGGAATACTTCGACGCCAACACCTATCTGCTCATCACCAAGGCGCTCGACTACTTCGACCCGGCGCGCGAGCACGGCGGCGACCTGGCCAAGGCGCTCGCCGGCACCCGCGCCCAGTTCCTGGTGGCCTCGTTCAGCACCGACTGGCGCTTTTCGCCCGAGCGCAGCCGCGAGATCGTCGAGGCCCTGGTGTCGAACCGGCGCAAGGTCAGCTACGCCGAGATCGACGCGCCGCACGGCCACGACGCCTTCCTGCTGGAAGATCCTCGCTACATGAACGTGGTGCGCGCCTATTACGACCGCATCGCCCAGGAATTCGCCGGGGAGGGCGCATGAACTTCAATGAACTCAACGCCCTGCGTCCCGACCTGGCCTTCATCGCCCACTGGGTGAACCCGGGCGCCCACGTACTCGACGTCGGCTGCGGCGACGGCGCCATGCTGCGCTACCTGGAACTCGACAAACGCTGCACCGGCTACGGCATCGAGATCGCCGACGACAAGGTCCTGGAAAGCACGAAGCGCGGCATCAACGTGATCCAGCACGACATGGAGGAGGGCCTGGGCCTGTTCGGCGACAACGCCTTCGACACCGTGCTCTGCCTGTCCTCGCTGCAGATGATGCAGCACGTCGAGGCCCTGCTGCGCGACATCGTGCGGGTCGGCCACGAGGCCATCGTCTCGTTCCCGAACTTCGCCCACTGGCCGCACCGCCTGGCCCTGCTCAAGGGCCGCATGCCGGTCTCGCGCGCGCTGCCCTACCAGTGGTACGACACCCCCAACGTGCGCTGCGCCACGATCTACGACTTCCAGGAACTGGCCGAGGAGTGCGGACTGGAAGTGCTCGAGTGCGTGGCCCTGGCCGAGGGCAAGCCGGTGACGGTGCTGCCCAACCTGCGCGGCAGCCTGGCGGTGTTTCGTTTGCGCAAAAAGGTCAAGCCAGCCGTGACCGGCCATTCCTGAAACAGGTCTTTACACTTTATGTGCGGTGGCGGCTTGTTCGTGCTCAGTCCGTGCGCGAAGATGGCACCGTTGAGCGTGTTGCCCATCCCGTTTACTTTCTGAGAGGATAGTGCTGCCAAAAACAGCCTGTCGAAGATGAACATGAAGAAACTTAAACAACTTGTCCTCTGCCTGTCGCTGGCGGGTATTGCCGGCGCCGTGCCGGTAGCGGCCCAGGAAGCGCCACAGACCGAAGTCCAGGACGGCATCCGGGTCAAGCCGCTGTCGCGCACCCGCGTGCTGGTGCCGGAAGAGCAGCTGAACCAGGCGGCGGCCCAGCAGTACACCGCCATGATGAGCGAGGCCCAGCAGAAGGGCGTGCTGCTGCCGGCCTCGCACCCCGAGGTCAAGCGCCTGCGCGCCATCGCCCAGCGCATCATCCCGCACGCGCCGCGCTGGAACCAGTCCGCGGCGCAGTGGCAGTGGCAGGTCAACCTGGTGCAGTCCGAGCAGGTGAACGCCTTTTGCATGCCGGGCGGCCGGATCGGCTTCTTCAGCGGCATCCTGACTTCCCTGAAACTGACCGACGACGAGGTCGCGGCCGTCATGGGCCACGAGATCGCGCATGCGCTGCGCGAGCACGGACGCGAGCGCATGGCCAAGTCGAGCCTGACCGGCATCGGCGCGCGCGTCGGTGGCGCGCTGATCTCGGGCATCTTCGGGATCGACCCCAACATCACCGGCACGGTGGCCAACTACGCCGGCCAGATGCTGGTGCTGAAATTCTCGCGCGACGAGGAACGCGAGGCGGACCTGGTGGGCCTGGACATCTCCTCGCGCGCCGGCTATGACCCGCGCGCCGGCATCGCCCTGTGGCGCAAGATGGCGGCCCTGGGCAAGCGCACCCCGCTCGAGCTCCTGTCGACCCACCCGGGCGGCGAGACTCGCATCGCCGACATCGAATCGCACATGAACGTGCTGCTGCCGCTGTACGCGCGCACCAAGGGCACCAGCGCCAACAAGCTGCCGCCCTACCGCACCAACGTGGCCCTCAGGTGAACGGACGCGCTTGATGAGTCGTGGAAGGAAAGGGCACCAGGCCGAAGCCAATGCCTACGTGCCCCTGCCGGTGCGCGACGGAGTCGCGCCCAGCTACCTGTGGCTGACCGAGACCCGTGCCGGCGGCATGCTGCGCTTCCTGTCCGAGCGCTATCCCGACGTGGCTTCCAGCTCCTGGGCCGCGCGCCTGGAGCGCGGCGAGATCGTCGACGCCAAGGGCGCGCCGCTGCGCGCCGACAGCCCGGTGCGCCAGGGCATGCGCATCTGGTACTACCGCGAGCTGGAGCAGCCCGAGACCCCGATCCCCTTCCAGGAAAGGGTGCTGTTCATGGACGAGCACCTGCTGGTGGCGGACAAGCCGCACTTCCTGCCGACCATCCCCACCGGGCGTTTTCTGAAGGAGACGCTGCTGGTGCGCCTCAAGCGCGCGCACGACCTGCCGCACCTGGTGCCGATCCACCGCCTCGACCGCGAGACGGCGGGCGTGGTGATCTTCTCGCACAACCCGGACACGCGCGGCGCCTACCAGTCGATGTTCCAGAAGCGGGTGGTGAGCAAGACCTACGAAGCCCTGGCGGGCGTGATCGAGGGGCGCGAGTTCCCGTTTACCTACCGCAGCCGCATGCGGGACGGCCTCGACCAGTTCTTCATCAGCGAGGAAGTGGAAGGCGAGCCGAATTCCGAGACCCTGATCGAACTGCTGGAGCGGCGCGGCCAGGTGGCGCGCTACCGCCTGCATCCGCACACCGGGCGCAAGCACCAGCTGCGCCTGCACCTGGCGGCGCTGGGCGCGCCGATCCTGAACGATGCCTTCTATCCGGTGGCGCTGCCCTGCAAGGGCGACGATTTCAGCGCGCCGCTGCAGCTGCTGGCGCGCTCGATCAGCTTCCCCGACCCCTTGACGGGGGAAACGCGCAGCTTCGCCAGCGCGCTGGCGCTGGACTGGCCGCCGGCCGCCTAGTAGGACAGCGCGAGCTCGAACTCGAGGAAGGGCGAGCCGATGATGGCGGCGTTGCCCGCGACGTCCTGGATGGCTTCGCTGGACAGCTGCATCTTGAACAGGCCATTGAAGGCGGACATCGAGAACAGCAGCTCGTTATCGTGCGGCTTGCTCCAGTTGCCGCCGCTGGCGGTGAAGCTGGTCTTCAGGGCCAGGTCCTGGTACATGTCGACGTTGCCGCCCGCCGCGAACACGATGGTCTCGTTGAAGGCCAGCGTATAGGTGCGGCCAAGTCCATCGGCCGCCGCGGAGGCCGAGGTCGGCGCCGCCGTGTCGACCACCAGGGTCGTGCCGGCCGAGAGGTCGGTCTGGCGTTCGCTGGTGGCGTCGACCTCCGCGGCGGTGATGGTGTAGGTGCCGTCGTCCAGGGCCGACTCGTTCGCCACGGTGATGTCCCAGGTGCCGTCCGCGCGCGCAATCGTCTCGCCGATTTCGCTGCCGTTGGCGAGCAGCTTGATGGTGCGGCCGCCGACGGCGCCGCTGCCCGAGTAGGTCGGGGTGTCGTCGTTGGTGATACCGTCGCTGCTGGACGCGCCGCTGTCGCTTGACACGTCGAGCTGCGGCTTGCCGAAGGCTTCGATGGTGACCGTCAGCGACACCTCGGGACCTTCCAGGCCGGCCGCATCCAGCTGCCAGAAGCTCAGCGTGTGCACGCCCGCCTCCAGGTCCGTGTAGGGCTGCCATTCCCAGTTGCCGTTCTCGTCGGCATACGCCGTATCGTCGTTATCGACGCCGTCGATCTTGATGCGGACCTGGCCATCCGGTTCCGCGCCCGAACCCGTGATGAGCGGGTCGTTGATGCGGGTGATGCTGTCGTTGGCGGCGCCGGTATTGCTCTCCGCGGCCAGGGCCGGCTGCGGCAGTGCGCCGGGAGCGGTCTTGTCGACCTCGATGAAATTGCCGTAGCTGTCCCCAAACACGGCGAAGTCGATGCTGGCGTTGTCCAGGAAGTTGCCGGCCAAGTCCCTGACATAGCCGACCAGGCCGTCCAGGTCGGCGACGCCCAGTTGGGCCACCTCGCGATCGTCGGCGTCGACGGTATAGCGGAAGTGCACTTCGCGTCCGTTCTCGTCGAAGCTGACGAAGTCCGCGCGTCCGCCGTTGTTCATGTCCACGTAGTAGGAGAAGTCGCCGGTCAGCTCGACCGGTTCGTTGAAGGTGACCGAGAACTCGACTTCGTCGCCCACCGTCATCGCACCCAGCCAGTCGGCGTCGGCGCGCGTCGCCACCGGCGCCACGGTGTCGATGAAGGCGCCCGTGGTCTCGAAGCTCAGGCTGCCGCTGTTCAGGTTGTTGCCGGCGCGGTCTTCCAGGCCGGGCAGCCACATCGTCACCGAGGCGCCGGGCGGCAGGTGGTGGTCGTTGGCCGGGATGGTGAGGGTCTTGCGGTCCAGGGACAGGTAGGCGTCGCTGAGCGGAATGTCCACGTAGCTGAGCATGCCGTTCTGGTCGATCTCGAGTTCGATCCTGGGCTCGCCGTTGGTGAAGTACACGGCTTCGTCGAACACGACCACCAGGCCGTCGGCGACGTCGAAGGGCGGCGGCGCGACGCCGGACGCGGGCGATTCGACGATGGCCGGCGCGGTGGTGTCGACCACCACGTGCTGGGCCGTCTGCAGCGGGCTGCCCCCCGTGGTCGTGATGGCGGCAACCACGTCGTATTCGCCTTCGGTCCAGTAGCCTTCGCCGCCATAGGACCAGAACAGCACGCCTTCGTATTCGTAGAAGTCGATTTCGCCGTTGTAGATGGTTTCGCTGCCGATGGTGAGGACGAACGAGGACGTGTCGGCGAACTCGCCGAAGAAGAAGCCGGTAATGTAGCGCTGGGCGTCGCCGATCACGCCGTCGTTGTCGAACACGCCGTTATCGTAGACGAACATCATGGACGCGGCGGTGTTGACGGCGAACGAGGGCGAGGTGACGGCGCCGCTGCCGGCATTGCCCGCCAGGTCGGCGATCTTGTACAGCTCGACCTCGAAGCTGCCGATGAAGGGTTCGGCGTCCGGGTCCGGCGTGGACAGCGTCACGGTCCAGGTCTTGCCGCCGTCGCTGGTGGCCAGGCCGGACAGGCTGGCGCCGTCGGCGTCGAGCGCATCCATCAGGCCTTCGGCCTGCACCGCTTCCGAAAACACGATGGTGGCGACGATGTCGTGGGTGGGATCGACCGTATAGCCGTCGAAGCTGATCGATTCGACGCTGGGGCCGGTGAGGTCGTCCATCACGCGGGTGTCGACCGTGTAGCCGACCGAGACGGCGCTGCCGGAGCCGGCATGGCCGGCCTGGTCGAGTACCTTGGACAGGTCAACGTGGAACTGCAGGTCGGTTTCGTACAGCAGCGGCGTGTTGGGCGACATCTTGACGGTCCAGGTCTTGCCGCCGTCGCTGGTGACCGGATTCGACAGGCTCACGTGCGGCGCGGTGAACGCATCGGTGTCCAGGCCGGTGACCGCTTCCGAGAAGGTGATCGTGACCTCGACTTCTTCGCTGGCGAGCAGTTCGGTATCCGGCAGCGTGACGGTGGCGGTCGGCGGCGCGCCGTCGTCGACCAGGTAGGCGACCGACAGATAATTGCCGCTGCCCGCGTTGCCGGCGGCGTCGCGCACCTGGGCGAGGTCGAGGCTGACCTGGTTGCCGCTCGACGATACCGTGCCCGGAGTCGTCAGCGCCGCCTTCCAGATCGTGCCGTCGCCGACCGGGCGCAGCGAACCGATGCTGGCGTTCGCGGCCTGCAGCGCTGACGCCGGCAGGGTCGAGACCGGTTCCGAGAAAACGATGGTCAGCTCGGCGCCGGCGTCGGCGCTCAGGACGCCCGCGGACAGGCTCATCGACTGCACCGAGGGGCCGCCATGGTCGACCACGGTGAAGTCGACCGTGCCGGGCGCGGTGACGCCGGCGAAGCTGCGCAGGGTGGAGCTGGTCAGGACGCCTTCGCCCATGAACACGTTGTAGGTATGGCCTTCGGCCAGGCCGCTGGCCTTGACGATCACGTGGCTGCCCGACACCTGCAGGTCGCCGGCCAGGATCTTGCGGGTGTCGTTGGCGCCGACGATGCGGATGGTGGGCAGGCCGCTGACCCGGTCGATGACGGTCTGGACCGCGCCATCGGTGATGTAGACGTAGCCTGCGCCCCTGGCCATCGCCGTCGAGAACTCCAGGTCGATCTGGGTGACCGACCCCGCCACGCTGGCATGGGAGCTCAGCAGCTGCACCGCCGCCGTGCCGACGGCCGCACCGCCGCCGCTCATGCTGCCGCTCATGACGGTGCGCGCGGTGGACGGAGAGGAGAAAGCATAGTCGGTGGTATGGTCGGTCATCGTGGGCTCTGCGCTGAAAAAGCATTGATATCCGAGCAACAGAAAATTCTGGCCGGAAATTGACAAGCAGATAGTATCAATAAAACAGGGGGAAGGAGGCGCAGTGTGGCCGAGTTTGGGCGTTTTTACCTCAAAACGGCAACACATCCCCCCGGAATGGGGGGATTCCCATGAGCATGGGGAGGGGAAGGCGGCGCGGGCGCGCCGCCAGGATCAGAGGGCGTAGTCGATGATCAGGGGCGCGTGGTCCGAGAAGCGCTCGTCCTTGTAGATCGAGACCGCCTTGGCGCTGGCCGCGATGCCCGGGGTGGCGACGTGGTAGTCGATGCGCCATCCCACGTTCTTGGCCCAGGCCTGGCCGCGGTTGCTCCACCAGGTGTAATCGGCGGCGTCCGGGGCCACCACGCGGTGCACGTCCACCAGGCCGAGCTCGTCGAAGATGCGGGTCATCCAGGCGCGCTCTTCCGGCAGGAAGCCGGAATTCTTCTGGTTGCTCTTCCAGTTCTTGAGGTCGATTTCCTTGTGCGCGATGTTCCAGTCGCCGCAGATCACGACCTCGCGGCCTTCCGCCTTCAGTTCCTGCAAATGCGGCAGGAAGACTTCCATGAAGCGGAACTTGGCGAGCTGGCGCTCCGGCGAGGATGAACCGGACGGGCAATACACCGAGATCACGGTCAGGTTGCCGAAATCACAACGGGTATAGCGGCCCTCGGCGTCGAATTCGGCGCAGCCGAAGCCGATGCGCTTGTTGTCGGGAGCCAGGCGGCTGTACACGCCGGTGCCCGAGTAGCCCTTCTTCTCGGCGTAATGGAAGTGCCCGTGGTAGCCGTGCGGACGCAGGAAGTCCTCGGTCATGTCGGCTTCCTGGGCCTTGAGTTCCTGGACGCAGACGAAATCGGCGTCCTGGCTGGCGAGCCAGTTGAAGAAACCTTTCTTGTGGGCGGAGCGGATACCGTTGAGGTTTGCGGAGATAATTCGTGGCATGTGAGGGACGGATTGACAGGGCAGGAGGGCGGGCGATGGCGTTGGCCGGGCCCGCGGATTAAAATACTGCCACTTTTTTCTAGAGGGAGTTACCGTGAACAATTTGCGCCAAGAGTTTATCGCTTTTTCGGTCTCGACGGGAGTGCTGCGTTTCGGCGAGTTCACCACCAAGGCGGGGCGCCAGTCGCCGTACTTCTTCAACGCCGGCCTGTTCCATGACGGCGCCACCCTGGGCCAGCTGGCGCAGTTCTACGCCCAGACCCTGCTCGACTCGGGCGTGGCATTCGACATGCTGTTCGGCCCGGCTTATAAAGGCATCACCCTGGCCTCAGCCACCGCGGTGGCGCTGGCCGGCAAGGGCCGCAATACCTCTTATGCCTACAACCGCAAGGAAGCCAAGGACCACGGCGAGGGCGGCACCATCGTCGGCGCCAAGCTCCAGGGCAAGGTGGTGATCGTGGACGACGTGATCTCGGCCGGCACTTCGGTGCGCGAATCGGTCGACATGATCCGCGCCGCCGGCGCCGAACCGGCCGCCGTGCTGATCGCCCTGGACCGCATGGAGCGTTCGGGCAAGGATGGCGCGCTGTCGGAGAACTCCGCGGTGCAGGAAGTAGCGCGCGAATTCGGCATTCCGGTGATCTCGATCGCCAACCTGGACGACCTGTTCGGCTACCTGTCGGGCGAGGCGGCCGATCCGCAGCTGGCGCAGTTCAAGGATG
>NZ_JAGPWC010000055.1 GCF_018119405.1 Massilia sp. ST3 | reverse complement strand
CGCCCGCCGCCCCCCCCCCCCCCCCCCCCCCCCCCCCCCCCCCCCCCCCCCCCCCCCCCCCCCCCCCCCGCGGGGGGGGGGCCCCCCCCCCCCCCCCCACGTCCAACCGGCCGCCGCTCCGCCGTGCGTAGGGTGGACGGGTCCCCCGTCCACGCGTCCAACCACCCTCCGCGTCGCCGCGTCGTCTTATCGCCGGTATGAATTCTCACCCCGACGACAACACAAACGTATTCCCCTCCGAATCCCTGAACTTGGCAAACGTCCCCCACGGCTGCGCCGTCGGCCCCTCCAAAAACTCCACCCCGCGCCCGCTCAACTGCCGGTAGGTCGCCTCCACGTTATCGCAAGCAAACGCCCCATTGAAGAAGGTCCCGATCCGGTCCTCCTGCCCATCCATGGTGAACAGCACCACCCGCGTCCCCGAACTCGCAACGCGCAGCTCGATCCAGCGCTTGCCCGGCCCCATCGGCTGGTCGGTCGCGATATCGAAGCCGAGCTTCTCGGTATAGAAGGCGAGGGCGCGGTCCTGGTCCGCGACCGGAATGCTGACGAATTTAAGTTGAGTAATCATGAAAAGCCATGCCTGTCTGGTTGCACCAGCCGGCATTATCGTGGCACCATCGCCACCCGTGTGATTTTAAAAACTATAGTATCCATGACTACCCGTCAGTCAGAAATGGACGCCTACGTCTTCGACGTCCTGATGCCCGACCTGGTCGGCCACGACCGCCGCCCGGCCGCTTTCGTGGTCTACCTCTACCTGCTGCACAGCGCTCACGCCCTCGGCCGCGACCAGGTCCCCGCCAGCCTGCAGACCATCGCCGTCAAGACTGGCCTGTCGAAATCCGCCGTCCAGGTGGCGCTGCGCCACCTGAAGCGGCGCGGCCTGATCGGCGAGGAGGAGGTCGGCACCCAGGTCAACCCGGTGCGCCACGTCCTGCGCCCCTGGCGCCGGCGCTGGCCAGCCGGCCCGTCCGCATGACTTTGGGCGAACACCCTTGTCGAGCTGGAAATCCTTGCTATAATAGGGGGCTTCGTGGGACACCCACGAAAACCCATCAGGAGAGATGGATGAGTGGTTTAAGTCGCACGCCTGGAAAGCGTGTATAGGTTCATAGCCTATCGGGGGTTCGAATCCCCCTCTCTCCGCCAAGAATACAAATGGAAAATGGCCACCCTTGGGTGGCCATTTTTTATTTAATGCCTGCGCATCGCATTTCTACGCCCTCTCGATCGCCGGTCGATGGACCTGGGCCAGCAAGTTGCGCAGGTGATGGTCGAGCACTCCAACGTGGGCATAGCCAGGGCTGACTTCCTTGACCTGTCCATCCACTTCCAGCAACAGCGCAGGGAAACTGCGTACCCCGAGCGTACGGACAAACCGGAAGTCGGAGCGGGTCTCGGCCAGCGTGCCGGGCGCGCTCCAGACGTCATGCACATGGTCGGCATCGAAAAGGAAGCCCTGTGCGCCAAGCGCCTCCGCGACCACTTGCGCAAGCACGCGGCCGTCGGTGGTATCACGGCCCTCGGCATAGAAGGCCGCCTGCAGCGCGCGGAACACCGCCAGCAGGTCCGCCTGCGGCGCGATCCTGCGGGCGGCGACGACCGCGCGGCACACTGGCTCGGTGTCGTAGACGAAATTCTCGCGGGCCAGGAACGCTTCGCGGTTGAAGGGCAGGCCGCTGTTGGCCTCCACGCGCTCCCAGTGGTTAAGACGGAAAGCTTTCCCGGCATCGTCGAGGAGGTCGGTGGCGCCGGCGCGTACGCCGCCCACGACGATGTCCAGCCGCAAACCGGGATGCAGGGTCATCAAGGCGCTCAGCTCCTTGCCGAAGCCGTAGCACCAGGAGCACATCGGGTCGCCAGCGTAGATCAGTCTCATGTCGTTCTCCTTGTGTCCGCTGCTTACCAGACGCCGGTGGTGGCGCCGCCATCGACGGGCAGGACCACGCCGGTCGTGAAGCCGGCATCGCTCAGGTACAGCACGGCGTCGACCACGTCCTGGGTGGCGCCGGTGGTGCCGGTCGGGGCGAGCGAATTCAGGAAGGCGCGCGCGCCCTCGTAGTCGCCGTGCAGCGGCGTTTCGATGATGCCCGGTGCGACGGAGTTCACCTTCACGTTGGCCGCCGCCAGCTCCAGCGCCAGTGCGCGGGTCGCCTGGTTCAGGCCGCCCTTGATGAGCACCGGGAGCAGCGCCGGCACCTTGAGGTTGGGCTGCATCGCGACGCTTGCCGTGATATTGATGATCTGGCCCTGCTTGCGCGCCGCCATGTGCTCGGCCGCGCGCTGCGAGGGATAGAAGAAGCCCTTGAGGTTGGTGGCGATGATCGCGTCGACGTCGTCCTGGGTGTAGTCGGCGACCGGCTTGGCGATGAAGATGCCGGCGTTGTTGACCAGGATGTCGACCTGGCCGAAGCGCTCGATGGCGCGCTCGAACAGGGCCTTGCTGGTGGCTGGGTCGGCGATGTCGCCGGCCACGCCGGCGAAGTTTGCCGGATTGCCGAGCTGGGCTGCCGCGGCCTGCAGGCGGGCCTCGGTGCGGGCGTTGCCGACGACGTTGTAGCCGCGCGCCAGGTAGGCCTGGGCGATGGCGAAGCCGATGCCGCTGGATGCGCCGGTGACGATGACGGTCTTTGCTTGCGAACTCATTTGTTTCTCCTTCGGTGTAGGGTCGATGCAGCGTTCGAGCTGCGGTGGAGAAACTATACTTTTGCGTGAAACCACGATAAATAGGGATTAGCTCAAGAGAATTGATACATCATGTAACGAGTCGGGGCCTGGAACGTCCGCCGTCACCTCCACGGACGAGCATGAGAAACATGGCTGGCAGCCAGGTTCAGGCCAGCGCCGGAAACACCGGCAGCACGGACTCGCTGAGCTGGTCCATGATTTCCGCATAGGGCTGGCGGCTCACCTTCGGATTCAGGGCCATGTGCGATACGCCGGCTTCGCGCGCCAGCAGCAGGTAGTCGCGCAGGCCGTTCCGCCCTGCGCGAAAGCCGCCATGGATGCGCTGGAAGGGTTGGTCGGGATCGTCGCTCAGGTCGAAGAAGCCGCCGATGCCGATGGGCTTGAACGCCGCCTCGCCCGCGGCGCGCGCCACTTCCGTACGCCACAGCCGGACCAGCGGCGCAAGTTCTTCCGGCGCGGGAACGAAGGCCAGGTGGCCGTCGAGGTGCTCGGCCAGCCATGCGAGCGATTGCTGCGACCGGCCGACGGCGATCGAAGGAATGCGTCCGAACGCGGGCCGCGGCACCAGTTCGAGGGAGCCGCCGGCGCGGCCGAAATGCTCGGACACATAGGCCGGGAAGCGCTCCTCGGTCACGGACCGCAGCACGCCATAGGCTTCGCGGTAGCGTTCGCCGCGGCTCGCGAAGTCGATCCCGAACATCGGGTAATCGCTGGTTCTGTCCCCGGACGACAGGCCGAGCACGAGCCTGCCTCCGCTGAGCTGGTCGAGGGAGGTCGCCTGCTTCGCCAGGATCAGTGGTTCACGGGTCGGCAGCACGATGCCGGCCGTGCCGAGCACGATTCGCGTGGTTGCCGCCGCCAGGTAAGCCATGTAGACCATGGGCTCGTAGACCTGGCCCACGTCGCCATAGGCCGGGTCGTAGAAGGGCACATCCCGCATCCACAGCGCGCCGAAGCCGAGCTGCTCGGCGCGCCTGGCCATCTGCAGGTGGCCGGCCATCGTCGGCGCCGGACGGCGCGGATGGGTTTCCAAAGGCAGGATGAGGCCGACCGTCAGTTCTCCGGGCCGGAACAGGCGCTGGAAACCGGGGTGGTGGGCGAGTCCGGAGCCGTCCGGCGAGATCTGTTCCGCCGGGAATGGGGTTACAGGGAGGGGCGTCATGGCGATACTCCTTCTTCAATAGCAGAGACTGGCTTAACGGAGAGGATATGGCGCCAATGTAGTGGAGCCGGCCTGGCCTGAGTAGGCGGCCGGGCCGCAAAAAACCTGTTCCATGGTGTTACGAATGCCGCCCGTAGCCGGTGCCGAGGAAGCATGGATGGATTCGTTCGCCAAGCGGCAGGCGCTCAAGGCGATTCATTACATGATGTATTGATTGTCTTGCTCCATCCCATCTTTTTCTGGCGCCCCGGGCTTCCTATAGTTCGGTCCATGGACGGCGCGCTGCCTCGACGATGCAGGCGCCGACAGACAACCCTTACCAGGAGAACAGCATGCCCTACATCCTTATCCAGGTGACCGACGAAGGCGTCACCAAGGCGCAGAAGGAAGCCATGATCGCCGGCGCGACCGACCTGATGGTGAATGTCCTGAACAAGGACCCCGAAAGCACCTTCGTCGTGATCGACGAAGTCAATACCGACAACTGGGGCCACGGCGGCGAAGCCGTCACCAAGCGCCGCCAGCGCGAGGCGGCCGCCAAGCGCTCGATCTGATACGGGAGAACCATCATGAGCAAATCCATCGTCATCGTTTTCCATAGCGGCTACGGCCATACCCGCAGGGTCGCCGAAGCGGTCGCCGAAGGCAGCCGCGGCGCCCTGCTCGCCATCGATGCGGAAGGCAACCTGCCCGAAGGCGGGTGGGAACAGCTGGCCGCAGCCGACGCCATCGTGTTCGGCACGCCGACCTACATGGGCAACGTCAGCTGGCAGTTCAAGAAGTTCGCCGACCAGTCCTCGAAGGTCTGGGCGGCCCAGGGCTGGAAGGACAAGCTGGGCGCTGCGTTCACCAATTCTGCCTCGGTGGCGGGCGACAAGCAGACCACGCTGTACACCATGTTCACCCTGGCCCAGCAGCACGGCATGGTCTGGGTCGGCACGGGCATGATGCCGAGTAACGCCAAGGAGGCGCAGCGCGACGACGTGAACTACCTGTCGTCCTTCGCCGGCCTGGCAACCGCCACCCCGTCCAATGCATCGACCGACGAGATGGTGCCGGGCGACATGCGCACCGCGCTGCTCTTCGGCCAGCGGGTGCGCCAGGCGGCGGAACGCCTGGCCTGAGTGTACGACTTGCCAGCGGCGCCAGGCGCTCAGTGGTGCTCGACGTGCCGCCCCCTGCCATTCGCCGCCAGCACGTCCTGCAGGGCAGGCAAATCCACGGGCTTGACGAAGTAGTGGTCGAAGCCCGCCGCCTTGGCCAGCACCTTGTCGTGCGCCTGCCCGTAGCCGGTTACCGCCACGTAGGTGGCGTTCCGGCTTTCCGGGCAGGCGTGCAGCCGCCGCGACAGCTCGTAGCCATCCATGTCCGGCAGCCCGATATCCAGCAAGAACACATCCGGCGGCGCCGCGTGCGCCTGTTCCAGTGCTTCATGGGCATCCGCACTCACCGTCACGGCGTGACCGTAGGATTGCAGCACCGCCGCCAGTGACTGCGCCGCATCCTGGTTATCGTCCACGAGCAAAATGCGCAGTGGCGACGCCTCACCCGCAGCGCCGTGATCGGCAGCCAGGTCCGCAGCCCGCCGTTTTTCCAGCAATGGCAATAGCACGGTGAAGCAGCTCCCTTTGCCCGGCCCCTCGCTCTGCGCCATCACCTCCCCACCATGCAACTGGACGATGCTCTTGACCAGGGCCAGACCCAGGCCCAGGCCGCCCTGCGAGCGGTCGGGCGTGCGTTCCGCCTGCGTGAACAGGTCGAACACCGTCGGCAGCAGCGCCGCATCCATGCCGATGCCGTTGTCGCTCACGCTGAGCGACACCTGTGCGTCGTGGATCTCCATCGCCAGCCGGATCTCCCCGCCTTGCGGCGTGTACTTGGCCGCGTTGTTCAGCAGGTTGGTCAGCACCTGCACCAGCCGGGTGTTGTCGCCCAAGACGAACGGATGCGCCGACGCCAGCCGCATGCTCAGCGTATGCTGGCGCGATTCGATCACCGGCGAAGATTGTTCAACCGCATTGCTGATCACCTGCTTGACGTCGACCTCGCGCTTGTCGATCGATACCAGGCCGCGCGTCACGCGCGACACGTCGAGCAGGTCGTCGACCAGCTCGGTCAGGTGCTTCACCTGGCGCCCGATCATCTCGCTGGCGCGCTTGACCACCGCTTCGCCCTGGCCCGGCAGCTTGAGCAGCTGGGCCGCCGTGCTGATCGGCGCCAGCGGATTGCGCAGCTCGTGCGCCAGCATCGCCAGGAAATCGTCCTTGCGCCGGTTGGCCTGTTCCAGCGCCGCCTCGGCCTCGCGCTGCACGGTGACGTCGGTATTCGTGCCCAGCCAGTGCAGGATCTCGCCGTCCGGGCGCCGGATCGGCACCGCTCGCGACAGGAACCAGCGATAGTTGCCGGCGGCATCGCGCAAGGGGAAGGTGTCTTCCCAGACCACCTGCCGCGTCACGATGGCGTCGACGTACTTTGCCTTCACCCGCTCGACATGGTCCGGGTGGTGCACCGTTTCCCAGCCCCAGTCGCGCATCTCGTCCAGGGTCTTGCCGGTATAGGCCAGCCAGCGGTTGTTGAACCAGAAGATGGTCCCGTCCGGCGCCGCCATCCAGGCCAGCTGCGGAATGTTTTCCGCCAGGGTGCGGAACTTGGCTTCGCTTTCCGCCACCGCCAGCTGCGCCTTCTTCGCCGCGCTGACGTCGAGCACATAGGCAATGCCTTCGCAGCCGGTGCGGTCGAAGTTGGCGGCGCCGATGTACACCGGCAGGCGCGATCCGTCGGGCCGGCAAAACTCGGTCTCGAAAGGTTCGATCAAGCCTTTGCTGCAGAGTTCCGCCCACCGCTGCCTGAACTCGCTGGATGCGGCGGTGAGCTTGTCCCAGTTGGCGCTGCCGTTCGAGAAGTCCTGGCCGGTTTGTCCCAGCATGGCGAGGAATGCCTCGTTCGGCTCGATCAGGCTGCCGTCCTTGCCATACTGGACAATGCCGATCGCGTTCGATTCGGCAATCGCGCGGAACTTCGACTCGGTCCGGGAGCGCGCCGCCTCCGCCAGCTTCTGCTGGGTGATGTCGAGCGCCACGCCGGGCAGCCAGGTCGGCCTGCCCTCGGCGTCGTGGTACACCTTGCCGCGCGCGTGGATGTGGCGCACGCTGCCATCGGCGCGCACTAGCCGGTAGAAGCTCTCGTAAAAGTCGCCGCTGACGAGCACGTCCGCCACGTCCTTCCTGACCGACTCGACGTCATCGGGGTGGATGTGACCCAGGTAAGCCCCGATCGGCCCGCCATTGGCTTCCTCCTCGGTCACCTCGAACAGGCGGGTCAGGTTGCGGTCGGCATAGACCCGGTCCTCGCGCATGTTCCAGGTCCAGGTGCCGATTTCCGCCGCGCTGAGGGCGGCCTCGAGCCGGTACTGCATGTCCTCGAGCTTGTCCTGGACTACTTTCCAGTCATGGATGTCGGTGCAGGTGCCCATCCAGCGGACGATGTCGCCGGCTTCGCTGCGTACCGGCAGGGCGCGTCCGAGCACCCAGCGGTACTGGCCGGAATGGTGCAGCAACCGGTACTCGACTTCGTAGGGCTCGCCCGTCCTGAGGCTGTGCGCCCAGCGCACCCAGGCTTCCTTCATGTCGTCCGGATGGAAGAGGGCGCTCCAGGCCTCGCCGGCGGTGCTGCCCTCGGGGGCGCCGACGAAGTCGTACCACTGCTGGTTGAAATAGTCGTGGTAGCCGTCCGGCAGGGCCGACCAGACGATTTGCGGCATGGCGTCGGCAATCTGCCGGAAGCGCGCCTCGCCCGCCTCGGCCGCCTGCTGTTTCAGGGTCTGCTCGGTGACGTCTTCCACCTGGTGGATGATGTAGAGGACGTCGCCGGCGGCCGAGAGCACGGGCGTGTTCAGTGGAGACCAGTATTTCTCGACGAACTCCCCGTGCGGCGAATCGCGGACGGGAATGTCGTACTTCTGGATGTCCATGCGGTGCGCGGCCTTGTGCGCCAGCACCCAGTCGAGGGAGGCGCGCAGGTTGCTCACGCCGGTTGCCGCCGGGTCTGCCGGGTTGTCGGGGAAGGCGTCGAAGAGGTGCAGGCCGAGCAGGTGCCGGCGGGTGGTGCGGGTCGCTTCCAGGTAGGCGTCGTTGACGGCGACAATGTGCAGGTCGGGGCGCAGGAGCAGGTAGGGCATGGGCGTGCCCTGGAATACCAGTTCGAAGTCCGGCAAGCTGTGCGCCTGGTCAGAATTGTTCATCCGAACGCTCTCCTCGACGCCCGCAGGACAGGCTGAACAGTCCTCGGGCCGCACGGTATGATGGCTGCTGCTCCAGCCCCTGGCTGGACCTAAGTATGCCTCGTTCGCCTGAACATGATGGTTCTTTTGCGGCAGCTTTGTGAAAATTGCTGTGCAGCATGGATACCGACCAAGACACGATGGAAGTGAAACGTATGACCAGCACCCTGTTTCCAGCATTTCGCACGCAGCGCTTCGAGACCAGCCCGGGCGTGGGCATCCAGGCCGTGATCGGCGGCGCCGGCGCGCCGCTCCTGCTCCTGCACGGCCACCCGCAGACCCACGCCATCTGGCACCGCGTGGCGCCGGAACTGGCCCGGCATTTCACGGTGGTTGCCTGCGACTTGCGCGGCTACGGCGATTCGTCCAAGCCGGTGGGCGAGGGCGACCACGGCAACTACAGCAAGCGCAGCATGGCGGCCGACATGCTGGCGGTCATGCGCCAGCTGGGTTTCGAACGCTTCGGCGTGCTGGCCCACGACCGCGGCGCCCGCGTCGCCCACCGCCTGGCCCTCGACCACCCGGCGGCGGTCGAGCGCATGGTGCTGCTCGACATCGCGCCAACGCTCGCCATGTACGAACAGACCGGCGAAGCCTTCGCGCGCGCCTACTGGCACTGGTTCTTCCTGATCCAGCCGGCGCCGCTGCCCGAGCGCCTGATCGAGGCCGATCCGGGGGCCTATGTCACGGATGTGATGGGCCGCCGCAGCAGCGGCCTGGCGCCTTTCGACCCGCGCGCGCTCGCCGAGTACCGGCGCTGCCTGGCGCTGCCCGGCACGGCCCACGGCATCTGCGAGGACTACCGGGCCTCGGCCGGCATCGACCTGGAACACGACCGCCTCGACCGCGACGCGGGCAGGCGCCTGCGGATGCCGCTGCTGGTGCTGTGGGGCGAGCAGGGCGTGGTGCACCGCTGCTTCGAGCCGCTGAAGGAATGGCGCCGGGTCGCGGACGACGTGAGCGGCGAAGCCCTGGCGTGCGGCCACTATATTCCGGAAGAGGCGCCGCAGGCCTTGCTGGAGCACGCCCTGCCATTCCTGTGCGACCTTAGCGCAGCTTGATCGCGGCGGCCGCCGTGTCGCCGCTTACCTGGATCGCCGCCGCATCGAAGCTGGGCGGCCCGAAGCTGCCCCGCGCATCCCGGCTGAACCCGTAGTTCTCCTTGGGGATGCCGAGCACGTTGCGGTCCAGTTCCTTGTTCTGGTTGACGTCCTGGTAGGCCAGCACTGCCCAGGTCCCGGGCGGCACGCCTTCGATGCGCACGACGGTCTCGGCGGCCGCGGCGGGGGCCGAGGCGCTGTAGGCGCATTGCTTCAGGAAGCGCTCCTTGTCGCACACCGCCACGTTGACCGTGCCCTTGCCGGCGGCGACGTTCGAGACGCGCACTTCGATGGTCGCGGCGGCCGACGCGGCGGCCGGCAGGAGGAGGATGGCGGCTTGCAGCAGCCTGGAAAATCGGGTCATGGAAGTCCTGTCGAGATGTTGAACCGTGTTTGTCATGCACAGGCGCCAGGGCGAAGCGTGCGCCGGCGCCGATATGGTAGGCTGTGGCATTCCCTTCCTTGCCGATCCGCTTGCCTGAACATGTTGTGGAATGCCTTCATCGTCGTGCTCACCGTCGTGTTCATGGAGCTGTTTTCCATCGTCGCGCACAAGTACATCATGCACGGCTTCGGCTGGGGCTGGCACCGTTCGCACCATGCGCCGCGCACCGGCTGGTTCGAGAAGAACGACCTGTACGCCGTGGTCTTCGCGGGCGTCGCCATCGCCCTGATCTGGTTCGGCACCGAAGGCGCCCATCCGCTCGAATGGATCGGCGCCGGCATGACCGCCTACGGCTTCCTGTACTTCGTCGCCCACGACGGCCTGGTGCACCGCCGCTGGCCGTTCCGCTATGTGCCCAAGCGCGGCTACCTCAAGCGCCTGTACCAGGCGCACCGCATGCACCATGCGGTCGAGGGCAAGGAGGGCGCCGTGTCCTTTGGCTTCCTGTACGCGCCGCCGGTCGAACAGCTCAAGCGTCAACTGCAAGCGCGGCATCCAGGCCCGCTCCGTGCGCCGCGCCCGGCCGCCGCCACAGGCCGTCCGGACGCGCCGGCGCCGCGCGAAGACGTGAACTGAGCGCGGCCACGCCGCCTTTCCCCAGCAGCCATAGTTTCTCCGCCTTCGAGGTGCCGCAGCGCGTGTCCCAGGCGCTGGCTCCGCGCCGCTTCACCACGATGCCGATCTGGCGGTAGACATTGCGCGCGCTGGCGATGGCCCAGGCCGAGCGCAGGGGCAGGCCCTGGAGGCCGACGCTGGCCGACGCGTAATAGGGCTCGGCATGCTCGACCAGGCGCGCGGCCACCCGCGCCAGCGCCGCGCGGTGCCGCGGCAGCGCCAGCTCGTCCTGTGGGATGCCCGCCTCGCGCAGCCATTGCGCCGGCAGGTAGCAGCGGCCGTTCTGCGCATCCTCGATGATGTCGCGTGCGATGTTCGTCAGCTGGAAGGCCAGGCCCAGGTCGCAGGCGCGGTCCAGCACCGCCGCGTCCTTCACGCCCATGATCGAGGCCATCATCAGCCCGACCACGCCCGCCACGTGGTAGCAGTAGCGCAGGGTGTCGTCGATGGTCTCGTAGTGCGCCCCCTCGACGTCCATCGCGAAACCGGCCAGGTGGTCGAAGGCGAAGCGCGGTGGCATCGCGTGGCGCAACGCCACTTCCTGGAAGGCGGCGAAGGCCGGGTCGCGCATGGTCTCGCCCAGGTAGGCGCGGCGGGTCTGCTCGACCAGCTGGTCCAGCTCGCGCCGCGCGTCGTGCGCCTTGGCGCCGGCGCCGAAGCCAAGTTCCTGGCCGTCGACGACGTCGTCGCAGTGGCGGCACCACGCGTAGAGCATCAGCACGCTGCGCCGTGTGGCGGGGTCGAACAGCCTGGCGGCCGCCGCGAAGCTCTTGGAGCCGACCGCGATGGTCTGGGTGGCGTGGTCGAGCAGGGCTTCGCTCATGGCGCCACCTCGTCCAGCATCAGGCCCGCCGTGGCCTTGGCCGAGCCGATCACGCCCGGCACGCCGGCGCCCGGATGGGTGCCGGCGCCCACCAGGTAGAGGTTGGGCAGGTGGGCGTCGCGGTTGTGCGGACGGAACCAGGCGCTTTGGGTCAGAATCGGCTCCAGCGAGAAGGCCGAGCCCAGGTGGGCGTTGAGCTGGTCGCGGAAGTCGAGCGGGGTGAAGATGCGGCTGGTGACCAGCTGGCTGCGCAGGCCCGGCATGTAGCGCCGCTCCAGGTAGTCGAAGATGCGGTCGCGGTACAGCGGCCCTTCGACTTCCCAGTCGATCGGCGCGTTGCCCAGGTGCGGCACCGGCGCCAGCACGTAGTGGCTGCCGCAGCCGGGCGGCGCCAGCGAGGGGTCGGTGACGCAGGGCGCGTGCAGGTAGAGCGAGAAGTCCTCGGCCAGGGTGTCGCCCTGGAAGATATCCTTGATCAGCTCGCGGTAGCGTGGCCCGAAGCAGACGGTGTGGTGCTGGAGCTGCTTGTGGTGGTGGTCCAGCCCGAAGTAGAGCACGAACAGCGAATTGCTGAAGCGCTTCTTGCGCAGGCTGTTCGCCTCCGCGCTGCCGCGCGGGTGCTGGCCCAGCAGCGACGCGTAGGTGTGCACCACATCGGCGTTCGAGGCCACGGCGTCGGCGGCGAACAGGCGTCCGTCCTCCAGGCGCACGCCGCTCACCCGGTCGGCGCCGGTCTCGATGCGGGCCACGGGCGCGTTCAGTTCGATGCGTCCGCCCAGGTCCTCGAACAGGCGCACCAGGCCGCGCACCAGCGCGCCGGTGCCGCCGCGCGGGAACCATACGCCCCAGCGCCGCTCGAGCGCGTGGATCAGGGTGTAGATCGACGAGGTGGCGAAGGGGTTGCCGCCCACCAGCAGCGAGTGGAAGGAAAAGGCCTGGCGCAGGTGATCGTCCTGGATGAAGCGCGAGACGATGCCGTACACGCTGCGCCAGGCCTGCAGGCGCGCCAGCTGCGGGCCGGCCTGGATCATGTCGCGGAAGGACAGGAAGGGCACGGCGCCCAGCTTGACATAGCCTTCCTCGAACACGGCCTTCGAATAGGCCAGGAAGCGGTGGTAGCCCGCCACGTCGGCCGGGTTGCGGGCGTGGATCTGGCGGTCGAGCGCTTCCTGGTCGTTGGCGTAGTCGAAGTGGCTGCCGTCCTCCCAGCACAGGCGGTAGAACGGCGCCACTTCGAGCATCTCGACATAGTCGGCCATGCGCTTGCCGGCCAGGGTGAACAGCTCTTCGATGGCGGAAGGGTCGGTGATGACGGTGGGGCCGGCGTCGAACACGAAGCCCTGGTCTTCGTAGACATAGGCGCGCCCGCCCGGCTTGTCGCGCTTTTCCAGCAGGGTGGTCTGCACGCCTCTGGCCTGCAGGCGGATGGCGAGGGCCAGGCCGCCGAACCCGGCCCCGATGACGACGGCTTTCTTGGTGGCGTTCATTCTTGGTTTCCGATGTGCTTGGCGATGTGACGGGGGTAGATCTTGCAGGCGGCCGCCAGGGCTGCCAGCAGCGGCACAGGCGGCTTGCCCGACAACAGGCGCGCCTTGTCCTGGAGGCTGGGGCGGCCGGCGTAGAAGCGGGCGATCAAGGGCGCCGGCAGGCGGTAGAAGCGCTGCATCACGCGCCAGCGGTGGTCCGGGCTGCCGGCCAGGAACAGCATGCGGTTGAGCAGGCGGAAGAAGCGCTGGCGCTGCCATTCGCGGCGCGCCTCGTCGCGGATGAGCGCGAACAGCCGCGGCGCGTCGAAGTCCGGCAGGGCGGCGATGCGCTCGGCCAGCCGTACCGCGTGCGGCAGCGAATAGCCGGTGGTGGAATGGAACAGGCCCGCGCGCAGGCCGGAGCAGGGCTGGCCTTGCAGGTCGTCCCAGAACTGGTCGAACTCGCCCGCCAGCACGATGGGTAGCGAACCCTGTTCTTCGCGCAGCACCTCGGCGATTTCCCATTCCTGGCGGCGCGCATAGGCCGCGATGTTGGCGCGCAGGCGTTCCGGTTCCAGGCGCCCGGTGTCGACGTAATGCGTGTCCTCGATCAGCAGCCGGTCGGGACCGAAGGGCAGCACGTAGACGAAGCGGTAGCCGCCTTGCTGCTCGACGCTGGCGTCCATCAGGATCGGCGCCTTGAGGCCGTGCGGCCATTCCAGGCGCACTTCCTGGCCGAGGAAGGTCTGGTAGCCCAGCGCCAGGCGGCTGCTGGGGCGCATGCCGCGCCCGTCGATGACGGCGCGCGCATGCAGCGTCTCGCCGCCCGCCAGGCGCACGCTGGTGGGGGCCAGGCTGTCGATGCGGGTGTCCAGGCGCAGCGACTCGCCCAGCGCGGGGGCGATCACGCGTGCGAAGTCCTGCGAGGCGATGCTGGCGTAGCCGCTGTCGAGGGTGCGCGCGTAGAGCGGAAACACCACCTCGTAGCGCGGCCAGCGCGCCGAGACCAGCGGCCCGATCCACTGGCGCTGGGCGGGATCGAGGTCGCCGTCGTGGAAGGACCATGTATGGTTGCCGCCGATGCTGTCCGCCTGCTCCAGCAGCAGGATGCGCAAAGCCGGCTGGCGCGCTTTCAGGCGCCAGGCGATCAGGCCGTTGGCCAGGCCCCCGCCCACCAGGATCAGGTCGTAAGGCTTATCCAAGGCAGGCCACGCTGTCCGGTACGCGCCGCAGCCGCAGCGCGCTCTCGACGATGTCGGCGGCGCGCGGCGTACCGCCGGCCTGGTCCAGATTGTCGGCCAGCGGCTCGATGCGCTGGCGGAATCCGGGTTCGTCCAGCAGCCGGCGAACGCCTTGCCGGATGGCCGATGCGCTCGCAAGGCGCGGCGACATGCGCAGGCCGATCCCCGCGTGCACCACCCTGGCCGCCATGCCGGGGTGGTCGAAGGCGATCGGCAGCGCCAGCATCGGCGTGCGCGCCGCGATGGCATCCATCACCGTGTTCACGCCGGCGTGCGACACCACGGCGTCGGCGCGCGCCAGCACCGCTTCCTGTTGCGCGAAGGCGCAGACCCAGGTCGCGCCTTCGCCCTTGAGCACCTGCTCCTGGTGCGCGTCGAGGCCGCCGCAATGGGCCACCAGCAGCTGCACGTCGAGACCACGGCAGGCGCGCACGATGCGCCGGAACAGGCCGAAGCGCGATCCCTGCATGCTGCCCAGCGAGGCGAACACGAAGGGCCGGTCATTCGCCACCTGCGGCACAAAGTAGTCGCGGTCCCTGGCGCCGGGCGAACGGCGGGTGAAACGCAGCGGTCCCACGTGGTGGAAGTGCGCGGGCAGGCCGCGGCGCGGGAAGTCGAAGGCGGAGGTAGTCTGGCTGACCTGGGCCAGTGGCGACAGGACATGGTGCAGGTTGTCGCGTTCGCCCAGCCCGAAGCGGCGGGCCTGGGCCGCGATGGCGCGCCGGTGCGGCCCCATCATCCAGTCGTAGACGCGGGTGCTGCCTTCGACCATCCTGAGGTGGCGCTCGCTGGTGCCGAATTCGAAGGGCATCACGGGCAGCGGAACGCCCGGCTCGCGGTTGACCGGCAGCGCGCAGGCCACCGAGACGAAGGGCAGGCCGAGCGCTTCGGCCACCAGGCCGCCGGCCGCCTCCATCTGGTCGGCCAGCACGGCGTCAATGCGCAGGGCTTCCAGCGCCGCCGGCAGCTCGCGGCACAGCATGGTGGTGCTGTCGGCCATGTCGAGGATCACGCGGCGCAGGCCCAGCGGCCCGCCGGGGCTCGCGGCGCGGCGCAGCGCCGCCGCCACCGAGCCGGGCGGATGGGTGGCGGCGCCCACCGCATGGAAGCCGATGCGCGCATCGCCCACCCATTGCGCGGCGTCCGGCCGGTGCAGGAAGGTGACCCGGTGCCCGCGCTCGACCAGCTCGGCGGCGAGCGCCGACATGGCGCTGAAATGGCTGTAGAAGGCGGGCGTGACGACGGCGAAATGCGCCATGCTCAGTTGACGCGGGCGTCGTGCGCGGCGCCGGCCGACGTGTCGGCGTAGGCCAGGGCGCCGATCTCCGGCGCGAAGCGCGCTTCCGGCACGCCGTGGGCGAACAGGGCGCACACGAAGCGGCGGGTCCGGTGCTCGCAGGCCGGCGCGCCCTTGAGGGCGGCGCCCAGGTGGCGGTCGGCCTCGTGCAGGTGGGCCGCCAGGCGGCGCCGCGCCTCGTCCATGCCGAGCGCGTTGACGAAGGTGGCCTTGCCGGCATCCTTGCCGGTGTCCTTGCCGGTAATGGCGCTGTCGTTGCCCGGCCCGTCCTGGAAATCGTCGCGGATCTGGAAGGCCTGGCCGGCCGCCAGCGCGAAGGCGCGCAGCGCCTGGCCGACGCCATCCTCGGCCTGGGCCAGGATGGCGGCCATGTCGACCGCCACGCCCAGCAGCACGCCGGTCTTGAGATCGTTGGTGGCGGCGATCTCGGCCTCCGAGTGGGCGCCGCCGCGCAGGTCCATGAACTGGCCGCGCACCAGTCCCTGGGCGCCGACCGTCTCGGCCAGCCGGGTCACGAGCCGGGTGCGGGTGAGCGGATCGATGTCCTGGATCGCGGCGAGGATGGCGAAGGCGCGGCTGAGCAGGGCGACGGCGGCCAGGATGGTCACGTCCTCACCGTACTGCACGTGGATGGCGGGCTTGCCGCGCCGGAGCAGGGCATTGTCCATGCAGGGCATGTCGTCAAGCATGAGCGAGGCCGCGTGCACCAGTTCGACGGCGCAGGCGACATCGAGCACCGCGGGCGAAGCGCAGCCCAGGTCGCGCGCCACCAGCATCATGAGCAGGGGACGCATGCGCTTGCCTGAGCTCAAGGCGCCGGCGCGCATGGCCAGGGTCAGGAGGTCGGCCTGGCCGCCGCCCTCGGCCAGCAGGAATTCGATGCGTTGCTCGATTTCATGGCGTAGTGCCGCGAGTTCGTCTGGCGCCGCAGCGACGCGCTTTTCCTTGTCGAACCCGCCGAGTCGCCTTGTCTGTGTAGTCATGCGTCATTCCTTGTGCAGAGTCCTGAAAGAGAAAAAACGACGAGTTCGCGGTCCATCATACTGGAAGTAACGTTGTGTAAACGCCAATTATTTCAACGGTGCGCGGGCTTGGGATGGAAACGATTCTTTCCGTCAGAAAGCAGTATGTTGATTGCCTGTTTGCCGGAAATGATGCGAGAAGCGCGCTGCGCCAGCCCGTTCGTGTCGCATCCTACATGGAAGCCGGCTTTCCAGACTGTGTCACGATTGGCAAGGCCGGTTCGAAAGCGGGACAGGCTTGCCTGTCCGTCAATGGGACGATTTGCCCACCTCGCGGACACACCCGTTTACAGTAGGATGGCGGCTTCGCCACCGCTTCAGCCGCGGCGCATCCACCGAATATCCCATGCCGAACTCTCACACCGCCCTCGGCGGCGGCGCCGTCCGCGTCCTGCCGGCCAGCCGCTTTGCGCAATACTGGACCCTGACCAAGCCGCGCGTCACCCTCCTGACCGTGTTCTGCGCCGTCATCGGCAGCCTGCTGGCCACCGACGGCTTCCCCGGCTGGGGCCTGCTGTTCTGGAGCGCGTCCGGGATCTGGCTGCTGGCCGGCGCCGCCTTCGCGGTGAATTGCCTGATCGAGGCCGAGGTCGACGCGCGCATGGCGCGCACCGCCCGCCGCGCCACCGCGCGCGGCGAGCTGACGAGCGCCCAGACCATCGGCTTTTCCGCCCTGATCGGCGGAGCGGGCGCGGCGGCCCTGTACTGGATGGTGAATCCGCTGACCATGTGGCTGACCCTGGCGACCTTCATCGGCTACGCCTTCGTGTACACCATCCTGCTCAAGCCGAACACCCCGCAGAACATCGTGATCGGCGGCCTGGCGGGCGCGATGCCGCCGGCGCTGGGCTGGGCCGCGGTGGCCGGCGAGGTGCCGCTGCAGGCCTGGCTGCTGGTCCTGGTCATCTTCCTGTGGACGCCGCCGCACTTCTGGGCCCTGGCCATGTACCGGCGCGAGGATTACGCGCGCTCCGGCCTGCCCATGCTGCCGGTCACGCACGGCATGGACCATACCGGCCGCATGGTGTGGCGCTACAGCATCGCGCTGGCGCTGGGCGCGGCCCTGCCGTGGGTGGTGGGGATGAGCGGCGCGCTCTACCTGGCGGCGGCGACGGCGCTGAACGCCGTGTTCCTGCGCCACGCCTGGCTGGTGCACCGCCGCTACAGCGACCAGGTGGCGCGCAAGGCTTTTGCCTGGTCGGTCATCTACCTTGCGCTGCTGTTTGCGGCGCTGCTGGCCGATCACTACGTCGCCCGCATCGCCGGTTGAACGCGTCGGCGGCAAAGCCGCCAACCCTACCGAGGATCTGCGTCCCAGCCTGCTGCGGCGTTGCTCCTGGATCAGTATGCCGCACACATGCGTAGGGTCGGCGGCTCCGCCGCCGATGCGTTCAGCCGGCGTTCAACGACCCGTTCGCGGAAGCGAAGCTAGTAAGGCTCAGCGCAGCCCCGCCTGCCGCGTCGGCGGCAAAGCCGCCAACCCTACCGAGAGCTTGCGTCCCAGCCTGCGCCAGCCGATCACCACGCCGGTCACGCTGAGCAGGGTTCCACCCACGCTCAGCACGATCAGGACCAGGTCCCACCAGGGCCGCCGCTCCAGCAGCGGACGCCAGTCCCAGCTGTGCAGCATGGCGAACAGCCAGCGGCTGGCGCGCTTGCCGCGGTCGACGCGGTTGACGACCGCGCCGGTGCGCGGATCGAGGTGGACCCAGCTGGCCTCGGCGTCGCCGAACACCACCCGCAGGATGGGCAGGGGCTTGTCGCCGCCGCCCGTCATCGTGTGGTCGGCGCGCGCGTAGTAGTACAGGTCGTACTCGCCGAGTTCCTCGATGCGCAGCACCGGCGCCGGCAGCAGGCGCGCGGCCTCGCGCAGGAGGGCGGCCCTGCCGAGGGTTAACGGCGCCCCCGTTTCGCTGTCCAGCACTAGCGGCGGACCGCCGGCCGCCCGGGCCAGCACCACGGTCCGGCCAAGGGCTTGCGTCCACTTCAACTCCCGTATGCCGGCGTCGGCCGCCAGCAGGGCGGCAGGTGCGGCGGCGCGCGGCGACAGCACCAGCGGCCCGGTGCGCAGCGGCGCCGCGCCGGTGTCGAACACGCGCCACGGGTTCATCGACATCAGCCCGCTGAAGATCCAGGTGATCGTCACCAGCGCGAACAGCAGCCCGCCGATGTGATGCCAGCGCATCATCGCACCCGGGTAGGGCGTGCGCGCCCCGCTGCGGTAGGGACGCCGGAAACGCCAGCGCAGGATGCCGACGACCGTGCCGCTGAGGGCCGCGGCGATGCCCGCGATCGACAGCCAGTTCACGATGCCGGCCCAGTAGCGGTCGAAGCCGTTGCCGCGGAAGGGATACAGCCAGTGGATCCAGGCGCCCGCGTAGTTCCACAGCCGCTCGGCGCGCGGCGCATCGCGCACCACTTCGCCGGTGCTGCCGGAGACGTAGAGCAGGGTGGAGCCCGGGTCCATGAGCTGGACCCGGTGCAGCGGCCGGTGCGCGTCCAGGCCGCGCGAATGGGTGAAGGCGTCCTCGCCTATCGTGTCCAGGTAGCGCAAGGCCGTGGCCGGACCGGCGTAGGCGGCGGCGCTGGCCAGGGCGCGCGCCTCGTCCGCCGCGCCCAGGCGCGCACCGGTGCGGGCGTCGATGGTCACCGTGTCCTTGCCGCCGGGCGCCGCAAGGTAGACCGGCTGACCCCCGCTGCCCGCGCTCAGGCGCAGCTCCTTCAGCGGCCCGTGCAGGCCGGCGCGCGCCAGCGCCTCCTGCGGTGCAAGCAGGGATGCCGCTGGGTCCAGGCGCGGCAGGTGCTGCAGGCGCTCGGACTCGGTCAGCTTGGGGTAGCCGACATACATCATCACCACGCCCGAGACGAACCACATCGCGAACAGCAGGCACATGACGATGCCCAGCCAGCGGTGCGCCAGGAACAACAGCCGCTTTGTCTGGCTTTTCATGGCGCGCTCCGTCAGAAGTCCAGGTGCAGCGCCAGGTCCGCCGTGCGCGGGGCGCCGAGGTAGGCCATGCCGGTGTTGACGTTGGCGGCAACCACCCGGTCCTGCAGGTTGCGCACGCGCGCGGCCAGCGACAGCTGGCGGGTCAGCTGGTAGCGCAGGCCGAGGTCGACCAGGGTATAGCCGGGCCATTCGAGGGTATTCGCCGGGTCGGCATAGACCTTGCCCACGCGCCGTACTCCCACGTCGAGCCTGAGCCGCGGGCTGAAGGCGTAGGACACCCACAGGTTGGCCACGGTCTTCGGCGTATTCGTGGGCGTGCGGCCCGCCAGCGAGACGCCGCCCTGGCGGAAGCGCTCGTACTGGGCATCGACCCAGGTCCAGCTTCCCTGGACCGACCAGCCGCGCGCCGGCTGCAGGCCGGCCGACAGCTCCACCCCGCGCGAGGACTGCTCGCCGACCAGCACCGTGAGCAGGCTGTTGTCCGGGTCCTGGCTGGCGATGTTGCGGCGCGTGATGTCGTAGGCCGCCACCGTGGCGCTGCCCTTGCCGTCCCAGAAGTCGAACTTGGCGCCGATTTCAGCCTGGCGGCCTTCGGTCAGTTCGCTGTTGTTGCGCACGTCCGCGAACGAGGCGGTGGACAGCACGCCCGAAGGCGGATCGGCGGCCGTGGCGTACTGGGCGTAGGCCATCGCGCTTGGGGCCAGGTCCCACGCCAGGCCGATGCGGCCCGTGGTCGGACGGTAGCGACGCTGGAAGCTGGCCGGGCTGGCGGCCGTGACCTCGCGCCGGTTGGCCAGGTCGAGCTCGATGCGCTCGTGGCGCAGCGCCGTCACCAGGTTCAGCGCGGGCAGCAGGGCGGTGCGGTTCTCGGCGTACAGCGCGGCGGTCTTCACCTTGTTGTCGCGGTCGGGCCGGAAGCCCGGGAGCATGCCGGGCAGGTCGAAGAAGCGCTCGGTCACGAAGTCGTAGGGATCGACCGTGCCCACCGTCACCGGCAGGCTGTTGGGGAAGCGGGTCTGCTTGTTGACGCTCAGGTCCAGGCCGAATGCCCAGTCGCTGCGTCGGCCCAGCAGGCTGCCCTGGTAGACAGCGTCGATGCGGTCGCCCACCAGGCGCTGGTCGTGGCGCTGGAGCAGGATGGCGGAGCGGATCACGTCGGTATTGGCCGGGTTGAAGCGGTAGGTCTCGACATTGCGGTAGTCGCGCAGCGCGTCGTAGACATAGGCGGTATTGGTCAGGCGCAGGGCGTCGAGCGGGCGCCACTCGGCGATCGAGCGCAGCCAGTGTACGCGCTGGTCGTAGACCCCATCGCGGCTGTTGTAGTTCTTGAAGCGGGTCCGCTCGGCGATGCGCAGCGTGGCGGCCACGGGATTCAGCAGGGGCGTGCCCCAGTAGGGGCGGTCCACGTCTTCCTGCTGGAATTCGTAGGCCAGGGTGTGGCTGAAAGCGGGGCTGTAGCTCGACAGGATCGAGGCCGCCAGCTGGGTGGCGCGCGAACGGGTCCCGTCGGTCCAGCCGCCGGCCTTGCGCTGGTTGATGTCGATGCGGCCGTAGTGCGTGCCGTCCGTGTCCAGGCGGCGGTTCAGCCCGGCCGAGGCTTCCGCCAGGTCCTGGGTGCCCAGGCGCAGCCGCGCTTCGGAAAAGTTGCGGCGCTGCGCCAGCTTGGTCAGCACGTTGATCGAGCCGCCCACGGCGCCGGACCCGAACAGGAAGCTGGATGGCCCGCCGATGGCCTCGACGCGGTCGACGATCCAGCTGTCCACCGGCCGGGCGGCAATCGAGTACTGGACGTTGATGCCGTTGAACAGCTGGCTGACCGAGCCGCTGCCGAAGCCGCGGTAGGTGACGCCAATGTTGCCCGGCGCGTTGTGGGCGGTGACGCCGGGAATGGCGCGCAGGATTTCCTGGGTGTCCTGGGCGCCGCGCGCGTCGATCAGGGCGCGGTCGACCAGGGTGACGCTGGCCGGCGTCTCGCGCGGGCTCAGGCCCAGACGGCTGCCTGTTTCAGTCGGGGTGTCGAGCCGCAGCCAGCCGTTGGCGCGCGGCGCCTCGGCGCTGATCTCGACGGTGGGCAGCTCCTGGGCCCGGGCCGGGGAGAGGGCGAGTACGGCCAGCGCGAGCGCGGCCGGCGCCTGCGGTGGCGAAAACATCTTGTTCATGATTATTCCTGTGCGCCGGCGATGCGGCTGCCGGCGGATGTGCGATGGCGCGTCCACGCGCGGGCAAGCCTGCCGGCGCGGCGAACACGAACGGTGACGGTCAGGAACGAAGGAGGGGCGGTCCGCGCGACTGCAGCGGCGACCACGCGAACTGCGGCGCGGGCGCGTGGTAGAACAGCGGAGGATGGGTGTCGCGCGCCGCGTCAAGCGCGGGCAGGGAGCCCGGCTGGGGCGGTGGCGCGAAGGGCAGGTGATGCTGCGGGCAGCACAGGTCGCAATGCGTCATGTCCTGCACGGCCTTGCCCGCGTCTTCCAGCCCGCCGTCCACGACCATGAGCATGCTCTTGGTCCCCATGGCGCTGCAAATCTCGAGCACGACGGTGCGCGGCTGGTCGGCGCCGACGGCATGGGCCGCGACGGGCATGAACAGCCCGAACAGGAACGCGGCGAGGGCGGCCCATCCGTAAGGCAAGCGGTATTTGCGCAGGCTGTGCATGCCGAAATTATAAGCCTGTGTGCGCCGCCGCGCGCACGGGTGGACAATCTGTCCAACTTGGGGGACAGGTTCGACATCGTCCACTTGCTCTGCTACCATCGCGTTCAGTTCACCGAGGAGATTTCGTCCGATGCGCCATTGATGCCGCCGTCTGCTGACGGCCCTTCTTCGCCTTCCCGCACAGCAGGGAAGTCCGCCGGCATTCCTGGAGCATCCATGACGCAATCTTTCCTCGCGCTCGACAGCGCATCTTTCATCTTGCCGGACGGCCGGATCCTGTTTTCCAGTCTCACCGAACAATTCGACACCCGCCGCACCGGCCTGGTCGGGCGCAATGGCGCCGGCAAGACCGTGCTGGCGCGCATGCTGGCGGGCGAGCTGGAACCGAGCGCCGGACGCTGCCTGCGTCCCGCCTCGCTGTATTACCTGGCCCAGCATGCCGGCCAGGACGGCGCCGCCACGGTGGCGGAACTGGCCGGCGCCGGGCCGGTCCTGGCGGCGCTGGAACGCATCGAAGCCGGCGGCACGGCGCCCTCCGACTTCGAGACCGTGGGCGATGCGTGGGACATCCGCCAGCGCCTGGCCCAGGAGCTGGAGCGCGCCGGCCTGGCGGGACTGGCCCTCGGCACGCCGGCGGCGGCGCTCAGCGGCGGAGAGGCGATGCGGGTGGCCCTGGCCGGGGCCGCGCTGCGCGACCCCGATTTCCTGATCCTGGACGAACCCAGCAACCACCTGGACCGGGCCGGCCGCGAGGCGCTCGCGCGGCAGCTGCTGGCCTGGCGCAAGGGCTTGCTGGTGATCAGCCACGACCGCGAACTGCTGGGCATCATGGAACGCATCGTCGAACTTTCCGGGCAGGGTTTGCGCAGCTACGGCGGCAATTTCGCCTTCTACGAGGAAGTGCGGCGCCAGGAGCAGGACGGCGCCGCGCGCCAGCTGGAGCAGGCGCGCCTGGCCCTGCGGCGCGACGAACATGAAAGGCGCGACCAGCGCGAGCGCCAGGCGCGGCGCGAGGCGCGCGGCAAGCGCGAAGGCAAGACCGCCAACCAGGCCGCGATCCTGCTGGGCGGACGCAAGGAGCGCAGCGAAGGCAGCGCCGGCCGGCTGCGCCTGCAGCACGAGGCCGCGCGCGAAGAAGGGACGCGGGCGGTGCGCGAGGCCGCGGAGCGCCTGCGCGAGGACGCGGCGGTGCGCATCCACGCCGTGGCTGATGCGGCGCCGGCCCAGCGCCGCGTCGCTTCGCTCGAGGACGTCGTGCTGCCTTTCGCGCGGGCGCCGCTGGACCGCATCAGCCTGAGCTTGGGCGGGCGCCAGCGCATCGGCATCGAAGGCCCCAACGGCTGCGGCAAGTCGACCCTGCTGAAGGTGCTGGGCGGCGCCCTGGCCCCGCTTGCGGGCCGGGCCAGCCTGCCGGCGCGGGTGGCCTGGCTCGACCAGCGGCTGGGCAGCCTGGATCCGGATCGCTCGACCCTGCAGCAGCTGCTGGAGCGCAACCGCCGCGTGGGGCAGGACATGCTGCGCACCTGGCTGGTCCAGCTCGGGCTGGACGCCCAGGCGGTGCAGCGGCCGTCCGGCCTGCTCAGCGGCGGCGAGCGCCTGAAGGCGGCGCTGGCTTGCGAGCTGTATGCGGACGAGCCGCCCGAGCTGCTGCTGCTCGACGAACCCGGCAACCACCTCGACCTGGCTTCGCTGGCGGCGCTGGAGACCATGCTGAACGGCTACCAGGGCGCGCTGGCCGTGGTGTCCCACGACAGCGTGTTCCTGGAACGGGTGAACCTGACGCACCGGCTGCGGGCCACGCCCGAGGGCTGGCGATTGCTATAATCCCGGGTTACGAACCTTCTAGAACGACGAAGAACGACGATGTTGCGCACCCTTGTCATTTCCCCCAACTGGATCGGCGACGCCGTGATGGCGCAGCCGCTGCTGCGCCGGCTCAAGGAGCGCCACCCCGAGCGCCCGATCGACGTGCTGGCGCCCACCTGGGTGGCCCCGGTATGGCAGGCCATGCGCGAGGTCGACACCGTGCTGGAGGCGCCTTTCAAGCACGGCAAGCTGCAGCTGGCCGAGCGCCGCGCCTTCGCCAGGATGCTCAAGGCGCGCGGCTATGCCGATTCCTACGTGCTGCCGAACACCCTGAAGTTCGCCCTGATTCCCTGGCTGGCCGGCATCCCGAAGCGGGTCGGCTACAAGGGCGAGATGCGCTACGGCCTGGTCAACGTGATGCACCACGACGACAAGGACGCGCCGCGCCCCATGGCCCAGTTCTACGCCGCGCTGGCGGACGAGCCGGTGCGCCATCTGCCGCGTCCCGACAGGCTGCCCGAGCCCGTGATGCGGGTGGACGAAGCCCAGGCGCTGGCCGCCTCGGTGCGCCTGGAGCTGCCGGCCGGTCCCTACGTGGTGTTTGCCCCGGGCGCCGAATTCGGCCCGGCCAAGCGCTGGCCCTCGTCCTATTTCGCCGAGCTGGCCCAGACCATCCGCGCCCAGCGCCCGGACGTGGGTATCCTCCTGATGGGCTCTTCGAAGGACCGCGCGGTATGCGACGAGATCACGGCCATCGTGCCGGAGGCGTGCAACCTGGCCGGTTCCACTTCGCTGAGCGAGGCGATCGCCCTGATCTCGCGCGCGGCCGCCGTGGTGACCAACGATTCGGGCCTGATGCACATCGGCGCCGCGCTCGGCCGCCCGGTGGTGGCGATCTATGGCCCGACCGACCCGCGCCACACGCCGCCGCTGTCCGAGCTGGCCAAGGTGCTGTGGCTGCACATCGAATGCTCCCCCTGCCAGCAGCGCGAGTGCCCGCTGGGGCACCAGAACTGCATGAAGCAGATTTCGCCGGCCGCCGTGTGGCAGCCGCTGCAACCCATGCTCGCCGCCAGCGCTGCCGGCGTGACGCATTCTTAAAGAGGACCCACCATGATTCTGGTTACAGGCGCAGCAGGCTTCATCGGCGCGAACCTGGTGCACGCGCTGTCGAAGCGCCAGCCGTTTTCCGTCTTCGGCGTCGACAACATGTCGCGCCCGGAGAAGTTCCACAACATCGTCGACGCCGAGATCGCGGACTACCTCGACAAGGAAGACTTCATCACCCGCCTGCGCGCCGGCCAGTTCGACCGCAAGTTCACCGCCGTCCTGCACCAGGGCGCCTGCTCCAACACCATGGAGATGGACGGCCGCTACATGATGTCGAACAACTACGAGTACACCATCGAGCTGTTCGAATTCTGCCAGCGCCAGAACATCCCCTTCATCTACGCCTCGTCGGCGGCGGTGTACGGCGGCGGCACCGTGTTCAAGGAAGAGCGCGCGCACGAGCGCCCGCTGAACGTCTACGGCTATTCGAAATTCCTGTTCGACCAGTACGTGCGCCGCCACTGGCTGGGCCGCAGCCGCGGCAAGGACACCGGCCCGCAGGTGGTCGGCCTGCGCTACTTCAACGTCTACGGTCCACTGGAAGGCCACAAGGGCACGATGGCCTCGGTGCCTTTCCACCAGTTCCACCAGTTCCAGAAAGAGGGCAAGGTCAAGCTGTTCGGCGCCAACGAGGGCTACGAGGCCGGTACCCAGATGCGCGACTTCATCTACGTGGAAGACGTGGTCAAGGTGAACCTGTTCTTCCTCGACCACGCGGAAAAGCGCGGCATCTTCAACCTGGGCACGGGCCGTGCGCAACCCTTCAACGACCTGGCGGTGGCCACGGTCAACGCGCTCGCGAACGAGGGCGGGGCGCCGATGGCGCTGGGCGAGATCGTCGACAAGGGGTTGCTGGAGTACCTGCCGTTCCCCGACAAGCTGAAAGGGAAGTACCAGAGCTTTACCCAGGCGGATATCTCGGCGCTGCGGGAGGTGGGGTATGCGGAGCCGTTCACCGATGTGGCGAACGGGGTGGCGAAGTACATGGAGTGGCTGAGGACGCAGCCGGTGCGCTGATCATCGTGCGGGCCGCCTTCGGGCGGCTTTTTACTTTGGTGGTGTGCTTGCAAACTTGGGCGGAACAATGCCACTGGCATTGTTCCGCCCAAGTTTGCATGCACACCCACAGCCGCCCGCTTCCACCAGCAACCTTGCACATAAGCACAACCAACCTCATCCGCACCCCACGCAGTCACGCGCCGCGCCCTTGAGCCCTGATGTAGACTCTGCTCACATTCGTTGTTCATTTCCTAACTACGGAACCCGCCGCGTGATTGCCAACCTGACCGGACACCTGTCGCCAGACCAGCAAGACCTGTCGCCCGCCACGAAGGCGATGCTGGCCTTGCGCACGCAGATCCTCGCGGTCTGGATGGCAAACGTGCGCAGCACGGTGCGGCAGGCGCGCAAGCTGCCGGTGCCGATCCTGGAAAACACGGTTCCCGCCTATTTCGACACGCTGGCGGCGCTGCTCACCCCCGGCTACGCGGCGCGCGCGCACAACGACCTGGGCGCGGTGGCCAGCGAACATGGGGGCGAGCGCGCCCGGATGACCGAATACGACGCCACCGACGTCATCCACGAGCTGCAGATCTTCCGCGACACCTTGTTCGCGGAACTGGAGAAGGGCTGCGTCACGCTCACGGCCGAGGAACGCAGCATACTCATCGCCAGCATCGACGCCACCATCCGCGAAAGCGCGAATTCCTTCGCCGTCGTGCAGGCCGCGCTGCGCGAGCAATACGTGGCCTCGGTCGCGCACGACCTGCGCACGCCGCTGTCGACCGCGCAGATGGCGGCCCAGATGATCGAGCATTTGTCCGGCGACGAGGCGGTCAAGCGCTACGCCGGCAAGATCGTCGCCAGCACCCAGCGCATCGACGTCATGACCCGCGAAATGCTGGACCGGATCTCCTTCTCCAAGACCGGACCCTTCCCGCTGCACATCGCCCAGGTCGACATGGCCGACCTGGCGCGCGAGGTGGCGCACTATGCCCAGAGCTTCCATTCGGTGGAACTGGATCTCGAAGTCGACCCTGTCACCGGCTGGTGGTGCCGCGAATCGATGCAGCGCGCCATCGAGAACATGGTGAACAATGCGATCAAGTACGGCGCGCGCGAGGAACCGATCCGCCTCGGCGTGACGACCACCATCGAGCGCGTGCAGGTGCTGGTGCATAACAAGGGCGCGCCGATCGCGCCCGAGGACAGCGAGAGCATCTTCCAGCTGTTCCGGCGCGCCGGCAACCACGATGCGGGCGAAGGCTGGGGCGTGGGACTGTCCTATGTGCGGCGCGTGGCCGAGGCCCACGGCGGCAGCGTGCTGATGTCCAGCTCCCAGGAGGAGGGGACCAGCTTCGTCATCGACGTCCCCACCGATGCGCGTCCCTTCGCGGGCGCGCCGACCGCTGCCTGAGGATCTGCTTTCAGGCGCTGCGCTTGCCCATCAGGCCCTGGCCGCCCACCGGTTCGGTCTCGAAGCGCTCGCCGAAGCCGGCGATCAGCGGGCGTCCCTTGGCGATCGCCGCCTGCACCGAAGGCAGCGAAAGCGAGGCCTTGTGGCTCTCGCGGCTGTCCCAGGTCTCGGTGATCCACAGCGCGTCCGCATCCTGCAGGTCCTTGGCCACGACATAGCCCAGGCAGCCCGGCATGGCGGCCGTGCCTTCGAGGAGGATGGCGATGAGGGCGTCGCGCTGGCCCGGCTGGGCGCGCATTTTTCCGATCAGTCCGTACATGCGTGAGGATTCCTTGGTGGCGGGAGTGGCGGCAGCGGCATGCGCCGCCAGCGGCAGGCTGGCCAGCGCGGCCACCGCGCTGCGTCGGGAAACGGCCATGGCGCGTCCTTGATGAACAGTTAAGAATGAAGGCAGTATAGGACGCCGCGCGCGCGCAGCCAAGACTTGGCGTAAACATATGCACGCTGGGGTAAGATGCCCTTTTGACGACTCTTTGCGAACCCTGCGATGCGACTCCGTTCTTCCGCCCTGGCCCTCAGCGCCGCCTTCCTCACCCATTCCGCCCACGCGCAGCAGCCGGCCCCGAAGGTGTCGGAAGCGGCCTTGCGCGCCCACCTGTCCTTCCTGGCCGACGACCTGTTCGAAGGCCGCGGCACCGGCCAGCGCGGCGGCGACCTGGCGGTGCGCTACCTGGAGACCCAGGCCGCGCTGATCGGCCTGAAGCCGATTCCTGGCGGCGGCTACCGCCAGCCGGTCAGGATCGAAGGCACCCGCCTGCTGCCGGGCAGCAGCGTCAGCTTCCAGGCCGGCGGCAAGCGCCTCGCCCCGGAGCCCGGCAAGGGCATCGTGTTCGGCACCGCCAGCGGCAAGACCGCGCTGGCCTTCGACGCGCCCCTGGTCTTCGTCGGCTACGGCGTCGTCGCCGACGAGGAGAAGTGGAACGACTACAAGGGGCAGGACATGAAGGGCAAGATCCTGGTCATGATGGTCAACGACCCGCAGCCGACAAGCGAGGAGCCGAACCGCTTCGCCGGCAAGGCCTACACCTGGTACGGCCGCTGGCTGTACAAGTTCGAGGAAGCGGTGCGCCAGGGCGCAGCCGGGGCGCTGCTGATCCACACCCTGCCGTCGTCCTCCTATCCATGGAGCGTGCCGGCCAACGGCTTCTCGCACGAACGCTTCCACCTGGCCGGCGCCGGCAACCCGGTCGAGGGCTGGCTGCACGAGGACACGGCGCGCGAACTGCTCGCGGCCGGCGGGCATGACCTGGACCAGCTGCGCGCCCAGGCCGAGCGGCGCGACTTCCGCCCGGTCGACCTGAAGATCGCCGCCCGCGTCGAACTCAAGTCCGCGGTGCGCCAGGTCGAACAGTTCAACGTGGTCGGCATCGTGCCCGGCACCGATCCCAAGCTCAAGGAGCAGGCCGTGGTGTATTCCTCGCACTGGGACCACTTGGGCATGGACGAGGGCGCGGCCGCCGAAGGCAAGAAGGACCGCATCTATAACGGCGCCATCGACAACGCCTCCGGCACGGCGGCGCTGCTGGCGATGGCCGCCGAGGCGGTCAGGAAGCCCACCCGCCGCACCCAGGTCTTCCTGTGGCCGGCGGCCGAGGAGCAGGGCCTGCTGGGCAGCGCCGCCTACGTCAGGAACCCGGTGGTGCCGCTGGCGCAGACCGCGGCCGACCTGAACCTGGACAGCCTGAACTTCGTCGGCCGCACCAGGGACATCGGCGTCGCCGGCGCCGAGCGCAGCAGCCTGTACGACACGGCGGGGGCGGTGGCCAGGCAGATGGGCCTGAAGCTGGCGCCCACCATCCCGGACCTGTCGGGCGCCTACTTCCGCGCCGACCATTTCAACTTCGCCAAGGCGGGTGTGCCGGCCTTTAACGTCGGGTCGGCCGTGTTCTCGGGCGACGGCCACTTCGAGTTCGAGCACGGCCAGGACGCGTCCAGCCAGAAGATGGTCGGCTTCAAGCAGCACTACCACCAGATCAGCGACGAGTACCGGCCGGACTGGGACCTGTCGGGCATGGTGCAGCAAGCCCAGTTCACGCTCAACCTCGGCTACGCCGTGGCCAACGCGCCATCCATGCCCACCTGGAAGAAGGGCGACGCCTTCAGCCGGGTGAAACGCTAGTCACACCTCGAGGGCGCCGCTGGCCGCGGCCTGTTCCAGGATGCGGCCCAGGCTGGCCATGTCCACCGGCTTGACCAGGTGGTGGTCGAAGCCGGCCGCCGCGCTGGCGCGCCGGTCCTGCTCCTGGCCGTAGCCGGTCACGGCGACCAGCAGCGCGCCCCGGGTGCGCGGGTCGGCGCGCAGGCGGCGCGCCAGTTCGTGGCCGTCGATGTCGGGCAGGCCGATGTCTAGCAGGCACACGTCCGGCCCGAAGCCGGGCGCGCGCTCCAGGGCCGCGGGCGACGCATTCTCCACCAGCACCTCGTGGCCATGGGCGGCCACGTACATCGCCAGGACCTCGGCCGCGTCCTGGTTGTCGTCGACCACCATCACCTTGAGGCGGCGCGCGTTGGACGCGGCGTCCGGCGCATCGTCCTGGCGCGGGCCGGCGCGCTCGGCGCAGCGCGGCAGGGTGACGGTGAAGCTGCTGCCCAGGCCCGTGCCGTGGCTCGCCACCGCGACCTGTCCGCCGTGCAGCTGCACCAGGCTGCGCACCAGGGCCAGGCCGATGCCCAGCCCGCCCAGGGCGCGGTCGGGCGTGTGCTCGCCCTGCACGAACATGTCGAAGGCGCGTTCCAGTTCGGCGGGCGCCATGCCGATGCCGTTGTCGCTCACGCGCAGCCTGACCGAATCCGGGCCGGCCTCCAGCTCGGCCTCGATATGCCCGCCGTCGGCGGTGAACTTGACCGCGTTGTGCAGCAGGTTGCCGGCCACCTGCACCAGGCGCTTGCGGTCGCCCATCACATACGCGGGCGCGGGCAGCAGCCGCACCTCCAGCCGGTGGCCCTTGCGGCGCACGGATTCCTGGACCTGCTCGGCGGCGTCGGCCAGCACCTCGTTGATGTCGAGCCGCTGCTTGGCCAGCACGACCAGGCCGCGGGTGACGCGCGAGACGTCCAGCAGGTCGTCCACCAGCCCGGCCATGTGGCGCGCCTGGCGCGCGATGATGGCGCTGATCTGCTTGATGCGCGCCGGGTCGAGGCGGTCCTGGCCCAGCAGCTGGGCGCCGGAGGCGATCGGCGCCAGCGGATTGCGCAGCTCGTGCGCCAGCATGGCCAGGAATTCGTTCTTGCGCTGGTCGGCCTGGCGCAGGGCTTCCTCGGCCTTGGCTCGCTCCGTGACGTCCTGCAGGGTGCCGCGCAGCGCGCCCACGCGCCCGTCCGGGCCGGCGATGCTCTCGCAGCGCCAGTCGATCCAGATGCGCCGGCCGTCGGCGTGGTTGACCTCCAGCTCCAGGCGTCCGCTGCCGCCGGTGCGCGCGAGGTCCTGGCGCAGGCGCTCGATGCGCAGCCAGGATTCCTCCGGCAGCAGGGTGCCGCGCTGTCCGGGGAAGGGCGGGACAGCCCGTCCGAAGATGAACGGCACCGAATCCGAGGTCTCGATGGCGCCGCTCTCCAGGTCCCAGTGCCAGGTGCCGAAGCGGGCCAGCACATGCGACTCGCGCAGCTCGCGTTCCTTGGCCGCCAGCGCCCGGGCGCGCTCGGCCAGCAGCTGCGAGGCGGTACCGATCGCCTCGGCCACCTCCGCCACCTCGGCCACCCTGCACATGCCCGCGGCGCGGTTGAAAGGCGCCGGTTCGCCCTTGCCGAGGGCGATCGCGCCGGCCCGCAGTCCGTTGACCGAATGCGCCAGGCGTCCCCCGATGCGCCAGGCCAGCCACAGGCCGATGGCGAACAGCAGCGCCAGGCCCCCGAGCAGCAGCGCCAGCGGTTCCAGCAGCGACTGGATCAGGAAGGTGCGCGGCACGCCCACCGCCACGCCCCAGCCGGTCGGTTCCGAGCGCGCATAGAAGGTAAGCACGTCGACGCCTTCCTGGGTGGTGCCGTAGAACACCCCCTCGCGCGAGCGCTGGATGTCCTTGCGCAGGCTTTCAGTCACGGGTACGCCGATAAAGCGCGCCGCATTGACATTGCGGCCGAAGATCACACCCCGGGTGTCGAACAGCGACGCCACCGCGCCCTCCGGAACCGACTTCGGGGTCAGGACGTCCTCGAAATAGTCGGCGCGAAGGCCGATGCTCAGCACATACCCGGTGGCGCCGCGCACCAGCACCGGCACGTCGATGCTGACGGTCGGCTGGCCGCGCACGGCGCCCTTGAACACATCGGACACCGACGGTTTGCCGGTCGCGAACACCTTGTCGATCTGGGGCGAATGATCGAGCGGCAGCGCGATGCCATAATCGACGGCGGTATTCATGAGCTGTTGCCCGCTCCGGTCGCGCAGCACCGCGTTCATGCCCGCGCCGCTCAGGGCCAGCGCCTCGCGCGCTTGGCTGTGTGCGCGCGCCAGATCGCCGTCCTCGAAGGCGTCGACGGTGGACAGGGTCTGGGCGATGGCCTGACCCCGCAACAGCTTGCTTTCGACGGTGTGCACCAGTGCGCGCACCGTCTGCATGGTGTTTCTCTCGAACTGGGCGCGCGCCTTCTGGTACTGGTGGACGAACAGCAGCGAGGCGCCCACGATCCCCGGCAGCAGGGTGGCCAGGACCAGCCATAGCAGGTAGGCCCGCAGCGGCCTGCGGGGGAGCGGAGCATCGGAGCCGGTCACATTCTCATCCGGGAGGCACTGAACGGGGAGATTCTACGTGCAATCGGACAATCGGCTGTTTCATTAGGTGGGCGGCTTGCCAGGATGGCCACGGATGGGCTTGCATCCTTGCGCCGCGCCGGCTCGACCGTTGCGGGCGCGCCATACGGCCAGGAGAAAAAAAGGAATATTTCACCTGCCTTTCCATTCCGCCATCGATTCCGCGGCCGCTTCGCCGTAATGTATCTTGCCTAGTAACAAGACGTTACATTTCGCAGTTCACAGTCGGAGCAAACATGGAATCGGTCAAGTCGGCGGAAGAGCAGGAAGTCCTCTCGTTCCGCCTTGGAAAAGAAGAGTACGCCATCAGCATCCTCAAGGTGCAGGAAATCCGCGGCTATGAGGCGCCAACCCGGGTGGCCAGCGCGCCGGCCCACCTGAAAGGCATCATCAACCTGCGCGGCTCGATCGTGCCCATCGTCGACATGCGCATCAAGTTCAGCCTGGGCGAGCCGTCCTACGACTCGTTCACGGTCGTGATCATCCTGAACATCGCCCAGCACGTGATCGGCATGGTGGTCGACAGCGTGTCCGACGTGGTCACCCTCAGCGACGACCAGATCCGCCCGGCGCCCGACATGGGCGCGAGCGCCGAGTCCAACTGCGTATGCGGCCTGGGCACGGTGGGCGAGCGCATGCTGATCCTGCTCGACATCGACAAGCTGATGCAATCCGACGAACTGGGCCTGGTGGCGGCGCTGCCGCACGCGGCCTGAACAACAAAGAAAGAGATACCATGAACCTCGCCAACCTGAAGATCGGCAAACGCCTGGCCCTGGGCTTCGGCATCGTCGGCGCCATGCTGGTCGCGATGATCGTCCTGAGCAATGCCATGCTCGACCGCGTCAACGACGGCACCAACGAGATCGTCAACCAGCGCATGCCGAAGATCGAAGCGGCCGGCCACATGCAAGAGGCCATCAACGATATCGCCATCGCGATCAGCAACATGCTGCTGACCGACGACCCGGCCGACCGCGCCAAACTGGTCGACGAGGTCATGACCCACCGCCGCACCGTGAACCAGATCATCGCCGAGCTGGACAAGTCGCTGGTCAGCCTGCGCGGCAAGGAATTGCTGGCGCAGATGAAGACCGAGACGGCCGCTTACGTGGCTGGCCAGGATCGCCTGATCAGGCTGATCAACATGGACGAGCAGGACGCCGCGCGCTCCCTGATGAAGAGCCAGCTGCGTCCGGTGCAGGATCGCCTCAAGAAGGCCACCGCCGACCAGACCGCGCTGCAGAAGAAGATCGCCCTCGACGCCGCCGCCGTGGCCGACGCGACCTACTACAGCACCACCATCCTGATGTGGTCGTTGGGCGCCGCGGCGCTGGCGCTGGCCGCCGCCGTCGCCTGGTGGATCACGCGTTCGATCACCCGTCCGGTGGCGAAGGCGCTGGAAGTGGCCCGCACCGTCGCCGCGGGCGACCTGAGCAGCCACATCGACGTCACCACGCGCGACGAGACCGGCCAGCTGCTGCAAGCGCTCAAGGACATGAACGAGAACCTGGCGCGCACCGTCGGCACAGTCCGCACCGGCACCGACACCATCGCCGTCGCCGCGGCCCAAGTGGCGGCCGGCAGCCAGGACCTGTCCTCGCGCACCGAACAGCAGGCGAGCGCGCTGGAAGAAACGGCCTCCTCGATGGAAGAGCTGACCTCGACCGTCAAGCAGAACGCCGACAATGCGCGCCAGGCCAATGTGCTGGCCGAGGCGGCGTCGAACGTCGCCGCGCGCGGCGGCGACGTGATCGGCCAGGTGGTCGGCACCATGGGCGAGATCAACGCCTCGGCCGGCAAGATCGGCGACATCATCGGCGTCATCGACGGCATCGCCTTCCAGACCAACATCCTGGCGCTGAATGCGGCCGTGGAAGCGGCGCGCGCCGGCGAGCAGGGCCGCGGCTTCGCGGTGGTGGCGAGCGAGGTGCGCAACCTGGCGCAGCGTTCGGCCAACGCGGCCAAGGAAATCAAGGCCCTGATCGGCGAATCGACCGACAAGGTGGCCAGCGGCAGCAAGCTGGTGGCCGAAGCCGGCGCCACGATGCAGGAGATCGTCGAGAGCGTGCGCCGCGTGACGGACATCATGTCCGAGATCACCGCCGCCAGCCAGGAACAGACAGCCGGTATCGAGCAGATCAACCAGGCGGTGGCGCAGATGGACGAGGGCACGCAGCAGAACGCGGCCCTGGTGGAGGAAGCCGCCGCCGCGTCGAGCCAGATGCGGGAGCAGGCCGCGATGCTGGCGAAGGCGGTCGCGGTGTTCCGCACCGGCGCCGAACCGGCGGCTCCGGTGGCCGTGCAGGCGCCGGCGCTGCCGGCCGCCAAGCCGCAAGCCAAACCCGCGCCGGCGCGTCCGGCGATCGCCAGGCCGAAGGCCAAGGCGGCCGTGTCGACGGAAGGCTGGGAAGAGTTCTAAAGCGTAGGGGGGGGGGGGGCGGCCCCCCCCCCCCCCGGGGGGGGGCCCCCAAAAAAAACCACCCCCCCGGGGGGGGGGG
>NZ_JAGPWC010000054.1 GCF_018119405.1 Massilia sp. ST3 | reverse complement strand
CCCCCCCGGTTGGCCCCCCCCCCCCCCCCCCCCCCCCCCCCCCGGGGGGCCCCCCCCCCCCGCCCCCCCCCCCCCCCCCCCGGCCCCCCCCCCCCCCGGGGGCCCGGGACCGGCCAATGACCGGCATGCCCGAATTCGGCCAGCTGAAGTACGCGCCCATGGCGCCGGCCGACGTGGACGAGGTGTGGGCGCTCGAGGAGAGCGTGTTTCCCTATCCCTGGAGCCGCGCCAATTTCACCGAGTCGCTGAACAGCGGCTACGACGCCTGGACCGTGCGCGATCCGCTCGGTGCGCTGGCCGGCTATTATCTGCTGATGTACGCGGTCGACGAGGCCCACCTGCTCGATGTCGCGGTGGCCGCCGGCCGCCAGGGCCAGGGCCTGGGCCGCCACTTGCTGGACCGGATCGCCGCGCGCGCCAGGGAGCAGGGCATGGCCTCGGTGCTGCTGGAGGTACGCCCGTCCAACGAGCGCGCCTTGGCGGTCTACCGCCGCTACGGCTATGCCGAGATCGGCCGCCGCAAGGGCTACTACCCGGCCGGCCCCGGCCAGCGCGAGGATGCGATCGTGATGAGGCTCGAACTATGAAGAAGACCAGCGAACGCGACGCCCTGTTCCTGGCCGAGATGGGCATCGGCCCGCTCTGGGAGCTGCGCGGCGCGCCCGAGGCTTCCGCCGCCGCCGAAGCGCCCGCGGCGCTGGCTGCGGCCCCCACAGCGGCGCCCGCCGTACCTGCACCCGCGCCTGTCCCGGCGGCGCGCGCGCCCGCGCCGGCCGAAGACGCCCCCGACGCCGCCTGGGACGATGCCGCGGTGCCTGAAGAAGCGGTCACCGACATCGCCCGCATGGACTGGGCCGCGCTGCGCCTGGCGGTGGCCAACTGCCGCCGCTGCGGCGCCTGCAGCGAAGGCCGCAAGCCGATGTTCGGCTCCGGCCCGCGCCAGGCGCGCTGGATGGTGGTCGCCGGCACCCCCGGCGCCCAGGACGAGCAGGCCGGCCAGCCCGTCAGCGGCGACGCCGGCAAGCTGCTGGAGAACATGCTGCACGCCGTCGGCATGTCGCGCGAGCGCGACGCCTATGTGACGCCGCTGGTGAAATGCCGCCCGGTGAGCCCGAAGGGCGGCGACCGCGCGCCTACCGCGGACGAGGTCGAAGCCTGCCGCCCCTACCTGGAACGCGAGCTGGCCTTGAGCGGCGCCGCCACGGTGCTGACCCTGGGCCAGGTCGCGGCCAACGGCCTGCTGGGCCGTCCGCTGAGCGAACCGCTGGCGGGCGCGCGCGGCGCCGTGCACCGGCTGGGTGAGGTGCCGCTGGTGGCCACCCTGCATCCGGGCGAGCTGCTGCGGCGCGGACAGGACAAGGCGCTCGCATGGGCCGACCTGTGCCGGGCAAGGGCGCTCGATGCGGCCGCCCGCTGAGAGCTACCAGGAATCCTTCCATCGCCGCTGGGGCCACCTGCGGCGCGCCCGGGTCCGGGCGCTGGCCTGGCTGCTCGACGCGCCCGACCTGCTCGACATCCACGACCCGGCCTGGGCCGGCCACGTCGCCACCCTCGGACAGATAGGCCCGGAGGTCGCGGCCTGGCTGGCGCGCGTCGACCACGATCCCGCCGAACTCGACGCCGCCCTCGGCCCCCGGGTCACCACCCGCCTCGGGCTGTATGCCGAAAAGCTGATGGCCTTCTATTTCGCCCAGCAGGGACGCCTGGTGGTGCACGGCCTGCAGGTGCGCGCCGCCCGCAACGACACCGTCGGCGAATTCGACTTCCTGCTCGACGCCGGCCCGGATGCGCTCGAACACATCGAGTTCGCCACCAAGTTCTATTTGCTGGATGCGGGCGGGACGCAGGCTCCGGGCATGGCCCGCTTCGACGCACTGGTCGGCCCCAACCTCGCGGACAGCCTGGGCAGGAAGATGCGCAAGGTCTTCGAGCGCCAGCTGACCCTGGGCGCACACCCGGCCGCCAGGGAGGTTTTGCCGCGTCCGGTGACGCAGGCGCGGGCGCTGGTCAAAGGCTGGCTGTTCTACCCGCGCGGCAGCTGGCCGCTCATGCAAGGCATCACGGCCGGCCACTGCCGCGGCTTCTGGTGCGCCCTCGAGGAACTCGACGCCATCGAAGGCGACGAATTCCTGATCCTGCCGCGCCTGCAGTGGCTGGCGCCTTTCCGCGCGGCGTCGGCCGTGTGGATGCTGAGCCGCGGCCAGCTGTTCCAGGAGCTGACCTACCAGTTCGAGGAGGCAGGCAAGCCGGTGCTGGTGGCGGTGGTGCGCCAGCGGGCCGGCTTCATCGAGGAAGTGGAGCGCGGGTTCATTGTGCCGAACGACTGGCGCGAGCGCGCCAGCGAAGTGCGGATGGTGAAGACGGTCGGATAGGATTACGGGGTACGACGACTTATTGGAGGTAGGCGATGTCGATCCTTGCTTGTGGACCCGGATACGACGAAACCCTGGCGTTTCCGACCCACCTGCGCCCCGCGGTCCGCGACGTCGCTGCGACGCTCGCCGACAAAGCGCATCCGCCCCTTTACCCATTCAGCGTCCGGGTGGACGGCGAGGTCCTGCACATTCCGTATCGGGTCTATTACTCGCGTGAGCTGCTGCGCCGGGAGCTGGCCGGAACGCGGGGTCCAAAGAAACTCATCGTCGCTTGCCTGGGGACCCGCCATCATGACGGCTACCTGCGCCAGCAATGCCTCGCCGTGGTACTGGCGGGTGACGCGGGCTGGCTCACTCCCCTATATCCTGCAGCTCGCAGGGGAGTACGTGGTGGAGATCGTCGACGACATTGCGCGCGCCATCGCTTCACGAGACGCGGCGCCGCTGGCGGCCTTCGTGAGGGAAAACCCGGACTATATGGCGACGCTGGAGCGCCGTATCATGAGCTACTGGAGCTGCCATCACCGTCATGCCTATCCCGAGCGCCCGGACTATCCGGGATTTCGGCTGGCGGCCTGCCTGCGCCGCCTCATGGAATGAAGCCTTCTAGTGCTTGCCCTCGCCGATCAGCCCGAGCGAATCGTGCTCGCGCTGGTTGAGCGCATGGCGGCGCTGGATCAGGTACATGATGCCGGCCACCGACAGGCCGAACATCACGATGATGACGTCCAGGTCCAGGTTCAGCGTGATCATGATCGCATAGGCGGCGAGCATGGTCAGGATCGACAGGTTCTCGTTGAAGTTCTGGACCGCGATCGAATGGCCGGCGCTCATCAGGACGTGGCCACGGTGCTGCAGCAGTGCGTTCATCGGCACCACGAAGAAGCCCGACAGGAAGCCGATCAGGGCCAGCAGCGGGTAGGCGAGGGTGACCGACTTCACGAAGATCATGCTGGTCACGACCAGGCCCATGATGATTCCGAGCGGGATCACGGTCAGCGATTTGCGCAGCGGGATCATGCGCGCCGCCATCACCGCGCCCAGGGCCACGCCGATGGCCACCACGCCGATCAGGTTGGTCGCCTTGTCCAGCGGCATGTGCAGCGAGCGTTCCGCCCACTTCAGCACGATGAACTGCAGGGTCGCGCCGGCGCCCCAGAACAGGGTGGTCACGGCCAGCGAAATCTGGCCCAGCTTGTCGCGCCACAGGGTGGCCGAGCAGTTGGCGAAGTCGACGATCAGCTTGCCGGGATTGCGTTCCTGGTGCTCGTAGCGGGCGCCGGTGTCCGGGATGCGCAGGTTGAACAGGGCGGCCAGCACATAGATGCCGACCACCACCGCCATGGCCGCCTCGGCGCCGGTGTCGATATTGGTGTTTACGCCGGGCAGCAGGTCCATGCCGAGCAGGAAGGCGCCGCCGCGTTCGCTCACCAGGGCGCCGCCCAGCACGGTGCCGAGGATGATGGACATCACGGTCAGGCCCTCGATCCAGCCATTGGCCGGGACAAGCTTCTCGGGCGGCAGCAGTTCGGTCAGGATGCCGTACTTGGCGGGCGAATACACGGCCGCGCCGAAGCCGACCACGGCATAGGCGAGCAGGGGATGCACGGTCAGGAACATCAGTCCGCAGCCGAATACCTTGATCATGTTCGCGATGAACATCACGCGGCCCTTGGGCAGCGAATCGGCGAAGGCGCCCACGAAGGCGGCCAGCAGCACATAGAACAGGACGAATGACAGCTTCAGCAGCGGGGTCAGCGAAGCCGGGGCGTTCATCGACGTCAGCAGACTGATTGCAACGAAGAGGAGCGCATTGTCTGCCAGCGACGAGAAGAACTGCGCCGCCATGATGGTATAAAAACCACGGTTCATTCGAAAATTTCAATAACTTGTCCGAGTTGCTTTATACCATGAAAGGTCTGCGCGCCAAAGAAACAAAGGGCCGGCCGCGCCCGCCCAGCCCAGCCTAAGGTAAAATAGACCCTTTCGCGAAGACACCATTTTCAGCATGCCACGCCCGCTTTGCGCCACCATCCACCTCGACTCCATGCAGCACAACCTGGGCCGCGCGCGCAGCTGCGCACCGCTGTCCAGGCTGTGGGCGGTGGTCAAGGCCAACGCCTATGGCCATGGCCTGGAGCGCGGCATGCGCGGCTTCGCCCAGGCCGACGGCCTGGCCCTGGTCGAGACCGACAACGCCGTGCGCCTGCGCGAGAGCGGCTGGATCAAGCCGATCCTGCTGCTGGAGGGGATCTTCGACGCCTCCGACGTGCCGCTGCTGGCCGAACACAATATCAATAGCGCGGTGCACTGCATCGAGCAGATCAAGATGCTGGAATACACCCAGCTGTACCGCCCGATCGACGTGCACCTGAAGATGAACACGGGCATGAACCGCCTGGGCTTCCGCCCGGAGGACTACGCGGCCGCCTACAAGCGCCTGCGCGCCATCCCCGGCATCCGCCACATCACCCACATGACCCATTTCGCGAACGCCGACGAACTGGAGCATCCGCGCCTGGCGATCGGCGAGCAGATCCGCCGCTTCCGGCTGGGCGCGGACGGCCTGCCGGGCGAGCGCAGCCTGTCGAACTCGGGCGGGGTGCTGCACCAGCAGCAGCTGGCGGCGGAGCTGGTCAGCGACTGGGTCCGGCCCGGCATCATGCTCTACGGTGGCACCCCGGGCGGACGCAGCGCCCAGGATTACGGCCTCCGCCCGACCATGACCCTGCGCTCGGAGATCATCGGCATCCAGCGGCTCCAGCCGGGCGACACGGTGGGCTACGGCAGCCGCTTCGAGGCGGAACGATCGATGATGATCGGCGTGGTGGCCTGCGGCTATGCCGACGGCTACCCGCGCCACGCCCCGCACGGCACCCCGGTGATCGTGGACGGCGTGCGCACCACGCTGGTAGGGCGGGTCTCGATGGACATGATGACGGTCGACCTGACCCCGGTCGCGAATGCGCGCGTGGGCAGCAAGGTCACCTTGTGGGGCGACGGATTGCCGGTCGACGAGGTGGCGCAGGCGGCCGGCACCATCGGCTACGAGCTGATGTGCGCCCTGGCGCAGCGCGTGCGCGTCACCGAAGGAAGAATGGGAACCGATGGCTAAGGCAAAAACGAATTACACTTGCAGCGAGTGCGGCGCGATCGCCACCCGCTGGACCGGCCAGTGCGGCGACTGCAAGGCCTGGAACACGATGGTCGAGACCGTGGTCGAAGGCCCCGGCCTGAACCGCATGTCGCAGACCCAGCATAAGAGCCTGGCCCAGACCGCGCCGGTGCTGTCCCTGGCGGACATCGAGGCCATCGACGTGCCGCGCTTCGGCACCGGCATCGAGGAATTCGACCGCGTGCTGGGCGGCGGCCTGGTGGCCGGCGGCGTGGTGCTGATCGGCGGCGACCCCGGCATCGGCAAGTCGACCCTGCTGCTGCAGGCGCTGGCCAACCTGGCCGCCACCCGCAACACCCTGTATGTGAGCGGCGAGGAATCCGGCGCCCAGATCGCGCTGCGCGCGCGCCGCCTGGCGGTGGAGGCGAAAGACCTGAAGCTGCAGGCCGAGATCCAGCTCGAGAAGATCCTCGGCACCCTGGCCGACCTCAAGCCCGAAGTGGCCGTGATCGACTCGATCCAGACCCTGTATTCTGACGCCCTGACGTCCGCGCCGGGCTCGGTGGCCCAGGTGCGCGAATGCGCGGCCCAGCTCACCCGCGTGGCCAAGCAGACCGGCATCACCATCATCCTGGTCGGCCACGTCACGAAGGAGGGCGCGCTGGCGGGCCCGCGCGTGCTCGAGCATATCGTCGACACCGTGCTGTATTTCGAGGGCGATACCCAGTCCAGCTTCCGCCTGGTGCGGGCGATCAAGAACCGCTTCGGCGCGGTCAACGAGCTGGGCGTGTTCGCCATGACCGAGAAGGGCCTGAAGGGTGTGTCGAACCCCTCGGCGCTGTTCCTGTCGCAGCACGACAGCCAGGTGCCGGGTTCCTGCGTGATGGTGACCCAGGAGGGCACGCGTCCGCTGCTGGTCGAGATCCAGGCCCTGGTCGACGCCAGCCACCTCCCGAATGCGCGCCGCTTGTCGGTCGGGTTGGAACAAAATCGCCTGGCCATGCTGCTGGCGGTGCTGCACCGCCACGCCGGCATCGCCGCCTTCGACCAGGACGTGTTCATCAACGCCGTGGGCGGGGTCAAGATCACCGAACCGGCGGCCGACCTCGCCGTGCTGCTGGCGATTAACTCTTCGATGCGCAACAAGCCGCTGCCGCGCGGCCTGGTGGTGTTCGGCGAAGTCGGCCTGGCCGGCGAGATCCGTCCGGCCCCGCGCGGCCAGGAGCGCCTGCGCGAAGCGGCCAAGCTGGGCTTCTCGGTGGCCGTGATTCCGAAGGCCAATGCGCCCAAGCAGAAGGTGGAGGGCATGACCATCGTGGCCGTCGAGCGCATCGACGAAGCTTTCACGAAATTGCGCGAACTGGACTGAGGGTACCCGCCCCGGTCCGATTTTTCCTATAATGCCGCCTGGCTCAGCTTGAACGATTCGATATGCTTGGAGATAAAAGGACATCCGCCCGCAAGATCCTGAAAACCAAGGCCGTGGTCGCCATGGAAGGCGACGCGCCCGTTCTCGGCCGTACCGCGGACGTGGGCGCCAATGGCGTCAGCGTCGGCGTGCCGAACCCGCTCCTCGTCGGGCAAGCCGGGCAGGTCAGCTTCGACATCCTGGTGGACGGCAAGTTCGCCACCATCAGCGCCCGCGCCAAGGTGATGTATTGCATTATCAGCAATAACGAGTTCAAGGTCGGCTTCCAGTTCCTGAACCTGGAACTGGCGGCGATGACGGCGCTGGCGCGCTTCATGCGCTGAACGCGTTTTCCACCCTCCCGAATGACGAACGGCGAGCGCCCGATGGCCTCGCCGTTTCATCACCAGCCCGCTGAGCGGGCTTATCCACTATGCCTTATTGATGATAGTGGTCATACAAGCCGTCGGTTCCGCTGCGGATTGCTTCGATCGCCTGGAAGGCGACGATCCCGACCAGTCCCGACAAAATACCAAACACCAGTACATTAAACATAACAGCCAAACGCCTTTCAGCATCCCCTCCTTGTAGATCAATAGGAATACCCGATTTCAGCTTAGCAGGTGGTGGAGGATTTGCAAGGTTTATAGCGCTGGTGCATGTCATATTTCAGCGCTCACGTTCCTCCAAAAAACTCCTCCGCCAGAGTGAAAACAGGCGCTTGCGGGCCTGTCATCCCCGTGTCACATTGGCGAAAGATGTCATGAAGTTGTCATATTCGGCCGGTAGACTGCGCAGCATCGTCACCGGGGTCTCCCGAGGCTTACTTCAAGAGGATCTGCCATGCGCATGAAGCATCTGTTCGTTTCCGTCGCCCTTGCCGCCGCCGCGCTGGCCACCAGCGCCCAGGCCGCCAATCTCACCGGCGCCGGCGCAACCTTCCCCTATCCGATCTACGCCAAGTGGGCCACGATGTACAAGGCCGCTTCCGGTAACGGCCTCAACTATCAATCGGTCGGCTCGGGCGCCGGCATCAAGCAGATCAAGGCCAAGACCGTCGATTTCGGCGCTTCGGACATGCCGCTGCCGGCCAACGAGCTGAACGCCGCCGGCCTGTTCCAGTTCCCGGCCATCATGGGCGGCGTGGTGCCGGTCGTGAACCTGCCGGGCATCGCCCCGGGCCAGCTGAAGCTGACCGGCGCCGTCGTCGCCGACATCTTCCTGGGCAAGATCACCAAGTGGAACGCGCCCCAGATCGCGGCCCTCAACCCGGGCGTCAAGCTGCCCGCCGACGACATCACCGTGGTGCACCGCGCCGACAGCTCGGGCACCTCCTTCCTGTGGACCGACTACCTGAGCAAGACCAATCCGGAATGGAAGAGCAAGGTCGGCGCCGGCGCCACCGTCAAGTGGGCGGTGGGCGTGGGCGGGAAGGGCAACGAGGGCGTGGCCGCCAACGTGCAGCGCATCAAGGGCGGCATTGGCTACGTCGAATGGGCCTACGCCAAGAAGAACCGCATGGCGCACACCCAGCTGCAGAACAAGGACGGCGTCTTCCTGCAGCCGGACGATGCGGCCTTCGCCGCGGCCGCCGCCAGCGCCGACTGGGCCAAGGCCCCGGGCTTCGCGGTGGTGCTGACCGACCAGGCGGGCAAGGCCAGCTGGCCGGTCACCGGCGCCTCCTACATCCTGGTGCACAAGTCGCAGGCCGACGGCGTGAAGGGCAAGGAAGTGCTGAAGTTCTTCGACTGGGCCTACAAGAATGGCGACGCCGCCGCGGCCGAGCTGGACTACGTGCCGATGCCCGACGCCGTCACCAAGCTGGTGCAGGATGCCTGGCGCTCCCACCTGAAGGACGCCGCCGGCAAGGCGCTCTGGTAAGCACCCATCCACCGCATCGCGCAGGGGCCGGCAGCATCGTGGCCCTGGCGTGCGCCAGCAAGATTGACAAAAAAACCATGAGCGTACATCCAAGCGTCGCCCTCGACGAACTGCCCGGCGCGGCCGCCGCCGAAGCCGAGGCGCGCCAGGCAGCCGCCTTGCGCGCCACCATGCGCCAGCAGCGCATCCAGGACTTCTTCTTCCATAAAATCACGCTGCTGTTCGCGGCCTCGGTGCTGCTGGTGCTGGTCGGGATCATCGTCTCGCTGGCGATCGGCGCTGCCCCGGCCTTCAAGGAATTCGGCGCCGGCTTCGTCACCCGCGTCGAGTGGGATCCGGTGGGCGACCAGTTCGGCGCCCTGATCGCCATCTGGGGCACGCTGGCGACCTCGCTGATCGCCCTGGCCATCGCCTTCCCGATCAGCTTCGGCATCGCCCTGTTCCTGACCGAGATCTGCCCGGCATGGCTGCGCCGCCCGATGGGCACCGCGGTCGAGCTGCTGGCCGGCGTCCCATCGATCATCTACGGCATGTGGGGCCTGTTCGTGTTCGCGCCCCTGTTCGCCGACCACGTCCAGCCGCTGCTGAAGGAAACCATCGGCCAGCTGCCGGTGATCGGCCAGCTGTTCCAGGGTCCGACCATGGGCATCGGCATCCTCACCGCGGCCCTGATCCTGGCCGTGATGATCATCCCCTTCATCTCGTCGGTGATGCGCGACGTGTTCGAGATCGTCCCGACCGTGCTCAAGGAATCGGCCTACGGCCTGGGCTGCACCAAGTGGGAAGTGGTGCGCAAGGTCGTGCTGCCCTATACCCGCAACGGCGTGGTGGGCGGCGTGATGCTGGGCCTGGGCCGCGCGCTGGGCGAGACCATGGCCGTCACCTTCGTGATCGGCAATGCCCACGACCTGTCCTGGTCGCTGTTCTCGGCCGGTAACTCGATTTCCTCGACCCTGGCCAACGAATTCGCCGAAGCCGCGAGCACCTTGCACTCGTCCTCGCTGTTCGCGCTGGCCCTGATCCTGTTCGCGATCACCTTCATCGTCCTGTCGGCCGCCAAGCTGATGCTGGTGGGTATGGCGCGCAACGAGGGTAGCAAATAAGGTCCTAAATAATGAACACCATCGCCAAGAACCCCGTCTACCGCAGGCGCCTGCTGGCGCACCGCGCCGGCATCGTCCTCTCCGTGATCGCCATGGCGATCGGCCTCGGCTTCCTGTTCTGGATCCTGGCCACCCTGCTGGTCAACGGCTTCGGCGCGCTGTCGGGCACCCTGTTCACGGCCGACACCCCGGCCCCGGGCAGCGAAGGCGGCGGCCTGCGCAACGCCATCATGGGCAGCGTCATGATGGTCGGCCTGTCGACCCTGGTTTCGACCCCGATCGGCATCCTGGCCGGCATCTACCTGGCCGAATACGGCGACAACAACAAGTTCGCCAGCGTGACCCGCTTCGTCACCGACATCATGCTGTCGGCGCCCTCGATCGTGATCGGCCTGTTCGTGTATGCGATCTACGTCGCCAACGTGCAGCACTTCTCGGGCTACGCAGGCACCATCGCGCTGTCGCTGATCGCGGTGCCGGTGGTGGTGCGCACCACCGACAACATGCTGCGCCTGGTGCCGAACTCGCTGCTGGAAGCCGCCTACGCCCTGGGCGCGCCGCACTGGAAGGTGGCCATGACCGTGCGCCTGCGCGCCGTCAAGGCCGGCGTCGTGACCGGCGTGCTGCTGGCCCTGGCCCGCATCTCGGGCGAGACCGCGCCGCTGCTGTTCACCGCCCTGAACAACCAGTTCTACAGCAACGACATGAACGCCCCGATGGCCAACCTGCCGGTGGTGATCTTCCAGTTCGCGATGAGCCCCTACGACGACTGGCGCTCGCTGGCCTGGGGCGGCGCGCTGCTGGTGACCTTTACCGTGCTGCTGCTGAACATCCTGTCGCGGACCCTGTTCAGCCAGAAGACCCCGCGTTAATCTATCCTGACTACTGTGATGACCCAACCTATGCCTACTTCGGCCTCGAGCGCCGCCGCCAAAGCGAAGACGATCGAGATCTCCGGCCTGAATTTCTTCTACGGGAAGACGCAGAGCCTCAAGGACGTCAGCCTGGATGTCCACGACAAGCAGGTGACGGCCTTCATCGGTCCCTCGGGCTGCGGCAAGTCGACCCTGCTGCGCACCCTGAACCGCATGTACGACCTGTACCCGGGGCAGCGCGCGGAAGGTTCGATCCTCTACCGCGGCCGCAACATCCTGGAGCCTGGCGTCGATGTCAACATGCTGCGCGCGAAGGTCGGCATGGTGTTCCAGAAGCCGACCCCGTTCCCGATGTCGATCTACGACAACATCGCTTTCGGCGTGCGCCTGTACGAGAACCTGTCCAAAGGCGAGATGGACGAGCGCGTCGAATGGGCGCTCAAGAAGGCGGCGCTGTGGGAGGAAGCCAAGGACAAGCTGACCAAGAGCGGCCTGTCGCTGTCGGGCGGCCAGCAGCAGCGCCTGTGCATCGCGCGCGGCGTGGCGGTCAAGCCGGACGTGCTGCTGCTGGACGAACCGACTTCGGCCCTGGACCCGATCTCGACCGCCAAGATCGAGGAGCTGATCAGCGAGTTGAAGCAGGACTACACGATCGCCATCGTGACCCACAACATGCAGCAGGCGGCGCGCTGTTCCGATTACACTGCCTACATGTACCTGGGTGAGCTGGTCGAATTCGGCGAAACCGACCAGATCTTCATGAACCCGGCGCGCAAGGAAACGCAGGACTACATCACCGGCCGATTCGGCTGAGGCATTGGCTACGGCTGATTCTGACAAAAAGACACGGAGTAAAGTAATGACAGGCGAGCATTCATCCAAGCAGTACGACCAGGAGCTGGAAGCGATTCGTTCCAAGGTCCTGCTGATGGGCGGCATGGTGGAAACCCAGTTCGACGAGGCGCTCGAGTGCTTCCGCGTGGGCGACAGCGTGCGTGCCGAGCGCGTGATCGCGGAAGACCAGTCGGTCAACCAGCTCGAGGTCTCGCTCGACGACGCGTGCAGCCACCTGATCGTGCGCCGCCAGCCGACCGCGAACGACCTGCGCACCGTGATGGCGACCATCAAGGTGATCACCGACCTGGAGCGCATCGGCGACGAGGCGACCAAGATCGCGCGCATCGCCCGCAGCCTGCACGAGCGCGGCGCGGGTTCCTTCAACCACTACGACATGATCCGCACCATCTCGAAGGCGACTTGCGAGCTGCTGCACGACGCCCTGGACGCCTTCGCGCGCCTGGACGGCAAGCAGGCCTTGCAGCTGATCGCGGCCGACGAGGTGGTGGACCACGAATTCCGCACCATCATGCGCAGCCTGGTGACCTTCATGATGGAAGATCCGCGCACGATCTCGAACGCGCTCGACACTCTGTGGGTGGCCAAGGCCATCGAGCGCATCGGCGACCACGCCAAGAACATCGCCGAATACGTGATCTACGTGGTCGAGGGGCGCGACATCCGCCACAGCAAGCCGGGTTTGGCCAACCCAGCGCTCGAGCAGCCGGGCGCTTGAGCATGGCGGACAATACCAATGTGCTGGTGGTGGAGGACGAGCCGGCGATCGTCGAGCTGGTGAGCTATTCGCTGCGCGAGGCGGGCTGGGACATCCGCAGCGCCGATACCGCGCAAGGCGCGTGGGAGAGCATCAGCCGCGGCAAGCCCGACCTGGTGCTGCTGGACTGGATGCTGCCCGACCAGAGCGGCCTGCGCCTGCTGGCGCGCCTGCGCGCCGACCGCGACTTCCAGGACATCCCGGTGATCATGCTGACCGCCAAGAGCATGGAAGAGGACAAGATCGCGGGCCTGAACAACGGCGCCGACGACTACGTCACCAAGCCGTTCTCGCCGCGCGAGCTGCTGGCCCGCTCGCGCGCGCTGCTGCGCCGCAAGAGCCCGCACCTGGCCGAAGCGCCGTTGCGCGCCGGCGCCGTCACCCTCGACCCGAATAGCTGCACGGTGGCGGTGGAGGGGCAGCAGATCGACATCGGCAATGCGGAATACAAGCTGCTCAAGTTCCTGATGGCGCACCGCGAACGCGTCTTCTCGCGCGCCCAGCTGCTCGACAAGGTGTGGGGCGACCACGCGGTGATCGAGGAGCGGACGGTGGACGTTCACGTGCTCAGGCTGCGCAAGGCGCTCAAGTCGGCCGATGGGCTGATCCGGACGGTGCGCAGTGTGGGGTATATGCTGTCGGAGAAGTAGTCGGGCAAGTGCCCGGGTTCTTGCATGGACTGGCAACTGGCGGTGACCCGTCGTTCCAGCGAAGGCCGGAACCCAAGTTTGCACCCAGACCGCGGCATCCCTCTGCACCGCAACCCCAACATCGCCCACAATAAGGTTTTCTTAACAATACCGCGATGAATCCCAAACTTCTGTTCTGGGTCCCGGCGCTGCTGCGCCTCGGCCTCGTCTTCGCCGCCGCCGGCCTGGCCTGGTGGTGGTTCGGCCTTGTCGCCGGCCTGGCCCTGGCCCTGGCGGGCGTGGTGGCCGCCTTCCTGGTCCAGCTCTCCTACCTCCACGAACTGGGCGAATGGCTGAACGAACCCCACAGCTCGCGCCTGCCGGACGGCTGGGGCGCCTGGACCGACGTGTTCGCGCGCCTGTACAGGTTGCGGCGCGAGGACGAGCGCAACCAGGCCGAGCTCTCCGAATGGCTGGCGCGCTTCCGCCAGGCCATGCAGCTGCTGCCGGAAGGCGTGGCGATCATGGACGACGTCCTGTTCCTCGAATGGTGCAACACCGCCGCCGAGCGCCACCTCGGGCTGACCATGGAACGCGACAAGGGCCTGCGCGTGACCAACCTGGTGCGCCATCCGGATTTCATCGACTACATCATCCTGGGCCGCTACGAGCAGCCGCTGACCCTGTCCTTCCGCGGCCGCAAGATCGAGTGCCGCATCATCCCCTTCGAGAACCGGCGCCAGATCCTGGTGACCCACGACGCCACCGACAGCGAGCGGGTCGAGGCGATGCGGCGCGACTTCATCGCCAACGCCTCGCACGAGCTGCGCACGCCGCTGACGGTGATCGTCGGCTTCCTCGAGATCGCCATGTCCGACCCCGGCATCGACGTGGCCACCCGCACCGCGCACCTGAAGCTCATGACCGAGCAGGCGCACCGCATGCAGCGCCTGATCCAGGACATGCTGACCCTGTCGCGCCTGGAATCCGACGAGTTCCCGCTGCGCCGCGAGCGGGTCGACATGAAGGAGATGGTCGAATCGGTGGCGGAAGAAGCCCGCGCGCTGTCGAACGGCCGCCACCAGGTCGAGGTGCGGGTCGACGGCCCCGACGTCATGGGCAGCATGGAGGAGCTGCGCAGCGCCTTCGCCAACCTGGCCTCGAACGCGGTGCGCTACTCCCCGAACGGCGGCACCATCCGCCTGCGCTGGACCCGCGGCGACAACGACCTGCGCTTCCAGGTGACCGACTGCGGCATCGGCATCGACCCCAGCCACATCCCGCGCCTGACCGAGCGCTTCTACCGTGTCGACAAGAGCCGCTCGCGCGAGACCCAGGGCACCGGCTTGGGCCTGGCGATCGTCAAGCACGTCCTGCTGCGCCACGGCGGCCGCCTGGCGATCAGCTCCGAGCCGGGGAAGGGCAGCACCTTCACCGCCTCGCTGCCCAACACCACGCTCCCCGGATAAGCCGACTGGATTGTTGAATTACCGATAATCTGGATCTTGCCCTCGCTGCTCTGACGAATTATGGCAAAATTGCAAGCTGATATTGACGGGCTTGCGACATGGGATTCTTGCAGACGCTACGAGCGTTCTTTTGTGGGATTGACCGCAAGGACGCGCCGACAGCCCCGATCGTGAAGATCGACATGCCCCGGCCGGAGGGCCTTCGCCACTACCTGAAGGCGGTCCCGACGCAGCCGGCTGTCGGCAGGCGCCCGCTGGTGATCGTCCTGCATGGCAGCGGGGCATCGGCCGCGCAGGTGCTGGGAAAGGCATTTCCGCCCTCGCCATTGTCGCTCTGGCTGGAAATCGCCGAACGCGAGCAAGTGGTCATCGTGGCGCCGGATGGCGCCAAGCGACGCGGCGAGCGGGCGTGGAACGATGGCTTTGTGGCCATCGCCGGCAATCCGAAGAGCGACGACGTCGGCTTCGTCGATGCCATCATCGACCGCGCCATCGCGGACGACGACGTGGATCCGGAGCGTATCTATGTCATCGGCGTCTCCAAGGGCGGCATGATGGCCTATCGCCTCGCTGCTGAACTGGCGCCGCGCCTGGCCGCGTTTTCCGCTGTGCTGGCGAACATGCCGGTGCAGGCAGCCTACCCGATGCCAGGCATTCCGCTGTCCGCCCTGGTCGTCGGCGCTACCGCCGATCCTTTCATTCCTTACTCCGGCGGCAAATTCCCCTACACGCTGTGGTTCTCCTCACCCATGCTCGGGATCGAGACCACCGCCGCTGTCTGGCGCGAACTTGCCGGCCTGCCGGACGCGCCGCACATCGCTCTCTTGACGACTCACCAGGGGAGCGCGCCAACCCGCGCAATGCGCTACACATGGAGCGACAGTTCGAGCGCATTGGAGGTCAGGCTGCTGAAGATCGAAGGTGGCGGCCACGCTGAACCGAGCAGGAAGAAACGCTACCCCGGCATGTTCAAGCGCTTCCCCGGTCTTCAGAACGCCGATCTGGAAATAGCGGAAGAGGCTTGGTCTTTCTTCAAGGAGAAACGGCGTAGCGCCGCGGCGGCTCACGCGCAATCGGTCGCCGGTGAAGCGCCCCAGCCGGCATTGAACGACTGAATGCGAGACGCCACCGTCACGTTGGCCCTTATCGAACGGTGGCTCACCGGCCGGAGTCTTGCGCGCGGCCTGCCGCTCCCCGTGCAGGATGGCGGAGGCTTGCGCGTCGAGGTGGGGAGTGCCGTGGAAGTCCGGCGTCACGTATTCCTCGACGCCGGCACGGCGCTGCAAGCCTGCGCCGCGCAAATCGATGCTTCACATATCTTCCTGAAGGCGCCGGTCGAGCCTGAGGCGATGCGTGCTGTGCTGCCGCCGCACTGGACCGTCGACAGTCCGGGCTACCTGATGCGCGGCCCGGCGAAAATGACGGGCAACGCGGAGTCGCCACCCGGGTACCGCATCACGGCGGAAGCCGAGCACGGCGGGCAAATCGTGCGCGTCTTGCATGCCGGCGGCGGGTTGGCAGCGTCAGGACGGGTCGCGGTGCATGCGAACTGCGCCGTCTTCGACCAGATCGTGACCGAGGAAAGCCACCGCCGCCTCGGTCTCGGGACCGTGGTGATGCTGGCCCTCGATGCGCTGGCCGGGATCGCCTGCGTCACGGAGCGGCTCCTGGTCGCGACGGACGCCGGACGCGCGCTCTATGAGCGTCTGGGATGGCAGGTACTGGCGCCATGGTCCACGGCCGTGCGTCGCCCGCCTGAAGTCGCCTCACCTCATCGGTTTCCATAAGCAGCAGCGTCGACTTTTCGGGAAACATTGAGAAATTGTCAGTAATCCGGCGCCGGCCCCATGACTGGCGAGGCGGGGAGGTGTGCAGCTGGCGGACTGGTCGGGGTACAATCTGGCCTCGTTCTTTTCGGCATTGTCTATGTTCTCTCGTCGTACTTCCCTTATCGCTTGCGGCGCGCTCTTGCTGGCCGCCTGCGGCAGCACGCCGACCACGCCGCCGGCCGCGCCGGTCGCACCGGTGGTCCAGGCGGCGCCGCTGCCCCCCAAGAAAGTCAGGATCGGCTTGGCCCTCGGCGGCGGCGCCGCGCGCGGCTTCGCCCACATCGGCGTCATCAAGGCGCTCGAGGCCCAGGGCATCGTCCCGGAAATCGTGGTCGGCACCTCCGCCGGCTCGGTGGTCGGTTCGCTCTATGCGTCCGGCCTGAGCGGCTTCGCACTGCAAAGGACGGCGCTGCAGATGGACGAGGCCACGATCTCGGACTGGGCCCTGCCATTCTTTAACCGCTCCTCGGGCGTGCTGAAGGGCGAGGCCCTGCAGAACTACGTGAACAAGGCGATCGGCAACGTGCCGATGGAGAAGCTCAAACTCCGCTTCGGCGCCGTGGCGACCGACCTCAAGACCGGCCAGCCGATTCTGTTCAGCCGCGGCAATACCGGCATGGCTGTGCGCGCCTCGAGCGCCGTGCCGAGCGTGTTCCAGCCGGTCAGCATCGGCGGCAAGACCTATGTCGACGGCGGCCTGGTGGCCCCGGTGCCGGTGCGCTTCGTGCGCGAGATGGGCGCGGACTTCATCATCGCGGTCAACATCTCGAGCCAGACAGAAGGGGCGGCCACCGCCAGTTCGCTCGACGTCCTGATGCAGACCTTCAGCATCATGGGCCAGCGCCTGAACTACTACGAACTCAAGGAAGCGGACGTCGTGATCACGCCGGCCCTCGGCAACATGGGCTCGGCCGACTTCAACAATCGCAACCTCGCCATCCTGGCCGGCGAGCAGGCCGCCGCCAGCGTGATGGCGCAGATCAAGGCCAAGCTCAAGGCCAAGCAGCAACCTTAACAAGGACATCCATGCAGACCAAACCCTACCTGACCCTGGCCGACGTCAAGACCATCGCCGCCGCCGCCGAAGCCGAAGCCCTGCGCAACAACTGGGCGGTGACCATTTCGATCGTCGACGACGGCGGCCACCTGCTGTGGCTGCAGCGCCTGGACGGTGCGCCGCCGGTCTCCTCGCATATCTCGCCGGCCAAGGCGCACACCGCGGCCCTGGGCCGCCGCGAATCGAAGATCTACGAAGACCTGATCAACAATGGCCGCACTTCCTTCCTGAGCGCACCCGTCATCGAAGGCATGCTGGAAGGCGGCGTGCCGGTGATCGTCGACGGCCACGTGATCGGCGCGGTCGGCGTGTCGGGCGTGAAGTCGAACGAGGACGCCCAGATCGCCAAGGCCGGCATCGCGGCCCTCGGCGCCTGAGCCGTTCCGCCGTCCTCGAAGGCGCCTGCGGGCGCCTTTTTTATTGCAGAGCGATTTATTGCATATGGGAAGTAAAAGCGCCGTTGCCCGGGGCTGGCGGCCTCCGATGCGTCGAATTCGGCGGGACTTTTATAAAATTGCTGCATTGCCGAATAGGCCAATTCGCGCTATAATTTGGAAGTTTAACCATTCACACATCAGCCGTAGCGCCTACCCACCATCCCTCATTCAACTTGGCCTCCAAACCCTGGCGAACACACCTGCCCAGGACCATTGGATGTCGGTCTGACGTGGCGCAGCTACGGTAACTTTATTGGGAGTTACCCTTGCCGCCATTTTTTTCTGGCCCAGCCGTCCCAGCCGTCCTGGCTCTCGCAGACGGAACAATCTTCAAAGGAATTTCCATTGGCGCTGCCGGCCATACCACCGGCGAAGTGGTGTTTAACACCGCGATCACCGGCTACCAGGAAATCCTCACCGACCCCAGCTACTCGCGTCAGATCGTCACCCTGACGTACCCGCACATCGGCAACTACGGCGTGAATCCCGCCGACGTCGAAGCGTCCAAAGTCCACGCCGCAGGCCTGATCATCCGCGACCTGCCGCTGCTGGCATCGAATTTCCGTTCCACCCAATCGCTGTCGGACTACCTGAAGCAGGAAAACGTGGTGGCCATCGCCGGCATCGACACCCGCAAGCTGACCCGCATCCTGCGCGAAAAGGGCGCACAGGGCGGCGCCATCCTGACCGGCAGCGCCGGCGCCGAGCCGTCCGCGGCCCAGGCGCTGGAACTGGCGCGCTCCTTCCCGGGCCTGGCGGGCATGGACCTGGCCAAGGTCGTGTCGGTGACCGAGCCGTATGAATTCACCGAGACCGAATGGAAGCTGGGCGAAGGCTTCGGCAAGCAAACCAATCCCAAGTACCACGTGGTCGCCTTCGACTACGGGGTCAAGCGCAACATCCTGCGCATGCTGGCCGAGCGCGGCTGCAAGGTCACGGTGCTGCCGGCGCAAGCCACCGCCGCCGACGCGCTGGCCCTGAACCCGGATGGCGTGTTCCTGGCCAACGGGCCGGGCGACCCGGAACCCTGCGACTACGCGATCAAGGCGTCGCGCGAACTGATCGAGAAGGGCATCCCGACCTTCGGCATCTGCCTCGGCCACCAGATCATGGCCCTGGCCTCGGGCGCCAAGACGATGAAGATGAAGTTCGGCCACCACGGCGCCAACCACCCGGTGCAGGACCTCGATTCGAAGAAGGTCCTGATCACCTCGCAGAACCACGGCTTCGCGGTCGACCCGGAGACCCTCCCGGCCAACTGCCGCGTGACCCACGTCTCGCTGTTCGACGGCTCGCTGCAGGGCTTCGAGCGCACCGACAAGCCGGCCTTCTGCTTCCAGGGCCACCCGGAAGCCTCGCCCGGCCCGACCGACGTCGCCTATCTGTTTGACCGCTTCATCGGCCTGATGCAAGCCCAGGAGAAGAACTAAATGCCAAAACGTAGTGATATCAAAAGCATCCTGATCATCGGCGCGGGTCCGATCGTCATCGGCCAGGCGGTCGAATTCGACTATTCGGGCGCCCAGGCCTGCAAGGCCCTGCGCGAAGAAGGCTACAAGGTCATCCTGGTCAATTCGAACCCGGCGACCATCATGACCGACCCGGAAACGGCCGACGTCACCTATATCGAGCCGATCACCTGGAAGGTCGTCGAACGCATCATCGACAAGGAACGCCCGGATGCGATCCTGCCGACCATGGGCGGCCAGACCGCGCTGAACTGCGCGCTCGACCTGCACCGCAACGGCGTGCTGGACAAGTACAAGGTGGAGCTGATCGGCGCCACGCCGGAAGCCATCGACAAGGCCGAGGACCGCGCCAAGTTCAAGGACGCGATGACCAAGATCGGCCTCGGTTCGGCGCGTTCGGGCGTGGCCCACTCGATGGAAGAATCCTGGGCGGTGCAGCGCGAGCTGGGCTTCCCGACCATCATCCGTCCGTCCTTCACCATGGGCGGCAGCGGCGGCGGCATCGCCTACAACGAAGAAGAATTCGAACAGATCTGCAAGCGCGGCCTGGAAGCCTCGCCGACCAACGAGCTCCTGATCGAAGAATCCCTGCTCGGCTGGAAAGAGTACGAGATGGAAGTGGTCCGCGACAAGAAGGACAACTGCATCATCATCTGCTCGATCGAGAACCTCGACCCGATGGGCGTGCACACCGGCGACTCGATCACCGTGGCGCCGGCGCAGACCCTGACGGACAAGGAATACCAGATCATGCGCAACGCGTCGATCAACGTCCTGCGCGAGATCGGCGTCGACACCGGCGGCTCGAACGTGCAGTTCGCGATCAACCCGAAGGACGGCCGCATGATCGTCATCGAGATGAACCCGCGCGTCTCGCGTTCCTCGGCCCTGGCCTCGAAGGCCACCGGCTTCCCGATCGCCAAGGTCGCGGCCAAGCTGGCGGTGGGCTTCACGCTGGACGAGCTGCGCAACGAGATCACCGGCGGCGCGACCCCGGCCAGTTTCGAGCCGTCGATCGACTACGTGGTCACCAAGATCCCGCGCTTCACCTTCGAGAAGTTCCCGACCGCCGACAAGCACCTGACCACGCAGATGAAATCGGTGGGCGAGGTGATGGCGATGGGCCGCACCTTCCAGGAATCCTTCCAGAAGGCCCTGCGCGGCCTGGAAGTGGGCGTGGACGGCCTGAACGAGAAAACCCGCGACCGCGAGAAGATCGAGGAAGAGCTGGGCGAACCGGGTCCGGACCGCATCTGGTACGTGGGCGACGCCTTTGCCCAGGGCTTCACCCTGGAAGAAGTGCACAACCTGACCAAGATCGACATGTGGTTCCTGGTGCAGATCAAGGAGATCGTGGACATCGAGCTGTGGCTCGAGACCCAGACCCTGGAAGCGCTGGACAAGCCGCTGCTCTACAAGCTCAAGCAAAAAGGCTTCTCGGACCGCCGCATGGCCTTCCTGCTGAAGAGCACGCCGGAAGCGGTGCGCGCGCGCCGCCACGCCCTGGGCATCCGCCCGGTGTACAAGCGGGTCGACACCTGCGCCGCCGAGTTCGCAACCAACACCGCCTACATGTACTCGACCTACGACGAGGAGTGCGAGTCCAACCCGACCGACAAGAAGAAGATCATGGTGCTGGGCGGTGGCCCGAACCGCATCGGCCAGGGCATCGAGTTCGACTACTGCTGCGTGCACGCGGCCCTCGCCATGCGCGAAGACGGCTACGAGACCATCATGGTCAACTGCAATCCCGAAACCGTCTCGACCGACTACGACACCTCGGACCGCCTCTACTTCGAGTCGCTGACCCTGGAAGACGTGCTCGAAATCGTGGAGCTGGAAAAGCCGGTGGGCGTCATCGTCCAGTACGGCGGCCAGACCCCGCTCAAGCTCGCCCTGGACCTGGAAGCCAACGGCGTGCCGATCGTCGGCACCTCGCCGGACATGATCGACGCCGCCGAAGACCGCGAGCGTTTCCAGCAGCTGCTGCAAAAACTCGGCCTGCGCCAACCGCCCAACCGCACCGCGCGCACCGAAGCCGAGGCCCTCGAGCTGGCCCAGGAAATCGGCTACCCGCTGGTGGTGCGTCCATCCTACGTGTTGGGCGGCCGCGCGATGGAGATCGTCCACGAGCAGCGTGACCTGGAGCGCTACATGCGCGAAGCGGTCAAGGTCTCGAACGATTCGCCGGTGCTGCTGGACCGCTTCCTGAACGACGCCATCGAAGTCGACGTCGACTGCATCTCGGACGGCGAAGCCACCTTCATCGGCGGCGTGATGGAACACATCGAACAGGCCGGCGTGCACTCGGGCGACTCGGCCTGCTCGCTGCCGCCTTACTCGCTGTCGCAGGAAACCATCGCCGAACTGAAGCACCAGACCTCGCTGATGGCCAAGGCCCTCAACGTGGTCGGCCTGATGAACGTGCAGTTCGCGATCCAGCAATCGGAAGTCGACGGCAAGACGGTCGACACCGTCTACGTGCTGGAAGTGAACCCGCGCGCCTCGCGCACCGTGCCGTTCGTGTCGAAGGCGACCGGCCTGCAGCTGGCCAAGATCGCGGCGCGCTGCATGGTGGGCCAGACCCTGGCCCAGCAAGGCATCGCCCAGGAAGTCGTGCCGCCGTTCTACAGCGTCAAGGAAGTCGTGTTCCCGTTCGTGAAATTCCCGGGCGTGGACACCATCCTGGGCCCGGAAATGAAGTCGACGGGCGAAGTGATGGGCGTGGGGAAGAGCTTTGGCGAAGCCTTCGTCAAATCGCAGCTGGCGGCCGGCATCATCCTGCCGAAGGGCGGCACCGTGTTCCTGTCGGTGAAGGCCTCGGACAAGCCGCGCGCGGTGGGCGTGGCGCGCGAGCTGGTCAAGCTCGGCTTCTCGCTGGTGGCCACCAAGGGCACCGCGGCCGTGATCTCGGCCGCCGGCATCCCGGTGCGCCCGGTGAACAAGGTGCTCGAGGGTCGTCCGCACGTTGTCGACATGATCAAGAACCGCGAAATCGTCATGGTCGTGAATACGGTGGAAGAGAAGCGTTCGGCGATCACCGATTCGCGCACCATCCGTACCTCGGCCCTGCAGTCGCGCGTGGTGACCTATACCACCATCGCCGGCGCGGAAGCGGCGATCGAGGGCATGGCCCACCTTGACGAACTGCGCGTGTACGATTTACAAGGTCTGCATAACACCTTACACTAAGCGCCAAGTAGTACCCGCTTAGCAGTTAGAAAACCACAGAGCTCGCGCGGCAGTGCGCCGTGTGCCTCTGTGGTTTTCACTTGTTGGGTACGTCCCTGCTAACGAAAGAAACAGAGATCCATGAACACTCCATTGACCAAATACGGCGCCGAACTCCTGAAGGAAGAGCTGCACCAGCTCAAGACCAAGGAACGCCGCATCGTGATCGACGCGATCGCCGAGGCGCGTTCGCATGGCGACCTGTCCGAGAACGCGGAGTACGACGCCGCCAAGGAGCGCCAGGCCTTCGTCGAAGGCCGCATCGCCGAACTCGAAGGCAAGCTGAGCACGGCCCAGATCATCGACCCGGCCACCCTGGACGCGGAAGGCCGCGTGGTGTTCGCCTCGACCGTCGATCTGGAAGACCTGGAAAGCGGCCAGAAGGTCAGCTACCAGATCGTCGGCATGGACGAAGCCGACCTCAAGCTCAACAAGGTGTCGGTGACCTCGCCGATCGCGCGCGCCCTGATCGGCAAATACGCCGGCGACGTGGTCGAGGTGCAGGCTCCGTCCGGTCCGCGCGAATACGAGATCCTGGAAGTCCGCTACGTCTGATGGCCGACGGCCACGCCTCCGCTCCCGCCCGCGGCCGCCTGGCCGGCGCGCGCCTGCTGCTGGCCTGCCTGTGGGCGGGCAGCCTGTGGGCGCTCGGCTACGTCGCGGCGCCGGCGGCCTTTGCGGTCCTGCCGAGCAACCTGGCGGGAGATGTCGTGTCGGTGATCCTGGCGCGCCAGGCCTGGCTGTCGATCGGCTGCGCCATGCTGCTGCTGGTGCTGTTGCTGCGTTTTTCCTCTGACGTGCCGCCGGCGAAGCGGCGCTTCCTGGGCGGGCTGGTGCTGGCGATGCTGGCTTGCACGCTCGTCATCTTCGTCGGCCTGCAGCCGGCCATGGCGCACCTGCGCGAACTGGCCGGGGTGGGCGGGGTGAGGGCGTCGCCGTACTGGACGCAGTTCGCGGTGATGCATGGGGTGTCGCAGCTGTTTCACCTGGTGGAGAGCCTGCTGGGGGCTTGGCTGGTCCTGAAGAGTCGTTGAGCCGGTAGTCGAGCAGTCACTACCCGTCCTTGGGCCCGCGCCCCCAGCCCGTCGTACGCGCCACTGGCGCCTACGACGGTTTTACCGCTAGCGGTCTTCGAAACCGAACGGATACTCGGCCTGGACGAAAAAAAACCGGGTCACCCCGGTTTTTCCTCGCACAGCCCGCATCACTTGTTCAGCGAATTTTTCTTGGTGCTGGTCTGGCGCGGCTTGGCGCGCTTGATGTTGCCGCCTGCAGTCACGCGTTCATTCCCCTTGAGCATGACCTTGGTGACGCTCGGCTTCTTGGTGCCGCTGGCGCTGGCCTTGACGATGGTGACTTCGCGCATGCCCGGGCCCGATTTGCCGCTGCGTTCCTTGACCGTTTCCTTCTTCGGACGGTAGAGCACCAGCAGCTTGCCGATGTGCTGGACCGGCGCCGCGCCCAGTTCTTCGCAGATCTGTTCGTACATGGCGACACGTTCCTCGCGCTCGTCGCCGAACACGCGGACCTTGATCAGGCCGTGTGCGTCGAGGCTGGAGGCGATTTCCTTCATGACGGATTCGGTCAGGCCCTCGCCGCCGATCATGACGACGGGATTGAGTCCATGGGCTTCCGCGCGCAGTGCGCTGCGCTCGGCCGGAGTGAGTTTAAGCATAATATTTTTTGGATGTACCTTTAAAAGCAGTATTCTACGCGAATGGCCAAGAACAAATTAAACAAAAACTGGTTGCACGACCACATTAACGATCCGTATGTCAAATTGGCACAGAAAGAGGGCTACCGCGCCCGCGCCGCCTACAAGCTCAAGGAAATCGACGAAAGCGAAAAGCTGATCAAGCCCGGCCAGGTCATCGTCGACCTCGGCTGTACCCCAGGCAGCTGGGCCCAGTACACCCGGCGCAAGCTGGCGGGCAAGGAGGGCGGCGGCATCCACGGCACCATGATCGGCCTCGACATCCTGCCGATGGAACCGGTGGCGGACGTCCATTTTATCCAGGGCGATTTCCGCGAAGAAGAGATCCTCGACCAGCTGGACGAGGTGCTGGCCGGGCGCAAGGTCGATGTCGTCCTGTCCGACATGGCGCCCAACCTGTCCGGCATCCCGCATGCCGATGCGGCGCGCATGGAAAACCTGATCGACCTGGCCATTGAGTTTTCTCAAATGCACCTGAAGCCGGGCGGTGCATTACTGGTAAAGTGCTTCAAGGATATGGGGTTCACCCAGATCCTGGAGAAATTCAGGGATGAATTCCGTACTGTCAAACAGGTCAAACCGAAGGCCAGTCGCGATAAGTCTTCCGAGATTTTCCTGCTCGGACGCGGTTTGAAGAATCCGGCCGGCCCGAAAACCGGCATTGACGAGAGCGACAGCCCTTGATTTTTGGCGTGCGAGCCACACATCAGCCGCGTGAGGCGCGGGGTGCGCAAACGCTTGCATATGCATGTCGTTCTTGAATATATGGCATTTCAGCACTATTGCAGGCGTCGCGTGGCGGCGTCGGCTTATTGCGGTTAAAATCGTCGTACTGTAATCGGTAGAGATGCGCATCGCATCGGAGGAGTCTTCGTGAATAATATGTTTTCCAAATCCGCCATCTGGGTGGTGGTCGCGCTGCTGCTGTTCATGCTGTTCAAGCAGTTCGACACCCACAGCGTGGCTGGCGGCAGCAAGACCATCGCTTATTCCGAGCTGCTCGACGATGTGAAGGCGCGCCGCATCAAGGACGTCGTGATCGAGGGTTCGAACATCACGGCGACCCGCACCGACGATTCCAAGGTGCGCGCCACCGCGACCATCCTGGACCGCGGCCTGATCGGCGACCTGCGCGAAAACAACGTGCGCTTCGACGTCAAGCCGCCGGAAGAACCGTCCTTCCTGCAACAGGTCTTCATTTCCTGGTTCCCGATGCTTCTGCTGATCGGCGTCTGGGTCTTCTTCATGCGCCAGATGCAGGGCGGCGGCAAGGGCGGCGCTTTCTCCTTCGGCAAGTCGAAGGCGCGCATGCTCGATGAAACCAACAACACCGTGACCTTCTCCGACGTCGCCGGCTGCGACGAGGCCAAGGAAGAAGTGGGCGAGATCGTCGACTTCCTGAAAGACCCGACCAAGTTCCAGAAACTGGGCGGCCGCATCCCGCGCGGCGTGCTGATGGTCGGTCCTCCGGGTACCGGTAAGACCCTGCTGGCGCGTGCCATTGCCGGCGAAGCCAAGGTGCCGTTCTTCTCGATCTCGGGTTCCGACTTCGTCGAGATGTTCGTCGGCGTGGGCGCGTCGCGTGTGCGCGACATGTTCGAGAACGCTAAGAAACATTCGCCTTGCATCATCTTCATCGACGAGATCGACGCGGTCGGCCGTCACCGCGGCGCCGGCATGGGCGGCGGCAACGACGAGCGCGAACAGACCCTGAACCAGCTGCTGGTCGAGATGGACGGCTTCGAAGCCTCCTCGGGCGTGATCGTCATCGCCGCCACCAACCGCGCCGACGTGCTGGACAAGGCGCTGCTGCGCCCGGGCCGCTTCGACCGCCAGGTGATGGTGGGCCTGCCGGACATCCGCGGCCGCGAGCAGATCCTCAACGTGCACATGCGCAAGGTCCCGATCGGCACCGACGTCAAGGCCGACATCCTGGCGCGCGGCACTCCGGGCTTCTCGGGCGCCGACCTGGCCAACCTGGTCAACGAGGCCGCGCTGTTCGCCGCGCGCCGCAGCAAGCGCCTGGTCGAGATGATCGACTTCGAGGACGCCAAGGACAAGATCTTCATGGGCCCGGAACGCAAGTCCATGGTCATGCGCGAGGAAGAGCGCCGCAACACGGCCTACCACGAGTCGGGCCACGCGGTGGTCGCCAAGCTGCTGCCCAAGGCCGATCCGGTGCACAAGGTCACCATCATGCCGCGCGGCTACGCCCTCGGCCTGACCTGGCAGTTGCCTGAGCACGACAACCTGTCCGGCTACAAGGACAAGATGCTGGAAGAAATTTCGATCCTGTTCGGCGGCCGCATCGCCGAGGAGATCTTCGTCGGCCAGATGTCGACCGGCGCCTCGAACGACTTCGCCCGCGCCACCAAGCTGGCCCGCTCGATGGTGACCCGCTTCGGCATGTCCGAGAGCATGGGCGTGATGGTCTACGAAGACAGCGAGAACGACGGCTTCTTCGGCGGCAGCACCAAGACCATTTCCGAGGCGACCCAGCAGAAGGTGGACGCCGAGATCCGCGCCATCCTCGACACGCAGTACGCCCTGGCGCGCCGCCTGCTCGAGGAAAACCGCGAGAAGGTCGAGATGATGACCAAGGCGCTGCTCGACTGGGAAACCATCGACGCCGAGCAGATCAACGACATCATGGCCGGCCGCGAGCCGCGCCAGCCGAAGGCGGGCCTGCTGACCAAGCGCACGCCGCCGGGCGACAGCGGTCCGGGCGGCGTGGCTCCGAACGCCACCGCACCGGCCTGATGCGCTGATTGTTTCTCCCAAAAGGCATCCATCCGGATGCCTTTTGCTCGTTAACGCTTCACACTTCCAGTATGTCCAAGAACCTGCACTGCGGCCGCTTCAGCTTCCCGCTCGACGGCCCGGACGCGCGCTTCCCCGTCGTGATGGGGATCCTGAACGTCACTCCCGACTCCTTCTCCGACGGCGGCCGCTACCAGGGGCTGGAATTCGCCATGTCGCACGCCGAGGAAATGATCCGCGACGGCGCCACCATGATCGACATCGGCGGCGAGTCGACCCGGCCCGGCTCGCCCAGCGTGCCCCTTGGCGAGGAACTGCGGCGCGTCATGCCGGCCCTGTACGCCCTCAAGACCCTGGACGTGGCACTCTCGGTCGACACCTGCAAGCCGGAAGTCATGCGCGAAGCCCTGATCGCGGGCGCCGACATGATCAACGACATCAACGGCTTCCGCGCCCCCGGCGCCCTGGAGGCGGTGCAGGACAGCGATTGCGGCCTGTGCATCATGCACATGCAGGCCACGCCCCAGACCATGCAGCAGGCGCCCCAGTACACGGATGTGGTGGCCGAGGTGATCGCCTTCCTCGGCGAACGGGTGCAGGCAATGACCGCCGCCGGCATCGCCCGCGAGCGCATCTGCGTCGACCCCGGCTTCGGCTTCGGCAAGACGGTCGAGCACAACTACGCGCTGCTGCGCCAGCTGGGGCGCATCCGCGACGAGCTGGACTTGCCGGTGCTGGCCGGCATGTCGCGCAAGTCCATGATCGGCGCCGTCACCGGCCGCCCGGTCGAGCAGCGGCTGGCCGGGAGCATCGGCGCGGCATTGGCTGCGGTAGCGCATGGCGCTAGAATTGTGCGTGTGCATGATGTAGCAGACACCGTCGATGCCCTGAAGGTCTGGCATGCGGCGACAATCGATTAATCACGGAAAAGAAAAGAAGAGAAGAATGGCACGCAAATATTTTGGTACCGACGGTGTGCGCGGACTCGTGGGAGTTGCGCCGATCACCCCCGACTTCGTCATGCGCCTCGGCTACGCCGCCGGCAAGGTGCTGGCGAAGGGCGCCAAGTCGACCAGCGGCCGCCCCGTGGTCCTGATCGGCAAGGACACCCGCATTTCCGGCTACATGCTGGAAGCCGCGCTGGAAGCGGGCTTCTCGGCCGCCGGCGTCGACGTCATGCTGGCCGGCCCCATGCCGACCCCGGCGATCGCCTACCTGACCCGTGCGCTGCGCCTGCAGGCCGGGGTCGTGATCTCGGCCTCGCACAATCCGTTCCAGGACAACGGCATCAAGTTCTTCTCGGAACACGGCACCAAGCTGCCGGACGCGGTCGAACTCGAGATCGAGGAAGCGATCGACCAGCCGATGGGCTGCGTGCCATCGGACAAGCTGGGCCGCGCGACCCGCCTGCGCGACGCCCAAGGCCGCTACATCGAATTCTGCAAGGGCACCTTCCCGAACGAACTGGACCTGCGCGGCCTGAAGATCGTGGTCGACAGCGCCCACGGCGCCGCCTACAACATCGCTCCGCATGTGTTCCACGAACTTGGCGCCGAAGTGGTCTCGATCGGCGCCCAGCCGGATGGCTTCAACATCAACGCCGGCGTCGGCGCCACCGCGCCCAAGGCGCTGTCGGAAGCGGTCGTGGCCAACAAGGCCGACCTCGGCATCGCGCTGGACGGCGACGCCGACCGCCTGATCATGGTCGACGCCGAGGGCCGCATCTACAACGGCGACGAACTGCTGTACGTGATGGTGCGCGACCGCATGGCGACCGGCCCGGTGGCCGGCGCCGTCGGCACCCTGATGACCAATATGGCGCTCGAAGTGGCGTTCAAGCAGATGGGCATCGGCTTTGCCCGCGCCAAGGTCGGCGACCGCTACGTGCTCGAAGTGATGAAGGAGCGCGGCTGGCTGCTGGGCGGCGAGGGCTCGGGCCACCTGCTGGCCCTGGACAAGCACACCACCGGCGACGGCATCGTTTCCGCCCTGCAGGTGCTGTCCGCGCTCAAGCGCGAGAACAAGAGCCTGGCCGAATGCTGCGCCGAGCTCCAGCTCTATCCCCAGACCCTGATCAACAAGAAAGTCCCGGCCGGCTTCGACTGGACCAAGGACCAGGCTTTGGTGGCGGAGAAGGAAGCGGTCGAGCGCGAACTCGGCGACAGCGGCCGCGTCTTGATCCGCGCCTCGGGCACCGAGCCCCTGGTGCGCGTGATGGTGGAAGCCAAGGAAGCGGAAGTCGCGGAAAGCATGGCGCGCCGCATCGCCGACAAGCTGGCGGCTTGACGGGCGTCAAGCACGACTGCGGGCCGCCGGCGGCTTCAATCGTGTCCGGCATGGCGCATCGGCTTCTTCGGGAGTATGATGAATCCATGTCGGAGTGTAGCGCAGCCCGGTAGCGCACCTGCTTTGGGAGCAGGGGGTCCAAGGTTCGAATCCTTGTACTCCGACCATCCAACAAGCAAGGCAGGCCGTCCACGACGGCCTGCCTTTTGTACGTCCGCCGCTGGCGCACCGCGCGGTTTGCCGTGCAGTTTGCCAGGTTGCAAGCCCCCGCCCGGCGCGCTATAGTAGCGCCTCACTTCATTCCGCCCTTAGCTCAGTTGGATAGAGCAACAGCCTTCTAAGCTGTGGGTCGGGGGTTCGATTCCCTCAGGGCGGGCCAGTTTTCTCCACCGACCCGCCCACCGTGCATCACGCCGCGCGGTCGTCCAGTCCGCCGCGCGTACGCCACAACGAATACCCGATACCCGCCGCGATCAGCACCGCCGTCACCGCCAGCGACAGGCTCGCCGGCACCTTGCCGTCGAACACGAAGTCGCCCAGGAAGATCTTGGAGCCGATGAACACCAGCACCGCCGCCAGCGAATACTTCAGGTAGGTGAAGCGTTCCACCATCGCCGCCAGCGCGAAGTACAGGGCGCGCAGGCCCAGTACCGCGAAGATGTTCGAGGTGTAGACGATGAACGGATCGCTGGTGATGGCGAAGATCGCCGGCACGCTGTCGACCGCGAAGATCACGTCCGTCACCTCGACCATGCACAGGGCCAGGAACAAGGGCGTGGCCAGCAGCAGGGTGTGGCCCGGGCGGGCCGGATCGGGCTCGCGTACCAGGAAGGCGTTGCCGCGCATCCCGTCGGTCATGCGCAGGTGGCCCTTCAGCCATTTCAGCACCGCACTGTCGCGGATCTGGTCCGGGTTGTCGGAGGCGAAGAACATCTTGATGCCGGTGATGACCAGGATCGCGCCGAAGATATACAGCACCCAGTAGTAGCTGGCCACCAGGGCCGAGCCCGCGCCGATCATGATGCCGCGCGTCAGGATCACGCCCAGGATGCCCCAGAACAGGACCCGGTGCTGGTAGGCCGCGGGAATCGCCAGGGTCGCGAAGATCAGCGAGATCACGAAGATATTGTCCAGCGACAGGCTCTTCTCGATCAGGAAGCCGGTGTAGAAGTGCAGCGCCTTTTCGCTGCCGAAGGCGTGCCAGACCCAGAGGCCGAAGGCCAGGCCGGCCGCGATGTAGAGCGCGGAGAGCTTGAGGCTCCCGCGCACGCCGATGACGTGGTCATCCTTGTTGAGCACGCCCAGGTCGAAGGCCAGCAGCGCCACCACGATGGCGACGAAGCTCGCCCACATCCAGACCGGTGCGCCGAGCCAGACGGCATAGAGCAGTTCCATGATGTCCTCCTTGGGGCCTTAGCTGTCGGCAGGTTCGGGGGCGGGCATCCAGGCGTGCGTCGCCCGGCGCAGCAGGCGGCGTTCGCGGTGGTCGATGACCTTGTCGGCGCGCACGATGTCGAGCATGCCCTGCAGTACCAGCACGCGCAGCAGGGGCCCGTCGACCTCGGCCAGGAGGCGCTCGATCGTTTCCGGATCGAGCTCCACCTCGCCGTCCTTGCGCCCGCCGGCGCCGGCAAGCAAGTCCTGGCACAGCTCGCCGGCGGTCTCGTCGAAGCAGTCCTCGCTGACTTCCAGGCGGCGCAGCAGGCCGCTGTGGTGAAGGGCCTTGAGTTCCTGCGGCGCCAGGCGTCCGTCGATGATCATCGCCAGCGCGAGCAGGCGGGAAATGGCTTTGTGGCTGTTGGTGGCATACGTTCTCATGGCAATCCTCTTCAGTGGTGAACCGGAGCAGCCACTATACGAAGCGACAATGCGAAAGTAAAATCGAATAAATTTTCGCAATCATCAACTTTTCTGGTTGGATGGGACCGTGATCAACTACAAGCACCTGCAGTATTTCCACGTGGTCGCAACCACCGGCACGGTGGCGCGCGCGGCCCAGCAGTTGCACGTGTCGGCCCAGGCCATCAGCACCCAGCTGCAGGTACTCGAAAGCCAGCTTGGCGAGGAACTGTTCCGCAAGAAGGGGCGGCTGCTGGAACTCACCGAAGCCGGCAAGATCGTGCTGCAGTATGCCGAGCAGATCTTCAGCATCGGAAACGAGCTGGAGCAGGCGATCCGGCGCGGCGTCTTCACCGGCGCCGAGACCCTGCGCGTGGGCATCTGCGACGTGATCCCCAAAGCCATGGCCTTCCGGCTGCTCCAGCCCGCGCGCGAGGCCGGGCTGGCGATGCGCCTGGTGTGCCGCGAAGGCCGCTTCGCCGACCTGGTGCAGGACCTGAGCGCGCACCGGCTCGACCTGGTCATTTCCGACCAGGGCCTGCCGCCGGGCGGCACGGTGCGCGGCCACACCCACCTGCTTGGCTCGAGCGCCGTGGCCGTGGTCGGCCATCCGGAGCTGTGCGGCGCGTGGCAAGGGACGTTTCCGCAGCGCCTGAAGGGTGCGCCCTTCCTGATGCCGGGCCAGGACGCCACCCTGCACAGCCAGCTCAAGGGCTGGCTCGAGTCGCAGCGCCTGCGCCCCATCGTGGTCGGCGAATTCGATGACGGCGCGCTGCTGATGTCCTTCGCCGGGGCCGGGGCCGGCTTCATCGCCGTGCCTGCCGTGCTGGCGGACGCCGTGTGCGCGCAGTACGGCCTGGAGCGGGCCGGCACGGTCGAGGCGATCGTCGAGCAATTCTATGCGGTGACCGTCGAGCGGCGGGTCGACCATCCCGCGCTCCAGCGCATTCTCGATCGCGCGGACGAATTGTTCGTGGCGGGCGCCTAGCGCGAGCGGGACCAGGCGCGGCAGGTTTGGCCGGAAGGCGGCGCCGGGTTATCATGCGTGCCGCGGCCCCAGCCGCCGTCCTGCGCGCCGCCAGGATGACCCGATCGATCTTTCGCTTCACAGACCATGCAGTTTCTTGATGTCCCCTATGCCGACAAGGACGGCGCCAAGGCGCTCGGCGCCCGGTGGAACCCGACCCGCAAACGCTGGTACGTGCCCGACGGCGTGGCGGTCGAACCCTTCGCCAAATGGCTGCCCAAGGCTGGAGCGGCCGGGGCCGCCGGTGCCGGTGGCGCAGCCAGTCCCAAGGGGAGGGTGGATGCCTATGCCGCCAAGACCGTGATCGGCGCCCATTGCGTCGACTATACGCACGACTGCAATCCATTCGAATCATGCACGGTGTGCGAGGCGGCGCTGGCCGGCACCGACTGGGCCGCCGCGCGCGGCCGCCTGGCCGAGTTGAAGCCCAAGGTATAGCGTCCTCCCGAAGCGTACGCCTGCCCGCGGCGCTGCGTGCTACTGTGCGTCAGCCACGGCGGCCCGTTCGCCGCCGTACGCCTACCGAAGGAGGAACCCGCATGGCCCTGGTCCGCACGCTGCATCGAATCCTGTTCGTGATGATGGTCGCCGGCGCCGCGCAAGGCGCGCAGGCCGAGGCGCCGGCGCCCCAGGGCGATGCCTTCAGCCTGAAGCTGGCGCCGGCGGCGGACGCGGCGCCGAGCGAGGGCAGCGTCCAGTTCATCGGCACCGCGACGGTGCTGATCCGCTTCCAGGGCTTCACCATCCTGACCGACCCGAATTTCCTGCACAAGGGCGACCACGTCCACCTGGGCTACGGGCTGAAGTCGAAGCGGCTCACCCAGCCCGCGATCGCGTTCGAGAACCTGCCGCCGATCGACCTGGTCGTGCTGTCGCACCTGCACGGCGACCACTTCGACCAGCTGGTGCAGCAAAAGCTGAACCGCGCCACGCCCATCGTCACCACCAAGGAAGGCGGAGAGGGGCTCAAGCGCATGGGGTTCACGCGCGTGTTCGGCCTGTCGACCTGGGACCGGCTTGAAGTGAGCAGGGGCGAGGGACGCACGCCGGGCCTGCGCGTGACCGCGACCCCCGGCCGCCACGGGCCGGCCGGCGTGGCGGCGCTGCTGCCCAGGGTGATGGGGGCGGTGCTCGACTTCGGCGCCGATTCCCAGGCGCCCGACTACCGCATGTACATCAGCGGCGACACCCTCGTCTACGAGGACATCCAGGCGATTCCGAAGTACTTCCCCGGGATCGACCTGGCCCTGCTGCACCTGGGCGGCACCCGCATCCTCGGCGTCGTCAAGGTGACGATGGACGGCAAGGATGGCGTGCGCATGATGCAGCTGGTGCAGCCGAAGAAGACGGTGCCGATCCACTACAACGACTACGACGTGTTCAAGTCGCCGCTCGAGGACTTCGCACGCGAGGTCAAGGCGGCCGGCCTGGAGAAGGACGTCATCTACCTGTCGCACGGCGAAACCTACCAGTTCGCGCCCGCCCGGCCCTGAGCCCGCACTGTTGACGGCCGCCTACCGGCGCCATCCTTCCTATCGTGCGCGCCTCGCGCAACTGCCGAGTAAACGCTAAGATGCCAGCTTGACAAATATGCAAGCGGACGGGCATGCCTCCAGCGAACCCAAGCAGCCGACACCAGCCACTGGGCCATGCCGACCGTCGCCTCGGGGCAGGGGTGGCGGTATCGGTATTGCTGCACGCGCTGCTGCTGTCGCTGCAGTTCGGCGTACCTGGGCTCGACCTGGGCGGTGGTGGGCCGATCACGATCAGCCTGGCGCCGCCTCCGTCTGTACCTTTGCCCGATCCGCTGCCGCCTACGAGCATGGCTGATCCGGCCACGTCTCCCGCGCCGGCGCCCACACCGCAACTGCCGGCGAGCGGCTTGCGCCTGGTCGATCCGGTCGCGCCGCCGGCCGCGCCTGCCGAAGCAGCGGCCGTGCGTCCGACAAAAAAGGCTGGTCCTACACCCAAGCGCAGCCGTCCCCGCTTGCTGAAGCGCCGCGCCGCGCCGGTCGGCACACCCCTGATCGCAGCGGAAGCACGCGCCGAATCCGAGTTCAGTGTTCCCTTGCCCGAGCTGGAAGCGGGGTCGGAAACCGTGGTTGCGGACGCCGCTCCCGGCCCGGAAACCGCCGGCGAACCCGCTGTGCCGGACAGCGCCGATGCCGTGCTGGCGGCGCAGGAGACCGGGGAAGAGGCGCGTAGGATGGCGGCCGCGGAAGAGGAAGCGCGCCGCGCCGAGGAGCGGGAGCGGCTGGCCGCCGCCGAGCGCGAGGCCAGCGTCAGGCTCGCGCAGCAGCAGGCCGAGCAGGACGCCAGGGAAAGGGCTGAACAGGCCCGGCGCGACGCGGCGCAGGCCAGGCTGGAGGAAGAGCGCCGTGCGCAGCAGCTGGCCGAGCGGGAGCGTGAGCAGCAGCGCCTGGCGCAGGAAAGCGCCGAGCAAGCGCGGCGGCGCGAACAGGAAGCACTGGCGCGCAGCCAAGCCGAACAACGGATCGCCGAGGAGGCGGCGCGCGAGGCGCAGGTCCTGGCCCGGCGCCGCGCGGAAGACGAACAGCGGCGGCGGGAGGAAGCATTGCGCCTGGCGCAGGAGGAAGCGAACAGGCTGGCCGAACGGGAGGCCGAACGGGAGGCCGAACGGGAGGCCGAGCAGCGGGCCGAGCGCCGCCGCGC
>NZ_JAGPWC010000053.1 GCF_018119405.1 Massilia sp. ST3 | reverse complement strand
CGACCTGCACCTGGACACCGACACCGCGGCCCTGCTGGCCACGCCGCTGCCGGGCGGCGACTTGCGCATCGAGGCGCGCCTGCGCCTGGACGCGCCGCTCGACTGCTGCGCGCGGCCCGTGCAGGCCGGCCTGGTGGTGCTGCGCGACGACGACAACTACGTCAAGCTGGTGGAGCTGGCCCGGGGCGGCCTGCGCCAGGTGGAATTCGCCAAGGAGCTGGCGCCGGTCGAGCCCTACCATCCGCGCTACGGCAACACGGTGGCGGGCACGCCGGGCGAGTGGACCTGGCTGCGCCTGGAGGTGCGGCGCGGCGGCGACGGCGAGGAGCGCTATACGGCCTGGTCGAGCCAGGACGGCGAACGCTGGGTCGGCGGGGGCACCTGGACCCACCGCCTTGGCGCCAGTGCGAAACTAGGCCTGGTGGCGATGGGCGGCGCCGGCCACGCCGTCACCTTCAGCCAGGTTTCCGTGTCCCGTCTCAAGTAGCGAGGGAGAATGCGCGCGCACCGACCAGGTGACGCCGCACACCAGCAGGGCGATCGCGGCCAGCTCCAGCGGGCGTGGGCCGTGGCCGCGGTAGACGAAGCCGTAGAACAGGGCGAACAGGGTCTCGAACAGGATCAGCTGGCCGGACAGGGTGACCGGCACGCGCCGGCTGGCCACGTTCCACAACTGGTTGCCGATCACCGAGGCGCCCAGGGCCAGCAGCGCGTTGCAGGTCCAGAACAGGGCCCAGTCGCGCGTGGCCGGCGCGGAAGCGAAGGCGTCGCCGCCCGCCCAGGCCGCGGCGCCCAGCACCAGCGCCAGGATGCCGGTGGACAGGCCGTACAGCGCCGACCACTCGGCGCTGCCGAAATGCGGGTTGCGCTTCAGGTAGCGCGCGTTGTCGAGGGCGTACCAGCTCCAGCACAGCAGTGCGCCGGTGGCGCAGGCGATGCCGGTCGCAGTGCGGACCGGGTCGCTGCTGGCCGGGTGGGCGAAGGCGTCGACATTGATGCAGGCAATGCCGGCCGCGACCAGCAGCAGCGGCAGCGCCAGGCGGCGCAGCGGCACGGCGCCGTGGTCGTGGCGGCCGAGCAGGGTGACGACGACCGGCAGCATGCCGACGATCAGCGAAGTGGGCCCGACGCCGGCGTATTGCACGCCGACCGAGAGGAGCATGTAGTAGACCAGGTTGCCGGCCAGGGCGTGGCGCACCAGGGCGGCGCAATCGGCGCGCGTCAACCGGCCACGCAGGCTGCGCAGGCGCGGCAGCAGCAGGGCGAAGGCCATGGCGCCGTAGGCGAGGTAGCGGCCGACGGCCAGTTCGAGGGGGCTGAAGGACGCCAGCAGTTCGGGGACGATGAAGACCAGTCCCCAGAGTGCGCCGGCCAGGAGGCCGCAGAGTACGCCGATGCCCATTTCTACTACCTGCAAAAGGGGTGATTTTAACAGTCCGGGCATATCATGCGTCGGTTGGACTTGGATTCCGGCCTACGCCGGAATGACGTTCTGGGGGCGCGGGCCAACAGCTTCTGTGTCGACACGAAACTGTAAAACCGTCATTCCCGCCACTGGCGGCGTCATTCCCGCCACTGGCGGCGTCATTCCCGCCACTGGCGGCGTCATTCCCGCCATTGGCGGCGTCATTCCCGCCATTGGCGGCAATGACTCCCGGCGAAGGCCGGAATCCAAGTTTGCCCGCACACCGCACAGCCAAATCCATCCCTGTACAAGAATTATTTGCTAGTATTAATTCATAAAACTCAACAAACATTGCAGGAGACAAGCTTGGCGCCCAAAGCGATGCGCCTGGCTGGCGCCGTGCTGGCGGCCGCCTTGGCGGGCCTCAGCCTGCCGGCGCTGGCCCAGGTCGAAGTCAGGATGTGGACCCTGCTGTCCGGCGGCGACGGCGCGCGCATGCGCGCCCTGGTCGAACGCTTCAACGCCAGCCAGCGCGAGGTGAGGGTGGTCAGCACCACGCTGAAATGGGGCGAGCCCTTCTACACCAAGCTGATCACCTCCTCGGTGGTCGGCGCCGGCCCCGACCTCGCCACCGTGCACCTGTCGCGCATCGTCAATCTGGCCGGCGGCGGCGTCCTGCGTCCCATCGCGCCCTTCGAGCTGAGCGGTGCCGACCTGAGCGACACCGACTTCTACCCGCGCCAGTGGAAAAAATCCGTCTACGAAGGCAGGATCTACGCGGTGCCGATCGACCTGCATCCGCTGGTCCTCTACTACAACAAGACCCTGGTCGGGCGCGCCGGCCTGCTCGATGCCGAGGGCGAGCTCAAGCCCATCGAGGGAATCGACAGCCTGACGAACGCCTTCCGCGCCGTGCGCCAGGCCACCGGCCGGCCGGGCATGACCATGGAAAGCAGCCAGAGCTCCTACGCCGTATGGCGGCTGTGGATCTCGATGCTGGCCCAGCAGGGCGTGCCCCTGATCAGGGACGGCAAGTTCGCCTATGGCGCGGCGGGCGAAGCGTCGCTGGCGCGCATCGCCGGCTGGTTCCAGCAGGGCTACGCCCAGTCAGGCCTGGACTACGCCGCCTCGACCAGCCAGTTCATGGGCGGGAACGCCGGCTTCATGATCAACGGCGTGTGGGAAGTGCCCGAGGTGGTGCGGGCGACCAGGCAAGGGACGCTGGGCTTCGACTACGGCATCGTGCCCCTGCCGAAAATGTACGGCAACGCCAGTGTCTGGGCCGATTCGCACGCCTTTGCCATTCCGGCCAACGAGGGCAACCCGATGCCGCCCGCGAAGGTCAAGGCGGTGATGCGCTTCATCGCCTTCGTCAGCAAGAATTCGTTCGGCTGGGCCGAGGGCGGCCATGTGGTGGCCTACAAGCCCGTCGCCGAATCGGAACAGGCGCGCAGCCTGATGCCCAACGCTCTGTATGCCGGGGTGGCCGACCACGTGGTCTATGATCCGGACGCCTGGTACATGGGCGCGGCCGGCCCGCTGCAAGCGATGGCGTCCAAGTTCCTGCCGGCGGCGCTGTCCTCGCAGCTGACGCCGAAGGAGGCGCTGGGCATGTTCGAGACCGAGGCGGCGCGCCTGCTGCGCAAGCGCCCGCCGCGCTACTAGGAGCCCCGATGCGCTTCCTGCTCAACCCGGCCACCCGGCGCGACACCTTGCCCGCGCTGCTCCTGCTGGCGCCCTTCGCCGTGGTCTTCCTGCTGTTCTTCTTCCTGCCGGCGCTGGAAACCTTCTGGCTCAGCCTCACGGAAAGCAGCCTGACCCGCACCAATGCCTTCGTCGGCCTCGCCAACTACGCCACCTTGGTGCAGGACCCGTCCTTCTGGGCCGCGCTGCGCCACACTTTCTACTTTGCCCTGCTGACGGTGGTGCCGCTCACCGCGCTGGGCCTGGTGATGGCCCTGCTGGTCGACCGTTTCGTGCGCACGCGCGCGTGGCTGCAGGGCGCCTTCTTCCTGCCCTATGTGCTGCCGATCTCGGTGATGACCCTGATCGCCGACTGGATGCTGCAGCCCTCGTCGGGCGTGGTGAACCACGTGCTGGGGATGCAGCGCGCCTGGCTGGCCGACCTGACCTGGGCGATGCCGATGGTGGCCATCGCCACCATCTGGTGGACGGTGGGCTTCAACATGCTGATGTTCCTGGCCGGCCTGCGCAACATCCCGGCCGACCTGTACGAGGCGGCGGCCCTGGACGGCGCGCGCGGCTTCACCCTGTTCCGCGCCATCACCTGGCCGGCCCTGCGGCCGGTGGCCGGGATGGCGATGGTGCTGCAGCTGATCGCCTCGATGAAGATCTTCGGCCAGACCTACATCCTGACCACCGGCGGGCCCTTCAACACCACGCGCGTGACCCTGCACTACATGTTCGAGACCGCCTTCACCCAGAGCGACGCCGGCTACGCCGCCGCCATCGCCATGGCCTTCGTGCTGATCGTGGTCCTGCTGTCGCTGGCCCAGGCGGCCTTCGTGCGCTGGCTCGACGGGAGGCGGGCATGAAGGCCGGCATGAAGGCCAGCTCGAGCCTGGGCTGGACCCTGGCCGGCGCGCTGGCTGCGCTGCTGCTGGCCGCGATGTGGGCGGCGCCGCTGCTGTGGGCGGTCAGCACGGCGCTGCGGCCCGAGCACGAGACCGTGTCCGCCGTGTTCCACTGGCTGCCGCGCGACTGGACGCTGGACGCCTTCCGCAAGGTGCTCGCGGCCGGCAACGTCGGCCGCTGGCTGTTCAACAGCGCGCTGGTGGCGCTGCTGGTCACCGTGCTGACGATGGCGCTGAGCCTGATGGCGGCCTATGCCTTCTCGCAGCTGCGCTTTCGCGGGCGTGGACTGCTGTTCGGCGCCGCCATGCTGGCCTTCCTGGTGCCCTTCGAGGCCTTGCTGGTGCCGCTGTTCCGCATGATGAACCAGCTCGGACTGATCAACAGCTATGCCGGCATCGTCCTGCCCCAGGTGGTGGCGCCGGTGGTGATCTACGTGTTCAAGGGTTTCTTCGACGCGATTCCGGCCGACTTTCGCGAGGCGGCCGTGATGGACGGTGCGGGACCGCTGCGCATCCTGTGGAGCGTCTACCTCCCGCTCTCCGGCAACATCGTGTGGGCGATGGCGATCGTCACCTTCATCGGCGCCTGGAACAACTTCCTCTGGCCCTTCATCATCGTCACCTCGAACGACATGATGACGATTCCGCTGGGCCTGACCCAGACCTACGACGCCTTCGGCGTACGCTACGCCCAGCTGATGGCGGCGGCGCTGCTGGGGGCGCTGCCGGTGGCGCTGGCCTATGTGCTGTTCCAGCGCCGCGTCACCCACGGCTTCCTGGCCGCCACCGGCCTGAAAGGATAAGACCCATGGCGAATGTGCGCCTGTTCGGCATCACCAAGCAGTTCGAGGACAACAGCGTCATCAAGGGCGTCGACCTGGACATCGCGGACGGCGAGTTCGTGGTGCTGGTCGGGCCTTCCGGCTGCGGCAAGTCGACCCTGCTGCGCATCATCGCCGGCCTCGAGGACGTCAGTTCGGGCACGGTGGAAATCGGCGACCGGGTATGCAACGACGTCGAGCCCTCGCAGCGCGGGATCGCCATGGTGTTCCAGAGCTACGCTCTGTATCCGCACATGACGGTGGCCGAGAACATGGGCTTCGCACTGAAACTGGCCAGGCTGCCGCGCGCGGAGATCCGTGATCGCGTCGCCCGCGCCGCAGAGATCCTGCAGATCGGGCATCTGCTGGAGCGCCGGCCCAAGGCCTTGTCCGGCGGCCAGCGCCAGCGCGTGGCGATCGGACGCGCCATCGTGCGCAAGCCCCAGGTCTTCCTGTTCGACGAGCCGCTGTCCAACCTCGACGCCGCGCTGCGCGGCCAGACCCGGGTCGAGCTGGCGCGGCTGCACCGGGACCTGGGGGCGACCATGATCTACGTGACCCACGACCAGGTCGAGGCCATGACCCTGGGCCAGAAGATCGTCGTATTGAACGACGGCCGGATCGAGCAGGCCGGCACGCCGCTGGAGCTGTACGAGCATCCCGCCAACCGCTTCGTGGCGGGTTTCCTCGGCTCGCCGCGGATGAACTTCCTGCCCGGGATGCTGGCCGGCGAGGAAGGGCGCGAAGTGCTGGTGCGCCTGCCGGACGGCGCGGCGGCCCGGGTGGCGGCCGATGTGGGCCGGGCGCCGCCGGGCGCCAGGGTGGCGCTGGGCGTGCGTCCCGAGCACCTGCGAATGGCGCAAGCGGGCGACCATCACGGCCCGGTCGGCACGATTCCGGCCGACGTCGCCCTGGTCGAATACCTGGGCGACGCCACCATCGTCCATGCCCAGGTGGCCGGGGTGGACGAGATGGTGGCCATCAAGTGCCGCCCCGACGAAGCCTGCCCGCAGCGCGGCGAGCGCGTCGCGCTGGCCTTCGACGCCGCGCGCGGCCACCTGTTCGACGAGGAGGGCGTCGCCTTCGCGCGCACGCCGGGGGGATGAGCGGAGGCGGGAGCGGGAGCGGCCGCCCGCGGCGGCCGACCATGACCGATATCGCCAAGCTGGCCGGGGTGTCGCAGTCCACGGTGTCGCTGGTGATCAACCAGATGAGCGGGGCCAAGGTGAGCAAGGCCACCCGCGACGCCGTGCTGCGCATCGCGCGCGAGATCGGCTATCCGCTCGAACGCCACGCGCTGCCCGCCACGCCGCGCGAGCGCAACCTGATCGTCTACCTGAGCGACGAACTGGCCACCAGCCCGCATGCGATGCAGACCATCGAGGGCGCGCGCGACGGCGCCTGGGAGCAGGACTGCCTGCTGGCGGTGTTCGCCACCCGCGGCGACCCCGCCAACGAAGGCGCGGTGCTGGCGCGCATGCTGGCCGATCCCGGCCTGCTGGGCGTGGTCTACGCCACCATCTTCACCCGCGCCGTGACCTTGCCCGCCCAGCTGGACGGGGTGCCCGCGGTGCTGCTGAACTGCCACACGCGCGACCGCCAGTATTCCTCGGTGGTGCCGAGCGAGGTGCTGGGCGGCTTCGCCGCCACCCTGCATCTGGCGCAGGCGGGCCACCGGCGCATCGGCCTGGTCAACGGCGAAGGCTGGATCGAGGCGGCCGCCGAGCGCCTGAAGGGATACCGCCAGGCCCTGTCGACCTGCGACATTCCCTTCGATCCGCTGCTGGTGCGCGAAGGCGACTGGCAGGTCGGCAGCGGCTACCGCCATGCGCTGGACCTGCTGTCGCTGGCCGATCCGCCCACCGCCTTGTTCTGCGCCAACGACCTGATGGCGGTCGGCGCCCTCGAAGCGGCCCGCAAGCTGGGCCGCGAGGTGCCGGAACAGGTGTCCATCGTCGGCTACGACGACCAGGACCTGGCGCGCTATACCACCCCGCCGCTGACCACAGTGTTGTTACCAAACTACGAAATGGGACGCTGGGCGGTCCAGGCCCTGGTCGACCAGACCCGCGCCTCGCTGGCCCGCCGCACCAGCATCAAGATGGATTGCCCTCTGGTGGAGCGCGAATCGGTCGCCAAAATCGCCTGATTCCGGCCCCGTTTTCCGGGTTCTCGGGTGCGCCGCCCCCGAAAAATTTCGGTTAGTTTTTTGTCTAGTTGGTCATATTTATGACTAATAAAAATATTCATATCGGTAACCGACGCCGTCGACGGCGCCGGTCCGGACCGCAGAGAAACCAGGAGACACGATGACGACCCTGAAACTCAGGCCGGTGTGCGCGGCCATCACCCTGCTCGCCGCCCATGGCGCTTTTGCCCAATCCCAGACCACCGACGCAGCCAGCGCATCCCCCGCGCCGGGCGCCGCAGCCCCGATCCAGACCGTGCAGGTCACGGGCCTGCGCGCCGGCATCCGTTCGGCCGAGGAGATCAAGCGCGACGCCGAGCAAGTGGTGGACTCCATCAACGCCGACGACATCGGCAAGTTCCCCGACCGCGCCGCCGGCGACGCCCTGCAGCGCATCGCGGGCGTGCAGGTGGGCCGCGACCGGGGCGAGACCAGCAGCGTGATCATCCGCGGCCTGCCGGACGTCGCCACCACCATCGACGGCAACGAGATCTTTACCGGTACCGGGCGGCGCCTCTCCTACCAGGACTTGCCGGTGCAGTCGATCGGCGGCCTGGACGTGTACAAGTCGGCCACCGCCAACCAGTTCGAGGGCGGCATCGCCGGCGCCGTCAACGTGCGCCTGCGTTCGCCCTTTGACTTCAAGGGCCAGATGCTGAGCGGCTATGTGGAGGCGCGGCGGCAGGAAGTGGAAGGTTCGGATGCCCACAAGTCCAAGACCAACCCGGGCGTCGGCGTCCTCGCCAGCAACCGCTGGAAGACCGGCGTGGGCGAGATGGGCTTCCTGGTGGACGTCGCCTGGAACAAGGAGCGCTGGGGCTATCCGGTGCAATGGGTCGACCGGCCGGACCGCATCTTCTCGGTCAGCCCGGACGGCACCGCCACCCGCCTCAACGACGACCAGCCGATCGCGCCGCTGCGCCCGGGCGACCGCCTGGGCGAGCTGCCGAATATCGGCGGCATCTACAACGCGGGCGACCGCGAACGCGGCAGCATCCACGGCGCCTTCCAGTGGAAGATCAGCCCCGCGCTCGAGTTCTCGACCCAGTACCTGGGCACCAGCTACCGCGGCCGCAGCGAAGTCGACTACATCCTGAACATCGCCACCTGGACCCCGCGCCTGACGAACGTGGTGCTGGCGCCCGAGGGCGGCTACTGCGCCACCCCGAACGGCATGATCTGCCCGATCCAGTCGGCCTTCGCCGCCGCCGCGCAGTTCGGCGGCCCCTACGACTGGGACCCCTACACGGCCACCAGCACCTGGGGCGTCAAGGAGCGCACCGACACCCACTACCTGAACTTCGGCCTGCGCTACCGCGAAGGCGCGCTCTCGGTCGATTCCGGCCTGGCCTTCACGCGTTCCGACTTCATCAACGACACCGTGATCGTCGACCAGCAGATCCCGGGCGCCAGCTCCAATGTCTACACCTACGGGCGCGACGGCCACGGCGGCTACAACGCCATCACCACGCCCACCAGCGGCAATCCGCTGCGCGACCCCAACCAGTTCGTGCTGCGCGGGATGGTGCAGAACTGGGGCGAGTCGCAGGGCGAGCAGGCCCAGTTCCGCAGCGACGCCGTGTGGCGCATGGACGGCGGCTTCATCAACGCGCTGACCGGCGGCATCCGCCTGTCCACGCGCGAGGTCTCCTTCCACGGCGCCGAGGGGCACAGCGACGTCGCCGGCCCGGTGCGGCCCTCGCCGGTGGCCGCCTTTGGTCCGTCGTTCCAGAAGCTGGTGCCGGGCCTGGACCGCCTGGGCGGGCCCTGGTTCACGCCGTCGCGCGACTTCCTGATCGACCAGGCCGACGTGGTGCGCGCCTTCTACGGCGCCGGCGCCGGCCGGGTGGCGGACGACCCGATGCGCCTGTTCGAGCAGCGCGAGCGCAGCGCCACCCTGCACCTGGGCGCGCGCTTCAAGACCGAGCTGGCGGGCATGGGCCTGTCCGGCAACCTGGGCGTGCGCGCGGTCAAGGTCAAGCGCAAGCTGGAAGGGAATATCCGCATCGGCGACACCATCAGCCCGGTCGACCTGTCGACTTCCGAGACCAACGTGCTGCCCAACCTGTCCCTGCTGGCCAACTGGACCGACAAGCTGCAGTCGCACTTCAGCGTCGGCAAGACCATCACCCGGCCGGAATTCGCCTCGCTGAACCCGGCGCTGTCCCTGATCCCGCCGACCGTCAACGCGCCCGGCACCGGTTCGGGCGGCAACCCGAACCTCGACCCGACCGAGTCGATCAACAGCGACGCCACCCTCGAGTACTACTTCGAGAACAACGGCTTCGCCCAGATCGCGCTGTTCCACCGCGACATCGACGGCTACCTGCAGAACTTCGAGCAGTCCGAGGTCATCAACGGCCAGACCTACCGCATCACCCGGCCCCAGAACTCGGGCAAGGGCAAGCTCAAGGGCGCGGAGTTCGGGATCCAGAAGTTCTTCGACTTCCTGCCGGGCGCCTGGAGCGGCCTGGGCGCCCAGTTCAACTTCACCTGGATCGACGGCGAGAACCAGACCCGCACCGCGCTGGGCGGCGGCGACTTCAGCACCACGCCGCTGGTGGGCGTGGCCCGCCAGAGCTACAACTTCGCGCTGCTCTACGAGCGTTCGGGCTGGACCGGGCGCCTGGCGGCGACCCGGCGCGGCAAGTATGTGGAGCAGATCGCCGAGCCGCGCTTCGGCCAGGACCGCATCGTCAAGGCCTCGACCTATGTCGACCTCAGCGTGGGCTACGAGTTGAGCCCCAACCTCAGCCTGCACTTCGACGCGATCAACCTGACCAAGGAGCGCTACGAGAGCTACCTCGGCGACCCGATCCGGCCGCGCGACATCCGCTATTCGCCGACCACCTACGGGTTGAGCCTGCGCTACCGGATGTAGGAGGGGCCAGATGGCGACGACCTATACGAATCCGGTCTATCCGGAGATCATGGCCGATCCCTTCGTGCTGCGGCACGGAGGACGCTACTACGCCTACGGCACCGCGCCCGGCAGCGCGGCGGGAGGCCGCTTTCCCATCCTCGGGTCGGGCGACCTGGTGCACTGGGAGCACTTGGGCTATGCGATCGACCAGCCGGGCGCGGACCACTTCTGGGCGCCGGAGGTGGCTTCCGCGGACGGCCGGTTCTACCTGTACTACTCGTCGGGCGACGAGGAAGGCAAGCACCACAAGCTGCGGGTCGCGGTGGCGGACGATCCGGCCGGCCTCTTCGCCGACGCCGGCGTGCTGCTGGTGCCGGACCAGCCGTTCTCGATCGACGCCCATCCGTTCCGCGACACCGACGGCCAGTGGTACCTGTACTACTGTGTCGACTTCCTGGAGGAGGAAGACGACCACCGCGTCGGCACCGGCATCGTGGTCGACCGCATGCTGGACATGACGCGGCTGGAAGGCAAGCCGGTCACGGTGGCGCGTCCGCACGCGGACTGGCACCTGTTCAAGCGCGGCCGCGCGATGTACGACGCGGTCTACGACTGGCACACGGTGGAGGGGGCGAGCGTGCTGCGCCATGGCGGCCGCTACTACTGCTTCTACAGCGGCGGCGCCTGGGAGCGCGAGAACTACGGCGTCAGCTATATGGTGGCCGACCATCCGCTCGGCCCCTGGGAACGCGCGCCGGAGGGCACCGCTCCCCTGATGAGTTCACGCGAGGGGCATGTGATCGGACCAGGGCACAATTCGTTCACGGTGTCGCCGGATGGGAGCCAGACCTGGATCGTGTATCACGCCTGGGACCTGGCGATGACGGGGAGACGGATGTGCATCGATCCGCTGGTGTGGGAGGGGGACAGGCCGACGACGCCGGGGCCGACGTGGACGGAGCAATCAGGTCCTGCCGGCGCCTAGGTAGTCCAGTTTGTTTCGCTACTCGTAAAACCGTCGTTCCGGCGAAGGCCGGAACCCAAGTTTTGCTTGCGTCTCGACTGCTTCACGAACTTGGGCCCCGGCCTTCGCCGGGGCGGCGGTCTTGCGGGTAGCGGCAATAAGCAGTCTGCGGGTATGCTAGCCAGCCAGCCGCGGCGCGCTCGGCGCCAGCAGATCGCGCACCGCGTCCAGCGGCGCGGGCCGCGCCAGGTAGTAGCCCTGCGCCTCGTCGCACGAGGCCGCGCACAGGAAGTCCAGCACCTCGGCCGTCTCGACGCCCTCGGCCACCACCGCCATGTTGAGCGCGTGCGCCATGCCGACGAAGGCCTTGACGAAGTCGAAGGCGGTGATCGTGTCGTCCTGCTGCAGCACGAAAGAACGGTCCAGCTTGAGCACGTCGATCGGGAAGCGGCGCAGGTAGGCCAGGCTCGAATAGCCGGTGCCGAAGTCGTCCACCGCCAGCACCAGGCCCAGCTTCTTCAGCTCGCGCAGCATCGAGGCGGTGTGCTCGATGTCCTCGATCAGGGCGCTTTCGGTCAGTTCCAGCTCCAGGCAGGACGGCGGCAGGCCGGTGCGGGCCAGCACGTCGCGCACCTCGGCGCCGAAGCCGGGCTGGGCCAGCTGGCGCGCCGAGACGTTGACCGAGACCCGGATCGGGCGGCCGTATTCGTCGATCAGGCGCCTGGTCTGGGCGCAGGCTTCCTGCAGGACCCAGTGGCCGATGGCCGCGATCATCCCGGTCTCCTCGGCGATGCCGATGAACTGCTGGGGCGGGACGCGTCCGCGCTCCGGGTGGTTCCAGCGGATCAGGGCTTCCATGCCGACCGGCTCCATGCTGCGCAGATCGACGCGCGGCTGGTAGTGCAGCTCGAACTCGCGCCGCGCCAGCGCGGGTCGCAGCGACACCTCGAGCGCCATGCGCACCTGGGTTTCCACGGTCATCTCCGGCTCGAAGAAGCGGTAGCGGTTGCGCCCCGACGCCTTGGCGCGATACATCGCGGTGTCGGCCGACTGGAACAGGGTCTCGCGGGTGCGCGCGTCGCGCGGATACATGCTGATGCCGATCGACGCGCCGACGATGATCTCGTGGCCGCCGACGATCACGGGCGTCGTCATCGCCTCGAGCAGCTTGTCGGCGATGCGCGCCGCGCCCGCGTTCCCGTTGGCGCAGGACGCCGCCACCACGAACTCGTCGCCGCCCAGGCGCGCGACCAGGTCGTCGGCGCGCACGGCGCCGCTCAGGCGGCGCGCCACTTCGCACAGCAGCACGTCGCCCATCTCGTGGCCGAAGGAGTCGTTGACTTCCTTGAAGCGGTCGAGGTCAAGGAAGAGCACCGCCACCGACTCGGCGGCGGGACAGCGGTCCAGCATGTCCTGGATGCGTTCGCCGAGCAGGGCGCGGTTGGGCAGGCCGGTCAGGGTGTCGTGGGTGGCCAGCTCGCGCAGGCGGCTCTCGGCCAGCTTGCGTCCCGTGATGTCGGCCATCAGGCCGGTCAGGCTGGCCAGGCGGCCGTCGGCGCCGCGTTCGATGTTCCCGTTGAACAGGACGTGCAGATGGTGGCCATCGCGGTGGCGGATCACCGCCTCCAGCCCCTGCACGGCGCTGGCGCTGGCGTCGTCCAGGGCCTGCCAGGGAAAGGCCACGAACAGCTCGGCCAGCGGCTGGCCGACCAAGGCCTCGCGCGCGTGGCCGGTCAGGGCGCACAGGGCGGGATTGACCTCCCGCAGCAGGCCGCCGGCGCAGGCCACCAGATAGCCGGCGGGGGTCATCTCGATGACTTCGCGCAAGCGCCGTTCGCTGTCGCGCAGCTGGCGCTCGGTTTGTTCACGGTCGCTCAGGTCGCGGATGATGGCAAGGTAGAGTTCTTCGCCACCGTCTTCGATGCGCGAAACGTGGACTTCGGCCGGGAAGCTGCTGCCGTCCTTGCGTGTCTTCCGGGTGCGCAGCAACTGCGGGCGCCCGGCGCGCAAGGCCTGCCCCAGGCTCGCCAGGCTAGCGCCGTCGAGCTTGATGTCGCTAACCTTCTTGCCGATGAATTCATCCTCGGTATACCCATAACAGGCGCAGGCCTGGCCGTTGACGGCCACGATCGACAAGTTGCGGTCGACGATCATGATGCTGTCGCCTGCCTGCTGGAACAGGCTGCGGAAGCGCTGTTCGCTGGCGCGCACCGCGGCTTCGGCTTTGCGTTTCTCGGTGATCTCGTGGAAGTAGACCGATAGTCCATCCTCGCTGGGATAGATGCGTACCTCGAGCCAGACCGCGAGCGGCTCCCAGTAGACCTCGACGCTGCGGGCCTCGCGGCTCACCATCGCCTCGCGATAATGCGCCATGACCTCGGCATGCTCGAGGGCGGGGACCACCTCGAGGATGTGGCGGCCGATCGCCTGATCGACCTCGATGCCGACGAAGGCGCCCGCCTTGCGGTTGGCGTAGCTGACGTGCCAGTTTCCATCGACCGCGAAGAAGGCGTCGCCGATACTTTCGAGCATCGCGTCAAGCCGGTCCTTGGACTGGCGCAGCGCGTCGCGGTCGCGCTCCTGCTGGCTAATGTCGCGCGAGGTCGAGATCATGCACTGCAACTCGGCGTTCCAGCGCACCGAGCTGGACATGAGGATCACCATGCCGTCCCTGCGCACGAAACGCAGCCGCACATCGTGGCGCGCGGGCGACTCGTTGCGCAGGCTGGCGTCGATGGCGGCCGCGCGCTCGTGGTCGCCCGGGTGGACCAGGTCGCTGTAATGGCGGCCCAGCAGTTCCACGGGCTCGTAGCCCAGCAGCGCACTGGCCGCCGAGTTCACGCGCAGGAAGCGTCCTTCGTGGTCGAGCATCGCCAGCAGATCCAGCGAGTTATCGATCAGGGCGGAGTTTTCTTCGGCCACGATACTGGAGCGTGGCGACGGCGGGCGGATGGTGTCCAAGATAAGGCCAGATAGCGCGGCGTGAGGTGGAAACTGGTCCCGTCCATGCAACCGGGAATCGTGCTGCCGAGTATATATCAGTGCCTTATGGAAACTAAGGTGAGAAAGGGAGCTGCGATGCGTTTACGCGACATCGGCGCCCCCTTGTAGACAACTTGGCTAGGCTTATCGGCAACCCAAGCGCCTGGCAGTCGGCTTTCCGCCAACCATCCCGTGTGGGTGATTTTCAGTCGTCGCCATCCTCGTGATCGCGCTTCATGGCCACGAAGTCGCGCTCGAACATCGCATGCAGTTCGTCGTTGGCGCGCTTGGCCAGCGACACGTACTGCTCGCGGTCCTTGTAGTAGGGATAGACCGCGTGGACGCTCTGCAGGTTGTGCTCGCGGAAGCGCATCGCCGCCTGGCGCGACAGGTAGGCGCCGAATCCAAGTTGCTCCATGACCTTGCGCCCCATCATGAGGGCCGCCTCGAAGGTCTCGCGCTCGATCACGGTCACGCCCAGGTCCATCAGCTGGTAGTAGTGGGTGATGTTGCGGGCGCGCGCCAGGATGGCGAGGTCCGGATACTCGCGGCGCACCGCCGCCGCCAGCTTGAGGCTGTCGTCGATGCCGTCGATGGCGATCACCAGGGCGCGCGCCTTGCCGGCGCCCGCGGCGTGCAGCAGGTCGGTGCGGGTGGCGTCGCCGTAGAAGACCTTGAAGCCGAAGTCGCGCAGGGTGTCGATGTGGTCGGGGTCGTGGTCCAGCATGGTCAGCGGCACCTGGTTGGCGTGCAGCAGGCGGCCGACGATCTGGCCGAAGCGGCCGAAGCCGGCGATGATGACGTGGCCCTCGTTGGCCTCGATGCGGTCGGCCTTGCGTTGCTTCTTCTGGCCGTTCCAGCGCGGCTCCAGGACCCGGTCGTACAGGATCAGCAGCAGCGGCGTGGCCATCATCGACAGCGCCACCACCACCACCAGGATCGAGGCCGTCTCGGCCGAAAAGGCGCGCGCCGCGGCGGCCGCGCCGAACACCACGAAGGCGAATTCGCCGCCTTGCGCCAACAGGAAGGCGAACAGGGTGCGCTGGCGTCCCGCCATGCCGAAGGCGCGCGCCAGCAGGTAGAGCGCCAGCAGCTTGAGGACCAGGAAGGCGAGCGCCATCCCGACGATGCGCCAGGGCTGGGCGAAGAACACCCCGAAGTCGACCGACATGCCGACCGCGATGAAGAACAGGCCGAGCAGCAGGCCCTTGAAGGGCTCCAGGTCGGTCTCGAGCGCGTGGCGGTACTCGGAATTGGCCAGCAGGACCCCGGCCAGGAAGGCGCCGAGCGCCATCGACATGCCGATCCACTGCATCAGCAGCGACACCGAGATCACCAGCAGCAGTGCGAAGGCGGTGAAGATCTCGCGCATGCGGGTGCCTGCGATCACGCGCAGCACCGGGCGCACCAGGTAGTGGCCGACGGCCAGCAGGCCCAGGATGACGGCCGCCGGCTTGAGCACCCCGGCCCAGCCGCCGTGCGGGTCGGCGTCGCCCGCGCCCAGCACCGGCACCAGCGCGATCATGGGAATGGCGGCGATGTCCTGGAACAGCAGGATGGAAAAGCCCGCCTGGCCAGCGGGGGTGGGCAGCAGGTTGCGCTCCTGCATCGTGGTCAGGGCGATGGCGGTGGAGGACAGCGACAGCCCGAGGGCGGCGACCAGGGCGACCTGCCAGGGAATGCCGGCGGCCCAGGCGGCCCCGAACAGCACGGCCGCCACGGCGCCCACTTGGGCAGCGCCCCAGCCGAAGATCGAGCGCCGCAGCGACCACAGGCGCTGAGGCTCGAGTTCCAGGCCGATCACGAACAGCAGCAGCACCACGCCGAACTCGGAAAAGTGCAGGATGGTGTCGACATCGCTGATCAGGCCCAGGCCCCAGGGACCGATGGCGATCCCGGCCAACAGGTAGCCGAGCACCGCGCCCAGGCCGAGGGCGCGCGCCAGCGGCACGGCGATGACGGCGGCGGCCAGGAAGACCACGGCGACGGTGAGCACGCTATGCTCCATGCGGGACTCCTTCCAGGGCAAGGCGTTCGAGGTGCCCGGCCAGCAGTGCGCGCAGCTGCGCCGCATGGGCGTCGACAGCCTGGGCGTCGGCGCCCTCGGCGCCGTAGAACACGTGGGGTTCGATCCAGCGCATTCCGCAGGCGCGCGCGCTCTGCTCGAGCGGCGCCAGGTAGTCAGCCAGCGGGCGGCCGTGGCGGCCTCCGGGCCGGTAGTCGCCGGGCTGGCTGGCGCAGCCGACCGCGGCCCAGCACGACTTGCCGGCCAGGCGCGCCCGCTCGCCGGGTCCGGTCCACTCGGGCTTGAAGACGGTGTCGAACCATTCCTTGAGCAGGGCCGGCATCGCGTACCAGCTCAGCTGGAAGGCGAAGACCACCAGGTCGGCCTCCTTCAGCAGCGCGCGCTCGCGGCGCACGTCGACATACAGGTCCGGGTACAGCTCGTACAGGTCCTGGACCACGACATCGGGCAGGCTGCGGGCGGCTTCGCCGACGCGGCGGCTGATGCGGGAACGGTGGAGGGCGGGATCGGCGAAGACCACCAGGGCGCGGGGCGAAGGGGACATGCGAGCTTGGCTTTCAAACATTGTTGCCCGATTGTACATCCTGCGAGGCAAGGGCGGAGCTGTCCTACAGCTCCCTCACCCGTGCGCCTATGGCGGTTTCGACATGGCCGTCTATGATGAAAGGTCGATACTTTTCTCACAGGAGGCCAGCATGGCAATGCAAAGCGGAGACAAGGACGCCAAGGGACGCAGCTACGACCAGCTCACCCGCGACGGCAGCAGCAGCGCGGGCACCATGGGGACCGGCGGCACCGGCGACATCGGCAGCATGTCCGGCAATGCGCAAGTGCAACAAGGCGGGCAGGGCGGCAACCAGCAGGCCGGGCGCACCGACGACCTGCTGGCCGGCGGCTCGGAAGCCGAGTGCGCGGACCAGGGATTCAGGAACGACAGCAAGGAAGGGCAACTCGATGTCGGCATGGGCGGCATGGGCAAGTCCAGGCCCGGCAGCGGTAGCGGCGCCGGCGGCGGCAACCGCCAGTCCGGCGAACTCAACCAGCAGGGCTCGGGCGGGCAGCGCAGCACCGCGACCGACCGCGACCAGGACACCTCGGCGCGCGAACGCTAGGCGTCGTCTCGCGGCGCCGCGCCGCGCGCGAGGCGGTACAGCAGGTGCCGCGACAGCGGGTGGTCCGGCGCCAGGGCCGGATGCGCGAAGTCGCCGGCTTCGTCGCGGCGCATCCCCAGCTTCTCCATCAGGCGGCGCGAGCGCAGGTTGCGCGGCGTCGTGAAGGACACGATCTCATCCAGTCCCAGGAGTTCGAAGCCGTGGCGCAGGCAGGCCGCGGCCGCCTCGTGGGCATATCCGCTGCCCCAGTAGGCCGCGCCGAGGCGCCAGCCGATGTCGGTGCAGGGCGCGAAGGGCAGCCCGCTGCTCGGGACGTCGAGGTGATGCCGGAGGCCGACGAAGCCGATCAGGCTGCCGCTGTGGGCCAGGGTCGCCGCAAGGTAGCACGCGCCGCTCCGTGCAAACAGGGCGTTCTGGGTTTCGATGAAGGCCTCGATCTGCGCCATGTTCATCGGTCCGGCCAGGTGTTCGATCACGCGCGGATCCTGGTTGATCGCGTGGAAGGCGGCGGCGTCGTTGGAACGCCAGGTGCGCAGGGCAAGGCGCGCGGTGTGGATCACGTACATGGCCGTTTCCTTACAGGTCCAGCTCGCGCGCGGCCGCGGCTTCGGCGATGAAACTGGCGGTCAATCCGGGCCGCGTCACCGGCAGCATGTGCCCGCCCTCGACCACGTCCAGGCGCGCCCACGGGGCCTTGTCCAGCATGGCCTGCCCGTTGGCGCGCCAGCACAGCAGGCGGTCGTCGCGCCCGAACAGGATCGCCAGCGGCACCCGCAGCTCGCCGTAGCGCGGTTCCAGCGCCGCCATGTGGGCGGGCAGGGCTTCCAGGTCGGCGGCGCTGGCCAGGAAGTGCCGCGGCCGCAGGCTGAGCAGGCCGCCGCCGCGGGTGGGGAAGTCGGGCGTCACCGGCTCGGGTCCGAATACCTGTTCCAGCACGCGGCGACTGGCGGCGATCGAGGCCGGCACCGCAAGCGTGTGCGCGAACAGCCCGCGCAGCCAGCGCGGCCGGATCGCGAGCGCGCGGAACACGGACGGCACCGCCTTGGGCGCATGGGTCAGCGGCGCCACCAGGGCCAGCGCCCCCACCAGCTGCGGATGCTCGACCGCCAGCGTGAGCGCGGCGGCGCCGCCGAGCGAGTGGCCGACCACGGTGGGCCGTTCCAGCCCGAGGGCGTCGATCAGGCGCGCCAGCACGCGCGCCTGGCTCGAGAGGTCGGCCGGCGCATTGCCGGCGCGCGCCGAGTAGCCCGAACCCGGACGGTCGACGGCCACCACGCGGAAGCGCTGCTTCAGTTCCGCGCAGGCGCCGAAGTTGAAGTGGCCCAGGTTGCCGCCCAGTCCGTGCAGCAGCAGCAGCAGCGGCCCGCTGCCTTCGTCGCGCACATGCAGGCGCTGGCCGTCGATCTCGACGAAGCGGCCGGCCGGCGGCAGGAAGGCCTCGATGCGCCGTGCCGTGCGGTGCGAGAACAGGGCCAGTGCGCCAAGCGCGAGGCCGGCCGAGGCGGTAGCGAACAGGATCATCGGAGCGTGAGTTTCTTCAGGGTGGACCAGTAGCTGACGGGACGGAGGCGCTCCAGCAAGGCGACGAACCTGGCATCGCCGCCGACCAGGACGCGCGCCTGGCGCCTTTCGACGCCGCGCACGATCGCTTCGCCGGCGACGGCCGGGTCCAGGCGCAGCAGGCGCTGGGCGGCGGCGCGGCCGTGCTCGATCTCGTGCCGGGGCGCGTCCAGGGGGACGCGCGCGTTCCTGGCGATGCCGGTGGCGACGCCGCCCGGGTGCACGACCGTCACGCCGACCGGGCTGCCTTCGAGCTCGTGGCGCAGCGCGTTCGAAAAGCCGCGCACGGCGAACTTGCTGGCGGCGTAGGCGCTCTGGCCGGGCGGCGCGACGATCCCGTAGATGCTCGACAGGTTGACGATGCGCGCCTCGTCGCTTTCGCGCAGCAGCGGCAGGAAGGCCCGGGTCAGGCGCACCACGGCGTGGAAGTTGACCTCCATGAGCCAGTCGAAATCGTCTTCCGCGACCTGCTCGAAGCTGCCGCCCAGGGCCACGCCGGCGTTGTTGACCAACAGGTCGACGCGCCCGTGCACCAGGCCCACCGCGGCCGGCAGCCCCCGCACCGAGGCGCGGTTGGCGACGTCGATCTGGTGCACGCTGGTGCGCACGCCCAGGGCGCGCGCCGCCTGGGCGGTGGCCGCGGCCGCGGCGGCGTCGATGTCGCACAGCGCCAGGTGGCAGGAACGGCGCGCCAGCGACAGCGCGATCGCGCGGCCGATGCCGCCGCCGGCGCCGGTGACCACGGCCACCCGGTTACCGAGCTGCATGCCGGCGCGCCTCATGGCAGGCATCCCTTGGCGCCGAAATGCATGACGCCGTCGTCGATGCGGCCGAAGCGGATCGTCAGCAGGTCCATCACGTAGTTCTGGTAGACCTGCCAGGGCTTGCGCGCGCCCTGCTTCGGCAGCAGGCGGCTGGCGCGCTGCACGTAGCCGGAAGTGAAGCCGAGGAAGGGCCGGCTGGCCACCGCGCGGTCGCGGCGCGGCACGGCGATGGCGAGGCCGCGCCGGTCCATCCAGGACAGCAGGCGGCATACGTAGCCGGCGGTGAGGTCGGCCTTCAGGGTCCAGGAGGCGTTGGTGTAGCCGAAGGTCATGGCGCAGTTGGGGACGTCGCCCAGCATCATGCCCTTGTAGGACATGGCCTGGGCAGGGTCGAGCGGGCTGCCGTCGACCTCGATCGCGGCCCCGCCCAGCACCTTGAGCGACAGGCCGGTCGCCAGCACCACCAGGTCGGCCTCGAGCTCGCGGCCGGAAGCCAGCAGGATGCCGCGCTCGGTGAAGCGGGCGATGTGGTCGGTGACGATCTCGGCCCGGCCGGTGCGCAAGACCTGGAACAGGTCGCCGTCCGGAACCAGGCAGACGCGCTGGTCCCATGGCTTGTAGCTGGGCGAGAAGTGCACGGCGGCGTCCACCCCCGGCCCGGCCTGGCGCTGGGCCTGGGCCACCAGGTGGCGCTTGACCAGCGCCGGCCTGCCGCGCGCCAGGCGGTACAGGAAGATCGATTCGGCGATCAGACGCCAGCGCGCCACCGCATAGGCCAGGCCCTGCGGCAGCCAGCGCTGCATGCGGCGTGCGAAGCGGTCCTGCGCCGGACGCGACACCACATAGGACGGCGAGCGCTGCAGCATGGTCACGTGGGCGGCGCGCTCCGTCATCGCCGGCACCAGGGTCACGGCGGTGGCGCCGCTGCCGACCACCACCACGCGCTTGCCGCCGTAGTCGAGGTCCCCGGGCCAGAACTGCGGATGGACGATGCGGCCGCGGAACGCCGCTTCGCCCTCGAAGCGCGGGCGGTAGGCTTCGTCGTAGCTGTAGTAGCCGCTGCACAGGTAAAGGAAGCGGGTGCGCAGCACGCGTTCGCCGCCGCCGGCCAGCGCGGCCGTGACGGTCCACAGCGCTTCCGCGCTCGACCAGCTGGCCTTGGTCACCTTGTGCCCGAAGCGGATGTGCGGCTCGATGCCGTACTCGCGCGCCGTGTCGGCGACGTAGGCGCGGATCGCCGGGCCGTCGGCGATGGCTTGCGGGTCGGTCCAGGGACGGAAGGCATAGCCGAGCGTGTACATGTCGGAATCCGAACGGATGCCGGGATAGCGGAACAGGTCCCAGGTGCCGCCGATCGCGGAGCGCGCCTCGAGGATGCCGAAGCGCTTGTCCGGGCAGCGCCGGCGCAGGGTGGCCGCGGCGCCGATGCCCGACAGCCCGGCGCCGACGATCAGCACGTCCAGCGGCTCGCCGCCGGCCTGCGCCGCGTGGGTGGTGGTGCGCATGGTGTCTCTGGTTTTTGTTTTAATAATGACACTGTACATTGTCAGAATGCCAGTTGCAAGAATGTGTCAAAATAGCTGGATGACAGCAGAGCCTTCAACTTCTACACGGTCCTACCGAGGACAATCGCAGGAACAGCGGCGCGCCGAACGCCGCAGCCGCTTGATCGCCGCCGCCATCGACGTCTACGGCGATCGCGGCTACCACAATGCGACTGTCAAGGCGGTCTGCGAGGCGGCCGGCCTCACGGAACGCTATTTCTACGAATCCTTCGCCAACAGCGAAGCGCTGCTGATCGACTCCTTCAACGCAGTGACCTATGCGGTGCTGGGCGAAGCCCTGCGCGCCGGCGAGGCGGCGGGCCGCGGACGCGTGGCGCGCTCGCGCGCCATGCTGCATGCCTACTTCTCGGCGCTGCAAGGCGGACCGAAGGCGGCGCGCGTGTTCCTGGTCGAGATCCGCGGCGTCAGCCGGGCGGTGGACCTGGCCTTCGACGAGGCGCTGCAGGCGATCGGACGCGAGGTGGCGCGCATGGTCGGGACCGCCAGCGCGGTCGACGACGAGCTGCTGCAGGCCGGCGTGATCGGCGGCGTGATCAGCATCGCGCTGCGCTGGATCGGCAACGGCTACCAGCCGCCGGTCGATACCGCGGTGGAGTCGGCGCTGCGGCTCGGCACCGTGCTGGCCACCAGTCCGCGCGCGGCCTAGTGTGAATGTGTGAATTTCCTGGCGGCCGCCGTTTGCTAGACTAGCGGACTTTCCAGTTTCGAGAGCACGCATGAAATTCAGCTTGTTGGCCGCGGCCGCCTCCCTGGCCCTGGGCTTGCATGGCCCCGCCCTGGCAGAGACCACCCACACCACGACCACCGTCGGCGACGACGGATCCTACCGCTGCGACGGCAGCCCGAGCGGCGAATGCTTCTTTCTGCTGTACGGTTCCGAGTGCAAGGACGGGCCGGCGCGCAACGGTGCGCCGACGCTGGAGTGCACGCATTTCCTGGTGCGCGAATTCACGCTCAAGGCCGGCGAATCCAGGAAGTTCGACGACCTGCCGGCCAAGGTCGAGATGTGCTTTACCTTCAACGGCAGGCTGCGCTTCCCCGACTGCAAGCGCTGACGCCCGCCGTGGTCCACCGCGCCGGCGCCGCTGCCGGCAAGCGTCGTCACATTCCCGTCCGGATCAACTTTCCTGATCTGGCGCAGCCGCGGGCGAACACGTAGAGGCCTGCGTCGGTGACAGCGGCGATGTCCATCGCGCAAGACGGGCAGCTTGCGATGTCCGCGCCTGGTCGCCCGGCCGGACGTCATGGCGCACCTATCAATGAAACAAGCCCGGCAGGGCCGGGCTTGTTGCATCGCTGGCGCTTGCCTGCGATTAGAACTTGAAGACGACGCCCGCGCTCACGTTGGTCAGGTCGCTGGTCGGCTTCTGGACTTCGATGCGGCCCGAGATGGCCGGGGTGAAGGCGTAGCCGAGGCCCACGCCGTAGACAGCGCGCGAGGTCGAGTCGGTGCCGGTGAAGCCGCCCGACGATGCGTCGACTTCGACGCGGTTGTAGCCCAGGCGGCCGTACAGGTCGAAGTTGTTGCCCAGCGGCATGGTGCCGATGACCGACAGGGCGGCCTGGTCGACTTTCACGTTGAACATGCCGATGTCGGCGTCGCCCAGACGGCGGTAGTTGAACTCGGCGGCGAAGTTCGGGTGGAACTTGTAGCCGACGAAGGCGCCGAAGCTGGTTTCACGGTCCGACCAGCCTTCGAGCTTGGTCTTGCCGGCGTCGACGCCGGCGTACAGGGCGCCCGGCTCGACGGCGAAAGCGGACGAGGAAGCGACGATCAGGGCCGCAAGGGCTGCGATTTTCTTGAACATGATGTTATTACCTTGTTTGTATGTCTACGGAACATCCGTAGGGCGCGCATATTACACGGAAATGACACAAATGACAAATTTGGCACAACAGATGCATATGCCAATAATATTTGCCGTTATGCACGGGCGTGCAAAGAACGTATGGTAGCGTGCAACAAATGCGGAATGGGTTCGGCGTCGCCGGGCGCCATGGGCGGCGAAGTGTGACATGCGCAGGAAAGAAAGCGCCGCCCGGGCGGGCGGCGCGGGAGGATCAGATGTGCAGGGCATGGCCCAGCGCGCGCAGGGCGGCTTCCTGGACGGCTTCGCCCAGGGTTGGGTGGGCGTGGATGGTGCGGCCCACGTCTTCCAGCAGCGCACCCATCTCCAGCGACTGCGAGAAGGCGGCCGCCAGTTCCGAGACGCCGGCGCCGACCGCCTGCCAGCCCAGGATCAGGTGGTTGTCCTTGCGCGCGACCACCCGCACGAAGCCGTCCGTGCCTTCGATGGTCATGGCGCGGCCGTTGGCGCTGAATGGGAACACGGCGCTGACGAATTCCACGCCTTCGCGGTCGCAGTCCAGCGGCGACATGCCGGCCACCACGATCTCGGGGTCGGTGTAGCACACCGCCGGGATCGCGGCCGGCACGAACTCGCGGAACTTGCCGGCGACGATCTCGGCCACCATCTCGCCCTGGGCCATGGCGCGGTGGGCCAGCATCGGTTCGCCCGCCAGGTCGCCGATGGCCCAGACGTTGCGCATCGAGGTGCGGCACTGGGCGTCGACCTTGACTGCGCGGCCGTCCATGTCCAGCATCAGGCTTTCCAGCCCCCAGCCCGTGGTGCGCGGCTTGCGGCCGACCGCCACCAGCACCTGGTCCGCTTCCAGCTGGGCCTCGACCTTGGAGGCGTCGCGCACGCGCACCAGGCCATCCTCATAGCCGAGCACCGTGGTGCCGAGGCGCAGCTCGACCCCCAGGCGCGCCAGCGAAGCAGCCACCGGCTTGACCAGGTCGGCGTCGTAGGACGGCAGGATGCGCTCGGCCGCCTCGACCACCGTCACCTGGCTGCCCAGCTTGCGGTAGGCCGTGCCCAGTTCCAGGCCGATGTAGCCGCCGCCCACCACCACCAGACGGCGCGGGATGGATGCCGGCGACAGGGCCTCGGTCGAGGACACCACGGCGCCGCCGAAGGGCATGAAGGGCAGCTCGACCGGCTCCGAGCCCGAGGCCAGCAGCAGGTGTTCGCAGCGGATGCGCAGCACTTCGCCGTCCGATCCTTCGGGCGGGCGCACCTCGACCGTCTTGCCGTCGATGATGCGCGCCCAGCCGTTCACCAGGCGCACGCCATGCTTCTTGAGCAGCACGCCCACGCCGCCGGTCAGACGCTTGACGATGCCGTCCTTCCAGGCCACGGTGCGCGCCAGGTCGATGCGCGGGTTGTCGACGGTGATGCCGAGCGCGGATTCCTGGGCCGCATAGGTGTTCGCTTTACTGAACTCCTCGGCCGCGTGGATCAGGGCCTTGGACGGGATGCAGCCGATGTTCAGGCAGGTGCCGCCCGGCTGGGCGCCCTCGACCACGATGGCGGGCACCTTGAGCTGGCCGGCGCGGATGCCGGCCACGTAGCCGCCCGGGCCGCCGCCGATGATGAGCAAGGTGGTATTGACTGTCTCCATCGGCTCACTCCACGAACAGGGTTGCCGGGCTCTCGAGGTAGCCGCGGATGGTCTGCACGAACTGGGCCGCCACCATGCCGTCGATGACGCGGTGGTCGAACGAGGACGACAGGTTCATCATCTTGCGCGCCACCATGGCGCCGTTCAGCACCACGGGACGGTCGACGATGCGGTTCACGCCCACGATCGCCACCTCGGGGCGGTTGATCACCGGGGTGGTGACGATGCCGCCCAGCGGGCCCAGGCTGGTGATGGTGATGGTCGACCCGGTGAGCTCCTCGCGCGTGGCCTTGGCGTTGCGCGCGGCTTCCGCCAGGCGCAGCAGCTCGGCCGCGCTCGACCACGGATCGCGCGCCTCGGCATGGCGCACCACCGGCACCATCAGGCCGGTGTCGGTCTGGGTGGCGATGCCCAGGTGGACCGGATCGTACTGGGTCAGGATGTTGGCCTCGTCGTCGAAGCGCGCGTTCATCTGCGGGAAGGCGCGGATCGCCAGCACCACGGCGCGCATCAGGAGCGGCAGCAGGGTCAGCTTGCCGCGCTCGGCCCCGTAGCGGGCGTTGAGCTGTGCGCGCAGCAGTTCGAGCTCGGTGACGTCGATCTCCTCGACATAGGTGAAGTGCGGGATGTGGCGCTTGGCTTCCTGCATCTTCTCGGCGATCTTGCGGCGCAGCCCGATGATCGGCGTCGCGTGTTCGCCGTGCAGCTGGGCGTAGCGGTTGTCGCCGCGCCCCGTCACGGCGCCCTGGCGGCGGCCGGCGATGTAGGCGTCGAGGTCGGCGTGGGTGATGCGGCCGGCCGGGCCGCTGCCGGCCACGAACTGCAGCTCGATGCCCATGTCCCAGGCGCGCTGGCGCACCGCGGGCGGCGCCAGCGGCTTGTCGCCTTCGGCGCGCATCGCCGGCGCGGGCATCGGCGCCTGGCGTGCGGGCGCCTTGGGAGCGGGTTTCTGAGGCGCAGGCGCGGGGGCGCGCGCTGGCGCGGCGCTTGCAGCCGCAGCTTCGAGCTGCGGCTCGGCCACTTCCTCGGCCGGCGCCTCGGCAGCGGCCGATTTCACTGGTTCCTGCCTGGCCTTCTCGGCCGAGACATTGCCCGCGCCTTCGACTTCCAGGCGGATCAGTTCCGCGCCCACGGCCAGCGATTGGCCGACCACGCCGCCCAGGCTGGTCACCTTGCCATGCACCGGCGAGGGAATCTCGACGGTGGCCTTGTCGGTCATGACGTCGGCCAGTACCTGGTCCTCTTTCACGTCGTCGCCCGGATTGACGTGCCAGGCGACCACTTCGACTTCCGCGATGCCTTCGCCGAGGTCCGGCATCTTGATTACATGAATGCCCATCTGGCTCAACCCTCCATCGCACGTTTCAGGGCCGCGCCGACGCGGTCCGGCCCCGGGAAATACGCCCATTCCTGCGCATGCGGATACGGGGTGTCCCACCCCGCGACGCGCCCGATCGGCGCCTCCAGGTGGTAGAAGCAGTGTTCCTGCACCAGGGCCGCGAGTTCAGCGCCGAAGCCGCTGGTCTTGGTTGCCTCGTGCACGATGACGCAGCGGCCGGTCTTCTGCACCGAGCGCACGATGGTGTCGAGGTCGAGCGGCCACAGGCTGCGCAGGTCGATGATCTCGGCGTCGATGCCGGTCTCGCGCGCCGCCGCTTCCGAAACCCAGACCATGGTGCCGTAGGCCAGCACCGTCACCGCGTTGCCGGGGCGGACGATGGAGGCCGTGTCGAGCGGCACCGTGTAGTAGCCGCTCGGGACGTCCCCCAGCGGATGGCCCGACCAGGGCACCACCGGACGGTCGTGGTGGCCGTCGAAGGGGCCGTTGTACAGGCGCTTGGGTTCGAGGAAGATCACCGGGTCGTCGTTCTCGATCGAGGCGATCAGGAGACCCTTGGCGTCGTACGGGTTCGAAGGCATCACCGTGCGCAGGCCGCAGACGTGGGTGAAGAAGGCCTCCGGGCTCTGGCTGTGGGTCTGGCCGCCATAGATGCCGCCGCCGCAGGGCATGCGGATCACCATCGACGAGGTGAATTCGCCGGCCGAGCGGTAGCGCAGGCGCGCCGCTTCCGACACGATCTGGTCGGTGGCCGGATAAAAATAGTCGGCGAACTGGATCTCGACGACGGGGCGCAGGCCGTAGGCGGCCATGCCGACCGCCGTGCCCACGATGCCGCCTTCCGAGATCGGCGCGTCGAACACGCGCGACTTGCCGTACTTGGCCTGCAGGCCGTCGGTGACGCGGAACACGCCGCCGAAATAGCCCACGTCCTGGCCATACACCACGACGTTGTCGTCGCGCTCCATCATCACGTCCATGGCCGAGCGCAGGGCCTGGATCATGGTCATCGGCGTCACCGCCGACTCCTTGGGTTGGTCGTCCCTTGCCATCTTCATACCCCTAGTTCCTGGCGCTGCCGGCGCAGGTGCTCCGGCATGTCCTTGTACACGTCCTCGAACATGGTCGCGGCGCTCCACGAGCGGCCGTCGCCGAGGGTGCCGTACTGTTCGGCCTCTTTCTGGGCGGCGACGATTTCGGCTTCCAGTTCCGCCTGCACGGCCTCGTGCTCGGCGTCCGACCACCATCCCAGCCTGGTCAGGTACTGGCGCAGGCGGCCGATCGGGTCTCCCAGCGGGAAGCGGCTCCAGTCGTCGGCGGGGCGGTAGCGGTTGGGATCGTCGGAGGTGGAGTGCGGGCCGGCGCGGTAGGTGACCCATTCGATCAGGGCCGGTCCCAGGTTGCCGCGCGCCCGTTCGGCGGCCCAGCGCGACACGGCCAGCACGGCCAGGAAGTCGTTGCCGTCCACGCGCAGCGAGGCGATGCCGCTGCCGATGCCGCGGGTGGCGAAGGTGACCGCCTCGCCGCCGGCGATGGCCTGGAAGGTCGAGATCGCCCACTGGTTGTTGACCACGTTGAGGATCACCGGCGCGCGGTAGACGTGGGCGAAGGTGAGGGCGGTCGAGAAGTCGGATTCGGCGGTGGCGCCGTCGCCGATCCAGGCCGAGGCAATTTTTGAATCGCCCTTGATCGCCGAGGCCATGGCCCAGCCCACGGCTTGCGGGTACTGGGTGGCGAGGTTGCCGGAAATGGTGAAGAAGCCGGCGCGCCGCACCGAGTACATGACCGGCAGCTGGCGGCCCTTGATCGGGTCCTTTTCGTTGGACAGCAACTGGCAGATCATTTCCACCAGCGGTACTTCGCGCGCCATCAGGAGGCTTTGCTGGCGGTAGGTCGGGAAGTTCATGTCGCCGTCCTGGAGCGCCAGCGCGTGGGCGGTGCCGATCGCTTCCTCGCCCAGCGAGGTCATGTAGAAGGACATCTTCTTCTGGCGCTGGGCGATGACCATGCGCGCATCGAAGATGCGGGTCTTCATCATGGTGCGCAGGCCGAAGCGCAGCAGCTCGCGGTCGGGCGGCTCGGCCCAGGGGCCGACGGCGTCGCCGTTCTCGTCGAGCACGCGGATCAGGGAGGAGGCGATGTCGCTCGTGTCGAGCGGCGCCACGTCGACGGGAGGACGCCGGACGGAACCGGCGGGACTCACCTGGAGATACGAAAAATCGGTCTTGCAGCCCGGGCGGCCGGTGGGCTCCGGAACGTGCAGCGACAGAGGATTGCTCTGGCTCATAAACACTTAACCCCTTGGTAAGGTGATGTGTGGAAAGAGCATGATAAAGCGGTCAAGCTCCCGCGCGGCAGGGGCAGGCAAATATTTTCATGCTGCTGCGCAGCATCGTATTGGAGCTAGCACAAGCCGTAGAACGCTGATTTGCAGCGGCGCAGGTAGGGTGGACGGGTTTCCCGTCCACGCGTTCAGTCCACGGCCGCCAGCCCGTGCGCGAGATCGGAGCCGCTACGTATTACCGCGTGGACGGCGGAGCCGTCCACCCTACGGTCGCCGACGCCTTTGGCCGCCACCTGCGCAATTTCCGCAAACGCCTTCACCGCCGGCGATGCCTGCGCCAGGCTGCGGAACACCAGCCCCACGCGCCGTTTGACCATCGGCCGCAGCGGCCGCGCGACGATGCGCGGATGGGTCGCGTGCATCGCGTCGGGCAGGGCCAGTTCCGGCATCACGGTGATGCCGTCGCCGGTATCGACCAGCCCCAGCACCGTCACCATCTGCGACATCCGGTAGCGCACCTGGGGCGCCAGGCCCGCCTGCGCGAACAGCGGCTCGACCAGGGCCGAGCAGCCCTGCTCGGGCATGATGAAGGGCTGGTCCACCAGTTCGTGCAGGCCGACCGAACGCTTGCCGGCCAGCGGATGGTCGCGCTGCAGCAGGGCGACCAGCTGGTCCTCGACCAGGGGCACGGTGTCGAAGCGCTCGTCCGGCAGCACGGCGAAGCCGACGTCGACACGGCGGTCGGCCACCCACTGGATGACGGCGGCGTCCGGCCCCTCGTCGATCTGGACCTCGATGCCGGGATAGCGCGCGCGGTAGGCGCGCAGGATGGCGGGCAGCAGCTTGAGCGAGGAGGTGGGGCCGAAGGAGCCGATGCGGATCAGGCCCTGGTTCAGTCCGCGTGCCACCGCCGCATCCTGGCGCATGGCCTCGGCCAGGCCGAGGATCTCGCGGGCGCGCACCAGCAACCGCCGGCCCAGCTCCGTCACCTCGACGGCGGACTGCTGGCGCTCGACCAGCTGCACGCTGAGCTCTGTCTCCAGGGCGCGGATCGCGTGCGAGACGGCGGACTGGCTGATGCCGAGCCGCAGTGCGGCCAGGGTGAAGCCGCGCATCTCGGCCACCATCACGAAAATCTCCAGCTGGGTGAAAGTCATGAGTATTTCCTCATTTGCGCATGAATCGGGATAAGCATTAATGTATGGCTTCCCGCAGCTAGAAAGCAAGCCCATCATGAAAAGCCAGGCCCCGCATTCCCATATCGTCTATCTCAAGCTCGTCCTCGTCACCCTGTTCTGGGGCGGCACCTTCATCGCCGGCCGCATCGCCGCCCACGCGCTGCCCGTGATGACGGCCGCCACCCTGCGCTTCGCCGTCGCCGCCGCCTTGCTGCTGCTGGTGGCCTGGAAGATGGAAGGCGGCCTGCCGAAACTGTCGATGAAGCAGGTCGGCGCCACCGCCGCGCTGGGGCTGACCGGTATCTTCCTGTACAACCTGTGCTTCTTCGGCGCCCTGGGCACCATGCCGGCCGGGAGAGCGGCGCTGTTCATCGCGCTCAACCCCATCGTCACCGCGCTGGCGGCGGCCGCGCTGCTGCGCGAGCGCCTGCACGCGGCCAAGTGGCTCGGGATCGCGGTCGCTTTCATCGGCGCCGCCATTGTGATCACGCGTGGCGACCCGTTCGCGGCCCTGCACGACATCCGCTCCTCGCTGGGCAGCGGCGAACTCATGATGCTGTGCGCCATCAGCAGCTGGGCCGCCTATACCCTGATCGGCCGCGCCGCGCTCAAGGGCCTGAGCCCGATCGCGGCCACCACCTACGCCGCCCTGTGGGGCCTGCTGTTCCTGGTCCTGGGCGCCGCGCCCGGCCTGGCCAGCCAGGACTGGAGCGGCATCGGCTGGCAGGTCTGGGCCAGTCTCCTGTACCTGGGCGCCTTCGGCACCGTGCTCGGCTTCGTCTGGTACTACGAGGGCGTGAAGGCCATCGGCGCCTCGCGCACCGCCGTGTTCAACAACCTGGTGCCGGTGTTCGGCGTATCGTTGGCGGCTTTGCTGCTAGGCGAGCAGGTGCTGGCCTCGATGGTGGCCGGCGGCGTGCTGGTGGCGGCCGGCGTGACCCTGACCAACCGCTGAGCGTGCCGTAGTAACCTGGCTCGCCCGATAAGGGCGCACGGCGCGATTGCGGACCGGAGGAAGCAGCGATAGTATGGTGGCAGACGTCCGCGCCTGGCCCGGGCGGGTCGGAGGTCCCCATGAAGAAGCCGGTCGTCGTGCTGTTGACCCTGCTGATCGCGTGCACAGCCATCGGTGTGCCGATCTGGTTCGCCATTGCCCAGTCGCAGCGGCAGGGTATCGAGACCGCCTCCGACAAGGCGCTCGGCTACGCCAGCGACGTCCTCTTCCGCGCCGACGACACGGGCCGGCAGATCATGTCCGGCCTTGGCCGCCTGCGCGCCGAGCGCGGCGAGGCGCCATGCTCGCCCGCCAGCATCGACCTGATGCGGCAGATCGACCTCAGTTCCAGCTATATCCAGGCGGTCGGCTATGTAGCCGGCGACACCCTGGCCTGTTCGTCCATCGGCGGCACCCATCCGCTCGGCAAAGTCGACTACCTGGCCGGACCCGGGATGCGTTTCCGCGGCAACGTCGGCTTTCCGTTCGCGCCGGACCAGTCCTTCATGGTGGTCGAGATCGACCATTACGCGGCGATTATCCACAAGGATTTGCCGATCGACACGGCCAACAGCGAGCCGGACGTGTCGCTCGCCGTGCTTTCTTTGGAGAGCCCGGCGCCGGCCAGCCAGCGCGGCCATGTCGACCCGCGCTGGATCAGCCGCCTCGGGAATGCCAGCGAGGTCGTGTTCACCGACGGCGGCTACGTGGTGGCGCTGGTGCGCTCCGCACAGTTTCGCAGCGTCGCCCTGGCGGCGGTACCGCTGCGCTACGTGCGCGACCGCTCGCAGGACGTGGCGCTGTTCCTGGTGCCGCTGGGCCTGGTCGCGGGGATACTGCTGGCCTGGGCGATCTTCTACCTGGCGCGCCAGCAGATGGCGCTGCCGGCGGCGGTCAAGGCGGCACTGCGGCGCGGCGAGCTGTTCCTCGAGTACCAGCCGGTGGTCGATCTGCGCACCGGCCAATGGATCGGCGTGGAAGCCCTGGTCCGCTGGCGCCGTTCCACCGGCGAGCTGGTGCAGCCCGAGCTGTTCATCCCCATCGCCGAGGAAAACGGCCTGATCGTGCGCCTGACCCAGGCCGTGCTCGAACTGGTGGAGCGCGATGTCGGCGATTTCCTGGCGCATCACCCTGATTTCCATGTCGGCATCAACGTGTCGCCGGCCGATTTCCACGACCCCGGCTTCCACGACAACCTGAAGGCCGCGCTGCGGCGCATGCGCGCCGCGCCTGGAAACCTCATCCTCGAGGTCACCGAGCGCGGCCTGCTCGACCCGGAGGTCGCCAGGACCACCTCGGGCTCGCTGCGCACCAGCGGCTTCGCGGTGGCCATCGATGACTTCGGCACCGGCTATTCGAGCCTGTCCTACCTGGAATCGCTGGCCCTCGATTACCTGAAAATCGACCGCAGCTTCATCGAGGCGATCGGCACCGGCGCGCCGATCAGCCAGGTGGTCCAGCACATCATCGCCATGGCGCGCGACCTCAAGCTGTGCATGATCGCCGAGGGTGTCGAAAGCCAGGCCCAGGCCGATTTCCTGCGCTTGCGCGGGGTGCAGTACGCCCAGGGCTGGCTGTTCGGCAAGCCCATGCCGTTTGCCGACGTGAAAGCCCATTTCGAGCGAATGGACATGCCCGCGCCGGCGGCGGCCGGGGCATGAGGCGCGCCCGCCGCCGCCGCGTCCGCCACACGTTTGCCTAAGGAGTGCACTGGCGATAGTATGGCGCCACCTGTCCCCCATTGACAGGGGGATCGGGAGATGCTCCATGAACAAACCGGCGGCCGTGCTGCTGACCCTGGTGCTGGCGATTACGGCGGTCAGCGTGCCGATCTGGTTTGCCGTCCGTCAGTCGGAGCGGCAGGCCTTCGAGACGGTATCGGCGCAGGCGATGGCCTACGCGCGCGATGTCCTGCTGCGCGCTGACGAAACCGGAGACCAGATCACGGCGGGCGTCGAGCGGCTCGCCAGGGACCATGCGGCGCACCCGTGCTCGGCCGCCAGTATCGACGCGATGCGCGAGATCGACGTCGGGTCGAGCTACATCCAGGCCATCGGCCATGTGCGCGGCGACACCCTGGTGTGCTCGTCGATCGCCGGGAACGAGACGGCGCTCGCGCTCGGACCGGTCGACTACCGCACCAAGGCCGGGGCAGCATTCCGCCGCAATGTGCGCTTCCCCTTCGCGCCCCAGCGCAGCTTCGTGGTGGTCGAGATCAAGCACTTCGCCGCGATCATCCACAAGGACTTGCCGATCGACACCGCCAAGAGCGCAAGCGACGTGTCGCTGGCCGTGCTTTCGGCGCAGGATCCGGCGCCGACCACCGCGCGCGGTTACATCGATCGCGCGTGGCTGGGGCGTCTCGGCAGCCGGACGGAGGCGGTATTCGAGGACGGCCCGCACATCGTCGCGGTGGTGCGCTCGAAGCGTTACCTGACCGTCGCCGTCGCCGCAGTGCCGCTGCGCTACCTGCGCGACCGTTCGAGCGACGTCGCCCAGCGGCTGGTGCCGATCGGCCTGGCGGCCGGCGTGCTCCTGACCCTGGCGATCCTGCACCTGGCCCGCAGCCAGATGGCGCTGCCGGCCGCGGTCAGGACAGCGCTGCGGCGCAAGGAATTGTTCCTCGAATACCAGCCGGTGGTCGACCTGCGCACCGGGCGCTGGGTCGGCGCCGAAGCGCTGCTGCGCTGGCGGCGGCCGACGGGCGAGGTGGTGCAGCCGGACCTGTTCATCCCCATCGCCGAGCAGCATGGCATGATCGTGCGCGTGACCCGGCGTGTCCTGGAACGGGTCTGCGAGGACGCGGGCGCCTACCTGGCCGGCAATCCGGATTTCCATATCGCGATCAATGTCTCGGCCGGAGACTTCCACGATCCCGATTTCCTGGAGGGCGTGCACGCGGCCCTGCGCGGCATGGGAGCGGCGCCGGCCAGCCTGGTCCTCGAGATCACGGAGCGCAGCCTGCTCGATCCCGACGTGGCCAGGAGCACCACCGGCGCCTTGCGGCGCAGCGGCTTCGCCCTGGCCATCGACGACTTCGGCACCGGCTACTCCAGCCTGTCCTACCTGGAGTCGCTGGAACTCGACTACCTCAAGATCGACCGCAGCTTCATCGAGGCGATCGGCACCGAGGCGCCCACCAGCCAGGTGGTGCAGCACATCATCGCCATCGCGCGCGACCTGGACCTGCGCATGATCGCCGAAGGGGTCGAAAGCCACGCCCAGGCCGATTCCCTGCGCGCGCGCGGGGTGCAGTACGCGCAGGGGTGGCTGTTCGGAAAGCCGATGCCCTTCGCGGCGCTCGCCGAGCAACTGGAACGCCAGCGCCGGCAAGAGGCCCTGGCGGCCAATGCGGGCTAGGCGGGGTCAGGCGCTCGTCACGGCGCCGGCGGCGGCCGCGCGGCGCTGGCGCACCAGATAGCCGATGCACAGGGCGCCCAGCCAGACCGGGATCAGGTAAACCGCGATGTTCAGGCCCGGGCTCATCAGCATGATCACCAGCAGCGCGGCCACGAAGGCCAGGCACAGGTAGTTCGACAGCGGATAGAAGGGGCTGCGGAACAGGGTGGTCTCGCCCAGCGCCTCCTTGCTGCGGCGGAAGCGCAGGTGGCTCCACGAGATCATGGCCCAGTTGATGACCAGGGCGGCCACGGCCAGCAGCATCATCATGCCCAGCGCCTCTCCCGGCAGGAAGTAATTCACTGCGATGGCGGCGAAGGTGGCCAGTGCCGATACGCCCAGCGCCGCCAGCGGTACTCCGCGTGAGGAGATCCTGAGCAGGAAGCGCGGGGCGTTGCCCTGCTGGGCCAGGCCGAAGAGCATGCGGCTGTTGGCGTAGACGCAGCCGTTGTAGACCGACAGCGCGGCGGTCAGCACCACGAAATTCAGGACGTTGGCGACCAGGCCGCTGTCCAGCTCCTTGAAGATCAGCACGAAGGGGCTGCCGCCGGTCACGACCTTCTGCCACGGGTAGAGCGAGAGCAGCACGGCCAGGGCGCCGATGTAGAAGATCAGGATGCGGTACAGGGCGGTGTTGGTGGCGCGCGGAATGGTGCGGCTGGGGTCGTCGGCTTCTGCCGCGGTCATGCCGATGAACTCCAGGCCGCCGAAGGAGAACATGATGACCGCCATCGACATCGCCAGCCCGGCCGCGCCGTTGGGGAAGAAGCCGCCGTGGCGCCACAGGTTCGACACGCCGGCTTCGGGGCCGGCCGTGCCGCTGCCGAGCAGGTAGATGCCGAACACGATCATGCCGACCACGGCCACCACCTTGATCAGCGCGAACCAGAATTCCATCTCGCCGAAGGCCTTCACGTTCATCAGGTTCAGGCCGTTCACCAGGAAGAAGAAGGCGATCGCCGTGACCCAGGTCGGGATCTCGGGGAACCAGTACTGCATGTAGATGCCGATGGCGGATAGTTCGGCCAGGCTGACCAGGATGTACATGACCCAGTAGTTCCAGCCCGAGACGAAGCCGGCCATGCGGCCGCAGTACTTGTCGGCGAAGTGGCTGAAGGAACCGGCGACGGGTTCGTCGACGATCATCTCGCCGAGCTGGCGGATGATCAGGAAGGCGACCGCGCCGGCGATGGCGTAGCCGAGCAGGACGGAGGGGCCGGCCATCTGGATGGTCTGGGCGATCCCGAGGAAGAGCCCGGTGCCGATGGCGCCGCCCAGGGCGATCAGCTGGATGTGGCGGTTCTTCAGCCCGCGCTTGAGTTCGTGCTTGGCTTCTTGCATGGTCGGCCTTGTGGGATTGCCATAAAGACAGGAATTCTACTGCATAGTAAGCTGCAGGTTAGAATTTGCGCCTCCGGTCTCGCGCACGGGCCGGGTGGCATGGATTGAACGCGTGGGCGGTCGTGGGGGGGGGGGGGGGGGGGGGGCGCCCCCCCCCCCCCCCC
>NZ_JAGPWC010000052.1 GCF_018119405.1 Massilia sp. ST3 | reverse complement strand
GGGGGGGGGGGGGGGGGGGGGGGGGGGGGGGGGGGGGGGGCCCCCCCCGCGGGGGGGGGGGGGGGGGGCGGGGGGGGGGGGGGGCGCGGCGGGGCGGGGGGGGGTGATTTCAATCGCGCCAAGCCGGGGGTGCCCCCCCGCGGGGGCGGGGGGGGGGGGGGGGGGGGCCGCCCCCCCCGACGCGGTGATAGACACAGCTAGATCAGTTGCGACGGGTTCAGCCGGCGATAACAATCGACGCGTCGGCGGCGAAGCCGCCAACCCTACGGGCGCGCGGCGATACCAGCATCCGGAGTCGATGAAAACGTGGATTATTTCACAAGGACAGCCCCAGCCGCGCCAGCGTGGTGCGCAGGGTATCGTTATGCGGATCCTTGGCGCGCGCTTCGCGCCACAGCTGCTGGGCTGCGAGCTTGTCGCCCTTCTTCCACAGCACTTCGCCCAGGTGCACAGCGATCTCCGGATCGCGCCGCAGGGAATAGGCGCGGCGCAGGTGCTTTTCCGCCTCGTCCAGGTTGCCCATGCGGTAGTGGATCCAGCCCATGCTATCCATGATGAAGGGATCGCCCGGCGCCATCTCCATGGCCTTGGCGATCAGGCCGTAGGCTTCCTGCAGGCGCACGTTGCGCTCGGCCAGCGAGTAGCCGAGGGCGTTGTAGGCGTGGTGGTTGTCCGGCGCCTGCGCCATCACTTCGCGCAATTGCTTTTCCATCACGTCCACGTGCCCCATCTTCTCGGCCAGCAGGGCAAAGTCGTAGAGCAGGTCGGCGTTCTTGGGGAAGCGCTTGGCGGCGGCCTCCATCAGCTTGTAGGCTTCCTGGGTGCGGCCGGCGTCGCGCAGCAGCTGCGATTCGGCCACGGCCACCTGGGCCTGCTGGGACGCGTCCTCGGTCTTGAGGCCGGCAAGCAGGCGCCGCGCGCTGCTCAGGTCGCCCTGCTTGCCGATCACGTGGGCGCGGCGCAGCTGGCTGCTGAACAGGGTCTGCTGGTCGGTGCCGTCCGGCACCTTGTCGAGCCACTGCAGGGCGCCGTTCAGGTCGCCCCGCTCTTCGGCCAGCTGCGACAGGATCAGGAGCGCGCGAGACGGGTCGCGCTCGTCTTCCGGATTGCGGCCGAGCACCTCGACGAAGCGGGTGAAATAGTTTTCCGCCCCAATGGCGTCGTTCATCTGGGTGGCCAGGATGCCGAGCGCGTACAGGTGCGCCACGTTGTCGGGCTGGTCCTTCAGCAACACCTCGAACTCCTGGCGCGCGGCCGGGTAATCCTTGCGGTTGACCAGGATGCGGGCGCGCGCCGCACGCACCTCGCGCGCGTTCGGGTTGTTCTTCAGGAACTGGTCGAACAGCGCCATGATCTGGCCTTCGTCCTCGATGGCCTGGGCCAGCATCAGGGCGGCGATCTCGGAATCGGGCTTGGCGACCAGGGCCGCGCGCGCCTGCTGCTGGGCGCCGGCCTTGTCGCCGCGCGCCAAGGCGGACTGGGCCCGCACCACGCGCGCTTCCATGGTTTCGCCATAGGGCGCGATCAGGCGCTCCAGCATGGCGCCGGCCGCGTCCTTGTCCTTGGCCCGGGTCAGCAGCTGCTGCATCTGGAACATCAGCAGGCCGCGCCGTCCCGGGGTCGCCTCGCGCAGGCGTTTTTCGAAGATCGGCTCGATATCGGCGAGGTTCTCGGACGTCACCACCATGCCGACGAAATACTGGGTCGCTTCCTCGGACTCGGGGTCGAGCTCGTGCCACAGGCGCACTGCGGCCAGGGTGTCGTCGGCCTGCTTGGCGGCCACCGCCATCTCGGCGGCGCGCCGCGCCAGGCGCGGATCGCGGGTCTGCTGGGCCAGGCTCAGCATCGTCAGGTAGGGGCCCTGCCATTCGCCGGTGCGGAATTCGAACTCGGCCTTCATGAGCTGGTAGAGCATGGTGCTGCTGAGCTCGACCTTGGGCAGGCGCGCTTCCAGTTCGGCGCGCGCCTTGGCCAGGGTTTCCTCTTCGTCCAGCTCCAGGTCTTCCGCTTGCTCCTGGGCGAGCGGAACCGCCTCTTCCTTGACAGGCGCCGCCGGCTGCTGCTGCGGCGCGACAGCACATGCCGTCAGGAGGCCGGACAGGGTTACAATGACGAAAGCGTTTTTCAAGGCAAGTCCACGGTCTGAGATGATGTCTGATTCTACGCTCAAGCCGGTCGTCCAAGCGGTTCCACCGGCTCCTCGCTCTACCGCACCAACTTTACACGAATCCCCTCCCCCATGCCCGAATTGCCAGAAGTAGAAGTCACCCGGCGCGGTGTCGCGCCCCATATCGAAGGCCGCGTCGTCGAGCAGGCGATTTTCCGCCGCGAAGGCCTGCGCTGGCCCTTCCCGCCCGGCCTGTCGGAACTGCTGGCCGGGCGCCGCATTACCCACACCGACCGGCGCGGCAAATACCTCCTGATCGGCTTTGAACACGGCACCCTGATCGTCCATCTTGGCATGTCCGGCCACCTGCGCGTGCTGCCGCCCGGCATCGAACCGCGCAAGCACGACCATTTCGACCTTGTCGTCAGCGGGCCGGAAGGGCGCCAGGTGCTGCGCCTGCACGATCCGCGCCGTTTCGGGGCGGTGCTCTGGCACGCCAACGAAGCCGGGCCGCTGGAAGAGCATGAATTGCTGCGCGGCCTGGGCGTGGAACCGCTGGACGAGGGTTTTTCGGGCGCCCTCCTGCACCGCGAGACGCGGCGCCGCAACGCCCCCATCAAGCAGGTGCTGCTGGCGGGCGACATCGTGGTCGGGGTCGGCAACATCTACGCCTGCGAAAGCCTGTTCCGGGCCGGCATCAACCCGAAGACCGCGGCCTCGCGCATCAGCCGGGCCCGCTACGACATGCTGGCCGAGGCCATCAAGGAGATCCTGGCGGCCGCCATCGTCCAGGGCGGCTCCACCTTACGTGACTTTATTGCCGTAAATGGTCAGTCTGGATATTTCCAGCAGACATATTTCGTCTATGATCGTGCTGGAGTGCCTTGCCGCAACTGCGGGGCGCCGGTCCGCCAGATCAAGCAGGGCCAGCGCTCGACTTTCTACTGCGCGCAGTGCCAGCGCTAGGCTCGACTTAACAGGCAGGCAAGAATGCAGGATTTTCAACAGTATGGAGCGTGGCGCGCACACGTGGCCGCCGCGCTGGAAGGCTATGGCGCGGCGCTGCAGGACGCCGCGCTGATCGATGGCGCCGGCGAGCAGCAGCTGGCCCGGGCGCTGGCGCGCCTGCGCGAGGACCGGCTCTCGGTCGCCTTCGTGGCCGAATTCTCGCGCGGTAAGACGGAGCTGATCAACGCCCTGTTCTTCGCCGACTACGGCCAGCGCATCCTGCCGTCCAGCGCCGGGCGCACCACCATGTGCCCGACCGAGCTGCTGTGGGATCCGGCCCTGCCGCCCTGCATCCGCCTGCTGCCGATCGAGACCCGCGCCCAGCAGCTTTCGACCAGCGACTTCCGCGAGGATGCCGGCGCCTGGACCGTGCTGCCCCTGGACCTGGAGGCGCCCGAGCGCATGAGCGCCAGCCTGCGCCAGGTCAGCCAGACCCGCCAGGTGCCCCAGGCCGAGGCCGAGCGCTACGGCCTGTACGACCCGGCCGACCCCGACCTGGCCGCCGGCCTCGGCCCGGATGGCACGGTCGAGATCCCGCAGTGGCGCCACGCCATCATCAACCTGCCCCACCCGCTGCTCAAGCAGGGGCTGGTGATCCTCGACACGCCGGGCCTGAACGCCATCGGCACCGAGCCGGAACTGACCCTGAACCTGATCCCGAACGCCCACGCGGTGCTGTTCATCCTGGCCGCCGAGACCGGCGTGACCAAGAGCGACATCGAAGTCTGGCGCACCCACATCGGCGCCGGGCCGGGCCGCCTGGCGGTGCTGAACAAGATCGACGCCATGTGGGACGAGCTGAAAAGCGGCGCCGACAACGACGCCGAGATCGCGCGCCAGCAGCGCGGCGTGGCCCAGCTGCTTGGGCTGGATCCGGCGCGCGTGTATCCGGTGTCGGCGCAGAAGGCCCTGGTCGGCAAGATCAACGGCGACCTAGCCCTGTTCGAGAAGAGCCGCCTGGGCGCGCTCGAGGCGGCGCTGTTCCACGACCTGGTCCCGGCGCGCAAGGAGATCATCGCGCGCCAGCTGCGCGCCGACCTCGAGGCCATCCTGGCAGGCCAGCAAGCGCTGTCGAGCGCCCGCCTGCGCGACCTGGTCGAGCAGCAGCAGGAGCTCAAGAGCCTGCGCGGCAAGAACCAGGGCGTGATCGCGCACATGATGCGCCGCGTCGAGGCCGAGAAGAAGGAATTCGACGCCAGCCTGTTCAAGCTGCAGGGCACGCGCGCCGTGTTCGCGCGCCTGTCGACGGAGCTGTACACGACGCTCGGCATGGACGTGGTGCAGGAGCAGACCGAGTCGGTGCGCGCGGCGATGCAGGCTGCGCGCTTCGCCACCGGCATGCGCGCGCCGGTGCGCACCTATTTCGAGCTGCTGCGCGCCACCCTGGACGCGTCGCAGGCCAAGGTCGACGAGATCGGCGCCATGATGGACTCGATGTACCGCAAGTTCTCGGCCGAGCACGGCCTGTCGCTGAACCTGCCGATGTCGCTGTCCCTGGCGCGCTACCGCGAGGAGATGGTCGAGATCGAGGCCTTGTTCGCCAAGCAGTTCGGCACCGCCACCCTCCTGATGACCAGCCGCGCGACCCTGCTGGAGCGCTTCTTCGACTCGATCGCCTCGCGCGTGCGGCGCGCGTTTCGCGCCGCCAACCTGGACGCCGAAAACTGGCTCAAGGTGATCATGGCGCCGCTGGAAGCGCAGATCCGCCAGCACCGCGACCAGCTGCGCCACCGCCAGGCTTCGATCCAGCGCATCTTCGAGGCGACCGACAGCCTGGAACAGAAGATTGCCGCCTTCGAAACCGGCCAGGCCGAACTCGAACGCACCCGCGCCCACCTGGCCGGCATGGCGGCACAGGTGGCCGCCAGCCTCGATGCCGAGGCGGCCGAACGGAGGGCCGCCGCATGAAGCGCGCCACCGAATTCGACGACCTGGCCGACCCGAGCTTCTCGGAAGCGGTGATCGGCTGGCAGCGCGCGCACGGCCGCCACACCCTGCCCTGGCAGAACACGCGCGACGCCTACCGCATCTGGCTGTCCGAGATCATGCTGCAGCAGACCCAGGTCGCCGCGGTGCTGGGCTACTACGGCCGTTTCCTGGAGCGCTTCCCGACGGTGCAGGCGCTGGCCGAGGCGCCGCTTGATGATGTGATGGCCCACTGGAGCGGCCTCGGTTACTACACCCGGGCGCGCAACCTGCACGCCTGCGCCAAGCGGGTGGTGGCGGACTTCGGCGGCGTGTTCCCGAGCGACCCGGCGCTGCTGGCCGAGCTGCCCGGCATCGGGCGCTCGACGGCCGCGGCAATCGCCGCGTTCTCCAGCGGCGCGCGCGCCGCGATCCTGGACGGGAACGTCAAGCGCGTGTTCGCGCGGGTGTTCGGCATCGACGCCTACCCGGGCGCCAAGCCGGTCGAGGATGCGCTGTGGCGGCGCGCGGACGCCCTGCTGCCAGCGGGCGACGGCATGGAAGCCTATACCCAGGGCCTGATGGACCTGGGCGCCACCCTATGCACGCGCTCCAGGCCCGACTGCGGCCGCTGCCCGCTGCAGGCGCGCTGCGTGGCCTACGCCACCGGGCGCACGGCGGAGCTGCCGGTGCGCAAGCCGAAAAAGGCGACACCGGAAAAACAGACGGCGCTGCTGGTCATCATCGACGGCGGGCAGGTGCTGTTGGAGCAGCGGCCCGGGACCGGGATCTGGGGCGGCCTGCTGTCGCTGCCGGAAGTGGGTGGGCATGTGGCGGTGGACGAAGAGGCTGACCAGTACGACACGGCGGAGATTGCTGTTGAAGCGGCGCAGTTCGGGGCGGTCGAAGAGGTGCAGGCGCTGGGGCATCTGGTGCATGTGTTCACGCACTACAAGCTGCATATCGCGCCGTTCATGGTGCGGCTCGTCTCGCGCGGGGGCGCTACCGGACGGCATGTGTGGTGGAACCTCGACGCCATCGGCGAGGCGCCGTTGCCGGCGCCGGTCAAGAAGCTGCTGGTGGAGTTGGGGCAGCCGACCTTGTTTGTGTGAGTGGCTGCTCCACTAAACTTGGGTCCCCGCCTTCGCGGGGATGACGGTCTTTAGGTTACGTACATAAACCTACTCCAACGGTTTTTAGGCCACGTACCTCAAAACGTCATCCCCGCGAAGGCGGGGACCCAAGTTTGCATGCGAACCGAACGCTTAAAACTGATCGAGCGAAAAAATCCGCTTATGCTCCCTGATCGCATACCGATCCGTCATCCCCGCAATGTAATCCGCAATCTTCCTCGCCTGCTTCATCACATCGCCCTGCACCTGGTAATCCGGCGGCAGCAGCACCGGATCGGTCATGAAGGCGTCGAACAGTTCGCGCACCACGCGGCTGGCCTTCACCCTCATGCGGTTGACCTGGAAGTGGCGGTACAGGTTCGCGTGCAGGAAGCGCTTGAGGGCCGTGGTCTCGGCGCGCATCGCGTCCGAGAAACGGACCAGGGGCGGCCCGGCGCGCACGTCGTCGATGCTCTTCGGCGCGGCCTCGAGCAGGCGCGCCGCCGTGGTGTCCACCAGGTCCGCGGTCATCGCCGTGATCATCAGGCGGATCGTCTCGTACAGCGCGCGCCGTCCCGGCAAGCCCGGATACTGCGCCTCCACCGCATGGCGGTGGCGCGCGAACAGCTCCACCTCCTCCATCTGCGCCATCGTCAGCAGGCCTGAACGCAGGCCGTCGTCGATGTCGTGGTTGTTGTACGCGATCTCGTCGGCCAGGTTGGTCAGCTGCGCTTCCAGGCTGGGCTGGGTCTTGTCGATGAAGCGCTGCCCCAGTTCGCCCAGCTGGCGCGCATTGGTGAGCGAGCAGTGCTTGAGGATGCCCTCGCGCGTTTCGAAGCTCAGGTTCAGGCCGTCGAAGGCGCCGTAGTGCTCCTCGAGGTGATCGACCACGCGCAGGCTTTGCAGGTTGTGCTCGAAGCCGCCGTACTCGCGCATGCATTCGTTGAGCACGTCCTGGCCCACGTGGCCGAAAGGCGTGTGACCCAGGTCGTGGGCCAGCGCGGTGGCCTCGACCAGGTCCTCGTTCAGGCGCAGGCTGCGCGCCAGGGTGCGGCCGATCTGCGCCACCTCGATGCTGTGGGTCAGGCGGGTGCGGAACAGGTCGCCTTCGTGGTTGAGGAAGACCTGGGTCTTGTACTCGAGGCGGCGGAAGGCGGTCGAGTGGATAATGCGGTCGCGGTCGCGCTGGAACTCGCTGCGCGAGCCTGGGGCCGGTTCGGGGTAGCGACGCCCGCGCGACTTCGACGAGTGCGCCGCATAAGCTGCGAGGTGGGCGTCGAAATCCATCATTGCGTGCAGGCCTCCAGGGTGGCGCGCAGGGTGTCCAGCGGCACGGTGGCGATGGACGGGCTGCCCAGGGGTTTCAGGAGGATGAAGCGGATCTCCCCGCCCTCGTTCTTCTTGTCGACCGCCATCAGCTCGATCCAGCGCGCCTCGCCCAGGTCGGGCGCCACGGTCGGCAGGCCCGCCGCGGCCACCAGCTTGCGCACGCGCTCGACGGTGGCCTCGTCGACCAGGCCCAGGCGCGCCGACAGGTCGGCCGCCATCACCATGCCGCAGCCGACCGCTTCGCCGTGCAGCCATTCGCCGTAGCCCAGGCCCGATTCGATCGCGTGGCCGAAGGTATGGCCGAAATTCAGCACCGCGCGCAGGCCGCCTTCGCGCTCGTCCTTGCGCACGACGTCGGCCTTGATCTCGCAGGAGCGCGCGATCGCGTGCGCCAGCGCTTCCGGGTCGCGCGCCACCAGCTTGGCGATGTTCTGTTCGATCCACTCGAAATAGGCGGCGTCCAGGATGGCGCCATGCTTGATCACCTCGCCCAGGCCGGCCGACAGCTCGCGCGCCGGCAGGGTGTCGAGGGTGGCGGTATCGGCCAGCACCGCGCGCGGCTGGTAGAAGGCGCCGATCATGTTCTTGCCCATCGGGTGGTTGATGCCGGTCTTGCCGCCCACCGAGGAATCGACCTGCGACAGCAGGGTCGTCGGGATCTGCACGAAGGGCACGCCGCGCATGTAGCTGGCGGCCGCATAGCCGGTCAGGTCGCCGATCACGCCGCCGCCCAGGGCCACCAGGGTGGTCTTGCGGTCGCACTTGGCGGCCAGCAGCGCGTCGAACACCAGGTTCAGCGACTGCCAGTTCTTGTGCTCCTCGCCGTCCGGCAGCACGATCTCGACCACCTCGACGCCGGCGGCGCGCAGGTGGCCGGCCACGCGCTCGAGGTAGAGCGGCGCGATGGTGGTGTTGGTGACGATGGCGGCCTTGCCGGAGCCGATGTGGCGGCCCAGGAGCGCGCCGTCGTCGAGCAGGTGGGGGCCGATCACGATCGGATAGCTGCGGTCGCCGAGTTCGACGTTGAGGGTGAGGTGTGCCTGTTCGTTCATCGATGTCTTCGCCAGCCGCCGCGCCCGTGCTGCTTCCAGCGCTTCGATCTGGTCCAATATGGTCTGTACCATCGATTGTACGTTAGGACGGCCGGTGTCGATGACCAGGTCGGCAATCTCGCGGTACAGGGGGTCGCGCTGGGCCAGCAGTTCCTCGAGCTTCTTGCGCGGGTCGGCGGTCTGCAGCAGCGGCCGGTTCTTGTCGTGCGCGGTGCGCTGCAGGACGCTGCTGATCGAGGCGCGCAGGTAGACCACGGTGCCGCGCTCGGCCAGCAGGGCCCTGCTGGCGGGGTTGAGCACGGCGCCGCCGCCGGTGGCCAGGACCAGGTCGTGCTGGGCGGTCAGGTCGCGGATCACGTCCGCCTCGCGGCGCCGGAAGCAGCCTTCGCCCTCGATCTCGAAGATCCACGGAATCGAGGCGCCGGTGCGCGCTTCGATCTCGTGGTCCGAATCCACGAAGCGCTTGTTCAACTTCCGGGCCAGCAGCCTGCCGATGGTGGTCTTCCCCGCGCCCATCAGGCCGACGAGGAAGATGTTGTTGTTCTTGGGATGAGGCACTACCAAACCCGCTCAGATAGTAAAACGGCCAGTATAGACTGGCCGTTCGGTTTTGCGGGGTTTTCGCTTGCGCTTACGGGCAGCTGAAGTTGAACTGGAACGGAATCAGGCTGACGTTCCCGTTCGGCGTGGTGACCTTGACGTTGAAGCTCGCCGTGGTCGCCACCGTGCAGTTCGCCGCGTTCGGGCTCTTGAGCGAAAACACGTGCGTCGAACCCTGCGGACCGCTGATGTTGTTGCCGGTCGGATCGTCGCCACTGCCCGAATGCGGGAAGATCTTCGGCACCTCGGCGGGCTGGGCGTCGACCAGGTTGGCATTGTTCAGGCCGGTGACCTCGACTTTCGTGCCGGAAGGCAAGGGATTATCGTTCAGGTCGTTCAACTGCAGGCGGAAGGTCTTGGCCAGGGCCGACGAGACCGTGCTGAGCGTGGTCGTGGCCGCGATGTTCAGCGGTGTGGCCGAGCCGTTCAGGTAGACCTTCTGGACGAAACTGCCGCTGAAGAAGATCGCCGCTTTACGGAACTGGGTGCTGACGCCGTCGGTCGTGCTGGCGCAGATGGTCGCCACGCCCGCACGGGTGCTGTCGGCGCTCACGCCGGCGGCGCCGCCGCTGTTGCAGGCGGTGGCCGGCTGGCCGGGGATCGCCACGCGCGGGTTCTGGGTGCGGAAGTCGACCGAGCAGCCGCCGTTCTCGGTCAGGCAGCCGCCGCGGCTGGAACTGCCGATGGCGCCCAGGTTGGTCTGGAACACGACCGGGGTGCCGTCGGCCACCGGGTTGCCGAACTGGTCGGCCAGCAGGATGTTGAAGACGGTCGCCGGTTCGGTGGTGCCGCTGTCGAAGTTCCAGCCTTCCGGGTTGGGGTCGGTCACGCTCAGCGACATCGCGCGCTGGGTGGTCTGGCCGGTGGTCACGACGATCGAGTCGGAGCTGGTCGAGATGTCCGGACGGCCGCTGCCGGCGGTGCCGGGCAGGGTCGCGGTCACGCGGAACGAGGTCGGCACGGTGCCCGAGTTGACGGTGGTGATCACCTCGCCGTTCTGGTCGGTGCTGTCGGTGCTCTTGTTCAGGCGCACCACGCCGGCCGGCGAGACGCTGAAATTGACCTGCTTGCCGGCCAGCGGACGGTCGAACACGTCGATGACCTTGAACTTCAGGGTCGCGGTCTCGGAACGGTTGATGCCGCCCTGCCCCTGGATCACGATCGACTGGTCGCTCGGGGTCGCCGACACGAACTGGACCGACGCAGCCGCCGGGGCGGCGATCGCCAGGGTGGCGGTGGCCGAGGTCGGCGCCGCATCCGAGGACACGGTGATCACGTCGTTGTTGCCGCAGCCGAGGTCGCGGTAGGTGGCGCGCGCGGTGCCGTTGTTGGTGGCCACGGTGCTGGCCAGGGTGGCCTTGCCGGCGCTTGCGCAGGCCGAGCTGAAGTTGACGTTGACCTGCTGGCCGGTGTACTTGGCGCCATTCGCCAGGAGGTCGACCGAGACTTCGGCGGTGCCGTAGGCCGAGATGCTGGCCGGGCTGACCGTCAGGTTGCCCAGGGCGAGCGCGGTGGCGCCCACGGAATAGTTGGCCGAGCCGCTCAGGGTGGTCTCGCCCACGCTGGCGGTGACGGTCACCTTCCCGGCGCCGCTGGCCGACAGGCTGGCGGTGCGCATGGTCATGGTGGCGACACCGCTGGCGTCGGTCAGCGCGGTGCCGGCGCTGGCCGAGAACACGGCCAGGTCGGCGTCGGTGGCGAAGGACACCAGCGCGTTCGGCACCGGCTTGCCTGCCGCGTCGAGCACGGTGGCGCGCACGGTCAGCGGGGTGGCGCCGCTCAGGGTGTTGCTGGTCTGGCCGGAAGCGTTGACGAAGGCGACCGTGACGGCCGCGCTGGCCGGCGTCGCCGGGGTGCCGGTGCCGGTGCCCGGGCTGCCGGTGACGCCGCCGACGCCCGGCGAGCCGCCGCCGCCGCCGCAGGCGGCCAGGCTGGCCGCGACCAGCGCGATCATGGTCAAGCGCCCGAGCGAAGTCCGGGCTTCCTGTGCTGAAGTGTGATGCATGACGTTCGTATTCCTGTTGTTGTATGTCGTATGGGTAAAACCGTCCTGGTAAACGGCAACCGGCCGGGTTTCCCCGGCCGGTGAGACTTAGCGCAGGTTGTTGCTGCGCTCGGTCACGATCTTTGGCGTGATAAACACCAGCAATTCGGTCTTGGTATTTTCGCGTCCGGTGGTCTTGAACAGATGGCCCAGCACCGGCACGTCGCCCAGCAGCGGGACCTTGGTCTCGTTGTTGCGCTCCGACTGCTGGTAGATACCGCCCAGCACCACGGTACCGCCGTTCTCGACCATGACCTTGGTCTTGACGTGCTGGGTGTTGATGGCGAAGCCGGCGCGGGTTTCCTCGCCCTTCGAATCCTTGTTCACGTCCACGTCCAGCACCACGTTGCCGTCCGGCGTGATCTGCGGCGTCACCTCCAGGCGCAGGTTGGCCTTCTTGAAGGTGATCGAGGTCGCGCCGCTGCTGGTCGCCACCTGGTAAGGCAGCTCGATACCCTGCTCGATCACGGCGATCTGCTTGTCTTCGGTGACCACGCGCGGGCTGGAGATGATCTTGCCCTTGCCGTCGGCTTCCAGCGCCGACAGTTCCAGGTTCAGGAAGCGGTTGGCGGCCGAGGAGAACAGGCTGAAGGCCAGCGAGGAAGCCGAGACGCCGCCGATGGCCGCGGCCGGCAGGTTCACCATGGTGGTGTTGTTGAAGCTGTCGTTGCTCAGCTCGACCTGGCCGGTGGTCTGGCCCACGCCGGTGAGGTTGCCGCCGATGGCGAGGCGCTCGTTGCCGTTGAGCTGCCAGCCCGCGTCGCCGCCGCGGATGGTGCGCATGTCGGCGAAACCGAGCTTGGCGCCCAGGTTGCGCGAGAAGCCGTCGTTGGCCTCGACCAGGCGCGCCTCGATCAGCACCTGCTTGGAGGCGACGTCGGTCCTCTGGATCAGCTTGCGGATGTCCTCGATCTTGGACGCGATGTCGGTCACGAACAGCTGGTTGGTGCGCGGGTCGATCACGGCGCTGCCGCGCTTGGACAGCACGCGGTTCTTGCTGTCGCCGGTGGAGCCGCCGTTGGCGTCCAGGCCGAACACGGTGCGGAAGGCTTCCGCCTTCTGGTAGTTCAGCTGGAAGATCTCGGAGCGCAGCGGCTCGAGGTCGGCGATCTGGGCGCGCTGCTCGAGTTCGAGCTTTTCCTTGGTCAGCACTTCTTCCTTGGGCGCGATCCACAGCACGTTGCCGTTCTTGCGCATGTCCAGGCCCTTGGCCTGCAGGATCACGTCGAGCGCCTGGTCCCAGGGCACGTCGCGCAGGCGCAGGGTCAGGTTGCCGGTGACCGAATCGCTGGTGATGATGTTCAGGCCCGAGATATCGGCGATCGCCTGCAGGGCCGCGCGCACTTCCACGTTCTGGAAGTTGAAGGACAGCTTCTCGCCGCGGTAGCCTTGCGTGCCCTGGCCGAGCTTGTTCGGGTCTTCCTTGATCGGACGCACGTCGACCACCAGCTGGGTGTCGCTCTGGTAGACCGCCTGCTCCCAGGCGCCCTGCGCGTCGATGGTCATGCGCACGTTCTCGCCGTTGGCGCTGGTGGTCACGCGCGACACCGGGGTGCCGAAGTCGGTCACGTCCAGGCGGCGGCGCAGGGTTTCCGGCAGGCCGGTGCGCAGGAAGTCGACATGGATCTGGTTGCCGGCCTGGCGCACGTCCACGGCCACCTGGCTGTTCGGCAGGTCGACCACGACCCGGCCTTCGCCGTTGCTGCCGCGGCGGAAATCGAGGTTGCGCAACATCTGGCGGCCGGCCGCCGCCTGCGGCTGGGCCGGGGCGGCGGATGCGGCGGGCATGCCGGCCGCGTTGACCGCCTGGGCCACGCCGCCCGAACCCTCCACGGTGACGATCACCGACTTGCCGTCGATCGCGGTGGCGTAGTTCAGCGGCCGCGCCAGGTTCAGCACCAGGCGGGTGCGCTCGCCGGCCTGCACCACGTTCACGCCGCGCACCTCGCCCAGGTTGATGTCCTGGGAGGTCTTGCCGGTGGCGTTGCCGGTGGCGCCGAAGTCGAGCGCGATGCGCGCCGGGTTGGTGATCGAGAAGCCGATCGGCGCCTTCTCGGGCGCCGCGCGCATCGCCACGTTGATGACGACGTTCGAACCCTGCTGGTTGGCGGTGATCGATTCGATCGCATTGCCTTGCGCCAGGGCGCCGCCGGCGGCGAGGGCCAGCAGCATGGCGCCGGCGCCGCGCGCCATCCACGCCGGGACCACGAGGCGAATCATTGCTTGAGGGTTCATTTCCCAGTCTCCTTGCTGTCCTGCAGTTGGATCGTCGCTTCGCGTTCGACCCAGTCGCCGGTGGCGTCCTGCATCACTTCCCTGATATGGATGGCGCCGTCGGCCACGCGGGTGACGACGCCGTAGTTTTCGCCGATGCGCTGGCCCGCCCGGACCTGGTACACCGCCTTGTCGATCTGCACCAGCGCGTAGTGCACGCCGGCTTTCTGCAGGGTGCCGACCATGCGCATGGTGTCGAGCGGATAGTTCTCCAGCAGCTCTTTCGGACGATTCGTGTCCGGCTTGTACTTGCTGCCCGAGGCCTCGGCCACGCGCGCCATTTCGGTCAGCAGCTTGTCCGGGCTGAAGGGCTCGGGCGCACCGCCCGGGTTGTAGGCGTAGGGCACGAAGGGCTTGGCCGCCGGCAGCGGCTTGACCGAGGGCTTGGTGTCCTTCTGGACCTTCTTCATCCAGGTGCGGACTTCGTTCACGCCGCCGTCGCCGCAACCGGCGAGCGCGAGGGCCGCCAGCAGCGGCGCCGCGTGGCGCAGGCGCGTCATGTTGCGCGTCATTTGGCCTCTCCTTCAGCGTTCTTGTCCTTGCCTTTGCCCTTGGGCTTCTTCTTGCCCTTGGCCTTCTTGTCCTCGCGCGCCTTGCGCTGGGCGCTCAGTTCGTCCTGGTCCAGGTAGCGGAAGGTCTTGGCCACGGCGTCGAGGCGCAGGGTGCTGCCGTCCTTGTCGGTGGTGACCGACATGTTGTTCAGGGTGACGATACGCGGCAGGTTGGCCATGTCGCCGGCGAAGGCGCCGATGTCGTGGTACTTGCCGCTGACCTTGATCTCGATCGGCAGCTCGGCGTAGTAGTCGCGCACCACTTCCTGGCCCGGCTTGAACAGCTCGAACTGCAGGCCGCGGCCGACGCCGGCCTGGTTGATGTCCGACAGCAGGCGCGCCATTTCCGACTTGCTCGGCAGCTGCTTTTCCAGCAGCACGACCGACTTGTCGACCTCGATCTTCTGCTGCTTGAGCGCTTCCAGGTTGATCGCCTGGGCCATCTTGGTCTTGTACTCGTCGCGCAGCTTCTGTTCCTGGCGCGCGCCTTTTTCCTGCTGCTCGAACTGGCCGCTCCAGTAGAAGAAGTAGCCCAGGCCGGTCACCAGCGCCATCACGCCGGCCGCGCACAGCAGGCGCGGCGCCAGCGGCCACTGGCCGGGATGGCGGCCCTGCAGGCCCTGGAACTGCTCCGCCAGGCGCGGGCCGATGTCTTTCAGGTCGATGTTCATGATTTCACCCCGGCCGCGCCCTTGGCGCCCTGCTTCGCGGCCTTGCCGGCTTTCGCGTCATTGGCCGGCGCCTCGTCCTGGCCTTCTTCCTCGCCATCGGTCGGACGCTTGATCGACACCGACAGCGTGAACTCGACCACCTTGCGGCCGGTCTTGCTCTGCGCCAGGGTGGCGGCCTTCACCTCGGTCAGTTCCGGGCGCTCCAGCCAGGGCGAATTGCCCGACAGGTTGCGCAGCAGGTCGGCGACCCGTTCCTGCGACTGGGCGTAGCCGGTCAGCACCACGCGGCGGCCATCCTGCTTGAGCGACTTCAGGTGCATGCCTTCCGGCGTCTGGCGCACCAGTTCGTCGAGCAGGTAGACCGGCATGTTGCGGTCGCCCTGCACGTCCTGGACCGCCTGCTGGCGCGCCTTCAGCGCTTCGATTTCTTCCTTGAGGGTCTTGATCTCGGCGATCTGTTTGTCGAGCTCGGCGTTGGCCTTCTTGAGCACCAGGTTGCGTTCGTCCTGGACCGACAGCTGGCGCGCGTTGTAGCCGCCGACGGCGAGCACGACGGCGATGCCGGCGGCGCCGCCCAGGGCCAGCAGGGCGTAGAACGCGGCCTGCTTCTGCTTGCGCTTGGCCTCGCGGTGAGGCAACAAATTTATACGGATCATCAGCCGAACCTCCGCATCGCCAGGCCGCAGGCCACCAGGTAGGCGGCGCCTTCCTGGCGCAGCTGCTGCTCGCGCACGTGGGCGCCGATCAGCATGCCTTCGAAGGGATTCACGAGCGCGCTCGGGATCCGGGTGCGGCCGGCGATGATGTCGAGCAGTCCCGGCACCAGCGCGCTGCCGCCGGCCAGGAACAGCTGGTCGATGCGCGTGTAGGGCGTGGACGTATAGAAGAACTGGATGGCGCGCGTGACTTCGAGTGCGGCGTTCTCCAGGAAAGGCGTGAGCAGGTCGGCGCGGTAGTTTTCCGGCAGGTCGCCGGATTTCTTGCGGGTCTCGGCTTCCTCGAAGGACAGGCCGTAGGCGCGCACGATGTCCTGGGTCAGGCCGTTGCCGCCGAAGGGCTGCTCGCGCTCGTAGACGGTCTCGCCGCCCAGCATCACCGACACGTGGGTGGCTTGCGCGCCCATCTGGAACAGGGCGACGATCTGGTCGGGACGGCTGCCGGCCGCGCGTTCCAGCGCGCTGCGGGCGGCGTAGGATTCGATGTCCATCACGGTCGCCGTCAGGCCCGCGGCCTCGGCGATGGCAACGCGGTCCTCGACCTTTTCGCGGCGCGCGGCGGCCAGCATGACTTCCATGTCTTCCAGCGAGTTCGGCGCCGGGCCGATCACGTCGAAGTCGAGGCTGACCTCGTCGAGCGCGAAGGGAATGTACTGGCTGGCTTCGGATTCGACCTGCACTTCGAGCTGGTCTTCCGCCAGGCCGGCCGGGAGGATGATTTTCTTGGTGATGACGGAAGCCGGCGGCATGCCGAGCGCGACGTGGCGCGCGCGGGTCCCGCTCTTCTTCCAGACCCGGCGCACGGCTTCGGCGACCTGGTCGATATTCTCGATGTTGCCGTCCACTACGGCGCCGCGCGGCAGCGGCTCGGCGGCGTAGCGTTCCAGGCGCAGCTCACCCTTGCCGGCATCGCCCAGCTCGACCAGGCGGACACCCGATGTGCTGATGTCGAGGCCGGCGAGTGGCGGACTCGACTTTCCAAACAAGGAACCTAGATTGATCACGAGCGCACTCCCTCAGCTGCCCTTCCTGCCCTGCAGTGTCGCTTGAACGCCCGCGCGGGAAAATTTATCTTATAAATCCGGTATTTAGTGCACATATGCTGAAGCACTGCGTTGAATCGTAGCAATAAGGTTGACCACCGACAAGAAATTTCTGTACTGGAACATTACAATCCGGGGCCCGACTGCGTCATGCGCGCCACATACTTGCGAAAGCTCTGATCACCCTTGCAATCACTGTGATACGCCCTGCAACGACTATGTACTGCATGGCAATATTGCACTGTTCTGTTGCCGTAGATCCAGTATCAGACGCGATAGCGCTGCCTTATAATGAGGCGGATCAATAAAGCGAAAGTCAGCATGAAAGAGAACCACGCAGCATCCAAGCCGTCTCCCTCGAAATACAGTCCCAAACGCCTGGTCCTGATGGCCATCGGCGCCCTCGCCGGCCTGGCCGTGATCGGCGTGCTGGTGGTCGTGTTCGCACTCGCGATGGCCTATCCCAACCTGCCGGCGCTGGACACCATCACCGACTACCGCCCCAAGATGCCGCTGCGCATCTTTACTGCGGACAATGTTTTGATCGGCGAGTTCGGCGAGGAACGACGCACCCTGGTGCATTTCAAGGACATCCCGGACGTCATGAAGAAAGCCGTGCTGTCGATCGAGGACGACCGTTTCTACGAGCACAGCGGCATCGACTACTGGGGCATCCTGCGCGCCGTGTTCAAGAACGCCACCGGCAGTTCGCGCCAGGGCGCCTCGACCATCACCCAGCAGGTGGCGCGCAACTTCTTCCTGTCCTCGGAACAGACCTTCAAGCGCAAGGCCTATGAAGCGCTGCTGGCCTGGAAGATCGAGAAGAACCTCACCAAGGACCAGATCCTCGAGCTGTACATGAACCAGATCTACCTGGGCCAGCGCGCCTTCGGCTTCCAGTCGGCGGCCCAGATCTACTACGGCAAGGACCTGCGCGACATCAGCGTGGCCGAAGCGGCCATGCTAGCCGGCCTGCCGAAGGCGCCCTCCGCCTACAATCCGGTGGTCAACCCGACCCGCGCCAGGACGCGCCAGCAGTACATCCTGCAGCGCATGCATTCGCTTGGCTACATCACCGACGCCCAGTACCGGCAAGCGAAGGAAGAGCCGCTCAAGATCAAGTCCGACAGCAACGCCTTCGGCGTGCACGCCGAGTACGTGGCCGAGATGGCGCGCCAGCTGGTCTACGAGCAGTTCAAGGAAGACACCTATACCCGCGGCCTGAACGTGTTCACCACCATCACCAAGGCCGACCAGGACGCCGCCTACCTGGCCGTGCGCCGCGGCGTGATGGAGTACGAGCGCCGCCATCCCTACCGCGGCCCGGAAGGCTATATCGAGATCCCGGGCGACAAGACCGAGGCGGATGAAGCGATCGAGGCCGAGCTGGCCGAGCATCCGGACAGCGACAACATCGTCGCCGCCATCGTGCTGCGCGCCTCGCCGTCCAAGGTGTCGGCGACGATCGCCTCGGGCGAGACGATCGAGATCAGCGGCCCGGGCCTGGCCTTCGCCAAGACCTGGCTGGCCGAGAAGGCCGCGCCGAACCGCCGCCTGCGCCGCGGCGCCGTGATCCGCGTGATGCAGGACGACGATTCGAAGTGGCTGATTACGCAGATGCCGGAAGTGGAATCGGCTTTTGTTGCGACCAGCACCGAGGACGGCGCGATCCGCGCGCTGGTGGGCGGCTTCGACTTCAACCGCAACAAGTTCAACCACGTGACCCAGGCCTGGCGCCAGCCGGGTTCCTCGTTCAAGCCCTTCATCTACTCGGCTTCGCTCGAGCGCGGCCTGTCGCCGGCGACCATCGTCAACGACGCACCGATCTCGTTCGACGCCGGCCAGACCGGCGGCCAGGCCTGGGAGCCAAAGAACTACGACAACAAGTACGAAGGCCCGATGACCATGCGGCGCGGCCTGACGCAGTCGAAGAACATGGTCTCGATCCGCATCCTGAACAAGATCGGCGCGCGCTACGGCCAGGAATACGCGACCCGCTTCGGCTTCGACCCGGACCGCAACCCGGCCTACCTGACCCTGGCCCTGGGCGCGGGCGCCACCACGCCGCTGCAGATGGCGGGCGCCTACGCCGTGTTCGCCAACGGCGGCTACCGCATCAGCCCCTACCTGATCTCGAAGGTGACCGACGCCGACGGCAAGGTGCTGTCCGAGGCGCGTCCGGAACGCGCCGGCGTGGAAGCCAACCGCGTGATCGACGCCCGCAACGCCTACCTGGTCGACAGCATGCTCAAGGACGTGGTCCGCTACGGCACCGCGACCAAGGCCTTGTCGCTCAAGCGCACCGACCTGGCCGGCAAGACCGGCACCACCAACGACTCGATCGACGCCTGGTTCGCCGGCTACAACCCGAAACTGGTGGGCATCGCCTGGATCGGCTACGACCAGCCCAAGAACCTGGGCAACCGCGAAACCGGCGGCGGCCTGGCGCTGCCGATCTGGATCAGCTACATGGGCAAGGCGCTCAAGAACGAGCCGATGGTGGAACGCGAGGTGCCGCCGGGGCTGGTGCTGTACGGGAACGAGTACTACTACGCGGAGAGCCCGCCGGGCACCGGCGTCCAGACCCTCGACGTCGGGCCGCCGCCGGCGCCGGCTGAGCAGAAGGCGAGGGATGCGGTGAGGAATGAGTTGTTCTGAGGCTGGTTGAACTTGGATCCCGGCCTGCGCCGGGATGACGTTGGTTTTAGTGAACGTGAACTGTACCGACAGTAACTGCGGACACGTACTTCAGCCCGTCGTCCCGGCGAAGGCCGGGACCCAAGTTCGCAGCACACCGCAAACGCAACAACGGCGCCTTCGGCGCCGTTTCTATTTCAAAAGCGGCCCACACTCACACCAGCGACACCACCGCCCCGCCCTGCTCGCTCGCATACTTCGACAGCGACGCAAACAGCTCCGACGCATCCCGCGTATTCCGCCACTCATCGCCCACGCGCTTGTAGTGGAACCCGCCCGAGCGCGCCGCTACCCACATCTCCTGCAGCGGCGCCTGGCTGTTGACGATGATCTTCGAGCCGTTGTCGAGGAACTCGATTTCCAGCACGTTGCCGCTGCGTTTGCACTCGACATCGATCGCGTCTTCATCGTTCAGGCGGTCGAGCGCCTGTTCGATCTGGTCGAGGGTGCTTTTGGCGAGCGCCAAAAATTCGGTTTCGGTCATGCTAAACTCCAAAATCTGCCAATAAAACCTGATTTTAATCGTGAAGTCCTCTCTCGCGCTTCTTCTTACGGCTGTCGCCCTGGGCGGCTGCGGCCAGACCGGTCCGCTCTACATGCCGAATCCGCCCGCCAAGCCGGCACCCGCCCCTGTCGAGCAGCCGGCCCAGCCCGTCCCGTCCAACAACGCCTCCGTCCCCGCCCCCACCAAGTAAACCACCGCCATGTCGCATTTCTCGTACCAAGACGGCGTCCTGCACGCCGAAGCCGCCGCTTTGCCCAGGATTGCTGAACAGTTCGGCACCCCGACCTACGTCTATTCCAAGAGCGCGCTGCTGCGCAACTTCGGCGCCTACCACGACGCCTGCGCCGGCCGCGACGCCCTGGTCTGCTATGCGATGAAGGCGAATTCGAACCTGGCGATCATCGACCTGCTGGCGCGCGAAGGCGCGGGCTTCGACATCGTCTCGGGCGGCGAGCTGCTGCGTGTGATCGCGGCCGGCGGCGACCCGGGCAAGACCATCTTCTCGGGCGTGGGCAAGACGGTCGAGGAAATGCGCCTGGCGCTCGACAAGGGCATCCTGTGCTTCAACGTCGAGTCGATCCCCGAACTGCACCGCCTGAACGAGGTGGCCGGGAGCATGGGCAAGCGAGCGCCGGTGTCGCTGCGCGTGAACCCGAACGTGGACGCCAAGACCCACCCGTACATCGCCACCGGCCTGAAGGCCAACAAGTTCGGCGTGGCCTTCGACGACGCGCTGGAAACCTACCGTACCGCCGCCGCCCTGCCGCACCTGGACGTGGTCGGCATCGACTGCCACATCGGTTCGCAGCTGCTGGACGACGCGCCGCTGCTGGAAGCGCTGGACAAGCTGATCGAGCTGATCGACGCGCTGGGCTCGGAAGGCATCATTCTCCATCACCTGGACATCGGCGGCGGCCTGGGCGTGAACTACGGCGCCGAGGGCGACCAGCCGCCGGTGCCGGTGGGCGACTACCTGGCCCGCCTGTTCCAGCGCATCGACGCCTGGCGCGTGGAGAAGCACGGCGGCCAGGCGATCAAGGTGATCTTCGAACCGGGCCGCTCGATCGTGGCCGACACCGGCGTGCTGGTGACCCGGGTCGAGTTCCTGAAGCCGGGCGAGGAAAAGAACTTCTGCATCGTCGACGCCGCCATGAACGACCTGATGCGCCCGACCCTGTACCAGGCCTGGATGGGCGTGCAGGAAGTGGCGCCGCGCGCGGGCGACAAGCTGACCTACGACCTGGTGGGCCCGATCTGCGAATCGGGCGACTGGCTGGCGCGCGAACGCGAGCTGGCGGTCGAGCCGGGCGACCTGCTGGCGATCATGACCGCCGGCGCCTATGGCATGACCATGGCCTCGAACTACAACACCCGTGGCCGCGCGGCCGAGGTGATCGTCGACGGCGACCAGGTGCACCTGGTGCGCCAGCGCGAGAATCCGGCCGATCTGTTCGCGCTGGAGTCGATGCTGAAATAAACGGGGCCCGCGAATGCGGGCCTTTTTCATTGGTACGGGCAACTCGCCGGTAGGGTTGGCGGCTATGCCGCCGACGCGTTCAACGGACGCCGGCACGACCGCGCCATATCAACGACCGCCTACCACCGCGTCGGCGGCGGAGCCGCCAACCCTACGGCTCCACCATGCTCTCAGCCCCAGCAGCACCGCCACGATGGTCCCGAACAGGATCGGTTCGGCGAAATCGTTCTTCCCCGCCTTCATCCACCAGAAGTGCAGGATCGCCAGCGGCGCGATCACATAGATCAAGCGGTGCAGCCAGCGCCAGCGCTTGCCGCCCAGGCGCTTGACCATGCCGTTGGTGCTGGTCGCCGCCAGCGGCACCAGCATCAGGAAGGCGATGAAGCCCACCGTGATGAAGGGCCGCTTGAGCACGTCCTTCCACATCGCGCCCCAGTCGAAGAAATGGTCGAACCAGAGGAAGGTGGTGAAGTGCAGCAGCGCGTAGAAAAAGCAGAACAGCCCCAGCATGCGGCGCAGGCGGATCACCCAGTTCCAGCCGGTGAAGCGGCGCAGCGGCGTCACCGCCAGGGTGATGCACAGGAAGTACAGGGCCCAGTCGCCGGTCTGGTGGGTGATGTATTCGAGCGGCTCGGTGAGCGCGCCCTGCACCGTCAGCCAGGCCATGTTCGCAAAGGGCAGCAGGCTGATGACGAACAGGGCCGCCTTCATGGCGCCCAGCTGCTTCGGGGACGGGTTGAAGGCCATCGTCAGAAGAACTTCTTCAGGTCCATGCCGGAATACAGCGAGGCGACCTGGTCGTAGCCGTTGAACATCAGGGTCTTGCGCTTGGGCTTGAAGAAGCCGTCCTCGCCGATGCGGCGCTCGCTGGCCTGCGACCAGCGCGGGTGGTCGACGTTCGGGTTCACGTTCGAATAAAAACCGTACTCGTTGGGCGCCGAGTCGTTCCAGGCGGTGCGCGGCTGGCGGCTGGTCAGGCGGATGCGCACGATCGACTTGGCCGACTTGAAGCCGTACTTCCAGGGCACCACCAGGCGCACCGGCGCGCCGTTCTGGTTCGGCAGCACCTGGCCGTACATGCCGAGCGTGAGCAAGGTGAGCGGATGCATGGCCTCGTCCATGCGCAAGCCCTCGACATAGGGCCAGTCGAGCACCGGGCTGCGCAGGCCCGGCATCTGGCTGCGGTCGTTCAGGGTGGTGAATTCGACGTAGCGCGCGTTGCCGGTCGGCTCCACCTGCTTGAGCAGGTTGGACAGCGAATAGCCGACCCAGGGGATGACCATCGACCAGCCTTCCACGCAGCGCAGACGGTAGATGCGCTCCTCCAGCGGCGCCAGCTTGAGCAGGCGGTCGATGTCGAGCGTCAGCGGCTTCTTGACCTCGCCGTCGATGGTCACGGTCCAGGGCCGGGTACGCAGGGTGTGCGCGTTCTCGGCCGGGTCGGACTTGTCAGTACCGAATTCGTAGAAGTTGTTGTAGTGGGTGGCGTCCTTGAAGGCTGTCTGCGGCTCCTTGGTCGACAGCGCCGGGTTGGCGCTGGCGGCCAGGCGCTGGGCCGCGTTCTGGGCGAAAGCCTCGCGGTTGGCCATTTCCCAAAGGCTAGTACCGACGGCGGCGCTGGCCGCGATGCGGGCGAGGAAGCGGCGTCGTTCTTCATAGACCTCGCGGGGCGTGATCTCGGAGGGGTACGGGAGGTCGATCCCGTTCGGATTACGTTGGATGAGCATGGTCGGCTCCGCGAGCAGTGGGAAGCTTCAGCTTACACGGATTGACTTAAGTGAACGTTAGCACGCCCACCTATCTGGCCGGAAAATGCTTCGTCCCAATAAAAACGCCAACCCTCGGGCTGGCGTTCCGGCTTCCGCGCTCAGCGCTTGGTCTTTTGCGCGGGGATGGAGATCATCGACGGCTGGCTGGGGTCGGGCACATAACTCAGCTTCATGTCGTCCCCCGTGCCCTGGTTGAATTCCATGGTCACGTTGCCGTCACCGGACACGAACTTGTTCTTCGAGACTGCACGCAGCCGTATCGGCTTTTCATCGTCGATGGTCGCGTCGATATATTGCGGGTAGCCGCGTACGTCCAATTGCCAGCCGTTCCGCATGGCATAGGACCCGGCAATCTGCTTGATTTCGTCGGACCTGAGCTTGACCGCCTTGGCCGGGGCCGTCACGGTCACGGTCGTGATCGGCGCCGTATCGGGCCGGGGATAGGTCTGGGCTGGGGTCTGCGCACCCACGCTGGCGGCAAGCGCCAGCAGGGATGCGGGGATCAGGAGGGAGGTGGGACGCATGATCGTTCCTTCGCAAAGTGAATACCTTTGAGACAGGCGTCGCGCCGAATCAGCCTCTGGCGGGCGTCGGATACCGCAATGCCGCCGCTGCGGCTTGCGGATAGTTCAGTCTAGGTCAGTGGCCGGCAAGGGCAAGCTGGGCAGGCGCAGGCATCACGAAACAGTCTCGTTCCGTGAAAAGCTATATTCATCCGAAATGACCAAGCCCGTGCTTACTCGTCGAAGTCCTCGGCCAGGTTCTTCCAGCCCCGGCTCTTGGCGAAGGCGGCGAATTCCTCGGGCGCCTCGAGCACGATCAGCCGGCTCTCCTGCAGGCCCGGGTCGCTGTGGCCGAAGTCTGGCCCCTTGTACCCGACCGCGCGCAGGCGGTCGATGATCTGGCGCACGAGTACGGTATCCTTGTAGGCGCCGGTCTCGAGCTTGTTCTTGAACTCGACGTACACGTCGATAATCCCGTAGCCCTCGTCGAAGATGCGGATCGCCTTGACGTCGAGCAGTCGGCCGGTGCCGTCCTTGGCCTGGAAAGGCCCGGACAGTTCAATGTCGGAATCAGTAGTCATGGGTGAAGCATATCACCGCAGCGCCAGATACAGGAGACTTCACATGGACCGGTTCACCGGCGGCTGCCTGTGCGGCAGAGTGGGCATCGTGGCGGAAGGACGACCATACCGGGTCGGCATCTGCCATTGCCTCGACTGCCGCAAGCACCACGGCGCGCTGTTCTACGCCGCCGCGGTCTTCCCGCAGGACGCGGTGACGATCACGGGCGAAACGCGCGACTACGCCGGGCGGCACTTTTGCCCGCATTGCGGCTCGTCGGTGTTCGCGCGCAGCGGCGACGAGATCGAGGTGCACCTGGGCGCGCTGGACGCCCCGGACCAGCTGATGCCGACCTACGAAAACTGGACCGTCCGGCGCGAATCCTGGCTGCCGCCCTTCCCGCTCGCGCATCATTACGAACGCAACCGTGAAGCGGCGGGCCGTTCCGAGGAATGAGCCTTCAGCCGGCCCGCTGCACGATGACGCACAGGTGTTGGTCGGGATGCTGGTCGAACTCGAGGTGGCGGACCATGCATCCGGCCTCGGCGACCACGTCGAGCAGGCCCGGTATCCCGAGCGTGGCGTAGTAGACCTCCGGCCCCATCGCGGCGTCGACGTGTTCGCCAGGCGCATCGAGCCCGCCGGCCGAAAAGATGAAGACCCCGCCCGGTTCCAGCGCACGCATGAGCTTGAGCATCAGCGGCCGCTGCTGCGCGAGCCGGACATGCCAGATGCTGTCCCAGGCCGAGATGAAGCGGTAGGTATGTGAAAGCTGCCAGGCGCACACGTCGCCATGGTGCAGCAGCACATCGGGATCGGCCGCGCGCGCCAGCGCCAGCATGCGCTCGGAAATGTCGACCCCTTCGAGGCGCAGGCCGCGTGCGCGCAGCAAGGGGTTGAAGCGGGTATTGCAGCCGCAGCCGACGCCCAGCGCCCAGCCCTCTCCGTCTTCCAGAAACGACAAGGCCTGCGCATGCAGGCGCAGGCCGTTGCCGGGGTCGAAGGCCGCATCCGTCCAGCGCTCGGCCAGGGTGTCGTAGGCCGAGGCGATGGACGCGTGCTCCATCAGAGCGCCCCGTAGGAATGCAGCCCCGACAGGAACATGTTCACGCCCAGGAAGGCGAAGGTGGTCACCAGGAGGCCCACCAGCGCCCACCAGGCCGCCATACGGCCGCGCAGGCCGGACATCAGGCGCATGTGCAGCCAGGCCGCGTAGTTGAGCCAGACGATCAGGGCCCAGGTTTCCTTGGGGTCCCAGGACCAGTAGCCGCCCCAGGCCTCGGCCGCCCACAGCGCGCCCAGGATGGTGGCGACCGTGAAGAAGGCGAAGCCGACCGAGATCGACTTGTACATCACGTCGTCCAGCACTTCCAGCGCCGGCAGGCGGTCGGCCAGGATGCCGTGGGATTTCAGCAGGTAGGCGGTGCCGACCATCGCGGCCAGGGCGAAGGTGCCGTAGCCGATGAAGTTGGCCGGCACGTGGATTTTCATCCACCAGCTTTGTAGCGCCGGCACCAGCGGCTGGATGTCGGCGGCATCGCGCGACACCGTGTACCACAGCAGGAAGGCGACCGCGGCCGAGATGATCAGCATCACGAAGGCGCCCAGCTGGCGGGTGGCGTAGCGGCCTTCGTAGTACAGGTAGAACAGCGCGGTGATCAGGGCGAACAGGATGAAGACCTCGTACAGGTTCGACACCGGGATGTGGCCCACGTCCGGCCCGATCAGGTAGGACTCGTACCAGCGCACCATCATGCCGGTGGCACCCAGCACCACCGCGGCCCAGCACAGCTTGGCGCCGGCGCCGCTGAAGCCCTGCTTGCTCAGCAGGCCAATCCAGTAGAACACGGTCGAGAACGCGAACAGCGCGCTCATCCACAGGATGGCGGACTGGCTCGACAGCATGTACTTGAGGAAGAATTTTTCGTTGGCGGCGGCCAGGTTGCCGTCGTACATCGAGATAGCCCACAGCGACAGCAGGCCCACCAGCGGCAGCAGCCAGCGCATCGGCTTCCAGTGCCAGCCCAGCGCCGCGAACACGGGCGCGGTGCACAGCAGGATGGCCTTTTCGTAGATGTCCATGTAGTCCGCGTAGCGGTTCAGCGCGAACAGGGCCGCCGCGCACAGGGCCAGCGCATACAGCCAGTCGACGGCGTTCAGGCGGCGGAAGTAGCCGGGCTCTTCCTTGTAGATGGACGGGCTTGCTTGGGACAATTCCATGGTATTCTCCAGGCCGCTGCTGTTCAAGCCATCAGGCTTGCGGCAGCTTGGCTTTCAGTTCGTCAAATTCGCGCTCGAAATCGAGCGTCTTGCGCTGGGTGCTCATCGCCATCATGGCGTGGGCGCCGCCCTCGCGGCCGGTCACCCAGACCCACATGCGTCGTTCACGAATATAAAACATTGCGAACACGCCGGCTACCAGCAGCAGGCAGCCCAGGTAGACCACCTTCTTGCCCGGCGAGCGGGTCAGCTGCAGTACCGAGGCCTTGACCTCGGTGAATTCGTCCAGCTGCAGGTAGACCGGGGCGCCGTACAGGAAGCTGTCGGAGAGCGCGTTCGTGGCCAGCTGCAGGAAGCGGCCATTCGCCTCGGTCGGCTCGGCCGCCGCCAGGCCGGCCTGGGCGCGCGCCACCTGCCACAGCTCCCACAGGGTGCCGTTGAGCATTTTCATGAAGATATTCGCCGCCTTTTCCTGCTCGGCCTGCGGAATCTTTTCCAGAAACTGGGCCACGGCCACGAAGCCGCCGCGTCCGCCGCCCTGGCCCGAGAAGATCTCCAGGGTGCGGGCGCTGGATTCCTGCAGCTGGGCTCCCAGGGGCGTGCCGCGCTGCTCCGGCGCCAGGGCGCGCTGGGCGTAGCGGCGCGCGGCCTCGAGGCGGGCCGCCGGGTCGTTCAGGGCGGCGCGCAGGCGCATCCACTGGCCCACGCCGTATTGCTCGTCGGCCGGGATGCGCAGGAAGCTGAACTGGTCCGCCGGGCTGGAACGCACGCCGGCCAGGTAGACCTGGGACCCCTCCAGGCTCACCGGCTGCATGTAGTTCAGGAATTCGCGCGCCTGGCCGGTCTTGTCGCGCAGCTTGTACTGCACGCTCGGGCCGACGTTCTTGAGGTCCTTGTTGTTGGCGTTCTTGGCGGCCGAACCGGACGCCTTGCCGAGGGTGGCGGCGAACTGCTCCTCGAGCGAGCCGCCCTGCTTGACGGCGCGCACGTCGTTACCGGCGTTGACGTTCTCGACATTGAAGGGACGGAAGCCCGACCATTCGACCGCATAGGTCTCGCCGCCCGCCTTCAGTTCGGTCGAGGCGCCGACCTCGCCCGCGAAGGCGAAGGTGTCGGCGCTGCTGCCCGCCATCGGGTGGCCGGTCAGCTTGAGCTTGCTGCCGCCGTCGTCGAAGCTCGACTGGTAGACGGCGATGCCCTTGTAGATGAGCGGCTGGTTGACCTTGATGCTGGCCGGGAAGGTGTGGCCGTTCTCGAGGTCGCGCACCACGACTTCGCTGGCGAACAGCTTGGGCATGCCGGTCGAATAGAACTCGATGATGAATTTCTTCAGCTCGATGGAGAACGGCAGGTCCTGCACCAGTACCCCGTTCGGCTGGGTCAGGATGGCGGTATGGCTGGTCTGGCCTTCGGCGATCGCGGTGTTGCCGCGGAAGCTGGGATTGGCCGCGCTCAGGCGGTGCTGGGCGGGGATCTGGGCGATCACGCCGCCACCCGTGAAGGGCGTTTTACCGAGGAACCATTGCTGGAAGCGGACCGGTAGCTCGGAATCGAGCATGCCGCCCAGCAGGATCACGATGATTGCCGTGTGGGCGAAGATGTAGCCGAACTTGTTGCCGGCGCCCTTCTTGGCCGCCACCAGGATGCCGCCGTCCTTCTCGACGATCCTGGTGGCATAGCCGGCGTGGCCCAGGCGCGTCGCGGTCTGGGCGGCCAGCTCGGCGCGCTGCAGGGGCGCCGTCCATTCGACCTTGTGGTGGAAATTGCGCAGCGACTCCTCGCGCACCTGTTCGCGCCAGCTGCGCATGTCGCGCAGCATCTTCGGCGTATTGCGCACCACGCACAGACCGGTGGAGATGATCAGGGTCACCAGGATCAGCAGGAACCACCAGCTCGAATACACGCTGTACAGGCCCAGCTTGCCGAACACTTCGAACCAGAACGGACCGAACTGGTTGACGTAGTTCGGCATCGGCTCGTTCTGTTTGAGCACGGTGCCGATCGCCGAAGCGATGGCGATGACCGTGAGCAGGCTGATCGCGAAACGCATCGACGACACCAGCTCGACCGCCTCGGCCAGGCCGCGGCGGCGGGTCTTCAGTTCAATTCCGGTGGTACTCATCTTCTACAACCCAGTAAGGCACACGCAAACGCCTGAGCATACAGCAAAAAGGGCAGCTAGCTCGACGCTGCCGCCCTTTGTCTCTTCTATGAAATGCCGCTTATTTCAGGCCGGCGATGTAGTCCGCCACGGCCTTCATTTCTTCCGCCGACATGCGCTGCGCCAGCGTGGTCATCTGGATGCTGTTCTTGCGGCCGCCGGCCTTGAACGACTCGAGCTGGGCATAGGTGTAGTCCTGGTGCTGGCCGGACAGGCGCGGGTATTGCGCCGGGATGCCGCCGCCGTTGGCGCCGTGGCAGGAGGCGCACGCCGCCACGCCCTTCTCGGCGATGCCGCCGCGGTAGATCTTGCGGCCCAGCTCCACGGTGTCCTTGTTCTTGGCGGCGCCGGCTTTTTGCTTCTGGGCGCCCAGGTAGGCGGCGATATGCTTCTTCTCGTCGTCCGTCAGCATCTTGGCGTAGGTCGTCATGACCGGCTGCTGGCGGTTCGGGGTCGTGAAGTCGACCAGCTGCTTGTAGGTGTAGGCTTCGATCTGGCCGGCCAGCTTGGGGTTGGCCACGATGGTCGAGTTGCCTGCGGCGCCGTGGCAGGACATGCAGGCCGGCAGGCCGCGCGCGGCGTCGCCGCCGTCGTACAGGGTGCCGCCCTTGGCCGGGTCCGGCTTGGCAGCGGCGGCCTTCGGTGCTTCGGCCGCGACAGCAGCACTACCGCAGACAGCCAGGGCAAACAAAGATTTCACCAACGCAAACGTCAAACGATTCATTCAAGCACCCTGAAAAAGTCGAAAACAAAATCGGAATGTCATGCAGCAGGCCTTACCGGCTGTCCAAGGGGGTAGTCACCCGGCGGACAGCAAACAACCCCTTATTGTACAATAGCTTTGTTTCCATATCGCCATTCTGTTGTCACTTACACCTCTTTCCATGTCCAAATTATGGCAGGCCCGGTTCTTTACGACCGTTAATCAGCTGCGCGATCTCCCTGACACCCAGGTTCCAGAGATCGCCTTCGCCGGGCGCTCGAACGCGGGCAAATCCACGGCGATCAATATTCTGACCAACCAGAAGGGTTTGGCCTTCGCGTCCAAGACGCCGGGCCGCACCCAGCACATCAACTTCTTCTCGATCGGCGGCGCCCACGTGGGCCAGCACCGCAAGGATGCCGTGCGCGTCGACGAGATCCAGGCCCTGCTGGTCGACCTGCCGGGCTACGGCTATGCCGAAGTCTCGGGCAACGCCAAGCTGCACTGGCAAAAGCTGCTGGGCGACTACGTCCAGCGCCGCGAGCAATTGGCCGCCCTGGTCCTGATCATGGACTCGCGCCGCCCGTTCACCGACCTCGACATCCAGATGCTCGAATGGTTCGCCCCGACCGGCAAGCCGATCCACTGCATCCTGACGAAGGTCGACAAGCTCAACCGCAACGAATCGACCAACGCCCTGCGCCAGGCGCGCCAGATCCTCGACAGCTACGTCGACGAGGACGGCAACGGCTTCCCCTTCACGGTGCAGCTGTTCTCGGCCCTGAAGCGCGTCGGCATCGACGAGGCGAACGACAAGATCATCGAGCTGCTGGGCCTGGACCACGACGATGAAGGCCAGGACACGCCGCCGGCGGACGAGCAACCGGAAGCATAACTTCGAGGAACACGCGATGCCCATCATCACCCCCGCCTCCTATCCCGCAGCCCGCATGCGCCGCATGCGCCGCGACCCGTTCTCGCGCGCCCTGATGCGCGAAAACGTCGTGACCGCGTCGGACCTGATCTACCCGGTGTTCATCCTGGACGGCCAGAACCAGCGCCAGCAGGTGGCCTCGATGCCGGGCGTGGAACGGGTGTCGGTGGACCTGCTGCTGAAGGTGGCGGAGGAATGCGTGGCGCTGGGCATCCCGGTGATGGCGCTGTTCCCCGTGGTCGACGCTTCCCTCAAGACCTATGACGGCATCGAGGCGACCAATCCGGAAGGCCTGGTGCCGCGCGCGGTGCGCGAGCTCAAGCGCAACTTCCCGGAGCTGGGGATCATGACCGACGTGGCGCTGGACCCGTACACGACCCACGGCCAGGACGGCCTGCCGGACGAGAACGGCTACATCGTCAACGAAAAGACCATTGAGATGCTGATCAAGCAGTCGCTGGCCCAGGCCGAAGCCGGCGTGGACATGGTGGCGCCGTCGGACATGATGGACGGCCGGATCGGCGCGATCCGCGGCGCGCTGGAAGACAAAGGCTACATCCACACCCGCATCATGGCCTATTCGGCCAAGTACGCGTCAAGCTTCTACGGTCCGTTCCGCGACGCGGTGGGTTCGGCGGCCAACCTGGGCAAGGCCGACAAGAACACCTACCAGATGGACCCGGCCAACAGCGACGAAGCCCTGCGCGAGGTGGCGCTCGACATCGCCGAGGGCGCCGACATGGTGATGGTCAAGCCGGGCATGCCCTACCTGGACGTGGTGCGCCGCGTGAAGGACGAGTTCAAGGTGCCGACCTTCGCCTACCAGGTCAGCGGCGAGTACGCGATGCTGAAGGCGGCGGCCCAGAACGGCTGGCTGGACCACGACAAGGTCATGATGGAATCGATGATGGCCTTCAAGCGCGCCGGGGCCGATGGCGTGCTGACGTATTTTGCGCTGGAGATCGCGCGCAAGCTGAAGGCCCAGGGCTGAACGGCCGATTGCTTCCGACAAACCGCGCCAAGGCGCGGTTTTTTGTTGGCCAATCCTAGGGTGGGCGGGTCTCCAGAACTGGCGCAGGGTGCCACTGTCACAAAATCCGAAGCTGAAACGTCTAAGGGGTTGTACCAACCACTCCAGCCAAGGAAACCCCATGACCTCGCTCCGCCTCCCCTATTACTCCCTCTCCCCCGCCGCCTACCGCGCCCTGGCCGCCGCTGAAACCGCCGTCGAAGCCTCGCCCCTGGGCAAACAACTAGTGCGCCTGGTCTTCCTGCGCGTCTCGCAAATCAACGGCTGCGCCTTCTGCGTCGACAAGCATGCGCGCGACCTGGCGAAGGGCGGGGAAGATTTCCAGCGCATCAACAGCCTCGTGACCTGGCGCGAAACGGAGTTCTATACCGCCCGCGAGCGCGCCGCCCTGGCCTGGGCCGAAGCGGCCACCCGCCTCGAGCACGGCGAAGTGCCGGATGGCGTATTCTTGCCCTTGAAGGAGCATTTCACCGAGCAGGAGATCTCCGACCTGGGCTTTGCAACGGCCCTGATGAATGCCTGGAACCGCATGGCGATCGGCTTCCGTCAGCCTGTCGCCCGGGCCGCTTTCCCCGACTGAGACCGCGATGGACCAGCACGACGACACCCGGCAATTCGCGGCCCTGCGCCCGCGCCTGTTTTCGGTCGCCTACCGCATGCTCGGCATCCGCGCCGATGCCGAGGACGTGGTGCAGGACGCCTGGCTGCGCTGGAGCGATCCGGCGCGCGGCCCCGTGCAGTCACGCGAGGCCTGGCTGGTCGCGGTCGTGACCCGCCTGTCCATCGACCGCCTGCGCGCGGCCAAGGTCCAGCGCCAGCACTACATCGGCGAGTGGCTGCCGGAGCCGCTGGTCGGCGTCGACCAGCGCACGCCCGAGGACGCCGCCGAACTGGCCAGCGAATTGTCGGTGGCCCTGATGTGGGTGCTGGAACGCCTGGCGCCCGAGGAACGCGCCGCCTTCCTGCTGCGCCAGGCCTTCGACCAGGACTACGGCGAGCTGGCGGCGACCCTGGGCAAGAGCGAGGCCGCCTGCCGCCAGCTGGTGCACCGCGCCAGCGAGCGGGTGCGCCAGGAAAGGCCGCGCTTCCAGGTGACCCGCGACGCGCACCGCAGCCTGCTGGAACGCTTTGTCCAGGCGGCCAGCCGGGGCGACCAGGCGGCGCTCAGGGGCATGCTGGCGGACGACGTCGCCATCGTGGCCGACGGCGGCGGCAAGGTGGCTTCCTTCATGAAGATCGTGCGCGGCGCGGAGCGCATCGCCAACCTCTACCTGGCCGTCTACCTGCGCAATGCGCCGCGCCTGGAATACCGCATGGCGCTCGTCAACGGGGAACCTGGGCTGCTGCGCTATGTCGACGGACAGCTCGAATCGGCCCAGGCCTTCGTCACCGACGGCGAGCGCATTGTCGCCATCTACGCGATGCGCAATCCCGACAAGCTCGGTGCGATCGATCTGGCGCGCTAAGCAGAAAAGTACAAGCGTGTCGGGATGGGCGCATGCAGAATGCGACTTTGCATGATGAGGAGCCACCATGAATACGACCGCCCAGCTCGAGAGAAAGACCGCCGTCCACGGCGTGCCGTGGGAAGACGCCTACGCCTATTACCAGGCCGTCCAGGTCAAGGATGTGATCTACGTGTCCGGCCAGCTCAGCCATGACAAGGACGGCAATTTCGTCGCTCCCGCCACGCTCGATGCGCAGGGCAAACCGGCTGATTTCTCTGCGATGGAAGCGCAGATGCGGCAAACCTACAGGAACACCATTGCCATCCTTGCCGAATTCGGCGCCACCCTGGACGACGTCGTCGAAGAGACCTTGTTCGTGCTGGACGTCGATGCGGCCTTCGCCGTGGCCAGCAAGGTCAGGAGCGAGATGTACGGGAAGGCGCGCCCGCTGTGCGCCAGCAACCTCATCGGAGTCTCCCGGCTTGCACTGCCGGTCCAGCTCATCGAAATCAGCTTCCGGGCCGTACTGAAATAGCGTGGATTACCGGGGTGCGGCCTTGCCCCGGTCAGATGCCGGGTAGAGCTTGTCGGCCGCATTCCTCAAGGCCGCATCGGGCAGGAAGCGGTCCGCGACCACGAGGATCGCATTCAGGTTGTTCCTGAGCTTTTCCAACTCGATCTCGCCGGGCGCGACCGCGGTCTGCAGCAGGTGGACCGCCATGTCGGCCAGCAGCAGGCGCTGCTTGTCCAGCCAGGCAGCGCCGTCGCCCTTTCCAGCCGGGTGGGCATGGTAGCTTTCCTCGACGGCGCCATGGATTTCCCAGCCCATGCGCACAAGCTCGTTTCTTTTATTGTCATCCATCGTGGTGTCGTGCTTTCTTCTGGCAGAAGAATCAGTAATCAGCCAGCTTCGCACCGCCGACTTCGACAATCCGGTCCAGGCGCACGGTGTCGCCCGTGCTCATTGACAGGGACTCGGCGCCTTCCCGGACGTACAAGTCGGTATTCGGGAACGCTAGCTTCCGGTCAAGGATAGCCGAATTCGGGTGCCCAAAGGTTTGGTCCAGCCTTCAATTCATCGTCCATGGGAAGAGCCCGCCGAGCGCGGCTCATGCTGAGCCCGTGAACGCCGGGTGCCCGGACAGGCTGGCATGCAGGAACTCCGTCAGGCTGCGTATCCGGTTCACGCGCCGCAAGTCGGGATGGGTGAGGATCCAGACCTCGGTGTCCAGGGCGGGATCGGACGGGGCCAGCTGCACCAGTTCCGGCCGCCCATCCGCGAGCAAGCCCAGCAGCATGCCGGCGCCCATGCCCGCCTCCACCGCACTCGCCATTCCCAGCAGCGAGTCCACGCTTGCCACATGCTTCTCCGCCGGCACGTGCTCGCGCAGCCAGCGCGCCTGGCGCAGGTGGGCGAGCGCCTCGTCCGGGGCGACCCAGTCGTGGGCCGGCCAGTCCTGGTCCTGCCTGCCTTCGCCGCGGGCCCGCTGCAGATACGCCTTCGATGCGTAAGGCGCCGTCTTCAGGCTGCCGAGCTTGCGGCCGACGAGATTCTCGGGCGGCGTGTTCGACGGCCTGAGCGCGACATCCGCATCGCGCCGGCTCAGGTTGAGGAAGCTGTTGTCGACCGTGACCTGCAGCCGGATGCCGGGATGCGCCCGGCGGAAGGCGGCCAGCGCCGGCAGCAGCAGGGTGTGCAGCAAGGTATCCGTCGTGGTGACGCGGATCGATCCCTGCAGCTCGCTGTCGCGCCCGCTCATCCTGCGCTCGGCGTCCTCCATGCCTTCGCCCACCGGCGCCAGCAGCCCCAGCAATTCCTCGCCGGCGGCGGTCAGCACATAACCGCTCTGGAAGCGCTCGAACAGGCGGGTGGCGAGCGCTTCTTCCAGCTTGTCCAGGCGCCGCAGGATGGTCGAATGGCTTTGGCCAAGGCGGCGCGCGGCGGCCGACAGCGAGCCGGCCTCGGCGACGGTGAGGAAATAGCGGCAGTCGTCCCAGTTCATGCTTGTGCAAAAGTGGCGAAACGATATGCGAGAACGTCGAATTGTTCGCCATTCTTGCACAAGCTACGCTGCCAGGCATGACCAACCTCGAAGGAGAGACAGCATGTACACCGCCTACGTCGCCGACACGCCGAACGGCAAGAAGATCACCATCGCCCTGGAAGAGCTGGGGCTGGATTACCAGCTTCGCCTGGTGGACCTGGACGCGGGCGAGCAGCACGCGCCCGCCTTCGTGCGGCTCAGCCCGAACCACAAGATTCCCGTCCTGCTGGACGAGCGGAGCGGCCAGAGCCTGTTCGAGTCCTGCGCCATCCTGGTCCACCTGGCCGACGCGGCGGGCAAGGCCTTGCCCGCGCAGGGGCCTGCACGGGACCTGGTGCTGCAATGGCTGTTCCTGCAGGCCGCCAGCGCCGGGCCGATGCTGGGCCAGCTGTGGTGGTTCAGGCACGCGGCGCCCGAGCCGAACCCCGTGGCCTTGGAACGCTATACGCGCGAGACGCACCGGATCTACGGCGTGATCGAGCGCCGGCTGGCGGAGTCGCGCCATATCGGGGGCGACGGGCTGACGATCGCGGACCTTGCCTTCTACCCCTGGCTGGCCACGCACGAGGAACTGGACATCGACCTGGACGCCTATCCCGCTGTGGCGGACTGGCTGCGCCGGGTGGGCGAGCGGCCGGCGGTGCAACGTGGAATGCTCAGGACGCGGGAGGCGGCCCATGTCTAGCCTCACGGCCTGGGTCCTGTTGCTGGCCGCCGGGCTGGTCGAAGTCGGCATGGCCTTCGCCCTCAAGGCCTCGGAAGGCTGGACGCGGCCGGCGCCGAGTTTGCTGGCGGTGCTGGCGGCGCTGGGCAGCATTTATTTGTTGGCGACTGCCCTGCGCGGATTGCCGCTGGGGGTGGCGTATGCGGTGTGGACGGGGATCGGGGCGGTGGGGGTGACGCTGGCGGGGTTCGTGTTCTTTGCCGAGCACCTGTCGCTGGCGCGGCTGGGGTGCATGGGGCT
>NZ_JAGPWC010000051.1 GCF_018119405.1 Massilia sp. ST3 | reverse complement strand
GGGGGGGCCCGGGGGGGGGGGGTTGGCCCCCCGGGGGGGGGGGGGCCCCCCCCCCCCACCCCCAACGCTTCCGCCTGCTCCGGCTCTGCTGCGGGCGCTTCCTCCACCGCCTTCGGCAACAGCTGCGTGAGCTGCTCCATCAGCTGCGCAAAGCGCTGCTGCCCCGGCTGCAGCGCGTCGACGCGGTCGAGGATCTCGTGCGCTTCGGCGTCCAGGTCGGGATCGTAGCCGCGCTGCTGCATGTGCGAGATCAGGATCTGCACCGCGTTGAACAGGATGCGCACGTTGTTCGGCAGCGCCTTGCGCGCATTGCGCATCCACTCCACCGCTTCCGGCAGCTTGCCGGTCTTCCACAGCAGCACGCCCTGGTTCATCAGGTCGACCGCTTCCTTGCGCGAAGCGCGGATCAGGATCTCGCCTTCCTCGCCCATGCGCGCCTTGTCGAAGATCTTCTGCACTTCGTCCAGCAGCAGGGTGTTGTCGTGGTTGTTGCGGACCACGTAGCACAGCAGCTCGGCCGGCGCGTCCTTGACCCCGACCGCGAACAGCAGGGTCGCCATCTCGAGGCAGGTGGCGGTGTCGGGCCGCCCGGGATCGTTCTTCAACAGTTCTTCCAGCTCGTCGCCCGCCTTGCGCGCGCGGCGGTAGTCGCCGCTCTCGTGGTAGACCAGGCCTTCGGTGATCTTGGTGCGCAGCTGCATGTCCTCGTGCTCGGCGCCGAATTCGCGCTGTGCCATGAGCAGCAGCTGCAGCGCCTCCTTCGGGTCGTTCTTCAGGCCGCACACGCGCGCCAGGCCCAGGTAGGCGTCCGGCGTCTTGAGGATCGAGTACTCGCCGATCGCGAGGCACTTGCGGAAGGCCTTCTCGGCCAGCGGCACGTTCCCCAGGCGCAGGCAGGCCTGGCCCAGCTTGCGCTGGCGCGGCACCGAGTTCGGCGACAGCTTGGCCGCGCGCTCCAGGATGGCGGCCGCCTCCTCGTACATACCCAGGCCCTGGTAGCAGGTGGCCAGCTGGTCGTAGGCGTCGATGTAGTAGCGGTTCTCGGCGATCACGGTCTGAAACATCTGGCGCGCCTGCTCGAATTCGCCGTCGGCCAGGCGGATCTTGGCCAGGCCGGCGCGCGCCCACTGGTATTCGCGCTGGGCCAGCACACGCTCGTAGGCCTCGCGCGCCTTGCCCGGCTCGCCGCTCTTTTCCATCAGGCGCGCCTTCATGCGCAGCAGGTCGATCTCGTGCACGCGGCTGACGGCGATCTGCTCGTCGCACAGGCGCGCCGCGCGCAGGTAGTCCTTCTCGGCATAGGCCTGGTCGATCATGTGGAACACCTGCTTCTTGCGCCACACGCGGTTCAGGCGCGTGAGCAGCACGCCCTCGGTGATCGGCTTGACCAGGTAGGCGTCCGGCTGGTGCTCGGCCGCGCCCATCACCGACTCCACGCTCTTTTCGGCCGAGACCATCAGGAAGACGCTCGAGGGCAGCAGCAGGTTGCGGATGCGGACTTCCTCCAGCACCTGCTGGCCGTTCTTGCCGTCGCCCAGGTTGTAGTCGCACAGCACCACGTCGTAGCGCAGCTTGTTCAGCAGCCCCATCGCCTCGCCGCCGCTGGAGGCCTGGTCGATATTCCTGGCGCCCAGGCTGCGCAGGCTTTCGCGCAGCAGCTGGCGTACGCCGACGAAGTCGTCGACCACGAGGTAGTTCTTGCCGGCCCAGTCGACCTGGTCCATGGCCACGGTGGCCGCGCCGGCGGAGCTGAGGATCGCGCTCATGGCAGCCTCAGGACGAAGCAGCCGCCTTCCAGCCGGCCGCCGTTCTCGAGGGCGACCGTGCCGTGGCGCTCGCGGTGGCGGTGCATCTTCGCCACCTCGCCCGAGAAGTACAGGCCCAGGCCCGCGCTGTTGGTCAGGAAGTTCACGCCGCCCGCGCCGGCGGCGTGCGCCGGGGCGCCGGCCTCCAGCAGGGCTTTCGGGAAGCCCGCGCCATTGTCCTCGACGCGGATCTCGAGCATGCCGTCGACCTCGCGCGCCGCCAGGCGGATGCGGTCGCGCGTGTAGTGCACGGCGTTGTTGATGGCGTGCGAAACCACGCCGACGATCAGGTCCTCGTCGAAATGCCAGATCAGCTGCGGGTCGACGTCGAGCTCGAGCGCGATGCCGCGCGATTCCAGCAGCACGCGCTCCAGCGCCACCACCTGCTCGACCAGCTGCCCGATCTCGAGCGGCTGGACGTCGAAGGGATACTCCGGCTTGCCGACCCGTTTATACAGGGCCAGCAGCTGCATCAGGTTGTCGTTGAGGCGGCGCGTCTGGTACAGCATCTGCGCCATCTGCGGGTAGGCCTTCTCGGTATCGGGCGAGGCGGCGTCGAGCAGGCGCTCGAGCGTGCCCGACAGCACGCTGATCGAATTCTTCATGTCGTGCGCGGTGGACGCGAGGAACATGAAGAGCTCGTTCGAATGTTGTGATTCTTCCATCCCTACAACCCGAGAAAAGTTACCAGCAATCAATTATACCCGCGCAAAGTTGACAATTCCGCGTCCAGCATGACGATATTGCGGCAAAGCAACAAATTATGACAATTGAATATTGATTACTCGTCAACAGCACGCGGCAGGCGGCTGGTGCGGCGCGAGCGCAGCACGAAACGGGCCGGATCGAGGGCGTCGACCAGGGCCATTTCCAGGGGGAGCGGCTCGCCTTCGAGCTGGGCCGCGAGCAGTTCCGCCGCCAGCGGCGCCCAGATCAGGCCGCGCGAGGCATAGCCCAGCAAGGCGTGCAGGCCGGGATGGCGCGGCACGTCGCGCAGGCGCTCGGTGCCGCCTGCGGCGGCGAAGTCGGGCAGGCGGCCGATCAGCGGCAGCCGGTCCGGCGCGACGCAGCGGAAACCCACGCGGCCGGCCAGCGGCGCGTCCAGCGCCGCACCCGGGTAGGACACCAGGGCGCGCATGCGCGCCAGGTTCTCGTCCTGGCTGCTTATGCGCAGCTGCGGATCGGCGTCGAGGTCGTAGGTCGCGCCGGCGCATACCACGCCGTTTGCGGCCGGGGTCAGGTAGGCCTCGCGGCACAGCACGACCGGCAGCGCCGGCGCCTGGCCGGCGTCGAGATGGGTCACCTGCCCGCGCAGCGCCGACAGCGGCAAGGCGGACGCCTGCGGCATGTTCAGCACGTCCGGGCCATTGGCCAGCACCAAGGTGGGGGCCTGCCCCAGCGCCGTTCCGTCCTCGCTGCGCGCGATCCATTCACCGTCCGCATGTTCGAGCCGCACGCTGCCGACGCCGAAGCGCCGTACCAGCCTGTCGCCGCAAGCCGCCAGCATCGCCTCGCACACGCTGCCGGGCCGCGCCCAGCCGCCCTGCGGGAACAGCCAGCCGCCATCCGGCGCCGGCAGCCCGAGCAGGCGCGCAGCCTCGGGCGGCTCCAGCCAGCGCGCGAAATCCGTCGGCAGCGCGCCCTCGGCCGCGATCGCGCGCGACACCGCCGCGTGCTCCGCATCGCGCGCCAATTGCAGCACGCCGCAGGCCTGGCCCTCGATGGCCTGGCCGATGCCGCCCAGCTGCTCCCACAGGCGCAGCGCGTACAGGTAGGCGGCGCGGGTCAGCCGCGTGGGGATGTTGTCGTCGCGCGAAAGCAGGGGCATGAAGATGCCGGCCAGGTTGCCCGAGGCCTCCATCGCCGGGCGCGGATGGCGCTCCAGCAGCGTCACCTGCCAGCCGCGCGCGCACAGGCGCTGGGCGGCGCTCGATCCGGCCAGCCCGGCGCCGATCACCAGCGCGCGCCGTTCCGGTGTCGGCGGCGCCGGCAGGCGCGGCTTGCGGCTGGAGAATATCGCCTCGTCGCCGTCGAAGGCGAAGCCCTGGGCCTGCAGCGCGGCGCGCTGCTCCTCGTCCAGGCCGGACGAGGACAGGCGCGCACCGAGGGCCATCAGCCGCGCCAAGGGTCGCGCAAAGGCCGCGCCGGGCAGGCCGGGATGGTGCAGGTAGATCGCATCGAGGCTGGCCGAGAGCTGACCCAGGGCCGTGTCGAGCGGCGCTGCCAGCAGGTCCAGGCTGAGGCCGGGCTCGTCCTGCGGAATGCGGTGAAATCCCGGCATCAGGCCCTCGGCCAGGGCAAGGACATGCAGCCGCGCGGGCCGCTCCGGATCGGCGCGCCAGGCCTCGCACAGCGCACGCACGGCGGCGCCGTCGCCATAGGCGGTAGCGAAAACCGTGTAGCGCTCGCGACCGCGCCAATGCGCCTGCAGGTTCACGTCAGCGCCTGCTCCGGCAAAAGCAATGCGGATCGTGGTCGTCCACCATGCCGATGCCCTGCATGTAGGCGTAGACGATGGTCGAGCCGACGAACTTGAAGCCGCGCTTGCCCAGGTCCTTCGAGATGCGGTCCGACAGCTCGGTGCGCGCCGGGCGCTGGCCGTCGGCGAAGTCGTTCACGATCGGCTTGCCGTCCACGAAAGCCCACAGGTAGCTGTCGAGGGTGAGCCCCTGCTCGCGCATGGCCAGGTAGGCCCTGGCGTTGGTGATCGCCGCCGCCACCTTCAGGCGGTTGCGCACGATGCCGGGATTGGCCAGCAGCTCGGCCACCTTGGCCTCGTCGTAGGCAGCGATCTTGCGGGCGTCCCAGCCGTCGAATGCCGCGCGGTAGCTGTCGCGCTTGTTCAGGATGGTTTCCCAGGACAGGCCGGCCTGCGCGCCTTCGAGATTGAGCATCTCGAACAGCGTGGTCTCGTCGTGCAGGGGCACGCCCCACTCGTGGTCGTGGTAGGCGAGATAGCGGGGATTGGCCGGGTTGGCCCAGGAGCAGCGGATCGTGGTCATCGCGTCAGTATAAATCAGGCGGCCCTGGCCCCCTTCGCTTCCCCGGCCCGCAAGACCTGCTCGAGCCGTTCCACGCCGCGCCGGATGTCGCCCGGCCCGACGGCGGAAAAGCCCAGCACCAGGCCGGGCGCCACGGCGCACGCGGGAACGGCGGCGGCGTTGGCATAGTAGGAGAGCGGCCGCAGCTCGATGCCCGCGTCCAGCGCCGCCTGCGCGACCTGCGCTTCGTCCGGCAGGGTGCCGTCGCGCAGGGGCTTGAAATGGACGCACAGGTCCAGTCCCGCGTCCGAGGGTCCGCACAGAAGCCGGTCGCCGAGCCGCGCCTGGATGGCGTCGAGCAGCGCCTCGCGCCGCTCCGCGTAGGCGTCGCGGGTACGCCGGATGTGGCGCGCGAAATGCCCTTCCGCGATGAAGTCGGCCAGCGCCAGCTGCGGCACGATGGCGTTGTGGCGATCCAGGACCGCCTTGGCCCGGCCCAGCGCTTCGGCCAGCGCCGGCGGCGCCACCACGTAGCCGAGCCGCAGGCCGGGGAACAGGACCTTCGAGAAGGTGCCGACGTAGACGACGCAGCCGGCCCGGTCCAGGCCCTGCAGCGAAGCCAGCGGCGGCCCGGTGTAGCGGTATTCGCTGTCGTAGTCGTCCTCGATGATCCATGCCTGGTGGTCGACAGCCCAGCGCAACAGCTCCAGGCGGCGCGCCAGGCTCATGGTCACGCCCAGCGGCAGCTGGTGCGAGGGCGTGGCGAACACCATGCGCGCGTCCGGGTAATGGCGGCCCGCGTAGTCCACGTCCATGCCCTCGGCGTCCACCGGCACCGTGCACAGGCGCGCGCCGGCCACAGCCAGCGGCGCGCAGGCGCCCTGGTAGCCGGGCGATTCCACCCACACGCCGTCGCCCGGCGCCAGCAGCAGCTGGGCCAGCAGGAACAGCGCCTGCTGCGAACCCGAGGTGATGATGATCTGGCCGGGCGTGCACTCCACCCCGCGCGAGGCGCGCAGGTAGGCGCACAGCAGCTCGCGCAAGGGGCCGTGGCCGGACGGTTCGCTGTAGCCCAGGTGCGGCCCCGGGCGGCGCAGGTGGCGCATCTCGAGCTTGCGCCAGACATCGAAGGGGAACAGGTCCAGTCCCGGCATGCTGGGACGGAAGGCGCGCACCGGGCCGTCGTGGTAGCGCACCCTGGCCATGGCGGCGGCCAGGGCCGCGCCGCGTTCCGGCAGCGGGCGCAGCAGGCCTGGCCCCGGCTGCTCCTGGCGCGCCAGCGGCAGCGCCTCGTCCACGAAGGTGCCCTGCCCGACGACGCCGCGCAGGTAACCTTCGGCCGCCAGCTGCTCGTAGGCCGCCAGCACGGTCTGGCGCGACACGCCCAGCAGGCGGCACAGGTCGCGCGTGGCGGGCAGGCGTGCGCCCGGCGCCAGCGCGCCGCGCAGGATGGCGTCCTTGAGCCGGCCGTACAGCTGGCGGAACAGCGGGATGGCGCCGCCGCGCTCGAGCGGCGCGCTGGCGACGATGTCGTGGATATGCATGGGATGCGGAATGAATTGGCACGCCCATCTTCGCCGGAATTGGCACTTTGATCAAGCCAAATGGGGGCCTACCATAAACGGATTACCACACAGGAGGCTCGATGAAGTCCATGGAATTCAGCGCCCGGGTGACCTGGCAGCGCGCCGGCCAGCCCTTTCTCGACCAGCGCTACAGCCGCGTCCACGCCTGGTCGTTCGACGGCGGCGCGAGCGTGCCGGCCTCGTCCTCGCCATTGTCGGTGCCTGTGCCGATGTCGGACCCGGCCGCCGTCGACCCGGAAGAGGCGGTGGTCGCGGCGGCCTCGAGCTGCCACATGCTGTTCTTCCTGTCGATCGCGGCCAAACGCGGCCACGTGATCGACAGCTACGAGGACCAGGCCGCCGGACGGCTGGACAAGGATGCGGACGGCCGCGCCGCGCTGGTGCGCATCGCCCTGCGTCCGCGCATCGCTTTCGCCGGGCAGCAGCCCGATGCGGAAGAGATTGCACACATCCACCACCTGGCGCACGAGCAGTGCTATGTCGCCAATTCGCTGCGCTGCCCGGTCGTCGTGGAGGAAAGCTGATGTACATCGCCGCCCGCCACCGGCAAGACCGGATCGAGCCCATGCGCGACCTGATGGCCACCCATGCGCTCGGCATGCTGGTCACGCTCAATGAGGGATTGCCCGACGCCGACCACCTGCCCTTCGAGTTCGTCGAGGATGGCGAACATGGTGTGCAGGGGGTGCTGCGCGCCCACGTGGCGCGCGCCAATCCGGTCTGGCGCCGCGCGGGCCAGCAGGTGCTGGTCGCCTTCCGCGGCCCGGCCGGCTACGTGACGCCAGACCGCATCGAGAAGGTGGAACAGCAGGGCCGAGTGGTGCCCACCTGGGACTATCACGTGGTGCACGTGCACGGACGCCTGCGCGCGATCGAGGACCCGGCCTGGCTGCTGACCCAGGTGCGGCGCCAGACCGACCGCCAGGAAGCGGCCCGGACGCAGCCCTGGAGCGTGGACGACGCGCCGCGCGACTACATCGCGGGCATGCTCAAGGCCATCGTCGGCATCGAGATCGCGATCGAGCGGATCGAAGGGAAATGGAAGGGAAGCGCGCCGGGGGCGCGCTGACCGGACCCGCCGCGGGCCCGAGGGTGTGCGGCGGGATGGCGGGCTGGCGGATTACTTGTTGCCGCTGTCGGTCTTGCCGGTGGCGCCGGAGTGGCCGGTGGCGGTGCGGCCCTGGGTCGAGATCATGGCCTCGGCCGATTTCAGGTGCTGCTCGACGACCGGGGTCATCTTGGTGGCCAGGGCCTTGATATCCGGATCCTTGACGGCGCTCATGCTTTTCTTGAGCTTGTCGTGGGTGGCCTTGTGGTCGGCACGGCCCGACTGCTTGGTGTAGGCGCGATCGAAGGCGTCGCCGCTGAGTTTTTCCAGCATGGCGGCCTTGGCCTTGTGCTTGGCGTCCGGCTCGGTCGGCAGCGTCACGCCCTTGGACTGGGCCAGGGCCTGGACTTCGGTCTGGGCCTTGGTATGGTCGTCGATCATCTGCTGGGCGAAGGTCTTCACTTCCTGGTTCTGGCTCTTGCTCAGCGCCAGCTTCGCGGTCTCGATCTCGGCCAGGTTGGACAGCGCCATGTCGGTCAGGGCTTTCTTGTCGGCCTTGGTCAGCTTGGCCGCATCGGCGCCCTTGGCGCCGGCCGCGGCGGCGGTAGTGGCTGGCGCGGCGGCGCCGGACTGGGTAGTGGCGGTGCTCGAGCTGCCGACCTGGCCGCTGCGGTCTTCCATGCCCTGGCTGTTGGTGTTGCCCACGGTGCCGTCATTGGCGGCCTTGCCGGTCAGGTTCGGATTGCCCTGCGAACCGTGCTGGCTCATCTGCTGGGCGCTCTGGGCATTGCTCTGCGCCTGCACGCCGAAGGAACCAAGCATGGCTGCCACTGCCGATACCGCCAGCAGGCTTTTGAGGACCTGTTTCTTCTGCATGATCTTCTCCTGATGTAAGTGGTTGGGGGCTGGAACGCGGCTCGGGGCCGCGGGCCCGGTGTTGTTATGACAACGGCGCAGTGTAGCGCTGGGCCTTTTGGGGGAGCGCGCGGTAGCCTGGATGCAATGATGGGTTGTGGTGTGCGAACACAACTTGGATCCCGGCCTTCGCCGGGATGACGTTGGAAAGCGTGCGGGATGACTGCTGAGTGACTTCGACTACGTGCGTAAAAACGTCGTCCCGGCGAAGGCCGGGACCCAAGTTCGCCAGGCAGCCACCACCATAAAAAAAGCCAGTCCAACAGCACTGGCTTCCACCAACTACACAAAACGCTCAGCGAAACCGCAGCGCCGCCGTCAAATCCCCCGGCGGCCTCGCCCCGCGCGCCTCGAAGGCCGCGTTGCGCGCCGCCAGCCCCTCCAGCAGCGGCAAGCCATGCAAGCGCGTGATGAAGCGCAGGATCGAGGTCGTGTCATAGAAATTGTGATCCACCGCCCCGCGCTTGGCATGCGGCGACACCACGATCGCCGGCACGCGCGAACCCGGTCCCCAGCGGTCGCCCTTGGGCGGCGCCACGTGGTCCCACCAGCCGCCGTTCTCGTCGAAGGTGATCACCACCACCATGTTCTTCCACTGGGGCGACTTCTTCAGGTGTTCGATCACGTTGGCCACATGCTGGTCGCCCGACTCGACGTCCGAATAACCGGCGTGCAGGTTGAGGTTGCCCTGCGGCTTGTAGAAGGCGACGGCGGGCAGCGTACCCGCCACCACGTCGGCCAGGAAGCGGTTCGAGATCGGGCTGTCGCCCAGGCCGCCGTCGCGCAGGTGCCGCTCGCGCGCCTGGGTGCCCGGCGCGAACTGCTTGAAGTAATTGAAAGGCTGGTGATGGTGCTGGAAGTTCGGCTTCTGCCCTGCCCCGCGTCCGTCCAGCGCCGCCTGCTGCGCGCCGCCGTACCAGGCCCAGCTCACGCCGCGCTCCGACAGCAGGTCGCCGATGGTGCGGTAGGTCTGCGGCGGCAGCACCGACGGGTCCTGCGGGTCCGCGTGCAGCGGGTCGCCGCCCTGCGCCGGATGCACCCAGCTCGGCTGGTAAGGCGGGGCCATGGTGTTGACCGCATAGCCGTCCGGCGTGATCGGACCGGCGTGCACGTACTTCGGCTTGCCGTCCAGCGCCGACTTCGGCCCGTCCGGCGCCACCGCCAGGCGGTAGCCGGTGGGACCGTCTTCGAGCACGGCGATCTTCGACCTGGCCGGCGTCGATGCGGCGTTGAAGTATTCCGGCGTGCGGCCGCTGATCAGGAACTGGTGGTTCAGGTAGGAGCCGCCGAAGGCCGCCATGAAGAAGTTGTCGCACAGGGTGAACTCGCGCGCGATCTGCCACAGGCCCAGGTTCTTCGCGGTCTCGCCGTAATGGCCCATCACCATCGCGCCGGCATCCGACCAGGCCGCGAAGCCGTCGTTGCGGCCGCCGTTGATCTGCATCTGGTTCTGGTAGAACTGGTGCACCAGGTCGCGCGTGACGATGCTCTCGGGCAGGGGCTTGCCCTCGGCGTCGGTCAGCCTGAAGGGCGCGTTCGGCAGCTTCGCCAGCTGGTCTTCCTTGATCAGGTATTCCTTGCCGCCGATGTCCTGGCGTCCCGGCACCATGCCGCCCCAGATCTTCGGCAGGCTGGGCAGCACCGAGCCGTCGCGGTCGCGCTGCGCGCTCGCCTCCGGCGGCACGGCAGACAAGGGCGAGGCCAGGCCGGGGAAATCGGCGAACAGGTTGTTGAAGCTGCGGTTCTCCAGGTAGATCACGACCACGTTCTTGACCTGCTGCTTCAGCTTGCCGTCGAGCGAACCCTTGGCGGTGGCCGCAGGGGCGGCAGCCGGCGCGGAGGCGGCCTGCGCCATGCCTGGCAGGGCCGAGCCCAGGCCGACGGCGGTGGCCGCCTGGAAGATGCGCCTGCGCGCGGGATTGTCCGGCTGGGCGGCGGGATCCTGGCCGCCCGGCTCCGTTTTGTGCTCGTTCATTGTTTCTCCTGTTGCCGCGGCCTCGGCGGGCCGCCAAGCAGCGATTATCCGCGTACTTTACAGAAGGAAACAAGGAGAAAGGGATGGGCCGTCAAACGCCTGTCACATTTCGACGGCACACTACGACAGCTCCTAGGGAAGGGCAAATGGCGGCGCGAGCCGCCCTACCGGCGCCGGCGGTCGGGAAATATACCGGCACCAATTTCTACGGATGAAGACTCATCCGTACAAGGGGATCAGGATATCGTAGGCATTGTCGGGCCGCGCACCGTCGTGCAAGGTCGGCGTGTAGCGCCGGTCGTAGCGCTCGAGACGGAAACCATCCGGATCCTGCACCATGCCCAGCTGCTCGATGGCGGCGAAACCGGTGACATAGGTGGCCTGGACGCGCGCCATCGGACCGCGGTGGGTCAGCATCGCGTAGCGGCGCGCCGGAATGCGGATGCCGATCATGCCCGGCGGCAGGTTGTTCAAATCCGGGACCTCGACGGCGACGCACTCGACGCGCACGCCGCCCTCCTCCTGCAGACTCACGCCATAGCGCAGTCCGTTGGTATCGCCCAGTTCACGCTCGCGTTCGAGGAAGGTCTTCCAGACTTCCGGCATGTCCGTTTCCAGCACCGAGGACGGACCTGCAAAAGGCAGGCCGGCGAGCTTCATTTCAGGTAGTGTGACGGTTGAGATGTGCATGATATCGGCTATGCAAAAGGACCCAGGAATTATAGCCTTATCTCTTCGACAATCTTGTCATGCGCGCAATCGTGCGCGCAAACTGTCGCGATAATGGCGCAAAAACCCGGGAATGCCGGCCAAAGTCTTTCCGATAGAAATTGAAGCATTCGGGATGGAAAAGATTTCCGCGCGCAGTCCAGCCCCTGTTTTGTGCAGTTCGTCGCAAACCGGCCCCGGCCCGCAAGGGGCTCCCTACAATGGCCTCATCAACCAAACGGAGACAGCCATGAAACGTGTAGTGATCGCCGCCCTTCTTTCCCTCGCTTCCTTGTCGGCAGCCGCCGGCGAACAGGCGCGCAGCGCCGCTCCCTTCAAGGCGATCGACGTGCGCGGCCCGGTCAGCCTGGTGGTCGAAGTGGGCAAGAACTATTCGGTGCGCGTGCAGGGCGACCAGAAATACATCGACCGCGTGACGACCGAGGTCGTGAACGGCGAGCTGCGCCTGGGCTTCAAGGAAAAATCGAACATCCAGATCAGCGACGACGACCGCGTCATCGTGACGATGCCCGAGATCGCCAGCTTCCGCGGCGAAGGCGCCGGCCTGATCAAGCTGAACAACGTGAAGGGCGAGCGCTTCGACGTCAACTACCGCGGCGCCGGCAGCCTGCAGATGAACGGCGAAGTGCGCTCGCTGCGCGTGCAGGCCCAGGGCGTCGGCGAGGTCAACGCCCGCAACCTGGTGGCCCAGGACGCCGACGTCAGCTTCGAAGGCATCGGCTCGGTCGAGGTGCACGCCAAGAACCGCCTGAACGCCAGCGTCCAGGGCATGGGCAACCTCACCTACTACGGCAACCCGCGCGTGCTGAACAAGGTGGTGGCCGGCATCGGCAGCGTGGTCGCCGCCAAATAGGCGTCATTCGTTGACCAGTTCCAGCAGCACCCCGGCGTGGCAGGGCCCGTCGAGCGGGCACCAGCAGGCCAGGTGATGGCCGCGTAGCGCGGTCTTCGCTTCGGCCAGCAGGGCCTGGCCCGCCGGATCCTCGGTCACCCAGCGGCGGTAGGCGGCCACCGCCTCCGCCACGCTCGGCATCGCGACATAGCGCTTGCTGCCGCGCGAATCCACCGGCGTACCGGGCGGCAGGTCCGGCATCACCGAGAACGGATTGCCCCACTTGCCGGGACGCGCCACCGAGATCGTGTTCTCGGGCATGCGCCATCCCTTCTTCCTGCTCAGCTGCACCCGGTGCGGTTTCATGCCTTGATTTTCTCCTCGTCTTCTTTAGCCCAGGCGCAGCGCGAGCGCGCCCAGCGTCACCAGCAAAATGGGTAGCGTGAGCACCAAGCCCACACGGAAATAATACCCCCAGGAGATGGCGATCCCCTTGCTCGACAGGACGTGCAGCCACAGCAGGGTCGCCAGGCTGCCGATCGGCGTGATCTTGGGACCGAGGTCGCTGCCGATCACGTTCGCGTAGATCATCGCCTCGCGCACCGCGCCTTGCGCCGTACTGGCGTCGATCGCCAGCGCGCCGACCAGCACCGTGGGCATGTTGTTCATGACCGAGGACAGGAGCGCCGTGATGAAGCCTGTCCCCAGGGCCGCGCCCCATACGCCGTAGGCGGCGCAGCGCTCCAGCAAGGCGGTCAGGTAGCCGAGCAGGCCGGCGTTGCGCAAGCCGTAGACCACCAGGTACATCCCCAGCGAGAACACCACCACCTGCCACGGCGCGCCGCGCAGCACCGCGCGCGTCGAGATCCGGTGACCGCGCGCCGCCACCGCCAGCAGCAGGGCGGCGCCGAGGGCGGCGACGGCGCTGATCGGAACGCCGATCTCGTCCAGCCAGAAAAAGCCGGCCAGCAGCATCGCCAGCACCCACCAGCCGGTGACGAAGGTGGCGCGGTCATGGATCGCCTCATCCGGCCGCCTGAGCTGCGCCAGGTCGTAGTCCGCCGGAATGTCCTTCCTGAAGAAGCACAACAAGGCCGCCAGGGTCGCCGCCACCGACACCAGGTTGACCGGGGCCATCACCGCCGCATAGCGCGCGAAGCCGATGCCGAAATAGTCGCTCGAGACGATATTGACCAGGTTCGAGACCACCAGCGGCAGGCTGGCCGTATCCGCGATGAAGCCCGCCGCCATCACGAAGGCCAGTGTCGCCCGCGGAGAAAAGCGCAGGGCCGCCAGCATGGCGACCACGATGGGCGTCAGGATCAGGGCCGCGCCGTCGTTGGCGAACAGCGCCGCCACGACGGCGCCCAGCAGCACCAGCAGCACGAACAGGCGCCGGCCCTGGCCGCGGCCCCAGCGCGCCACGTGCAGCGCAGCCCATTCGAAGAAGCCGGCCTTGTCGAGCAGCAGGCTGATCATGATGACGGCGATGAAGGCGCCGGTGGCGTTCCACACGATGCCCCAGACGACCGGGATGTCGCCGGGCTGGATCACGCCGGCCAGCAGCGCGGCGATGGCGCCGGCGGCCGCGCTCCAGCCGATGCCCAGGCCGCGCGGCTGCCAGATGACCAGGATGAGGGTGGCGATGAAAATCAGGACTGCAACGATCACGGGCGGCATCCTTCGGGCGGCAGCAGCGCGCCGATCGTGTCGAGCTCCGCCTTGAAGCGCGCGCGGTCCCGGACCAGTTCGGCCAGCGCCAGCGCCAGGAAGGCTTCGATGCGCGCGCGCAGGATGGCGTAGGCGCGCTCGAAGGCCTCGGTGATTTCCTCCTCGGTGCCGACCACGTGGCTGGGATCCTCGACACCCCAGTGGGTGCGCAGCACCGGGCCGAGATAGGCCGGGCAGGTCTCTCCCGCCGCGCTGGCGCACACGGTGACCACGATGTCCGGCGTCACGGGCAGGCCGTCCCAGGACTTGCTGTAATAACCCTCGGTCGGGATGCCCTTGGCGGCCAGGAGTGCCAGCGCGCGTTCGTTCAGGCGGCCGGTGGGCTGGCTGCCGGCGCTGATCGCCTTCCAGCCCATGGGCGCAAGGTGGTTGAAGACGGCTTCACTGATGAGGGAGCGACAGGAGTTGCCGGTGCATAGAAACAAGACGTTCATTCGGCGGCGCAGCAGGTGGTCGCGACCGGCGAGCAGGGATTGCCGCCGCAGCAGTTCTCGGTCAGGAAGCCCAGCAGCGCCGACATGGTGTCGAAGCGGGCGGCGTAGATGATGAAGCGCCCGTCCTGGCGCGGCGCGACCAGGCCTGCGTGAGTGAGCTCCTTCAGATGGAAGGACAGCGACGAGGAAGGGATCTGCAGCGCCTCGGCGATGCGGCTGGCGGACAGGCCCTCCGGCCCGGCCTGGACCAGCAGGCGGAAGGCGGCCAGCCGCGATTCCTGGGCAAGGGCGGCAAGCGCCGCGATGGCGTTATTCGTTTCCATAGGCATGAACTGACATTTCGAGAAGTGTGGAATTATAAAGAGGGCCGACAACATTTCCAATATTGTCGAAATAATTTGACAGGATGATGACAAACTGATTATTCTTTATTCGCCGAATGACGAATAAGTGCGCTGCGAGCCTAATCCGGCATTTTTATCAACTACATATTCGCTATTCGACGAATAACTAACCCAACGCCTTGAAGGAGTCCGCCATGTCCCACGATGACCTTTCTTCCCTCCCCGTCGCCGTCCTTGGCGCCGGCCCGGTCGGCCTTGCCGCCGCCGCCCACCTGCTCGAGCGCGGCTTGGCGCCCCTGATCCTGGAAGCCGGCAGCGGTATCGGCGCCAACCTCGCGACCTGCCGCCACGTGCGCCTGTTCTCGCCCTGGCGCTACAACATGGACCAGGCCGCGTTGCGCCTGTTGAAGGCGCACGGATGGGAGGGACCCGAATTGGATGCCTTGCCGACCGCGGGCGAACTGCTGGACGGCTACCTGGCGCCGCTCGCGGCCTTGCCCGCCATCGCGGACCGGCTGCGCCTGGCCCACCGCGTGACGGCCATCAGCCGCGCCGGCATCGACAAGGTCAGGACCCGCGGCCGCGACGCGGCGCCTTTCCTGGTCCGCGCCGCCACGCCGGAGGGCGTGCGCGAATTCCTGGCGCAAGCCGTGATCGACGCCACCGGCACCTGGGCCACGCCCAATCCGCTGGGCGCGAACGGCCTGCCGGCCCTGGGCGAAGACGGGCTAGCGGCGCACATCGCGACCGGCATGCCGGACGTGCTGGGCACCGAGCGCCAGCGCTATCTCGGCAAGCGCGTGCTGGTGGCGGGCGCGGGGCACTCGGCCGCCGGCACCCTGCTGGCGCTGGCGGAACTGATGGAGAGCTGCCCCGACATGCGCCTGGTATGGGCCACGCGCGGCGGCAACCTGGCGCGCGTATTCGGCGGCGGCGAAGCAGACGGCCTGCCGGCGCGCGGCCAGCTGGGCCTGCGCCTGCAGCAGTTGCGCGACTCAGGCCGTCTCGAGATGCGCGAGAACTTCCTCATCCAGTCGCTGCGCCGCCATGCGGGCGGCATCGACGTGCACGGCCATGATGCCGTGATCGAAGGCGTGGACGAGATCGTGTGCGCCACCGGCGCCCGCCCCGACCTGTCGCTCACGCGCGAGCTGCGCGTACGCCATGACCCCTGGCTGGAAAGCACCGATGCGCTGGCGCCGCTGATCGATCCGAACGAGCATAGCTGCGGCAGCGTGCGCCCGCACGGCCACCGCGAGCTGGCGCATCCGGAGGCCGGCTACTACGCGGTGGGCGCCAAGAGCTATGGCCGCGCGCCCAACTTCCTGCTCGCCACCGGCTACGAGCAGGTGCGTTCGGTGGCGGCCGCCCTGGCCGGCGACCTGGCCCAGGCCGACGACGTCCAGCTCGTATTGCCCGAAACCGGCGTCTGCAACACCCGCAGGGTGGTCCAGCAGGCGGCGCCGTCCTGCTGTACAGTGAAGGCTGCGGACGCAACCTGCTGCTGAGCGACCGTACCATCACCAGGAGAAGCACCTTGTCGCCCGCCCGCAGAACCATCGGTATCCTCGCCTTCACGCAAATCGCATCGTGGGGGGCGCTGTACTATGCGTTCGCCGTGCTGGCGCCCGATATCCAGCGCGATCTTGGCATGGGCAAGGAAGCCGCCTTCGCGGCCTTTTCCTGGAGCCTGCTGGTGGCCGGCGTGGCCGCCACCCCGGTGGGCGCGCTGGTCGACCGCCACGGCGGGCAAGGCGTGATGGCGCTCGGCTCGGTCGTGTGCGCCATCGGCCTGGCCTGGCTGTCGCGCTGCACCACGCTCGCGTCCTACTGGGGCGCCTGGACCGTCATCGGCCTGGCCATGTCCCTGACCCTGTACGAGGCGGCCTTCGCCACCATCAACCGCAAGCTCGACGCCGGCGCGCCGCGCGGGATCTCGACCCTGACCCTGTTCGCCGGCTTCGCCAGCACCATCTTCTGGCCGCTGACGCTGGCCCTTTCCTCGCGCCTCGGCTGGCGCGACACCTATCTGGCCTATGCCGGCCTGCAGCTGGCCGCCTGCCTGCCGCTGCACCTCTGGCTCGGGCGCGACGCGCCGCGTCCTCCGCTAGCCGCGCATGCGCCGCGCGACAGCCATACCCTGGGAGAAGCGGTGCGCCACCCGGCCTTCTGGAAGCTGGCGCTGGCCTTCTCGGCCAACGTCTTTATCTTCTCGGCCCTGGCGATCCACCTGATCCCGTTGCTGCAGTCGCTCGGCCACGCGGCCGGCGCCGCCGTGCTGCTGGCGGCGCTGGTCGGCCCGATGCAGGTGGCCGGCCGCATCGGCGAACGCGTGCTTGGACGCGAGGCCGCGCCGCAGGTGGTGGGCCGCTTCGTGTTCTCGACCCTGCCCGGCGGATTGCTGGCGCTGGCCCTGGCGGGCACGCAGGCCTGGGGCGTGGTGCTGTTCTGCATGCTGTACGGGATGAGCAACGGCGTGCTGACCATCATCCGCGGCACCCTGCCGCGCGCCCTGTTCGGCGCGCGCAACTACGGCGCCATCGCGGGTGCGATGGCGGTGCCTTCGCTGCTGTCGAAGGCCGTGGGACCGCTGGTGGGGGCCGCGCTGCTGACCGGCTCCGGCGGGCCGCTGATGCTGCCGCTGGTGCTGACCGGCTGCGCCATGGCCTCACTGCTGCTCTACCTGTCAGCGATCCGCGCGCCGGCGGCGGCGCTGGAGCTTGACGCGGCGCGTCCTGCTTCCTATCCTGCCTGCACATCACCAGACCGGAAACATCCATGACCAGTTCCTGCTGCGCCCCCCAGGCGACGGACGCGCCGTCCGCCGCCATCGACGCCGAGGACCTCGCGGCCCTGTGCAAGGCGATCGGCCACCCCGCCCGGCTCCAGCTGCTGCGCCACCTGATCGCCCACGGCGACTGCTATTTCGGCAGCCTGGCCGACGTGCTGCCGCTGGCGGCGTCGACCATTTCGAAGCACGTCTCGATCCTCAAGGAGACCGGCCTGATCGAAGGCTCGTCCGACGTGCAGCGCGTGTGCTACTGCGTCAACCCGGCGCGCCTGGGCCAACTCAAGGCCATGATCGGCGCGCTCTAGCCAATCTTCCGGTCAATCCTGCAGCTTCAGTTCCCAGTAGCCGACGTCGACCCAGCGCCCGAACTTGCGTCCCACCTCGCTGAAGTGGGCCACCTTCCGGAACCCCAGCTTCTCGTGCAGCGCCACGCTGGGCGCGTTCGGCTGGGCGATCCCGCCGATCACCATGTGCACCTCGCGCGTGCGCAAGTCCTCGAGCAGCGCGCGGTACAGCAGGCCGCCCACGCCGCGCCCGCAGGCCTGGCGGTCGAGGTAGACCGTGCTTTCCACCGAGGTCCGGTAGGCCGGACGGGCGCGCCACCTGGTGGCGTAGGCATAGCCCAGCAGGCGCTCGCCGTCGATCGCCGCCATCCACGGCAGTCCGGCCGCCTGGACGTCGGCGATGCGCCGCGCCATCTCGTCCGCCGTCACCGGCTGCTCCTCGAAGCTGATCGTGGTGGTGGCGATGTAGGGGTTGTAGATGGCGCAGATGGCGGCTGCGTCGTCGGTCGTGGCGGGGCGGATCGCAATGGCGGACATGTCTGCTCGGCTGGATGGATGGATAGGGGCCGGACCATTATAGGTCAGCCATCCAGCGTGACCGCGCATCCGGCGCGGAGGGTGTTATGGACTTCGGCCACGGCATCGGTATGCGCGAGCAGCCTGGCGATATCCTCGGGCGGCGCGGGCGACTGCACGGTCGCGCGGTAGCGGATGTTGGTGGCGGCCAGGCCGACGCCGGGGAAATCCGCGCTCGCCTCGACCTGCACGCCGTCGAGCACGATGCCGAGCCCGCGCGCTTCGCGATACAGGTCGTTGCAATAGCAGGTGGCCAGCGCCAGCATCAGGAATTCGCCGCCGTTCACGGCCGAGCCGCCGCCCTGTTTGCCGGGCAGGTCCAGCACCTGCTGCGCGCTGTCGGTGGCGACGGCGGCGCGGTGCGCCGCGGGAGAGTTGTCGATCAGGGCGGTGATGCGCATGCGGTCCTCCTGTTGACGGGCTGGTGGATCAGCCGATGACGGTGACGACAACCTGGCGCCGGTGCGGCGCGCTGCGGTGCTCCCACAAATAAATGCCTTGCCAGGTGCCGAGCAGCAGGCGTCCGCCGCCGATGGGCACCGTCAGCGCGGTGTCGGTGAGCATGGTGCGCGCGTGCGCGGCCATGTCGTCCGGCCCCTCGGCGTCGTGGCGGTAGGCGCGGTCGCCGTCCGGGGCGAGGCGCGCGATGATGGTTTCCAGGTCGCGCCGCACGTCGGGATCGGCGTTCTCGGTGATGGTCAGCGAGCAGCTGGTGTGCTGGACGAAAACGTGCGCGATGCCGGTCTGCGCGCCCGACTGCCGGACGATCCCGGCCACGGCGTCGGTGATGTCCTGCGTGCCGCGTCCCGCCGTGGAAAACGTGAGCGTGGACTGGTGGGTCATGGCATGCTCCTCGCAAGAATGGTGTCAGCGCCGGACCGTGTCCATGCGCGGCAGCAGCACCGCCAGGACGCCCAGCAGGGGCAGGAAGGACGCGAAGCGGTAGACCTGCTCGATGCCGGCGCTGTCGGCGATCGCGCCCATGGCCGCGGCGCCGATGCCGCTGATGCCGAACATCAGGCCGAAGAACAGGCCGGCGATCATGCCCACCTTGTCCGGCACCAGTTCCTGCGCGAACACGACGATGGCCGAGAAGGCGGAGGACATGACCAGGCCGATGATCACCGACAGGACGGCGGTCCAGAACAGGTCCGCATACGGCAGCGCCAGTGCGAACGGCGCCGCGCCCAGGATCGAGAACCAGATCACGCGCTTGCGGCCGATGCGGTCGCCGATCGGGCCGCCCGCGAAGGTGCCGGCCGCGACCGCCGCGAGAAACAGGAACAGGTACATCTGCGCCGACTCGACCGTGACATGGAACTTCTCGATCAGAAAGAAGGTGTAGTAGCTCGATAGGCTGGACATGTAGATGTATTTCGAGAACACCAGCATGGCCAGCACCGCCAGCGCCCACAGCACGCGTCCGCGCGACATGCCGGGACCGGCATGGACGGCGATCTTGCGCGTGGCGCTGCGCAGGTGGCCCGCATACCAGCGGCTGACGAACACCAGCACGGCCACGGCCAGCAGCACGAGCAGTATCAGCCAGGCGATCTTGCCCTGCCCGCGCCCGATGATGATGGCGGCGGCCAGCAGCGGGCCGAAGGCGGAACCGAGATTGCCGCCCACCTGGAACAGCGACTGCGCAAAGCCGAAACGCCCTCCCGACGCCAGCCGCGCGACGCGCGAGGCCTCGGGATGGAAGGTCGAGGAGCCGACGCCGATCATGCCCGCCGCCAGCAGCAGCAAGCCATAGCTGCCCGCCGCGGCCAGCAGCGCGACGCCGCCCAGGGTCACGCACATGCCGAGCGGCAGCAGGAAAGGAATAGGCCGCTTGTCGGTGTACAGGCCGATCCACGGCTGCAGCAGCGATGCGGTGCACTGGAAGGTCAGCGTGATCAGGCCGATCTGCGTGAAGCTCAGGGCGAAATCTTCCTTGAGCAGCGGATAGATGGCGGGAAGCACGGCCTGCACGCAGTCGTTCAGCAAGTGCACGAAGGCGACGGAGAACAGGATCTGCATCACCGTGGCCGGGGGCGCGGACTGCGCCGCGGCGGATGCGGGGGGTGGCGTCGGCATGGCGAACATCAATTGAAAAACGCGGATTGAAATGCCTGGCCAGTGTACTACACTGGACTGCCGGGCCCGCTTCTCCCACGGCCGCGGTTCCGGTCCAGGGCGGAGGCTTGGTCCTTTGCGCTAGCTCAAGCGCCTTGCCGCCCCAGCCGCAACTTCCAGCCGCGGGAGCCACTCCACTACAAGGACGCAGGACATGCGCGGTGGTGGGCCAGGCAGTATCTCGGGGAGACAAGCATGGCTGATGATCGGGACAAACGCGGGTGCGGGTGCGACGATGGGGGCGGGCACGGTGGTGGAGATGGCGGGGACGGCGGGCGCCCTCCCGCGCCCCGTCCGGACAAGCCGGGCAAGCGCTTCGTGCGCCCGCTGCATACGCCACAGGCGATAGCGCGGCCGCAGATGTACGATCCACCCGAAGCGCTGAGCGAGATCACCATCGCGCCGCCGGGCCAGGTGCCGGTGCGCGCCGTGGTGCCCACGCGCGAGGTGTCGAAGGCCCTGGTCGAGCAGCTGCATGCGGGCTTGAAAGACCTTCCCCGGCTGGCCTTCGGCGCCGGCCAGGGCGCGGTCGACATCCGTCTCGAAGATCCCGAAGGCAGGCAGGTGAAGACCGGTTCCGTCCTGCTCGCGGGGCCGGACGGCAATATCCAGGTCCCGATCGATCCCGTCACCCGGCGCTTCCGCCGCGGTGGCCTGCCGGCCGGCGAGTACGAGCTCAGGGCGGCCTCGTCCGCCGACGGCCGCGGGGTCATGCGGCTGGCCGTACGCGAAGGCGACGTCACGCGCGCGGCCGCCCGGCTCGACGGCTCCGCGCTCAGGGGCAGCGCGACGGTCAGGTTCGCCGTGCGCGGAACGCGTGCGCGCGAGCTCCGGGTGCGCGGCACCGACCTGCGCACGGGGAAGCTCGTGGTCGACACCAAGGCCAAGGTCAGCAAGGGTTTCGTCGAGCTCGACCTGGTCCCGCACGGCGCCATCCATTGGGACCTGATCGCCGACGACGCCCGTTCCTGCTACGACAGCGACGTGAACGATGTCGCCGACCTGTTCGACGTGCTCGACATACCCGTGCTGGCGTTCGCCCCGGGGCCCATCGTCGACCCCGACCCGCCCGACTGGCGCTTCGACGGCCTGCCCCTGCCCTACGCGGGCGTGGCGCGCATCCTGCCCGAGATCGGCATCCACTCGCTCGAGGAGCTGGCCGCGGCCGAGCCCGAAGACCTGTTCCACCGCCTGCTCGCGCGCAACGAACGCGACGGGCGCAACGAGCGCGCCACCCAGGGCGAATCGGACAATGTCCAGCGGCGCCGGCCGATGCCGGTGCACAGCAGGATGGTCGGCGAGGCGGTCAACGCCGCGCGCACCATGCTCGGCGCCCGCCGCACCGCCGGCGAGGACCGCGCCGAAATCCGCCTGGCCCAGGGCGCCACCTATGCGCGCGATATCGCGCCGCGCTCCGCCGGCCAGGCCGAATTCATCGTCGATCTCGGTCCCGGCAAGCAGGGCGAACTGCTGATCCAGGGTCCCCAGGGCACCGAGCGCCGCAAGGTGAACGGCAGCGAGCGAATCACGCTCTCGGTACGGCCGGAGGATATCGCCGCCGGCACCCGGTTCCAGCTCAGCCTCACCAATCTCTCCGGCGGCGCCCTGACCGGCATCGTCCATACGCGGCTTCCCGCCGACCGGCTGGTGCCCGGCTTCCACCACCTGTTCCCGACGGTCAAGGAGCAGATCGAAAGCATCCTGCGCGGGCTGGCCACGCGCAACCCCGGGCTGGGCACCTCGGTGCCGGACGCCATCATGGCGCCCGAGAACATCGACATGTGGCTCGACCGCGCACGCAGCTTCATGACGGCCGCCGGCGTCTGCAGCATCAACGACCTGGGACGCTTCCGCCTCGACCCGATGCGCATCCTGCGCACCGGCGCCTACGTCGCGCCCGTGGTGCAGCCGCCCACCACTATTCCGCCGCTGAAGCACTACGCGTTCTCCGAGCTCCTGTCCAACACCGTCCTGTTCTACGAGCCCAACGACGTGCTGCACGACACCGCCGTCATCCTGGCCGGCGCCTGGGACATCCGCGGACAGCAGGTCATCATCGGCAAGGAAGTGCGTGAACTGGTGGTGATCGCCAACTCCATCCTGCACGACGGCGCCACCCGCATCTCGTGGGAACTGCCGGTGCTACCCGGCGCCAATGCCTACTGGCCCAATCCCGCGCCCAGCGGCGCCCACGGGACCTCGGCCGGCGCGGCCGGACAGGACGGCGCCGACGGCGACGCCTTCCCCCACCCGTCCAAGAACGGCGGGGCCGATGCGGTGTCCGCCGGGCCGACCGTCACCATGTACCTGCTCAACGCCACCGGCAACCTGCCGCGCATCGAACTGAACGGCCAGAAAGGCGGCGACGGCGGACGCGGCCAGGACGGCGGGCGCGGCGGCGACGGCGCCCAGGGCGAGCGCGCCGACGGCACCTTCTTCGGCGGCTGTTGCCGCGACGTCGGCTTCGGCGGCAAAGGCGGCGACGGCGGCGACGGCGGCCGCGGCGGCAAGGGCGGGCGTGGCGGCGCGGGCGGGCGCATCACGGTGCTCACCACCCCGTCCGGCATTGCCGTGATGGCGGCCGCCCCGCCTCCCATCGACGTCAAACCGGGCGAAGGCGGCGAAGGCGGAACCGAAGGCAATCCCGGCGGCGGCGGCATCGGTGGTCCGGCCGGGACCGCCGACTGCGAGACCTGGTGCGACGAGATGCCAGAGCGCCGTGGCGCCGACGGCGCCGGCGGCGCGGCCGGCTCGCGGGGCTTCAAGGGCGACGCCGGTCCGCCCATCCTGGAAGACGCCATCCAGATCCTGCCCATCACGCCCGAGCAATGGCTGCAGGCCTTCAACAACCCGCATATCCTCACCCTCGACGTCTACGACGCCGAGCCCGGGCAGTTGGTGATGATCACCGGCATGCATTTCGACCCGGCGATCGACCGCGTCTACTTCGACGGCGTCAACCTGGCGCCGGTCACCAGCAGCACGCAAGCCTCCTTCACCGTTCCGCTCGATGCCGAAGGCGGCTACCACCCGGTCGTGATCCGCCCGGCCGGCGTCACCGACCGGCGCAGCAACCGCGCGATGCTGCGCGTGCTGCCCAAGCTCGACGCCATCGCGCCCGGCACGCGCTTTGTCGAGAACCAGAACGTCACGCTCACCGGCCTGGCCTTCCGTCCCGGCCTGCAGGTGATTGCCGAAGACCGCTCGACCTCGCCCGCCACGCCCTTCAACCTGCCGGTCGTCGGAGTGACGCGCACCGCGATCAATGTCCAGATTCCCGGCGGTTTCCTGGGCGCCTTGCGCGGGGTGCGCCGGATCGTGGTGCAGAACCCGGACGGCGGGCGCAGCCGCGACGAACGGGTGGCGCGCATCAGCGACACCATCGTGGTGCGCTGCGCGGCCTTCCGCGTGGTCGGGGCCACGGCGGGTGTCGGCACCACGCGCTCGGCGGCGGAGATCACCAACCTGTTCGCCGAAGGCGCGGTGCATTCCGTCAACGTCCCCTGGGGCCAGGCGCGCATCGTGTTCCGGCTGGTGCAGCCGGTGGGCACCGTCACCACCACCGACACCAATGCCAACGTCTGGCCCGGCACCAGCACGGCCGTCGACCAGGCCCTGTTCACCGCCGCCCCCGGGGTGGCCGGGGTGCTCAACTTCTTCTTCGTGCGCGATGTCGACATCTCGACGGCCTACGCCTACTTCGGCGGCGGTCCCATCTTCATGGGCGACGAAGGCGGGCCGCTCGGGCCGGTGGACTGGCAGCAGGTGGCGGCGCACGAGATCGGCCACGCCCTCTGCCTGCGGCACCAGTGCGACGGCGCGGGCGAAGGCCCCGGCACCTTCTTCAACCGCGCCTGCGACGACGACGAAGACGACAACGCCTTCCTGATGTATCCCTTCTGGAACAGCTCGGACGGCATGGCGATCCATCCGGGCCAGGTCGACCCGGCGCGCATCGGCGCCAGCAACCTCGAGGACGGCAAGACCACGCCGCTGCCGACTACGGCAATATTCCAGACCGCCGTGCCCACCGCCGTCGCACAGTGCCTGGCGGCCGACCTGCAAAACTGAGGAGTAGCAGCCATGCCTACCGAAAACGAAGTACGCGTGCTGAAGATCCTGAGCGCCATCGAGATCCCGCCCACGGCGGGCCAGACCATCCAGACCTGGGGCAACGAAGCGGTGACCGTCGTGTGCGAAGCGGCGCTTGGCACCTACCCAGGCCTGCGTCCCAAGGTGCGCAACAATGCCGTCGCGCTGCTGGGGTGGATGGACCATCCGCAGGCCCAGGAAACCGTGCCCCTGCTGCTGAACGACACGAACAGCGACGTGGCGATCCGCGCGATGCGCGCGGCCGGACGGCAGAAGAACGAAACGGGGATCGAGAAACTGGCCGGGATGCTGAAGCAGCAAGGCACCCAGCCGCTGCTGGCGGCCGAAGCCGTGAGCGCCCTGCTGGCCATCGGCACCCCGGAAGCGGCGGCCACGGTCGCTTCCTACCGCGCGGCCAATCCCGCCGACCTGCCCCATCGCGGCAGCCGGGCGGTAATCGGTGTGCTGTCCGAAACGCGGCCGCCGGGCTCCCCGCCCTGAATGCGCCGCTTCAGCGGGCGAAAGGCTCCGCCGCGCCACGCAGGGCGATGCGCCAGAACAGCCAGACCACCGCCGCCGCATACAGGAGGGGCACCAGGAGCCACAGCAAGGCAGCCAGGAAGTTCATGACCGCATAAAAAGGCGAGGCCAGGGCGTTCATCAGGGTGACGAAGCCGGCAACCAGGACGTAGGCGGCAAGCCCGATATTGGCCGTCAGCACGGTAACGCGCTTCAGCGCCCCCAAGCCGCGCGTGCGGGCATACAGGTAAGCCGGCAGGCCGATCACGATGGCCGCGATGTAGGCAAGGAAGGCCAGCATGAAGGCCAGGCCGGCCAGCTCGCTGCCCAGCATGCCCGCGACCACGCCGGCCAGCAAACCGGGTGCGCCGGGGGCAAGCAGGAAACCAAGTAGTACACGGGATCGGGACATCGTCGTTTTGCACTAATGGAGGCGCGACGATTATAGCCGGGCAGGCGCAATAGTCTTCCCGGGCACGCTATCCGGGCGGCAAGGGGATGTCCGCCCGGTCAAGCCATCCGACAGGCGGGTGTCCCCGCCCTGCCGGTCAGTCGAATTTGCTGAAGTCCGGCTTGCGCTTCTCGAAGAAGGCAGTAAAGGCTTCGCGGGCTTCCGGCGCCAGCAGCATGGCGGCGAAGCGTTCGTTCTCGGCAGCGATGGCGGCGTTGATCGATTCCGTGCGCGGACGCTTCATCAGCGCCTTGGTGGTGCGGATCGAGGCGGCCGGCAGGGCCACCAGCTTGGCGGCCTGCTGCTCGGCGAAGGCGCGCAGTTCGGCGGCCGGCAGCACGCGCGAGACCAGGCCCATCTCCAGCGCTTCCTGGGCGCCGAAGGCTTCGCCCAGCAGCAGCTTCTCGGCCGCGCGCGGATAGCCGGCCAGCTGGGTCAGCAGCAGCGAGGAGGCGAATTCCGGGCACAGGCCCAGCTGCGAGAACGGCATCGAGAACTTGGCGTTGTCGGCCGCGTACACCAGGTCGCAGTGCATCAGCAGGGTGGTGCCGATACCGATCGCGGCGCCGGCGACGGCGGCCACCACCGGCTTGGTCGAGCCGGACAGCGCGCGCATGAACTGGAACACCGGGCGGCTTTCGGCCGGCACGCCGGGGATCGGGGCCGAGTTCTTCATGAAGTCGTCCAGGTCGTTACCGGCGGTGAAGATTTCCGGCTTGCCGGCGATGAGGATGGCGCGCACCGCGGTGTCGCCCTCGGCCTCGACCAGGGCGTCGGCCATGGCCTGGTACATTGCGCCGGTGATGGCGTTCTTGCGTTCCAGGCGGTTGAATTCGATGGTCAAGAGGCCGTCGGCCTTGTTGATCAGCATGTCCATGTTTTCAGGGTCTCCGAAGATTTCGATTGTTCTTGAGCTGGATGAACGCGTGGGCGGGATACCCGCCCACCCTACCGATGATTTGTAGGGTGGGCGGGTATCCCGCCCACGCGGTGATAGCTGACGGCCGCATCAACGCACACGCCGATGCGGCCACTATCTGGAAATTAAACGCGCTCGATGATACCAGCCGCGCCCATGCCGGCGCCGACGCACATCGTCACCATGCCGTACTTCAGGTTGTTGCGGCGCAGTGCGTGCACGACGGTCGCGGCGCGGATCGCGCCGGTCGCGCCCAGCGGGTGGCCCAGGGCGATCGCGCCGCCCATCGGGTTGACCTTGCTGGTGTCCAGGTTCAGGTCGCGGATCACGGCCAGCGCCTGGGCGGCGAAGGCTTCGTTCAGCTCGATCCAGTCCAGCTGGTCCTGGGTGATGCCGGCGGCGGCCAGCGCTGCGGGAATCGCGACCTTCGGACCGATGCCCATGATCTCCGGCGGCACGCCGCGCACGGCGAACGAGGAGAACTTGGCCAGCGGGGTCAGGTTGTGTTCCTTCAGAATCTTTTCGCTGACGACGATCAGCGCACCGGCGCCGTCCGACATCTGCGACGAGGTCGCGGCGGTAACCGAACCCTTGGCCGCGAACACGGGCTTGAGCTTGGCCATGCCTTCCGGGCTGGCGTCGGCGCGCGGGCCTTCGTCCAGGTCCACGGTGCGGCGCTTGACCTTGATCTCGCCGGTGGCCAGGTCAGGGGTGCGGGTCACGATCTCGACCGGGGTGATCTCGTCCTTGAACAGGCCGGCCTGCTGGGCGGCGATGGCGCGGCGGTGCGATTCCAGGCCGAAGGCGTCCTGGTCTTCGCGCGACACCTTCCACTGCTCGGCCACCTTCTCGGCGGTCAGGCCCATGCCGTAGGCCAGGCCCACGTTCTCGTCCTTGAAGGTCTCCATATTGATCGACGGGTGGTGGCCCATCATCGGGACCATCGACATCGATTCGACGCCGCCGGCGATCATCACGTCGGCTTCGCCCACGCGGATGCGGTCGGCCGCCATGGCCAGGGCGGTGATGCCCGAAGCGCAGTAGCGGTTGACGGTCACGCCGCCGACAGTGTTCGGCAGGCCTGCCAGCACCACGGCGTTACGCGCCACGTTGAAGCCCTGCTCCGCTTCCGGGAACGAGCAGCCGACGATGGCGTCGACGATCAGGGCCGGGTCCAGGTTCGGCACGGCGGCCATGGCGCCGCGGATCGCGTGCACCAGCAGGTCGTCCGGGCGGGTCTTGTTGAAGAAGCCGCGGGGCGCCTTGCCGATCGGGGTGCGGGTCGCTGCGACGATGTATGCGTCTTGAAGTTGTTTGCTCATGATTGGTCGTCCTGTTTGTCCGCGGCTTAGTTACGAACCGGTTTGCCGGTCTGCATCATGCCCATGATGCGTTCCTGGGTTTTCGGGTTGCCCAGCAGCTCGATGAAGGCCTTGCGTTCCATGTCGAGCAGCCACTGCTCGGACACCACGCTGCCTTGGTCGATGTCGCCGCCGCTCACGATCTCGGCGATCATGTCGCCCAGCTTGAAGTCGTGGGCCGAGATGAAGCCGCCGTCGCGCATGTTGACCAGCTGGCCGCGGATCGTCGCCCAGCCGTAGCGGCCGGTCACGGTGACCGGGCGGCGCGCCGGGGCGCGGTAGCCGGCGTCGAACATCGAGCGCGCGGTGACTTTCGCCACGTGCAGCAGTTCGTAGGGGTTGAAGACGATGACGTCGTCTTCCTTCAGGTAGCCCATGGCCTTCGCTTCCAGGGCCGACTTCGACACCTGCGCGGTGGCCGCGTTGGTGAAGCCGGTTTTCAGGAATTGCAGGATGTCGTTGCCCTTGGCTTCGGTGAAGGCGCGCACTGCCGCTTCCTTCAGGCCGCCGCCGGCCGGGACCAGGCCCACGCCCACTTCGACCAGGCCGATGTAGGACTCGATCGAGGCCACGCGCTTCGACGCGTGCAGCATCATCTCGCAGCCGCCGCCCAGCGCCAGGCCCGCGACAGCGGCGACCACCGGGATGTTCGAGTACTTCATCTGCATGAAGACGTTCTGCAGGTCGCGGACCATCGGGTCCATCGCCTTGGCGCCGCCCATCATGAAGGCCGGCATGGCCGACTGCAGGTCGGCGCCGGCCGAGAAGGCGCCGCCTTCGGCCGCGTCGGTATTCCAGATCACCAGGCCCTTGTAGCCCTTCTCGGCTTCTTCCATGCCGCGCTGCAGGCCTTTTACCACGCCTTCGCCGATGACGTGCATCTTGGTCTTGAGCGAGATGACCAGCACCTCGTCGCCCGCGTGCCACAGGCGCACCGAGTCGTCCTCGAACACGGTGGTACCGAAGGTCTTCGGATCGACGGTGGTCGAGCCCAGGACCGGAGCGCGGAACTGCTGGCGCTGGTACACCGGCAGGTCGGACACCGGGACATAGGCGTTCTTCGAGGCCGAGTACGAACCCTCGGCGGTGTGCACGCCCTTCTCGGCGACCTGGCCTTCGAAGACCCATGCGGGCAGCGGTGCGTCGGTCAGGGCCTTGCCGGACTCGATGTCTTCCTTGACCCACTGTGCGATCTGGGTCCAGCCGGCCGATTGCCAGGTCTCGAACGGACCGACGCTCCAGCCGAAGCCCCAGCGCATCGCGAAGTCGATGTCGCGCGCATTGTCGGCGATGCTGTCGAGGTGGATGGCGATGTAGTGGAAGGCGTCGCGGAAGATCGCCCACAGGAACTGCGCCTGCGGGTTGGTCGATTCGCGCATGGCCTTGAATTTCTTGACCGGGTCCTTTTCCTTCAGGATGCGGGCGACGATGTCGGCGGCCTTGGCGCCGCCGGCCACGTATTCGCCGGTGGCGAAGTCCAGGCGCTGGATTTCCTTGCCGACCTTCTTGTAGAAGCCGCCGCCGCTCTTCTGGCCCAGGGCGCCCTTCTCGATCAGCTTCGCCAGCACGGCCGGGGTCTTGTAGACGCTGAAGAACGGATCGTCCTGCAGGTTGTCCTGCATGGTCTTGATCACGTGGCCCATGGTGTCCAGGCCCACGACGTCGGCGGTGCGGAAGGTGCCGGACTTGGCGCGGCCCAGCTTGGCGCCGGTCAGGTCGTCGACCACGTCCACGGAGAGGCCGAACTTCTCGGCTTCATGGATGGTGGCCAGCATGCCGAAGATGCCGACGCGGTTGGCGATGAAGTTCGGGGTGTCTTTTGCACGCACCACGCCCTTGCCCAGGGTCGAGGTCAGGAAGGTCTCGAGCTGGTCGAGGATTTCCGGGCGGGTCGCCGCGGTCGGGATCAGTTCCACCAGGTGCATGTAGCGCGGCGGGTTGAAGAAGTGCACGCCGCAGAAGCGCGCCTTCAGCTCGTCGCCGAAGCCTTCGGCCAGCTTGTTGATCGACAGGCCCGAGGTGTTCGAGGCGAAGATGGCGTTCGCGCCGATGTGCGGAGCGACCTTCTTGTACAGGTCGTGCTTCCAGTCCATGCGCTCGGCGATGGCTTCGATGATCAGGTCGCAGCCCGCCAGCACGTCGAGGTTGTCCTCGTAGTTGGCGACTTCGATCAGGGCCGCGTCATCCTTGTTGCCCAGCGGGGCCGGCGACAGCTTCTTGAGGTTGTCGATGGCGCGCAGGACGATGCCGTTCTTCGGGCCTTCTTTTGCAGGCAGGTCGAACAGCACGACCGGGACCTTGGCGTTCACGCAGTGCGCAGCGATCTGCGCGCCCATCACGCCGGCGCCCAGCACGGCGACTTTCTTGACGATGAAATTGGACATTCTTGAATCCTTTGATTTACCCGCTGCGTTTGACCCGTCTTCCCCGTGCAGGCGGGGATCCAAGTTCAGCGCTGTGGCAGCGCATGCAAACTTGGACCCCCGCCTTCGCGGGGGCGACGGGTTGGAGCCGCGGGTCGGTTAAGTTGCTACGTGACGGGTTTAGAACAGGTCTGCGTCCATTGCCAGCAGATTCGCCGAACCCGAACGCGCCTGGCGGATCAGCATCGCGGTTTCCGGATACAGGCGGGCGAAGTAGAAGCGCGCGGTGTGCAGCTTGGCTTCGTAGAACTTGTCGCCCGAATCCTTCTTGGCCAGCGCGATCTTCGCCATCTGGGCGAAGAAGTAGCTGAACACCAGGTGGCCCACGACGCGCAGGTAAGGCACGGCGGCGGCGCCCACTTCGTCCGGGTTCTGGAAGGCCTTCATGCCGATTTCCATGGTCAGCTTCTGGACCTTGTCGCCCAGTTCGCCCAGCGGGGTGATGAACTCGGACAGCGATTCGTCCAGGCCGTTCTCTTCCACGAAGGCCTTGATCTTCTCGCCGAACTTGCGCAGCTTGGCGCCGTTGTCCATCAGGATCTTACGGCCCAGCAGGTCGAGCGACTGCACGGTGTTGGTGCCTTCGTAGATCATGTTGATGCGGGCGTCGCGCACGTACTGCTCCATGCCCCACTCGCTGATGTAGCCGTGGCCGCCGTAGACCTGCATCGCTTCCGAGGTGGCGATCCAGCCGTTGTCGGTGATGAAGGCCTTGATGACCGGGGTCAGCAGCGCGACTTCATCGGCGGCTTCCTTGCGCACGTCTTCGTCAGGGTGGTTCAGTTCGCGGTCGATCTGCAGCGCCATGTAGGACGAGAAGGCGCGCGCGCCTTCGGCGTAGGCCTTGGCGGTCAGCAGCATGCGGCGCACGTCCGGATGCACGATGATCGGGTCGGCCGGCTTGTCCGGAGCCTTCGGGCCCGACAGGCTGCGCATCTGGATGCGGTCCTTGGCGTAGGCCAGGGCATTCTGGTAGGCGACTTCGGTCAGGCCCAGCGACTGCATGCCGACGCCCAGGCGGGCGGCGTTCATGAACACGAACATCGCCTGCAGGCCCTTGTGCGGCTGGCCGATCAGGGTGCCGACCGCGCCGTCCAGGTTCATCTGGCAGGTCGAGTTGCCGTGGATGCCCATCTTTTCTTCGATCGCGCCGCAGAAGATGCCGTTGCGCGCGCCCAGCGAGCCGTCGGCGTTCGGCAGGAACTTCGGCACTAGGAACAGCGAGATGCCCTTCGAGCCTTCCGGTGCGTCCGGCAGGCGCGCCAGCACCAGGTGGACGATGTTTTCCGACACGTCATGTTCGCCGGCCGAGATGAAGATCTTGGAGCCGGTGATCTTGTAGGTGTTGTCGCCCTGCGGCTCGGCCTTGGTGCGCAGCAGGCCCAGGTCGGTGCCGCAGTGGGCTTCGGTCAGGCACATGGTGCCGGTCCACTCGCCCGAGACCAGCTTCGGCAGGTAGAACTTCTTCTGCTCGTCGGTGCCGTGCTCCTTCAGGCACTCGTAGGCGCCGTGCGACAGGCCCGGGTACATGGTCCAGGCCTGGTTGGCCGAGTTCAGCATCTCGTAGAACGAGTTGTTCAGGGTGACCGGCAGGCCCTGGCCGCCGTATTCCGGATCGCAGGCCAGCGCCGCCCAGCCGCCTTCGACGTACTGCTTGTACGCTTCCTTGAAGCCCTTCGGGGTGGTCACGGTCTTGGTGGCCGCGTCGTAGTGGCAGCCTTCGCGGTCGCCGGAATGGTTCAGCGGGAACAGCACTTCCTGCGTGAATTTCGCGCCTTCTTCCAGCACCTGGTTGATGATGTCGGCATCGATCTCCTGGTAGGCGGGAAGGTTCTTGAATTCGTCGGTGACGTTGAGGAATTCGTGCAGAACGAACTGCATATCCCGAATTGGCGCGACGTACTGACCCATGGTTTTCTCCTGACGAAGGTAAAGATGTTGGACGGGCGGCGGATTACGCCGCCTGGATGCCTGGTTGTTGGTTGGGATTGCGGTAATTTTCGATCAGCCGGTCGAAGCCCGCCTTGGCGCGTTCGACGGCGCCGGGCGCACGCAGGAAGCGGGCGTCGTGGTGCAGGGCCAGAATCATGCCGTACATCTCGTACACCAGCTGCTCGGCGTCGGTGTCGGCGCGCAGGTGGCCGACCTCGATGGATTGCCGCACGCAGCGCAGCAGCGCGTTCTGCCAGGCCATCACCATCGACACCAGCTCGTCGCGGATCGGGCCCGGACGGTCGTCGTACTCGACGGCGCCGCTGATATAGATGCAGCCCGAGGCGATTTCCACCGACACCCGCTTGATCCAGCGCGAGAACATGGCCACCAGGCGCGGCAGGCCGCGCGGCTCCTTGATACTCGGGTAAAAGACTTCCTGCTCGAAGCGGTGGTGGTAGAGCTTCACCACTTCCAGCTGCAGGTCTTCGCGCGAACCGAAGTGGGCGAACACGCCGGATTTGCTCATGCTCATCCGGTCGGCCAGCAGGCCGATGGTCAGGCCTTCGAGGCCGTTGCGGCTGGCGAGCTCGAGCGCCACGTCCAGGATCGCTGCCCGTGTCTGCTCGCCCTTGCGCATGAATTTGGATGAAGTACTGATAGTGGCCTCTGCATCGAAAAAAATCCGAACGCTCGTACTATTATCTATCAGACGAGGAATGTCAAACGGGAACTTAGAGGCGAAATTCTATTGATGCAAAACAACTGCCGGCGCTTTAGTACACGCCGTTGAGGCTGGGCTGCCGGCCGGACGGGGTCAGGGGCAGTGGAGTGTTATTTTAGGGATAAAGATAACGCTTTTTTGGGGGTTTGGGTGGGGGAATTAGCACGTATGTGCGGGCAGGCGTTATCCCCTTGCACCACCGACCTTCAATCCGTCATCCCGGCGCAGGCCGGGATGACGGTCTTCGGGCCTGTGGGAATAAAAAGTCGAGCGGCAACTTAATGACCGTCCCCACCCGCCTTCACCAGCGCCCTGCGATCCCGCTTGGTCGGCCTGCCCTTGATATCCAGGCTCGGCTCCGGATACAGCCTGCGCGCCTCCTTGTCGTTTTCGCGCCGCGCGATGCTCTCGTCGGTCTCGAAGTACAGGGTGCGCGCCACCGGCGCCGGTCCGCGCGAGCCCGAGATCGCGGCCACAATCACTTCCCAGCGGTCCGAGCCGTTGTCGACCAGGATCTTGTCGTTCACCTTCACCGCGCGCGAGGGCTTGACCGGCTCGCCGCCGATGCGCACCCGGCCGCGGTCGATGGCGTCGGTGGCCATCGAGCGCGTCTTGAAGAAGCGCGCCGCCCACAGCCATTTGTCGAGTCGTACGTTGTTGTCTTCCATCATTCTTTCCGTTCATTCATGCATAGCCGATCGCGAAGACCCGCATCGCCAGTTTATACAGCATATAGGCGAATCCGTAGCTGGCACGCCGGAACCAGCCGATGTGCGCGAACTCCTCGGGGCAGACCGGCGTACCGTCGGCGATGCCGCGCTCGATGTGCTCGCGCATGGCGGCGGCGAACACCGGGTCGCTCACCACCACGTTGGCTTCCTGGTTGAGGAAGAGGGAGAGCCCGTCGCAATTGCTCGACCCGACCGTGGCCCAGTCGTCGTCCACCACCGCCACCTTGGCGTGCAGCTGGGTCTTGCGGTACTCGACCACCCGGATGCCGTCCGCCAGCAGCTTGGGGTAGAAGGAGTGCGCCACCGCGTCCTGGATCTGGAACTCCCCTACCCCGATCAGGAGCGTCACCTGGACCCCGCGCTGGGCCGCATGGGCCAGGGCCTTGCGGAACTTGCGTCCCGGAGCGAAGTAAGGCGTGGCCAGCAGCACGCTGCGGCGCGCGCGGCCCAGGGCTTGCAGGTAGGCGCGCTGGATGGTGCTGCGGTTGCGCAGGTTGTCGCGCACCACGAAGGCGGCGCGCGCCGGCCGCTCGCAGGATTGCGGCGGCTGCTTGCGCATCTCGCGGAACAGGTCGATGCGGTTCTTGAGCTTGAGGTGCCCCACGCGCATCCACTGGGCCTGGGCCTCGCGGTGGATCTGGGCCACCAGCGGCCCGCGCACGCGCACCGAGAAATCCCAGCGCGGCGCCGGCAGGCGCTTGCCCTTGAGGTGGTCGCAGATCCAGTCGTCGTTGACGTTGATGCCGCCCACGAAAGCGGTCTCGCGGTCGACCACCACGATCTTGCGGTGCGAGCGCGCGATGCCGCGCCGGCACCAGGGATTGAACACGCGGTACTGCACCCCGGCGTCCGCGAACAGGGCGCCCAGGCGCGAGGCGGGACGGTGCTCGGTGCCGATCCAGTCGACCAGCACCCTCACCTTCACCCCACGCAGCGCGGCGCGGATCAGGGCGTTGCGCACGGCGCGGCCGGTGTCGTCCTCGGCGAAGATATAGGTTTCGAACAGGATGTCGCTGCGGGCGGCGTCGAGCGCCTCGATCAGCGCCGGGAAATAAGCGGTGCCGCTTTCGAGCAGGGTGACGTCGTTGTTGTCTACATAGGTAAGGGAACGCATGGCCCTGCTAAGCGAGCTGGAGTTCCGCCACGATCGGCGCGTGGTCGGACAGCTTGGCCCACAGCGGGCCGTGCATCACCTGCGCGTTGTCGACCGCGAAGCCGCGCACGTAGATCCGGTCGAGCCGGAACCAGGGCAGCGCGGCCGGGAAGGTGCGCGCCGGCGCCAGGCGCGGCTGGCGGCCGGCCCAGCTGCGCACCATGTCGCCCAGCGGCGAGCGCGGGCCGAGCTCGTCGAACACCTCGGCCACCCCGAGCGCGTTGCGCAGGCGGTCGCTGAGCGTATTGCGCCAGTCGTTGAAGTCGCCGGCGATGATCACCGGGCCGCCTTCCGACGAGGCATTCACGGCCTCGATCAGCGCGGCCGTCTGGCGCCCGCGGCTGCCTTCGAACAGGCCCAGGTGCACCACATAGCAGTGCACCTTGCCGGCCGGGGTCTCCAGCACGCAATGCAGGATGCCGCGCTGCTCGTAGGCGTGATCGGACACGTCGTGGTTATGCGAATTCTCGATCGGGAAAGCCGAGAGCAGCGCGTTGCCGTGGTGGCCGTGGTCGTACACGGCGTTCATCCCGTAGGCGCTGTGATGCGCCTCGCCCTTGAAGAACTCGTACTGGGCGGTTTCAGGCCAGTGGCGGTGGCCGCGGTCTTCCTTGCCGAAGCGTGCCTGGTACCGGTCGTGCCGGCCCTGCACCTCCTGCAGGAAGACGATATCGGCGTGGAATTCGGCGATCGCCTTCTTGAGCGCGATCACGCGGGGGGTGGCGCGCAGGGATGTCACGCCTTTATGAATATTGTAGGTGGCTACACGAATTTTCATGGGAACATTCTACCCGGATCGGAAGCGGGTTTTCCGGAACCAGGCCCAATCGTGCAGCGGTCCTGTCGGCGCGCGGATACCGCGCCGGCAGGCTCTTTCAGGGCTCAACCAAAGGCGAGTGCCTGCTCCACGAGCGCTTCGTGGCCGGTCACCATCATCCTGCGCTTGGGAATGCGTTTAGCAGCGGAGATCTCATCCGCGGAAAGCAGCGGACCCATCAGGCGCAGGCCACACAGCAGGTCGACATAGATGCAGCCGTCGCCGGTGCTGATTTCCTTCACCTTTTCCTCGCACTCGAGTTTGAAGTTGTCCATTGTTCCTCCTAGTTCTTTCGACAAGAGATTTGTAACGAATTGTCACCTTTCGGCGAGGAGTTGACGATATTCTACCGGTTTGGGTATGTCAAACGATTAATCTATGGTGCATATCCAAAAACAACAAATTTCCTTTGGTCACTAAAACGCCCAAAACCGGTGCTTTTGATGCGCGCCTAGAGTGAAAAATGTGATTTTTAGCGGGTCAAAAGTGCGCCATATGGGCGTGAACGCACAGAAGAAAAAAATTTAGCGAACCAGCGTTCTTTTATCGAAAACTTTCGTTTCCGATTGGGAAGTCAGCAGCTTACGTTGACAGAATGATTAGAAATAGCCCACTGCATGGGGGCAATTTGTGACAAAAGGTTATTGCGCGATGTAATGGGGCAATGTCAGGATCGCTTCCGCGTTGGAAGACGAGAAACATTTGTCGGCGGCCTCCAGATGAGGCAGCCAGGCGTAGCGCAGGTGTTCGCGCGGACTCAAGGTCACCGCGATGTCGCGCGGAACGCAGACCGAAAACACGTGCTCGGTGTTATGGGTGACGCCGGGCGCATAGCGGTGCCGCCAGACGGGGTAGATCTCGTAGACGTTGGACAGCTGCCAGTCGACCAGGCGGATGGCCTCGCCGTCGGCCACGATGCCGGTTTCCTCGAACAGCTCGCGCGCGGCGGTGGCCGCCAGCGGCTCATCAAGCGTGTCGAGCGAGCCCGTCACCGATTGCCAGAAACCGGGACGGTCGGCGCGTTCGAGCAGCAGCACGTCCATGGCGGACGTGTGGATGACGATCAGGACCGATTCGGGGATCTTGTGGGGTTTCATCCGTGATAACGGCCGGGCACGCGGCCCGGCCGTGCAAACGCGGGTTGGACGCGTGGGGGGCGGCCGCCGCCCCCCCCCCCCCCCCCCCCCCCCCCCCGGGGGCCCCCCCCCCCCCCCCCCCC
>NZ_JAGPWC010000050.1 GCF_018119405.1 Massilia sp. ST3 | reverse complement strand
GGGGGGGGCGGGGGGGCGGCCCCCCCCCCCCCCCCCAACCCTACCGAATCCACATCCGTCCCGGCCCACAAAAACAATATCTGGTAACACGACTATGGCACTCCTCCAAATCGCCGAACCCGGCATGTCCACCGCCCCCCACCAGCACCGCCTGGCCGTGGGCATCGACCTGGGCACCACCAACTCCCTCGTGGCCACCGTGCGCAGCGGCAGCCCCGAAGTGCTCAGCGACGAGGACGGCCGCTCGCTGCTGCCATCGGTTGTGCGCTACCTGGCCAACGGCAACGCCAACATCGGCTTCAAGGCCCAGGCCCACCAGACCACCGACCCGAAGAACACCATCGTCTCGGTCAAGCGCTTCATGGGCCGCGGCCTGAAGGACATCGCCCACGCCGAGAACCTGCCCTACGACTTCGTCGACGGCCCCGGCATGGTCCAGATCAACACGATCGCCGGCATCAAGAGCCCGGTCGAGACCTCGGCCCAGATCCTGGCCACCCTGCGCCAGCGCGCCGAGGATTCGCTCGGCGACGAGCTGGTCGGCGCCGTGATCACCGTGCCCGCCTATTTCGACGACGCCCAGCGCCAGGCCACCAAGGACGCGGCCCAGCTGGCCGGCCTGAACGTGCTGCGCCTGCTGTCGGAACCGACCGCCGCCGCCATCGCCTATGGCCTGGACCACGGCAAGGAAGGCGTCTACGCGGTCTACGACCTGGGCGGCGGCACCTTCGACATCTCGATCCTCAAGCTGTCCAAGGGCGTATTCGAAGTGCTGTCCACCGGCGGCGACTCGGCTCTGGGCGGCGACGACTTCGACCACCGCCTGTTCTGCTGGATCGTCGAGCAGGCCAAGCTGGCCCCGCTGTCCGAGCAGGACACCGCGACCCTGATGGTCAAGGCGCGCCAGGCCAAGGAACTGCTGTCTACCAATGACGAAACGACCGTCGAGGCGATCCTGAAATCGGGCGAGATCGTGCAGGTGACGATCGACGCCCACACTTTCGCCGAGATCACCAAGCACCTGGTCGCCAAGACCATGAACGCGATCCGCAAGGCCATGCGCGACGCCAGTGTCAGCGTCGAGGACGTGGACGGCGTGGTGATGGTGGGCGGCGCGACGCGCATGCCGCACGTGCGCCGCGCGGTGTCGGACTTCTTCCACACCATCCCGCACGCGAACATCGACCCGGACAAGGTGGTGGCGCTGGGCGCCGCCATCCAGGCCAACCTCCTGGCCGGCAACCGCGCCGAGGGCGACGACTGGCTGCTGCTGGACGTGACCCCGCTGTCGCTGGGCATCGAGACCATGGGCGGCCTGGTCGAGAAGATCATTCCGCGTAATTCGACGATTCCCTGCGCCCGTGCGCAGGAATTCACCACCTTCAAGGACGGCCAGACCGCGCTGGCGGTGCACGTGGTGCAGGGCGAGCGCGAGCTGGTCTCGGACTGCCGTTCGCTGGCGCGCTTCGAGCTGCGCGGCATTCCGCCGATGGCGGCCGGCGCGGCGCGCATCCGCGTGACCTACCAGGTGGACGCGGACGGCCTGCTGTCGGTATCGGCGCGCGAGATGCGCTCGGGCGTGGAAGCCTCGATCACGGTCAAGCCGTCCTACGGCCTGGGCGACGACGAGGTGGCGCGCATGCTGCAGGATTCGTACAGCTCGGCCCAGGGCGACATGCAGGCGCGCGCGCTGCGCGAAGAGCAGGTCGAGGCGGAACGCATCCTGCTGGCGACCCAGTCGGCGCTGGACGCGGACGGCGAGTTGCTGAGCGAGGAAGAGCGCGCCGCGATCGCCAGGCTGGAGCAGGGCGTGCGCGATGCGGTGGCCATGTCGCAAGACGCGGCCGTGGAATCCGGCGCGCGCCAGAATGCGCTGCACGACGCGGTGCAGGCGCTGGCCAAGGGCACCGAGGACTTCGCGGCCAAGCGCATGGACAAGAGCGTGCGCAAGGTCCTGGCGGGTAAGTCGCTGGACGAGGTCTGATTCGTCCCACTACCGCTTGAATCGTCGTCCCGGCCTTCGCCGGAACGACGAGCTAACTAAGACAGCACACAATAGCAGTAACACATCAACGAGGTAACCCAAGTGCCACAAATCGTCATCCTCCCCCACCCGGTGTTCTGCCCCGAAGGCGCCGTGCTCGAAGCCCCGCAGGGCAAGTCGATCTGCGACGTCCTGCTCGACAACGACATCGAGATCGAACACGCCTGCGACCGCGTCTGCGCCTGCACGACCTGCCACGTGATCGTGCGCGAAGGCTTCGACTCGCTGAACGAGCAGGAAGAAAAGGAAGAGGACATGCTCGACAAGGCCTGGGGCCTGGAGCCGAACTCGCGCCTGTCCTGCCAGGCTATCGTGGCCGAGGAAGACCTGGTCGTCGAGATCCCGAAGTACACCATCAACCACGCAGCAGAGAAAAGCCACTGAGCTCACCAGCCATGAAATGGACTGACGTGCAGGCCATCGCCGAGGCCCTCTACGAGAAATACCCGGACGTCGATCCGGCCGCGATCCGCTTCACCGACCTGCACAACTGGGTCGTGGCGCTCGAGGAATTCGACGACGACCGCACCCGCGGCGGCGAACGCGTATTGGAAGCCATCCAGGCTGCATGGATCGATGAAGCACGCTAATCAAGCAAGGAAAGCCCCGGCCGCGGTTCCAGAACTGCCGCCGGAAGTCCGCCCGGGCCAGTCGGTCGAGCTGCTCAAGGAGCTGCACATCCTGACCCGCGACGGCAAGCTGAACCAGGACAGCCGGCGCAAGCTGAAGCAGGTCTACCACCTGTACAACTTCATCGAGCCGCTGCTCAAGGACGTCCAGAACGAGAAGCAGGGCGTGTCCCTGGTCGACCACGGCGCCGGCAAGTCCTATCTCGGCTTCATCCTGTACGACCTGTTCTTCAAGGACTTGCAGGACGGCTCGCACATCTACGGCATCGAGACCCGTGAAGAGCTGGTGCAGAAATCGACCGAACTGGCGGCACGCCTGGGTTTCAAGGGCATGTCCTTCCTGCCGCTGTCGGTGGCGGAATCGACGACATCGAGCAAGCTGCCCGAGACCATCGACATCGTCACCGCGCTGCACGCCTGTAACACGGCCACCGACGACGCCATCGACTTCGCGCTCAAGAAGAAAGCGAAGCACATGGTGCTGGTGCCCTGCTGCCAGGCCGAGGTCGCGACCGTGCTGCGCAAGAACAAGGGCAAGGACCTGGGCCGCAGCGCGCTGACCGAGATCTGGCGCCACCCGATCCACACCCGCGAATTCGGCAGCCAGCTGACCAACGTGCTGCGCTGCCTGCAGCTCGAAGCACATGGCTACCAGGTGACGGTGACGGAACTGGTGGGCTGGGAGCACTCGATGAAGAACGAGCTGATCGTCGCCACCTACAAGAACCTGCCGCGCCGCCGCCCGGCCGAGCGCCTGGGCGAGGTGTTGTCCGAACTCGGCCTGCAGGAAATGCAAGAACGCTTCTACACTGCCAACCAGGAATAAGACGATGAGCAAGATGGACAAGTGGATCGACCTGCGCAGCGACACCGTGACCCAGCCGTCCGAGGCGATGCGCGCCGCGATGGCGGGCGCCGAGGTCGGCGACGACGTGTACGGCGACGACCCCTCGGTCAACCGTCTGCAGGACTACGCGGCCGATTTGTTCGGCTTTGAAGCGGGCCTGTTCGCGCCGAGCGGCACCCAGACCAACCTGATCGCCCTGATGACCCACTGCGGCCGCGGCGACGAATACCTGGTCGGCCAGGAAGCGCACACCTACAAGTACGAAGGCGGCGGCGCCGCGGTGCTGGGCAGCATCCAGCCGCAGCCGATCGTCAACCAGCCGGACGGTTCGATCGCGCTTGCGGACATCGAAGCCTACATCAAGCCGGACGACATGCACTTCGCCCGTACCCGCCTGCTGGCGCTGGAAAACACCATCGGCGGGCGCGTGCTGGGCCAGGACTACATCGCCGCCGCCACCGCGCTAGCGCACGCCAGGGGCCTCGCCACCCACCTCGACGGCGCACGCATCGCCAACGCCGCCGTGAAGCAGGGCCTCAGCCTGCGCGCGGCGGTCGCCGGTTTCGACACCGTCTCGGTCTGCCTGTCGAAAGGCCTGGGCGCCCCGGTCGGCTCGGTGCTGCTGGGCCCGAAGGCCTTCATCGAGCAGGGCAAGCGCTGGCGCAAGATGCTGGGCGGCGGCATGCGCCAGGCCGGCGTCATCGCCGCCGCGGCGCAGTACGCGCTGGAACACAACGTGCAGCGCCTGGCCGAGGACCACGACAACGCCGCCGCACTGGCGCGCGGCCTGGCAGCGATCGAACAGCTCAACGTCGGCACGCCCCAGACCAATATCTTCTGGATGGACATTCCCGCCGCGGCCTGCGAGCCGCTGCGCCAGGCGTTGGCGCGCGAACGCATCCGCGCCTCCATCGGTCCCAAGACCCGCCTCGTGACCCACCTGGACGTGAGCGCCGCCGACGTGGCCCGCACCGTCGAGGTATTCCAGGCATTCTTCGCGAACTGGCAGGCGTGATGAGCGAGGACGGCATCCGCCTGGCCAAGCGCGTGGCCGAAATCAAGGGCTGCTCGCGCGCCGAAGCCGAACGCTATATCGCGGGCGGCTGGGTGACGGTCGGCGGCGAAGTAAGCGAAGACCCGGCCACCCGCGTAAACCCGGACCAGGCCGTAGCCCTGCTGCCCGGCGCCACGGCAATCGAGCCGCTGCCTGTCACCATCCTGCTGCACAAGCCGGCCGGCGTCGACGCCGCCGAGGGCGCGCTGGCGCTCATCACGCCCGAGACCCTGGTCCAGGAAGGGCGGGGCGGCCAGCGTTTCCTGCGCCGCCACTTGCACAAGATCACGCTCGCCACGCCGCTGGCGCGCGAAGCGAGCGGCCTGGTGGTCTACAGCCAGGACTGGCGCGTGCTGCGCAAGCTGGTCGAAGACGCGTCGCGCATCGAGCAGGAATACGTGGTCGAGGTCGAGGGCGAGATCGCGGGCGAGGGCCTGGCGGGCCTCAATCGCCACTTCAAGGCCAGCTGGCAGAACGAGACGCGCCTGCGCGTCGCCGGCAAGAACGTCGGGGCCGGCAAGATCGAGGCCGCCTGCGCCGCAGTCGACCTGCAAGTGCGCAGCATCCGCCGCCTGCGTGTGGGCAGCATTCCCCTTGCCGGCCTGCCGGTGGGGCACTGGCGCTATCTGCCCGACACCGAGCGGTTCTGATGCGCTAACTGCGCACCTTCTTGTTTTCGCCGGCGAACAGCTCGATCTTCTTGGTCGGCCCGGAAACGATCAGGAGATCGCCCGGCAGGATCCGGGTCTCGCCGAGCGCGTGCTCGAAATCCTGGTTCAGGCGCTTGACGCCCACCACGGTCACGCCGAAGCGCGAGCGCACATGCGCTTCCGCCAGCGTTTTGTGGTGAGTGAGGTCGGGCGCATGGATCTTGGCGATGGCGAAACCATCCTCGAATTCGATGAAGTCCATCAGGCGCCCCGTGATCTGGTGCGCCACGCGGGCTCCCATGTCCGCCTCCGGATAAATCACGTGATGGGCGCCGATGCGCTGGGCGATCTGCCCGTGCTCGGGCGACATGGCCTTGACCCAGATGTCCTTGATGCCCAGTTCGGTCAGCACCATCAGGGTCATCAGGCTGGCCGCGAGGTCCGAGCCGATGCCGATGATGGCATGCGAAAAGTCCGCCACGCCCAGCTGCAGCATGGTGTTCTCGTTGGTGGCGTCGGCCTGCACCGCGTGTGTCAGGCGGTCCGCCCACACTTGCACCAGGTCTTCGCGGTGGTCGATCCCCATGACGTCGTGTCCAAGCCGCATGAGCGACTGGGCGACCGCGCCGCCGAAGCGCCCCAGGCCGATGACGACCACGCTGTCGCTCGCGGAAAACGCGAACTGCTCAGTAAAAATCCTACCCAACAATTGGATGCTCCTCCGGATAGCGGTACGGCATGCGCCTTTCCCCCAGGACGAGGGAAGTCGCGATGGTGATGGTGCCCACCCTGCCTACGAACATTAACACCGTCAGCACCAGCTGTCCGGATACGGGCAACTGCGCCGTGATCCCGGTCGACAGGCCGGTAGAGCCGAACGCCGACACGACCTCGAAGATGACCTTGGCCGGCGGCAGGTCGGTCAAGCGCAACATGACCATGGTGCCGAGCACCACCGTCAGGCTGCCCAGCACCAGCACCGTGATCGCCTGGCGCTGGGCCGAGGCGCCGACCCGGCGGCCGAATGCCTCGGTGTCGCGGCGCCCCTTCACCTCCGCGATCACCAGCAGGGCCAGGACGACGATGGTGCCGACCTTGACGCCGCCCGCCGTGCCGGCGCTGCCGCCGCCGACAAACATCAGGAAGTAATGCAGGGCCCAGGTCTCGTGGCTCAGCGCTCCGATGTCGATCGCGTTGAAACCGACGGCGCGCGACGCCGCCGACATGAAGGCGCTCGACAGCAGCTTGTCTCCGAACGCCATGGGGCCGAGAGTGCGCGCGTTGTTCCATTCGAACAGCAGTACCCCGAGGGTGCCCAGCACCAGCAGCGCCAGCGTACCCACCAGTGTCAGCTTGGTATGCAGCGACCAGTGACGCGGGTCGCGCCACTGCAGGCGCAGGTCGTTCAGGACCGGGAACCCGATGCCGCCGACGATCGCAGCGAGCATGACCGGCAGCAGGATCAGGACGTCGGCCGAATAGCGCACGAGGCTGTCGGCATGGATGGAGAATCCCGCATTGTTGAACGCGGACACTGCGTGGAACAAGCCGTTCCAGGCCGCCTCGCCCCATCCCTCGCCATACGCAAAGCGCAGGCGCAGGCACAAGATGACTGCCAGCAGGAGCTGCGAGGCGATGGTGACGCCCAGTACCAGCCGCGCCACGTTGCCGATGTCTGCCATGCCGAGCGAATGGGATTCGGTCTGGGTCATCAGGCGCGTGCGCAGCCGGGGCGAGCGATTGACCATCAGCCCGAGCAGGGTAGCGGCCGTCATCATGCCGAAGCCGCCCAGCTGGAACAAGACCATGATCACCGACTGGCCGAAGGTGGACCAGTAGCTTCCGGTATCGACCACGGTCAGCCCGGTCACGCAGACCGCGGACACCGAGGTGAAGAAAGCGGCTATCACGGGCGCGGCGCCGTCGCCGGCGCGCGCCGCCGGCAGCATCAGCAGGGCCGTCCCGGCGAGGATGGCGGCCAGGAAGCCCAGGGCGACCGCGCGCGCCGGATGGAGGACGGCTTTCATGCGGCGCGTAGGCTCACCGTGGATGCTCGACGTGGAAATCCATGGTCTCGGTGTCGGCATCCGTCGGCAACGGCCGGCCGAACAGTTTCAGCCAGAAGAAACCCAGGATGCCGGCCGCCAGCGAGGCGAGCAGGATCGCCATCTTCGAGCCGTCGATCAGTGCGCCGTTGCCGGGGAATGCGAGGTTGGTGATAAAGATCGACATCGTGAAGCCGATGCCGCCCAGCAGGCCCGCGCCGAGGATATGGCGCCAGGACAGGTCGGCCGGCAGCCGGCACAGGCCGAGCGCCGCCGCGCCCAACGCGAAGGCGGTGATGCCCAGCGGCTTGCCGAGCGCCAGGCCCGTCATGATGCCCAGGCTGTTGGATGTGGCGAGCGCCGCCGCGGCGCCGGCGCCGATGACGATGCCGGTATTGGCCAGGGCAAACACCGGCAGGATCAGGAAGGACACCGGCACGTGCAGGAAATTTTCCAGCCGGTGCGACGGCGAGGTCGCGTCGTCCTGGCGCGCGGAGTAGGGAATGGTGAAGGCCAGCAGAACCCCCGCGATGGTCGCATGCACGCCCGACTTCAGCATCAGGAACCACATCAGCGCCCCGCCGGCCAGGTAGGGCAGGAGCGACATGACTTTCAGAATACGGTTCATGCACAGCAGCAGGCCGAACACGGCGAGCGCTCCGGCCAGGTAGGCGAAGGACAGGTCGCTGGTGTAGAAGATCGCGATGACGACGATGGCGGCCAGGTCGTCCATCACGGCGAGCGCGGTGAGGAAGATCTTCAGCGACGCAGGCACCGCGCTCCTGCCCAGCAGCGCCAGCACCCCCAGGGCGAAGGCGATGTCGGTCGCCATCGGGATGCCGATGCCCGCTTGCATGGACGTGCCGCCATTGAACAGGTAGTGGATCAGTGCCGGTACGCCGACGCCGCCCAGCGCCGCGATCAGCGGCAGCATGGCATTGCGGAGGTCCGACAATTCGCCGTTGTAGAGTTCGCGCTCCAGTTCCAGCCCGATGAGCAGGAAGAAGATCGCCATCAGGCCGTCGTTGACCCAGTGCTCGACGCTCAGGCCGGCCACCTTGCCGTGCCAGAACCCGACATAGGCCTCGCCGTAGCCGGAATTCGCCACGGCCAGCGAAACGAAGGTACACAGGATCAGGACGATGCCGCCGGCCTTCTTCGAATGAAAGAAGCGCTGGAAAGTAAGGGAGAGGGCTTGTTGTATCGTGGGCATGGCGTCTCGCTGATGGTCGCAAATGAGCGGCGTGGCGGCCCGACCATCGCTTATCCTGTCATGCGCTCATCGCATGCACACCCTGATCCGAGTATAGCGGACTAGTGGCATATGGACAACTGCGCTCAGGACGCAGCTTGCGTCCGCACGCGCTTCTGATCGAGCAACTCGATGAAACGCAGGGCTGCCAGTCCCAGCGGCCGTTCGGCGGTCCAGATCACGTCGACGAAGAAGCGCAGCACATTGGTGAAGTTCGCGGCCGGAATCTCGACCAGCTCGCCCAATTCCAGCGGGTCGCGCACGAAGCCGGAGGGCAGCCAGGCCCAGCCCAGGCCGGCCTTGACCAAGGAAAGGGCGGCCACCGGATCGTCGGTGCGCCACTGCAGGCGCGAGATGGCGATGCGCTTGTCGACCTGGACGCTGTCGCGCCCGGCCACCACGATCTGGCGCTCGGCCAGCAGGTCGGCGTCGCGGATGGCTTGCGCATCGGCGCGCCCGAGCATGGAGTGGGTGGGCGCGACCACGGCCACCAGGCGTTCCTCGGCCACTTCCTGGAAAGCCTCGCGCGCATCCATGCCGTAGCGTTCGAACACCAGCGCCAGCTGGGCGCGGCCGCTCTGGACCATTGCCAGCGCGTCGGACTGGGGCGCGCTCAGCACTTCGATTTCCAGCAGCGGATATTCCACGCCCAGGGTGGCCAGGGCCTCGCTCCAGGCGGCGGCCGCCAGCAGTTCGGGCAGGATGGCGATGGTCAGCGAGGTCTCCAGGCCGCGGGTCAGCGACAGCGCGTGGTTGTTCAGGCGCTGCAGCTGTTCCACCAGCAGGCGCGCCTGGGGCAGCAGGGCCTGCGCGCCGGCGGTGGGCCTGGGTTCACGGCCGCCGCGGTCGAACAAGTCCATGCCCAGCTCGGCCTCCAGGTTGGCGATGGCCATGCTGACGGCCGAAGGCACCCGTCCCAGCACGCGCCCGGCGGCGGAGAAGGAACCATGGTCGATGGCGGCCAGGAAGACGCGCAGGTTGTCGAGATCGAAAGCCATCTATCAATTCTACTGATATTTCCTGACTTTTTCTTTCACCGAGCCCTCGGTAAGCTGGCGCCTTCGCTTATGAGGAAAGGAAGCATCATGGTGTGGTTATCGCTGTTGGCGGCAGGGCTGTTCGAGATCGGCTGGGCGATCGGCCTGAAGTATACGGAGGGCTTCACGCGGCTCTGGCCGACGGTCGGCACGGTGCTCGCGATGGTGCTGAGCATCGTCCTGCTGGGCCACGCGCTCAAGACCTTGCCGGTGGGGACGGCCTACGCGATCTGGACCGGCATCGGGGCCGTGGGCACGGCCATCGCGGGCATGGTGTTCCTGGGCGAATCGGCCTCGCTGGCGCGCATCGCCTGCATTGCGCTGATCGGCGCGGGGATCGTGGGACTGAAGTTCGTCACGCCGGCCTGAGCCGGCCGCGCTTCAGTTGCGGGTGCGCTTGGGCAGGGATACCAGGCGGGTCCCGGCCAGCCTGTCGTGCAGGAACTGGCGGTCCTTGTCGAGGAAGGCGGTGAGGGCCCAGGCGGCGACGCCGACGAGCAGGGCGATGGCGATCTGGCCCTTGGCATGCAGGCCCAGGGCGCCGCAGACCAGCAGGGCCGGCGCGACCCAGCCCCAGGCCAGCAGGAAGCGGACCACGGCGGTGCGCCATGGCAGGCGCGCATGCCCGGGCTGCACGAGCTTGATGCGCCAGGTCTTCATGGCCAAGGTGTGGCCGCTGTCGACCCAGCACCAGATGAAATAGGCTGCCGTCACCACGAACAGGAAGGCCTTGAGGCCGTGCTGGTAGGCGGGCTCCTGGCGGTTGCCGGTCAGGAGCAGGTAGAGCAGCACCGCCAGCATCTCGACCGCGAGCAGCAGGAAAGCTTCGTAGACCATCGCCAGCACGCGCCGCCTGATCGTCGGGGTGGGGGACTGCGAGGAAGCGGGCGCGGCGGCGTCGACGGTGCTAGTTGCTTGCATTCGTGGGCTGGGGAACGGTGGGCTGGGCGGCCGGCGGCGTGGCCGGCGTCGACGGGACGGCGCCTGCGGCAGGCGTCGCGGACGCCGTGCTTGCCGGCGCCGCGGCCGGTGCGGCGGCGCCGGCGACGCCGGACGCATCCAGTGTCGGGATCGTGATGCAGGAAGCCCCGCGGCGGGTGGTGTTCGGCGGGCAGCTGGTCGGAATGACCAGGGTCGGCGATTCCGGCAGGGCAACCGGGCTCGGCTTGCGGGCAGCCGACTTGGCCAGCTTGCGCTTTTGCTCCGGGGACAGTTGTTTATAGCTTTCCCAGGTGGCGGTCTTCTCGCCCGGCGCCAGGTTGCGCGCCTTGCTGAAGTTTTCGCGCGCCAGGTTGCGCTGCTGGGGAGTGAGTTTCATCCACTGGCGCATGCGCTCGTGCACGCGCTGCTGTTCCGGCGGGCTCATGGAGCTGAAGCGTTCCGACAGTTCGAGCCAGCGGCGCTTGCGCATGCCTTCCAGGTGGTCCCATTCGGCCTGCAGCGGAGCCAGCGCCGTGCGCTGGGCCGGCGACAGGTCGCGCCACAGGGGTTTGTCGAGCGACTTCGGGGCCGGCTTGCCGCCCGGGGTGCCCAGCGCTGCCGAAGCCGGTGTCGCCGGGGAAGAGCCGGCCCGGTCCACGATGACCCAGGCGATGGCGCCGGCCACCAGGACCGCCGCCGCCGTTCCCAACAGGGCAAGGCGAGGCTTCGAAGCGTTTTTCGTCATTGCTGGCGCTGCTGCGACTCCAGGTAGGCGTTGAACCCGGTGTCGAGGTAGGCGGTCAGCGGCAGTTCGTCGGCCAGCACGGCCGCGTCGATGTCGGCCAGTTCGGCCAGTTTTTGTTGCTGCTCGTGCTGGTAGACCCCGCCCATGCCGATCACCAGGGCCAGCAGCGGCACGGCCACGGCGACGCGCGACAGGGCCTGGCCGCTCAGCAGGACGCCAAAGTCGAACCAGCCGGTGCGCACCGCCTGCTGGGGCGCATGCGGTTTCTTGCGCGCCATGGCGCGCGCGCGCGCCTGGGCCAGCCGGTCGGTGGTCGAGGCCGGCATTGCGTCGAGCTGTTCGTTCAGCGCGTGGCGTATCTTGTACGCCAGGTTGATGTCGTCGGTGTTCATAATTTGATTCCCTTGGCCTTGAGCGCATCGGCGAGGGCGTGGGTGGCGCGGGAACAATGTGTCTTGACGCTACCCTCGGAGCAACCCATCGCTACGGCCGTTTCGGCCACGTCCATATCCTGCCAGTAACGCATGAGGAAGGCTTCCCGTTGACGTCCCGGGAGTTTTTGTACTTCTTCTTCGATCAGGCGCAAGGTCTGGGCGCGCTCGAGCTGGTCCGCGCTCGACTCCGCAGCGGCCGATCCTTCCTCGGCTTCATACGAAGCAAGTATATCAAAATCATCATCATCCCCATCCTTGCCGCTGAAGCCGGAGAAGAGGCTGACCCAGGTGTTGCGCACCTTTTCGCGGCGGAAGTAATCGAGGATGGTGGTCTGCAGGATGCGCTGGAACAGCATCGGCAGTTCGTTGACCGGCTTGTCGCCGTATTTCTCGGCCAGCTTGATCATGGCGTCCTGGACGATGTCCAGGGCCGCCTCGTCCTTGCGTACCGCATACACCGCCTGCTTGAACGCACGCCGTTCGACATTCTCGAGGAAGTCGTTAAGTTCTTTGTCTGTGGCCATGCGGGTTCAGGGGAGTGCTTTCTTGCTCTGCCTTAAGGAAAACTGACGAATCCTAGCAAAAAACCACCGGGTATGCACCGGAATTGCGCAGCGGCGAACAAAGCGGACGCTTGCCGTAGCGGAAAGCGGCACGGCGCGGCAGTGCAAAAACTGCATGTTCATACACGAAATGATTCGTTGTCCGGCCAATAGTGCGTGGCTATTCTGGAAAAACCATCCATCAAGACAGACGATCATGCCTCTCGATTCCCACCGCCAGGTTTTCGCCATCCATCCCTTCGCCGGCAGCCCGCTGGGGGCCGAAGTCGTCGGCCTCGACCTGTCGCGCCCGGTCAGCGACGAGGATTTCCGCCGCCTGCACCGCGCCCACCTCGACCACCACGTGCTGGTGTTCCGCGACCAGCACATCACGCCGGCCGAGCAGGTGGCCTTCAGCCGCCGCTTCGGCGAACTGCAGATCCACGTGCTGCGCCAGTTCCAGCTGCCGCAGCAGCCGGAAGTACTGGTGATCTCGAACGTGATCGAGGGCGGCCAGCCGATCGGTCTGGGCGACGCCGGCCACTTCTGGCATTCCGACCTCTCTTACAAGGAGACGCCGAGCCTGGGATCGATGCTGCATGCCCAGGAGCTGCCGGGCGAGGGCGGCGACACCCTGTTCGCCAACCAGCACCTGGCCTGGGAGCTGCTGCCCACCTGGCTCAAGCGCGAGGTCGAGGGCCTGCAGGCCGAGCACTGGTACCTGGCGCGCTACGAGGAACTCCAGCGCCGCAACCCCTGGCGCCCCAAGCTGACCCAGGCCCAGATCGACGAGGTCCGGCCGGTGCGCCACCCGGTGGTGCGCACCCACCCCGAGACCGGCCTGCGCGCGCTGTTCGTGAGCGAACACTTCACGACCCGCATCCTGGGCGTGTCCGAGGAGACCAGCCGCGAGCTGCTGGACGTTTTGCTCCCGCTCAGCGTCCGCCCGGAATGCATCTACCGCCATCAGTGGCAGCCACGCGACATGGTGTTCTGGGACAACCGCTCGCTGCAGCACCTGGCCACCGGCTGCCCCAAGCACCTGCGCCGCACCCTGTACCGCACGACGATCGCAGGCGACATCCCCTTCTGAACGAGGAAAGCATGACGAACCTGAAGAAAATCGCCGCCCTCGCCGCGGCGCTGTCCCTGGCTGTGCCGATGAGCGCGCAAGCCGAAGGCAAGATCCGCATCGCCGAGCAGTTCGGCGTGGTCTACCTGCTGCTGAACGTGGCCCAGGACCAGAAGCTGATCGAAAAGCACGGCAAGAAGCATGGCGTCGACATCGACGTCGACTGGGTCAAGCTGTCCGGCGGGGCCGCCACCAACGACGCCCTGCTGTCCGGCTCGGTCGACGTGGTAGGCGCCGGCCTGGGCCCGCTGTTCACCATCTGGGACCGCACCACCGGCCGCCAGAACGTGCGCGCCGTCGCTTCGCTCGGCAATTTCCCGTATTACCTGGTCAGCACCAATCCGGCGGTCAAGAGCATCGCCGACTTCAGCGACAAGGACCGCATCGCGCTGCCGGCGGTGACGGTGTCAGTGCAGGCGCGCATCCTGCAGCTGGCCGCCAGCAAGCAGTGGGGCGCCGCGCAGTACAAGAAACTCGACCCGATCACCCAGACCGTGCCGCACCCGGACGCGGCGGCCGCCATCATCGCCGGCAAGACCGAGCTGAACGCCCACTTCGGCAATCCGCCTTTCCAGGACCAGGAACTGGCCGCCAACCCGAAAGCCCACGTGGTGCTCGATTCCTACCAGGTGCTGGGCGGACCGAGCTCGGCCACCGTGCTCTACGCCACCGAGAAATACGTCAAGGAAAACCCGAAGACCTACCGCGCCTTCATCGACGCCCTGGGCGAGGCGGCCCGGCTGGCCACCAGCAATCCGGAAGCGGCGGCCGACGCCTTCCTGCGCGTCAATAAGGGCAACATCGACCGGGCGCTGCTGGTGAAGGTCATCAAGGACCCGAAAGTGCAGTTCAAGGTGGCGCCGCAGAATACCTTGGTCCTGGCGCAGTTCCTGCACCAGGTGGGCGCGATCAGGAACAAGCCCGCCAGCTGGCGCGACTATTTCTTCGCCCATCCGGCGCTAGAGACCGGGAGCTGAGCATGAGCCCCTTGAATCTGGTGGCCTCCGAGCCCCTGTTGCGGGCCGAGCACCTCACCCTGGAATACCAGGGCGAGCACGGGACCGTGCGCGCAACGAGCGACGTCAGCTTCGAGGTCTGGCGCGGCGACCGCTTCGTGCTGCTGGGGCCCTCGGGCTGCGGCAAGTCGACCCTGCTCAAGGCGGCCAGCGGTTTCATCAGGCCACAGGCGGGCAGCCTGAGCCTGGCGGGCAAGCCGATCACGGGCCCGGGGCCGGATCGCATCGTCGTGTTCCAGGAATTCGACCAGCTGCCGCCCTGGAAGACGGTGCGGGAGAACGTGATGTTCCCGATGCTGGCCGGCGGCGTCAAGCGTGGCGAGGCGGACGGGCGCGCCCGTCACTGGCTGGGCAAGGTCGGGCTGGCGCGCTTCGCCGACGCCTATCCGCACACGCTCTCGGGCGGCATGAAGGCGCGGGTGGCGATCGCCAGGGCCCTGGCCATGCAGCCGGCCGTGCTGCTGATGGACGAGCCCTTCGCCGCCCTGGACGCGCTCACCCGCCGCAGCATGCAGGAAGAACTGCAGGCGCTGTGGGAGGAAATCGGCTTCACCATGCTGTTCGTCACCCATTCGATCGAAGAGGCGCTGGTGGTGGGCAACCGCATCCTGTTGCTGTCGCCCCATCCGGGCCGGGTGCGCGCCGAGCTCAATAGCCACCAGTTCAGTTTGGCCAGCGCCGGCAGCCAGGAATTCCAGGCGGCCACCCAGCGCATCCACGGGCTGCTGTTCGGGCAGCCGGCGGCGCCTGCCCATCACCCGGCTGTTGCAGTGCAATGATGACGACGCTTCGCGAACCGCCGGTGCGTCCGGAATACGTAGTTGAAGCAAGCGAACCCCTCGGGGTGTCTCCTGGTTTGGCCGCTCCGGGTCCCGCGACCCGGACGGCCTCTTTTGCGCTGCCGGATCTCGGCCGGCTGCGCAAGCTGGGCATCCTGCTGGCGCTGGCCGTGCTGTGGGAGGGGCTGGCGCGCTGGTTCGGCAACGACCTGCTGCTGCCGGGCGCCCTCCAGACCGGCCGCGCCTTCCTCGAGGGCCTGCTGTCGGGAGAGCTGTTCGGCTATGTGAAGGTGTCGCTGGCCGTGCTGCTCCAGGGCTTTCTCCTGGGCGTGCTGGGCTCCTTCCTGCTGACCTGGCTGGCCGTCTCCTACCGCTGGGGACGCGAGCTGATCGACACCTTGACGGCGATGTTCAACCCGCTGCCGGCCATCGCGCTGCTGCCGCTGGCGCTGCTGTGGTTTGGCCTGGGCAAGGGCAGCCTCTTGATGGTGCTGGTGCATTCGGTGCTGTGGCCGCTGACCCTGAACGCCAGCGCGGGTTTTCGCTCGGTGCCGGACACCTTGCGCATGGCGGGCCGCAACTACGGCCTGGGTGGCTTGCGCATGGTGGTGCAGATCCTGATCCCGGCTGCGCTGCCGCCCATCCTGTCGGGGCTGAAGATCGGCTGGGCCTTCGCCTGGCGCACCCTGATCGCGGCCGAGCTGGTGTTCGGCAGCACCTCGGGACAGGGTGGGCTGGGGTGGTATATCTTCCAGAGCCGGAACGAGCTGTTCACCGACAAGGTGTTCGCGGGGCTGGCGGCGGTCATCCTGATCGGCCTGGCTGTCGAGGCGGCGATCTTCCAGACGCTGGAGCGCTTGACGGTCCGCCGCTGGGGCATGCAGCGGTAGGGTTGGCGGCTATGCCGCCGACGCGGCCCGCGCTACGGTGAAAGTTGGCCGCAAAGTCATCCGTAGGGTGGACGGGTTTCCCGTCCACGCGTTCAACCATCGCCGGCGTGGACGTGGTGCGGACACGGTACGTATCCCGCGTGGACGGCAGAGCCGTCCACCCTACGTCTTTTTTTGGAATTATCTCCTTGACCAAAATGGTGCAGCGCGGTAAGGTGTAGAACGCTTTGCACCCTCGAAGCCCCAAGTCAACCGGAATCGGCACACAAGGCCCTGTCCGGATCATTGACGCGCTTTCATTTGTAGGCAGTTTGCTCCAACCCGCGCCACAAGCGTGAGAGATGCGATCGACCGCTACAGACACTCAAGCTGAACGAGTTGCGCCCAGCGCGTTTGCGTAAGGACCCTACGGTGGCCTGAAACATCCGCGTGCACGCAGAAAGAAGGGAAGCATGAGCACTGTCGCGCGAGACGCGTTTCGTTAGGAACGGGCATCCGATCAATCTCCCTCTGGGTCTTGAAAGGAATGAACATGAGTAACGATTCAGCCGTCCCCATCACGGGCGCTGAGATAGTGGTGCGTTGTCTCGCGGAGGAGGGCGTCAAGCACGTCTTCGGTTATCCGGGCGGGGCAGTCCTCTACATCTACGACGCCATCTTCAAGCAGGACAAATTCCAGCACGTACTGGTTCGCCACGAACAGGCCGCGGTCCATGCCGCCGACGCCTATTCGCGCAGCTCGAACACCGTGGGCGTCGCCCTCGTGACCTCGGGTCCGGGCGTCACCAATGCCGTCACCGGCCTCTCCACCGCGTACATGGATTCGATCCCGATGGTCGTGATCTCCGGCCAGGTGCCGAGCCACGCGATCGGCCAGGACGCCTTCCAGGAATGCGACACCGTCGGCATCACCCGCCCGGTGGTCAAGCACAACTTCCTGGTCAAGGATGTGCGCGAGCTGGCCTCGACCATCAAGAAAGCCTTCTATATCGCCCGCACCGGCCGTCCCGGTCCCGTGCTGGTCGACATCCCGAAGGACATCAGCATGCACAAGTGCGTGTACGACTACCCTCGCGAAATCGAGATGCGTTCGTACCGTCCGGTCGACAAGGGCCACGCGGGCCAGATCCGCAAGGCCGTGCAGCTGCTCCAGGGAGCCGAACGCCCGATGATCTACGCGGGCGGCGGCGTGATCCTGGCCAATGCGTCGAACGAACTGAACCGCCTGGTCGACAAGCTCGGCTTCCCGGTCACCAACACGCTGATGGGCCTGGGCGCCTCGCGCGCCACCAGCCCGCACTTCGTCGGCATGCCGGGCATGCACGGCACCTACGAGGCGAACATGGCGATGCAGAACTGCGACGTCCTGATCGCCATCGGCGCCCGCTTCGACGACCGCGTGATCGGCAACCCCAAGCACTTCGCGACCAATCCGCGCAAGATCATCCACATCGACATCGACCCCTCGTCGATCTCGAAGCGGGTCAAGGTCGACATCCCGATCGTCGGCAACGTCAAGGACGTGCTGGTGGAACTGCTGTCGCAGCTCGACGCCAGCACCACGTCGACCAACACCAACGCCCTGCAGGCCTGGTGGAAGCAGATCGCCGAATGGCGCGGCCGCGATTGCCTGGGCTACGCCAGGTCCGACGAGCTGATCAAGCCGCAGTCCGTGATCGAGCAGCTGTACAAGGTGACCGGCGGCGACGCCTTCATCACCTCGGACGTGGGCCAGCACCAGATGTGGGCCGCGCAGTACTACGGCTTCGACAAGCCGCGCCGCTGGATCAATTCGGGCGGCCTGGGCACCATGGGCGTGGGCCTGCCTTACGCCATGGGCGTGCAGATGGCCAACCCGGGCGCCACCGTCGCCTGCGTGACGGGCGAGGGTTCGATCCAGATGTGCATCCAGGAGCTCGCGACCTGCAAGCAGTACCATCTGACGCCGAAGATCATCCTCCTAAACAACCGCTTCCTGGGCATGGTGCGCCAGTGGCAGCAAATCGACTACGGTTCGCGCTATTCCGAGTCCTACATGGATTCGCTGCCGGACTTCGAAAAGCTGGCCGAGGCCTACGGCCACGTCGGCATGCGCATCGAGAAGCCGGGCGACGTCGAGGGTTCGCTGCGCGAAGCCTTCGCCATGAAGGACCGCCTGGTGTTCATGAACTTCATCACCGACCAGAGCGAGAACGTCTGGCCGATGGTCAAGGCGGGCAAAGGCCTGAATGAAATGCTGCTCGGCTCGGAGGACCTGTAATGCGACACATTATTTCCGTCCTCCTCGAGAACGAAGCCGGCGCCCTGTCGCGCGTGGTCGGGCTGTTCTCGGCGCGCGGCTACAACATCGAGACCCTGACCGTGGCGCCGACCGAAGACGCGACCCTGTCGCGCATGACGATCGTCACTTCCGGCTCGGACGACATCATCGAGCAGATCACCAAGCACCTGAACCGCCTGATCGAGGTGGTGAAGGTGGTCGACCTGACCGAAGGCCAGCACATCGAGCGCGAGCTCATGCTGATCAAGGTGCGCGCCGTCGGCAAGGAGCGCGAAGAAATGAAGCGCACCGCCGACATCTTCCGCGGCCGCATCATCGACGTGACCGAGAAGACCTACACGATCGAACTGACGGGCGCCAAGACCAAGCTCGACGCCTTCATCGACGCCATCGACCGCGCATCCATTCTCGAGACCGTCCGTACCGGCGGCTCCGGCATCGGCCGCGGCGAGCGCATCCTCAAGGTTTGAACATCGTAGGGTTGGCGGCTTCGCCGCCGACGCGTACACATAACTGAACTGCCCAAAACATACAGGATCAAAAAATGAAAGTTTTCTACGACAAAGACTGCGACCTCTCCCTCATCAAAGGCAAGAACGTCGCCATCATCGGCTACGGCTCGCAAGGCCACGCGCACGCCCAGAACCTGAGCGAATCCGGTGTCAACGTCACCGTCGGCCTGCGCCGCGGCGGCGCCTCGTGGAACAAGGTCGAGCAGGCCGGCCTGAAGGTCGCCGAGGTCGATGAGGCGGTCAAGAACGCCGACCTCATCATGATCCTGCTGCCGGACGAGAACATCGCCCAGGTCTACAAGGAAAACGTCGAGCCGAACGCCAAGCAGGGCGCCGTGCTGGCCTTCGCCCACGGCTTCAACGTCCACTACGGCCAGGTCGTGCCGCGCGCCGACCTCGACGTGATCATGGTCGCACCGAAGGCCCCGGGCCACACCGTGCGCAATACCTACAAGCAGGGTGGCGGCGTGCCGCACCTGGTCGCGGTCTACCAGGACAAGTCGGGCGCCGCGCGCGACATCGCGCTGTCCTACGCCATGGCCAACGGCGGCGGCCGCGCCGGCATCATCGAAACCAACTTCCGTGAAGAAACCGAGACCGACCTGTTCGGCGAGCAGGCCGTCCTGTGCGGCGGCGCCGTCGAGCTGATCAAGGCCGGCTTCGAGACCCTGACCGAAGCGGGCTACGCGCCGGAAATGGCCTACTTCGAGTGCCTGCACGAGCTCAAGCTGATCGTCGACCTGATCTACGAAGGCGGCATCGCCAACATGAACTACTCGATCTCGAACAACGCGGAATACGGCGAGTACGTCACCGGCCCGCGCGTCGTGACCGCGCAGACCAAGGAAGCGATGCGCCAGTGCCTGAAGGACATCCAGACCGGCGAATACGCGAAGAGCTTCATCCTCGAGAACAAGGCCGGCGCACCGACCCTGATCTCGCGCCGCCGCCTGACGGCCGAGCACCCGATCGAGGAAGTCGGCGCCAAGCTGCGCGCGATGATGCCGTGGATCGCCAAGAACAAGCTGGTGGACCAGTCGAAGAACTAAGTCCAGCCATGCTGGTCTAGATGGGCGGCAGTCCGGCGGTGGCCGGGCTGCCGCCCATGTCGTTTCCGGCCTTGCCTTCGGTATCCTGGCCGGCTGCCATCATCGCGCCCAGGAGGCGTTTCAGCCTGCGGTTGCGCAGCATGGCGTGGGCAATCCAGGCCAGCATGGCGCCGCCGACGCAGGCCGCGGCCACCCCTCCCGCCACCGGCCCGCCAAGCAGCAGCGCGGGGACGATCACCGCGGGCGCGAGGTAGTAGACATCGAACATGGCGACCAGGGTCATCCACCAGCTCGGGCTTTTCAGGCCGACCGCGGACGAGGACAGGTCGCGCCAGGCCAGCACGCTCGTCCAGTCGCCGGGCCGCCCGAACGCGATGGCGTAGGTCGATCCGGCGCGCGGGATCACCTTGTTGTCGATATGGACGCCGTAATGGGGCTTGCCCCCGCTGCGGAAACTGAAATCGCCCCGCCAGGCCGCGACATCGAACACCTCGTCGAAATGAATACGCTCGATTTTCATACGCCTCCTTCGGCAGTGGATCGGACGGCGCACGGCGCCGTGCATGCAGCGTTCCGATTGTAGGACAGCGCCGGCGCGCCTTGCTTAAGCCCGCCTGATTCGCCCATGATTACCCATCTCGCATACTGGCCCATGTCGGGCGCTTTTACATGGGCGAGCAACATCTGGCGCTGTCGCAATGTAAGTGTTTGATATGGATCAATCTCTCTCCTTGGTATGAGTCTTGCACCGCGTGTCTAACACGCTGCACCCGGAGGAGACATGCGCAAACTGGTTCTATTTTCGGACGGTACCGGCAACAGCTCGGCCAAGGCCGAGAAGACCAATGTCTGGCGCATGTTCCAGGCCCTGGACCAGGGCGCCGGCGACCAGGTCGCGAAGTACGACGACGGCGTGGGCACCTCGCCGATCCGCCTGCTGGCCATGATCGGCGGCGCCTTCGGCTGGGGACTGAAACGCAATGTCCTCGACCTCTACAAGTTCCTGTGCCGGGAATACCGCAATGGCGACCTGATCTACGCCTTCGGCTTCAGCCGCGGCGCCTTCACGATCCGCGTGCTGGCCAGCCTCATCGCCAGCCTCGGGCTGGTGGAGTTCCGCTCGGAAGAAGAACTGGACCGCCGCGCCCGGATCATCTACCGGCTGTACCGCAACCAGTGCTTCCCGGCGGAGAAGGGCAGTCCCGTGTGGCTATTCCGCCTGGTGCGCAACGCCATCATCGGCCTGTTCCAGCGCATGACCGGCAGCATGCGCGACCAGGACATCCCCATGCGAAGCGGGATACCCATCGAATTCCTGGGCCTGTGGGACACGGTCAGCGCCTACGGCATGCCCGTCGAGGAATTCAAGCCGGCCGTGCACTGGCTGGTGTGGCCGATGTACTTCGACGACCTCGTGCTGTCGCCGCGTGTCCGGCACGCCTACCACGCCCTGTCGCTGGACGACGAGCGCACCACTTTCCATCCTCTGGTCTGGGACGAGACCGCCGAGCGCCGCATGGAGGCCGATGGCGACATCAAGCCGGGGCGGATGCAGCAGGTCTGGTTCTCCGGCGTGCACGCGAACGTGGGCGGCGGCTATCCGGAAGACCAGCTCAGCCTCATCAGCCTGCACTGGATGATGGAGAACGCCACGCGCCATGGGCTCCGGCTGATCCAGCATTTCGTCGACCTGACGCAGGTGTCGATGTCGCCCTATGCCCGCTTGTACGATTCGCGGGCCGGCCTGCACACCCTGTACAGGTACACCCCGCGCCAGATCAGGATGTTCGAGGACACCACCAGGAACAAGATCCTGCCGGTGATCCACTGGAGCGTGATCCTGCGGCTGGCCGATGCCACCGACCAGTACGCGCCCGTCACCCTGCCGACCGACTTCGAGGTGCTGGCGCCGGACGGCAAGGTGTATCCGCTGGCCGCGGCGAGCGGCGGCGGGACGCTGGCCACCGCGACGCAGCCGCAACTGGTCACGCTGCGCGGCGCCATGTTGCGCATCGTGCCGCCGAATGCGGCGGCGATCGAGCTCGCCCTCGACACCGTCTGGTGGCGCCGCCTGTGCTATCTCGTGACGGTGTTCGTCGCCCTGGTGATCGTCGCCTTCCCCTTGTACGGCGAGGCCGCGTCCGACCGGGGTTCGCGGAGCATGCAGGGGCTCATCGAACCCCTGGTCACCATGCTGAGCGCCTTCGTTCCATCGCAAGCCGAGCGCTGGATCGCCGCGTTGCGGGCGTCGCCCATCGTCATCGGCTGCCTGCTGTTTGTCCTGGCCGGACTCGTGAAAATCAGCAGTGTGCTGCAGACCAGGATACGCGACCGCGCCATGCTGGGCTGGCACGCGGCCCACAAGAACCATTACATCCAGTGGCTGGGCGACCATCACCGGCGCTCCCGTAACGTCGCGCTGGGGGTCGGTATCGCCGGCATCGCCTCCTTGGCCGGTGCGGAGAACTGGAACGGGGGGAGGGAAATACGGTTCATCGCTGCCTTGCTGATTATCTGGAGCGTCTGGCGCATCGTGCGTGCGATGTACAAGCTGCGCCACCTGTCCACGGGGAGAGCCATGCAGCCGGGGACCTGGTCGCTGAACATCGCGCGCGCCCTCCGCAAGAATCCTGCGCTCGTCGCGCTGTACCGCTTCAACGCGAAAAAGCTGGTTCCCGCGGTCTTCGTCGTGCTCATGCTGGCCGCCGCGGCCCTCATCGGCAACCGCGCCGCGTTCGACGCGCTCAACTCCGTTGGACTTGTCTGCACGCCCACGCGGGGACTGGACCAGGACAAGGAACACGTGCCCAAGGGCGCATGGGTCGGATTCATGACCAATTCTCCATGCCTTGCCACCGGCATGGTGCTGGAGCGGGGCGGACGCTACCGGATCACCTTCCGGGATCCGGACGGCGCCTGGTTCGACCGGGCCATCCACACCGACATGGGCGGCTTCCCCGCGTTCAGCCGCCTGCACTGGCTGGCGACGCCGCTCAAGCGCTGGTGGAGCGCGAATTGGTTCGCCCCGATCGGCCGCGTGGGGCAATACGGTAATGAAGAATATGTGCTGGAGCCGGGCATTCCCTACCGCGAACGCCGCTACGGCGCCGTGAAGCCGGTCGACGGAAACCACCGGTGTCCCATTCCGCCGGACGAAGCGCGGACCAGGCAGGCGGCCGATCCCACGCCGCCGGAACGCCGGACGCTCATCGCCGACATCACCGCCAGGAGCACAGGCGAGCTCTTCCTGTTCGTCAACGATGCCGTGTACTGGCCACCGAACCTGCACGCCTATTTTTACAGTAACAACCTGGGAAGCGCCGTGGTCACCGTCGAGCGCCTGACCATGTCGCCAAGCGAGGAAGCCCAGGTGCAGACCAGCGCATCGCCTGGCCCCGCGGTGCCGAGGACGGTGCCCCAGGCGCCGCCGCTCCCGCCATTCGCCCTCGGCGACTGCCCCGGCTATGGAGGCGGACGGGCAGGGCAGACCGGCCAGGTCCCTGATTGACAGGCGGCGTTGGTGCGAGAAGCGCACTAGCCTCAGCGCGCGGCGAGCGGCGGATAGTCGACGTAGCCGCGCGCCGCGCCACCGAAGTAGCGGCTCGGGTCGCCCATGTTCAGCGCCGCACCGGTGCGCAGGCGGCGGGGCAGGTCGGGGTTGGCGATAAAGGGCCGGCCGAAGCCGACCAGGTCCGCCCAGCCTTGACCGATGGCGTGCTCCGCCCGCGTGCGGTCGTAGTGGCCGGAATAGATCATCGCGCCCGCAAACACCATGCGCAGGGCTTCCTTGAATGCGGCCGGCATCAGGGGTGCATCGTCCCAGTCGGCCTCGGTGATGTGGAGGTAGGCGACGCCGATGTCGTCCATCAGCCTGGCCGCCGCCAGGTAGGTCGACTCCGGCGTGTCGTCGACCGCGCCCTGGGCCGTGGTGAGCGGCGAGAAGCGCACGCCGACGCGCTCGGCGCCGGTCACCGCTGCCACCGCCCGCGTCACCTCGGCCAGGAAGCGCAGCCGGTTGGCGAGCGTGCCGCCGTAGCAATCGGTACGCAGGTTGGCGCCCGAATCGATGAACTGGTTGATCAGGTAGCCGTTCGCGGCGTGCAGCTCGACGCCGTCGAAACCCGCCGCCATCGCGTTCGCGGCGGCCATGGCGAACTGCCGGACGATGTCCTTGATTTCGCCGGCCGCCAGTGCGCGCGGTGGCGAATGCTGGACCTTGCGGCCCTGCGCGGCGGCCGCGCCCAGTCGGTCCGGGTCGATGAAGACCTCCACGCCGTCCGCGACCAGCGCCGAGGGGGCCAGCGGGGCCGCGCCGCCAGGTTGCAGCGAGACATGCGACAGCCGGCCCACGTGCCACAACTGCGCAAAGATCCGCCCGCCCATCCCGTGCACCGCGGCGGTGACTGCGCGCCAGCCCTGTACCTGTTCCGCGCTGTGGATGCCCGGCGTCCACGCATACCCCTGGCCCTCGGGGCTCACCTGCGTACCCTCGGTGATGATCAGGCCGGCCGAGGCGCGCTGGCGGTAGTATTCGGCCATCAGGGGCGTCGGTACGCCGCCTTCGGCTGCCCGGGCGCGCGTCATCGGCGGCATGACGATGCGGTTAGGCAGGATCATGCCGCCCAGGCTGGACTGTTCGAACAAACGCGTGCTCATGGCGTGCCCTCCTTGCCGGTGGCGGCATGCGCACGGCGCAGCATCGGCGCGATGTCCACCGCCGCCGCCATGGCGCGGTAGCCCGCGTCGCCCGGATGCAGGTGGTCGCCCGAATCGAATGCGGCGCGCATCCGCCGTGGGTTGCCCGGGTCGCGCAGCACGGCATCGAAGTCGACGACGGCATCGAACACGCCGGCGGTGCGGATCCAGGCGTTCAGTTGCTGGCGCATGCTTTCCTTGGCGGGGCTGTAGTGGCCGGCGAAAGGCGTGCCTTCGAGCGCGCCTTCGAAGGGCGGCAGGGTGCCGGCGGTCACGCGCACGCCGCGTGCATGCGCCGCCGCGGCCAGCTGGCGGTAGCCGGCGCTGAGTTCGTCCAGGGTCACGGCGCGTTCCTGCGGTGCGAAGGGACTGCCCGGCCAGCCGATATCGTTAATGCCTAGCAGGACGATCAGGTCCGAGATACCGGGCTGGCTGAGCACGTCCTGCTCGAAGCGCGCCAGGGCACTGCGGCCCATGCCGTCCCGCAGCAGGCGCGCGCCCGAGATGCCGGCGTTGGCGACGGCGACGCCATGCGGCGCCAGGCGCTGCGCCAGGAAATCCGGCCAGCGCCGGTCCGCGTCCGGCGTCGAGCCATTCCCGTCCGTGATCGAATCGCCCAGGGTCACCATGGTGCGGCTGCCCGGCGCGGCCTCGACCAGCACGGCGTTCAGGAACAGCCGTCCTTCGACGCGGACGCCGGCCTGGCTGCTCGCGCTCCCGGCGACATTGCCCGGCAGGAGCCGGAAGCTCTGCTGGCCGCCCCAGTGGAAAGTCGACACGGCGGTGCGTTCAGGCAGGTAGCTGCTCACGCTCAGGCGCGCCAGCGGCGAGACTGGGAAGGCGAGGGCGTCGCTCGTCAGCGCCGCACCGGGCGGGATGACGGCATCGGTCTTGCCCCCGAAGCGCAGCGGCTGCGGCTGGCCCGCCTCGCCGTGCACCCTGACCTCGCCCAGCTTGAGCGGCGCGCTGCCGTAGCGGTTCGAGAACACCAGCCGGATGCGCCGTCCGCCGGTGCTCAGGCGGATGGTGTCGCGCACGGTCTGCTTGTCGAGGTAGGCAGGCACGTTCATCGGCAGGACGAAGCTGCCGTCCCAGCCGGGCTGGGGCGCCGCATACCAGGAGGTGATCCATTGTTCCTTCCCGGGCGCCTCGGCGTCCGCGAGTGCGTCGCCGCCAAAGGCGAGGGCCAGGCCGAGAAAGGCGGTCGCTGCTAAATGGGTTGTCATCGTGTTCTCCTTTAAAGTAAGCGAGTCCACGATAGGTCATTCAGAAAAGAGAATGAAGATGGTAGGATGGAAGATCGCTTATTCGAATCGGGAATGACTTGGGCATGGATACCTTGCGCGCGATGCGGACTTTCGTACGGACCGTGGAACTGGGCAGCCTGTCCTCGGCCGCGCGCGAGTACGGCACGACCCAGCCTACCGTCTCCAAGCTGCTGGCCCAGCTGGAACGCCACCTGGCCGTACGCCTGTTCGAGCGCAGCACGCGCGGCCTGACGCCCACCGAGCAGGGGCAGCGCTTCTACCGCGACGCCAAGCTGGTGCTGGAACAGTTCGACGCCGCAGTGAGCGGCGTCCAGGGAATGACGGGGCAGGCGTCGGGGCTCCTGCGTATCAATGCGCCGGTCGCGCTGGGCCAATACCGCCTGAACGCCATGGTCCAGCAGTTCCTGGCGGCGCATCCGGGCATGGAGATCGAATTGATCCTCAACGACCGTTTCGTCGACCTGGTGGAGGAGGGCGTCGATCTTGCGTTTCGCCTGGGCGGCAGCTTGCCGCCGGACGCCATCGGCCGCCACCTGGCCACGATCCCGCGCATGCTGGTGGCCGCGCCGGCCTACCTGGCGCGGCGCGGCGCGCCGGCGCAGCCCGCGGACCTGCCGGCGCACGACTTCGTGCGCTTCGCATGGACGCCGGGCGCCACGATCGACCTGTTCAGCGAGGGCGAACAGCGGCAAGTGGAAACCGCCAGCCGCTATCGCGTCAACAATGCCCTGGCCATTCGCGAAGCCCTGGCGCTCGGCAGCGGCATCGGCCTGTGTCCCGAATGGCTGGTGCGCGACCTGCTCGATAGCGGCGAGCTGGTGCGCGTGTTACCGGGGTGGTCGGCCCGGCCCCAGGATTTGTATTTGTTGTATCCGTCGCGCCAGTACCAGCCTTTGCGCACCAAGCTGTTCATCGAGTTCGCCACCGGACAACTGGCGACCTTGCCGGGGTTCGACCGAGCGGCCGCATGATTCGTCACCATTTGCAATTGTTTGCAACTTTCCATTACAGAAACCTCACGCCGCAGAGAAAAACGGTATCGTGGCGCCCATGACAGCATGTCGCTGTCCCAGTTTCAGGAGAAGAACATGTCCCTCGCCAAACCCGCCTTGTTGATCGCTTTGCTGTTCGCCTCCCAGGCCTACGCACAAGCCCCGGCCACGCCGTCGCCGGCGGTATCGACCGCAGGCAGCATGGTGATCGTCCCGGCCTTCGGCGAAGTGCGCCACGCCAACGACCAGGCCATCGTCACCTTCAGCGTCGAAGAGCACGACAAGGACAAGGCCAAGGCCGCCGAGCGCGTCAACCGCAAGATGAAGGAGGGCACCGAGATCCTGCGCAAGGCTGATCCGCGCGCCGAGTTCAAGACGATGGGCTATTTCACCTACCCGGTCTATCCGGAAAACGTGCAGCCGCCGCGCCCGGTCGATGGCGTGGCCAAGCCGCCGGTGCCGGTGGCCTGGCGCGTCGGCCAGTACCTGGAGATGAAGACGACCAGCCTGGACAGCCTGCCGAAGACCGCCGCCAGTGCGCAAAAAGTGCTGGCGATCAACGGTATCCAGTTCGGCCTGGCCCCGGCCACCGAGAAGCGCCTGGACGACCAGCGCATCGCCGCCACCTACAAGAACCTGAACGAGCGCATCGCCTCGATCGCCAACGCCATGGGCCGCAAGCTGGCCGACGCCTCGATCGAGACCGTCGATTTCGAAGGCTCGGGCAACTATGCGGGCGGTCAGGGCGACATGGCGGCGGCGCCGATGATGGCCCGTATGAGCGCCAAGCGCGAGATGGCCGATGCGATGCCGGAACCGAGCTTCGAACCGGGCGAAACTACCTTGCAGATGCGCCTGGTGGGCAAGGTCAGGTTCAAGTAAAACGGCACAATAAGGTTTTGCCAAGCGTAACGGTTCGCTAACAAGCGTTCTCCACCTCTATAATGCGGAGAACAGCCGTTTGGCGCTTACTTGAAAATTCCTTATGCCAACCTTTCCAAGAAGAAGAACACCGGGGGCCGTGCCGAAAGCACCGCGCTTCGCTCGCCTGAAGCGTTTCGGACGCCGCGCCGAAGACCGCCAGCCCGGCGAGCGCGGCCGCGGCATCTATCTGCTGCCCAACGCCTTTACCACCGCCGCGTTGTTCTGCGGCTTCTACGCCATCGTGATGGCGATGAACCAGCGCTTCGAGCACGCCTGCTGGGCCGTGTTCATCGCCATGATCCTGGATGCGCTGGACGGCCGCATCGCGCGCCTGACCAATACCCAGTCCGAGTTCGGCGCCCAGTACGATTCCCTGTCCGACATGGTGTCCTTCGGCGCCGCGCCCGCGCTCGTGATCTACGAGTGGTCGCTGCGCGGTCTGGGCAAGCTGGGCTGGATCGCCGCCTTCATCTACTGCGCCGGCGCCGCGCTGCGCCTGGCCCGTTTCAATACCAATATCGAGGTGGTCGACAAGCGCTTCTTCCAGGGCTTGCCCAGCCCGGCCGCGGCGGCCCTGGTGGTGGGCTTCATCATGATGATGACCGACCCCGACATCAACGTCAGCTCGCGCCAGGTGGACTGGGTGAGCTGGGGCATCGCCGTGTTCGCGGGCCTGACCATGGTCTCGAACGTGCCTTTCTACAGCTTCAAGGACGTCAATTTCCGCAAGTCGGTGCCCTTCATCGTGGTCTTCCTGATCGCGCTGGCGCTGGCGCTGCTGGCGATCGACCCGCCCAAGGTGCTGTGGCCGATCTTCGTGATCTACGGCCTGTCCGGCTACGTGGTGTTCGTCATGCGCCGCGCCAGGGGCCGGCCGGTGAGCATCATCCCGCTTGATGACGACCACGACGAGGAAGGTCGGCGCTAAAGAAGGCTGGGAGCGTCGCGACATTCACCCAACGTTGACTGGAGCTCCCCATGCCCGACCCGAACCGGCTCATTATTTTCGATACCACCTTGCGCGACGGCGAGCAGTCGCCAGGGGCATCGATGACGAAGGACGAGAAGGTGCGCATCGCGCGCCAGCTCGAGCGTCTGCGGGTCGACGTCATCGAGGCCGGCTTCGCGGCCGCCTCACCTGGCGACTTCGACGCGATCCGCGCGATCTCCGGCGCCGTGCGCGAATCGACCATCTGCTCGCTGTCGCGCGCCAACGACCGCGACATCGCCCGCGCCGCCGAGGCGCTCGAACCCGCCGCGCGCAAGCGCATCCACACCTTCATCGCGACTTCTCCGCTGCACATGCAGATGAAGCTGCGCATGGAGCCCGAGCAGGTGCTGGAACAGGCCAGGCTGGCCATCCGCTACGCCCGCCATCACACCGACGACATCGAGTTCTCGCCCGAGGACGGCAGCCGCTCGGACGAGGACTTCCTGTGCCGCGTGCTGGAGGCCGTGATCGCGGAAGGCGCCACCACCATCAACTTCCCCGACACGGTCGGCTACGCCGTGCCCGAGCAGTTCGGCGAACGCATCCGGCGCCTGCGCGAGCGGGTGCCGAATTCGGACAAGGCGGTGTGGTCGGTCCACTGCCACAACGACCTCGGCCTGGCAGTGGCGAATTCGCTGGCCGGCGTGATCATCGGCGGCGCGCGCCAGGTCGAGTGCACGATCAACGGCCTGGGCGAGCGGGCAGGGAACACCTCGCTCGAGGAAGTGGTGATGGCACTGCGCACGCGCCACGATTTCTACAACCTGGCCGTCGGCGTGGACACCACCCAGATCGTGCCGGCTTCGAAGATGGTCTCGCAGATCACGGGTTTCGCGGTGCAGCCGAACAAGGCGGTGGTGGGCGCCAACGCCTTCGCTCACGCCTCGGGCATCCACCAGGACGGCATCCTGAAGGCGCGTGAGACCTACGAGATCATGCGCGCCGAGGACGTGGGCTGGACCGCCAACAAGATCGTGCTCGGCAAGCTATCCGGCCGTAATGCGTTCAAGGCGCGCCTGCAGGAGCTGGGCATCGCGCTGGACTCCGAAGCCGAGGTCAACGCCGCCTTCGCCCGCTTCAAGGAGCTGGCGGACCGCAAGGCCGACATTTTTGACGAGGACATCATGGCGCTGGTGTCGGACGAGGACCGCGCCCAGGGGGCGGAGATCTACCGCTTCGTCTCCCTGTCGCAGCGCTCGGAGACGGGCGAGCTGCCGCATGCGCGCATCGTGTTCTCGATGGACGGCAAGGAAGTGGCGGCCGAGGGCAGCGGCGACGGGCCGGTGGACGCGACCATCCGGGCGATCGAAAGCGTGGTGGGGAGCGGGGCGGAGCAGGTGCTGTTTTCGATCAATGCGATCAGCAACGGGCCGGCCTCGCAGGGGGAGGTGACCATCCGCCTGGCGCATTCCGGGCGGATCGTCAACGGGGTGGGGGCGGATCCGGACATCATCGTGGCGTCGGCCAAGGCGTATCTGTCGGGATTGAACAAGCTGCAGTCGAAGGTGGAGAGGGTGAATCCGCAGGGGGTGTAGGCTAACGCTATTCTAGGTAAACTTGGGTCCCCGCCTGCGCGGGGATGACGTGCTGGAGGACGTGGACCGAATTACCGTATCTGGAATCCGCAACCTGTCAACGTCATCCCCGCGAAGGCGGGGACCCAAGTTTCGCACCGCAGCCACTAGCTCAAGCGCTCACCAAAACCGATCCTTCGGGTCATACCTCGGATCCGGCCCATTCATCATCATCCGCACGATCCCCTGCCGGTCGAAGTGCACGTGCATCAGCGAATTCCACACCCCCGCCTCCCTGTACCGGTACGACCACACCTCGTAATCGTGCATGGCCACCCGCGACACCTCCGCCGGCCGGCCCACGGTGCGCAGCACGTCCTCCTTGGTGGCCCGGTCCACCTTGATGGTCGCGAACTTTTCCCCGGTCAGCACCTGCTCGTAGGACACCAGCCGCCCATCGGCCCCGATGTGCGCCATCCAGGTGAATTGCCCCATGGGCCCGGTCGCGTATTCGAGCACCTGTTCCTCGCCGCCCCGGTAGACCGAGGTCGGCGTCCCCAGCTTGGCGTAGACGGCGTCGAGCGGGTCGCCCGGTTGCGGGACTTCGCGCATCAGCCCCGCACAGCCGCCCAGCGCCAGCACGGCGCTAAATATTGCAATCTTGATCACATTTGTCAACGCGGCACCTGCAAATCGCTTCCAAAACATCATGATGCCCCATCCAGCGGATGCAAACACTGGCTCCACGAAGCGTTTTCACCTATACTGGCGGGTCTGTCCATTCAGGGCAGGTTTTTTGATAATCACGGTGCGCTGGGTTCCGACTCTTGCACCGCATGTGAAAGGTAACATCATGACCGTAGAAAACATCAACAAAGCCGCGATCATCGCGGACAACGCACGTGGCCAGAACGACACCGGTTCGCCGGAAGTCCAGGTCGCACTGCTGACCGCACGTATCAACGAGCTGAACGGCCACTTCAAGGCACACCAGAAGGATCACCACTCGCGTCGTGGCCTGATCATGATGGTCAACCGTCGTAAGAGCCTGCTGGCTTACCTGAAGCGTACCGACGCAAACCGTTACCGCGACCTGATCGCCAAACTCGGCCTGCGTAAGTAATCGTTGCGCCAGACGGTTTAGTCACGAAATGCCTGCGCCAGTAAGCCTGACGCGGGCATTTTTTGTTTTAGCTGTCTTGTTGTTGTAATTGCAGTAAAGGCCGCCCGGTGCGGCCCGTGGTGAGGTGAACGACAGCCCCTGAAAATCTGTCGGCAAATAGAAAGGGATTACCCATGTTTAACAAAGTTACGAAAACCTTCCAGTACGGTCAGCACACGGTCACCCTGGAGACGGGTGAAATCGCGCGCCAGGCATCCGGCGCCGTCGTTGTGTCGGTCGAAGACACGGTCGTGCTGGCCACTGTGGTCGCCAAGAAGGACGCCAAGCCGGGCCAGGATTTCTTCCCGCTGACCGTCGACTACATGGAAAAAACGTACGCAGCCGGTAAGATCCCGGGCGGCTTCTTCAAGCGCGAAGGCCGTCCTTCCGAAAAAGAGACCCTGACCTCGCGCCTGATCGACCGTCCGATCCGCCCGCTGTTCCCGGAAGGCTACCTGAACGAAGTCCAGGTCATCATCCACGTCCTGTCGGTCAATCCTGAGATCGATCCGGACATCCCAGCGATGATCGGCGCCTCGGCCGCCCTGTGCATCGCCGGCATCCCGTTCAATGGCCCGATCGGCGCGGCGCGCGTCGGCTACGCGAACGGCCAGTACATCCTGAACCCGACCACCACCGAGCTGAAGACCTCGCAGATGGACCTGGTCGTGGCAGGCACCGAAACCGCCGTGCTGATGGTGGAATCGGAAGCGCAGCAGCTGTCCGAAGAAGTGATGCTGGGCGCGGTCGTCTTCGGCCACGACCAGATGAAGGTCGTGATCGATGCGATCCACGACCTGGTCGCCGATGGCGGCAAGCCGGAAGTCGAATGGGCGCCGGCGCCGAAGAACGAAGCACTGATCGCCCGCGTTGGCGAACTGGCCGGCGCCAAGGTCCGCGACGCCTACCAGACCCGCGAAAAATCGGCGCGCCAGCAGAAGCTGAAGTCGCTATCGAGCGAAGTGATGGCCGAACTGGCCGCGCAAGGCGTCGAAGCCGATGCGGCCGAAGTCGGCAACATCCTGTTCGACATGGAAGCCAAGGTCGTGCGTTCGCAGATCCTGGAAGGCGAGCCGCGTATCGACGGCCGCGACACCCGCACCGTGCGTCCGATCGCGATCCGCACCAGCGTCCTGCCGCGTACCCACGGCTCGGCCCTGTTCACCCGCGGCGAGACCCAGGCCCTCGTGGTCGCCACCCTCGGCACCGCGCGCGACAGCCAGAAGATCGACGCACTGATGGGCGAGTACACCGACGACTTCATGCTGCACTACAACATGCCTCCGTTCGCCACCGGCGAAACCGGCCGCGTGGGCACCCCGAAGCGCCGCGAAGTCGGCCACGGCCGCCTGGCCAAGCGCGCGCTGGTCGCCGCGCTGCCCAACCCGGAAGACTTCAGCTATTCGGTGCGCCTGGTCTCGGAAATCACCGAGTCGAACGGTTCGTCGTCGATGGCGTCGGTCTGCGGCGGCTGCCTGGCGCTGATGGACGCGGGCGTGCCGATGAAGGCGCACGTCGCCGGCATCGCCATGGGCCTGATCAAGGAAGGCGGCAAGTTCGCTGTCCTGACCGACATCCTGGGTGACGAAGACCACCTGGGCGACATGGACTTCAAGGTCGCCGGTACCCCGGCAGGCATCACCGCGCTGCAGATGGACATCAAGATCCAGGGCATCACCAAGGAAATCATGCAGGTGGCGCTGGCCCAGGCCAAGGAAGCGCGCCAGCACATCCTGGCCGAGATGCAGAAGGCCATGCCGACCGTGAAGACCGAGCTGTCGGACTTCGCACCGCGCCTGATCACCATCCGCATCAACCCGGAAAAGATCCGTGACGTGATCGGCAAGGGCGGCGCCGTCATCCGCGCGCTGACCGAGGAAACCGGCACCCAGATCGACATCACCGACGAAGGCGTCGTGACCATCGCGTCGGTCGATGCCGCCGCCGGCCAGGAAGCCAAGCGCCGCATCGAAGAGCTGACCGCATCGGTCGAAGTGGGCAAGACCTACGACGGCACCGTGCTCAAGCTGCTGGACTTCGGCGCCATCGTCCAGGTCATGCCGGGCAAGGACGGCCTGCTGCACATCTCGCAGATCGCCAACGAGCGCGTCAACGCCGTTGCCGACTACCTGAAGGAAGGCCAGCAAGTGCGCGTGAAGGTCCTCGAGACCGACGAGCGCGGCCGCCTGAAGCTGTCGATGAAGGCTGCCGATCCGGTGGAAGGCGCGGCGCAGTAAGCCTGCTCCGGCCTCCAGCCGCAAAAACCGCCAGTGCGTGAGCCTGGCGGTTTTTTTTGTCCGCGAAGTCAAGGCGGGCGAGGCTCGAAGATCGGATCAGTGAGCATCCACACAGTTTTCCTGGCCAGGACGTGGCATCATTCCCGAGTTTGACGGCTGCAGTCCTGGCCGTCGGCTTTCGCCCTTTCGCATGACGAAGGGCGGTCAACTCACACGTCGAAAGGACTTGCATGAAGCTTGTCATCCAGGCCGTACTGGGTCTATCGCTGTTGTCGGCGAGTCCCGCATACTCCGCTGCCACGGTGCAGCCAGCCAGCACCGCAGCGCCAAGTCCTGCCCACGTCAACGCCGTGCAGGGGCTACTCGGCGCAATGCAGATCGAGAAATTGTTGAACGGTGTCGCAGCGCGCAGCCGCTACCAGAGCGACGCGCAGCGGCAGGCCGTATTCGCCAAGCTCAAAAGAACGCCCCCTGCAGAGATTTATCAGCGCCTCGCGGCGCCGATGGCGCAGCTCATTTCCGCCGACACCGCGATCGAAATGACCCGCTTCTATAACACGCCTTATGGCAAGCAAGTCATCCACAAGAAGTACAACAGCGGCTCGCAGATCATCATGCCGGGAACGAAGCCGGTCGTTCCGCCGGAGGAAAAGAAGGAGCGCAAGCGCGCAGCCTATGTCCAGGCGAGCAAGGAACTCGCGGACGCGGAACCAGCCATCGAACGCGAAGCGTTCAAGCTGCTACAGCTGATCAACAAGGAGAAGCGCTGAAGCCAGGCGCAGGGCTTCCATCGGCAGCTTCAGCCCGGAATAGCATCGAGGCGCCGTAACAGGACCTGGACACGGGCCTCGGTTTTCGGCCCCAGCTTGCGGGCCGCTTCTGCCAGTTCGCGGATCGCCGGCTTGTGCGGCGCCAGGGCTTCGCCGCTGAAGTCGGACAGCACCACGATGGCGTTGAAGATGCCGTTTTCGTTCCCGGGGTTGGCGCGCGCATACTGGACAATGGCGCCCGCCGCGGCGGCATCGCCCCGCCAGCCACTGACCAGCTCCTGCGCCGCCCTGACCCGGGCCGAGGCCTGGGGCGCGAACAGGTCCCGGATCAGGGTGTCGACCCGCTGGGCGATCGACTGGCGCGCCGAGGCCTGGACTTCCTTGTTCTCATCCGATTGCGCGATGGTGCGCGCCAGCACGGGGCCCTGGTCGGGAAGCGCGATCAGGACAGCCTGCACGGCCAGGCGGCGTTCGTGCGGGTTGTCGCTGGTGAGCGACTTCATCAGGGTGTTGATCAGGTTGCCCTGCGCAATCTTCGTGTTCGCGTCCATCAGCGCCCGTGACTGCTCGGCGCGGCGCTCTTCGCTGGCCAGTTCTGCTTCCTTGAGACCCTGCGCGATCAGGTGGCCCGCGAGTGCGATCGCGGCGGGAATCAATATCGTCGCGATAGCGGTGACCCGATCCCACAGGGATTTTTGCGCTGCGTCGTTTGCCATGATCGCCTCCAGGGAGAACGATGGAATGTTCCTCCAAGTGGCGCGTCGGCGCAAAGGATTCAGCGCCGTTTGACAAATAAGCAACAGCGCTGCGGGTCAAGACTGGGGCGCCATCCACACAAGGTTCCACAGATGGCCATCGAGATCCTCGAAGCCCTGGTCGACCATGAAACCATGGTCCTCCGGCGGATGCGGCGTGCGTCCGCCGGCGGCAACCGCCTTGGCGATCAGGCTTCCAGTTCTTCCCGGCTTTCGCAGCTCAGGCAAATGATGGCCTCGTTCGCTTCCTTCGCCTGCACCACCGGCTTGTCGATCAGGGACCTGAAGAACGCCTCGGTCATCAGCATGACATGGATGCCGTCCACGATGTCCATGAAGACCGCATGCTCGCCGCTGAACTGCGGATTGACGCTGAAACCGAGACTGGCAAAGAAGGCCCTGGATTTGTCCAGGTCCTTGACTGGAAGGTTGACGATGATCTGCTTGTTCATGATGTCCTCGTGTGGTGCGGTGGATGGGATGACGGGTCCTGCATCCTGACGACGAACGGGGCCGGGCGAGATCGACAAGCCGGCGCAAAAAAAAACGGTCATTTCTGGCGTTATTGATTTGTAGCAAACCGCCGGTCCGTTCCCCGGTTATAAATGTACGAGGTCGCCACGCCTTCGGGAGCGCAAACGGGAATGCTGATGAGATGGATACTTGCCTGGCTGCTGGCGCTCGGCCTCCTGCATGGATGTTCGGATTACTCCGTCGAGGTCCAGATCCACGCGCTTGGCGACGAGCACTTCACGCCGCAGACCTGGGCGAAAGCCGACCAGGCCGGCCGCGGGCGCATGCTGGCCTCCTTCATGAGCCAGTATCCGCCCAACCGGCTCACCCAAGCGGCGCTCAAGGACTTGCTCGGCGAGCCCACCAGCCGCACGGGCCGGGATGAGGAGCTCGCCTACCTGGTCGGCCCGGTGCGCGTCGAGAGCCAGTACGGCAAGGGCTATCTCCTGATCTTCACGATCGACCGGCAGACAGGGAAGGTGATCCAGGTCCGCATCGTTCCGCCCGTCACACGCATCTAGCCATTCGCCGGCCGGATCTGGTCGATCGCGCGGCCTATAGCCACGCCGGGTTTTTTCGTGCACACTGTGGGCGCGGCCTGTCCGCGTCCGTGCCGAACCGGGAATCCGATGAAACGCCTGTTGATCATACTGCTGCTCGCGATCCTGCCTCTCCAGGCGGCGTGGGCTGCCGCATGCGCGTGCTGCGTCGGCGAGGAGGGCAAGGCCGTCCAGCAAAGCAGCCAGGCGGCGGACCAGCAACAGCAAACCCCCGGCGATGACGGCGATACGGACAAGCCCTGCTGCGACGGCGGCTGCGACGCCTGCCACCACCTGTCCGCCAGCGCGATCCCGTCCGCCAATCCCGACCTGCCGCTGCCGAAAGGCGCGCCGCATTTGCGCGGCACGGTGCGGCGCTACGTCTCGCACATTCCCGACCTGATTCCGCCGCCCGACCGGCCGCTCCGCGCCTGACCCGGCGGGAGGCCTGCATCGTTCACGCCGCTTCGCGCGGCGACTGGCGCCCGCCGAACCTTGACCTGTTCGGAGCCACACCATGACATTCCTGTTCAAGCCGCTCGTGCTGGCGGCAACCCTGTTCGCGACCGTCCCGGCGCCGGCCGCGGCGCAGCCTGCATCGCCCTTGAGCCTGGCCGACGCCATCGAACGCGCCCTGCAGGCGAATCCCCGCCTGCGCGCCGCCGCCGGCGAGCTCGCGGCCCAGCAGGGCGCACTCGCCCAGGCCGGCAGCCTGCCGAATCCGGAGCTCGAGCTGCTGCGCGAGGGCGAGCGGCGCGAGAGCCGCACCACCACCGCCCAGCTGAGCATCCCGTTCGAACTGGGCGGCAAGCGCGCCGCCCGGGTCGATGCGGCGCGCCAGGAGCGTGGGCTGGCGACCCTGGCGCTGGCCGAGCTGCGCGTGCAGCTGCGCGCCGACACCACCGCCGCCTTCTACGAGCTGGCCGCCGCCATCGAGCGCCACCGCATGGCGCAGGAACTGGCGGCCCTGGCCGCACGCGCCACTGACATCGCCGCCAGGCGCGTCGAGGCGGGCAAGGCGCCGCCGGTCGATGCGACCCGCGCCCGCGTGGCCCAGGCCGGCGCCCGGATCGAG
>NZ_JAGPWC010000005.1 GCF_018119405.1 Massilia sp. ST3 | reverse complement strand
GCGGCTCCCCCCCAACCCCGCCCCCCCCGGCGCCGGGGGGGGGCGACGGGCTCAATGCTGACCGGACCTTTGCCGTCTGTAGCGCCTTTCGAACCTCAGGCCCCCGCCTTGCGCTTCCTGAACGTCGCCACCTTGTGACGATTCCCGCACAGCCCCATGCTGCACCAGCGCCGCTGGTGCGACTTGGAGCGGTCCAGGAACCACAGCGTGCACTCGGGATTCTCGCAGCGCTTGACCAGTTCGAACTTTCCCTCGCTCAGCAGCTGGGCTGCAGCCTCCACCACCGGCGCCAGCAGCGCGTCGTGCGCTTCGCCCAGGTAGCGGATGCGCAGCCCTGCCCCGCCCTCTTCCCCGCGCAGCACCAGCTGGCGCGGCGCGCGCGCCAGCAAGCCGTTGAGCAGCGCCAGGTCGAGCGGTTCGCCATCCTTGCGCTGCGCGACCAGTGCGCGCAGCTGTTCCCGCAGTACGCGCGCCGCCTCCAGCAGGCCCGGTGCGGCCCGCTCGGGCAGCTCGACCACGGCGGGCACGGCGCCGCGCAGCCAGGCCAGCACCTCGGCGTCGCTGCCCCAGCGCTCGACCTGGCCGCCATCCAGGGTCATGACCGTGTTCATCAGGTCCAGCGCGGGATGATCCCCGTACAGCTCGACCTTGTTCCCAGCAGACTGCGTGTCCATCGCCGCTCCTTGATGTAACCCCTAAAAATACTCTTGACAGGTTACGAAATAGGTGTAGCCTATTCTCCGTAACCTGCATAAACGATTTTAGCAGGTTTCACCTCACCCACCTCAGGAGATCCTCATGTCGAACGCAAGCCACCCCATCCGCGCCAGCTTCCATTCCGTCGAGGCCGACGGCGTCAAGGTGTTCTACCGCGAAGCCGGTCCGCGGGACGCGCCCGTGATGCTGCTGCTGCACGGCTTTCCGTCCTCGTCCCACATGTTCCGCGAGCTGATCCCGCTGCTGGCCACGCAGTACCGCGTCATCGCCCCCGACCTGCCCGGTTTCGGCTTCACCGAAGTGCCCGCCGAACGCAATTACGTCTATACCTTCGACAGCCTGGCGCTGACGATGGAAGCCTTCGTGGATGCGCTGGCGCTGGAAAAGTATGCGCTCTACGTGTTCGACTACGGCGCGCCCACCGGCCTGCGCCTGGCCGCCGCCCATCCTGAGCGGGTGACGGCCCTGGTCTCGCAGAACGGCAATGCCTATCTCGAAGGCCTGGGCGACGCCTGGGCGCCGCTCAAGCGCTACTGGGCCGACCCGAGCCCGGAAAACCGCGAGACGATCCGCGGCTTCCTGACGCTCGACGCCACCAAGTGGCAATACGTGCACGGCGTGGCGAATCCGGACAGCGTGGCGCCGGAGGCCTATCACCTCGACGTCGCGCTGATGCAGCGCCCGGGCAACCAGGAGATCCAGCTCGACCTCTTCCTGGACTACGCGAACAACCTGGAACAGTACCCGCGCTTCCAGCAGTTCTTCCGCACGGCCCAGGTGCCGACCCTGGTCATCTGGGGCAAGCACGATCCCTTCTTCATCCCGCCCGGCGCCGAGGCCTTCCGCCGCGACAATCCGAACGCCGTCGTGCAGCTGCTCGACACCGGCCACTTCGCGCTCGAGACCCATGTCGACGTGATCGCCGCCGAAATCCACAAGCTGCTGGCCCGCGCCACCCGTTAGGCCGCGCATGTCGCCGTAGGGTTGGCGGGTAGTTTTGAGCCCGCTTGCGGCACGTCGGCGAAGACCTTGCTGACGATGATCCAGGCCCCGTCCATGCGCACCAGCGACAGGTAGTTGACGTAGTTGAAGCCCAGCGCCGGCACGTGCACCTTGGCCGTCGCGATATTGTGGGTGACGTTCAGCGACAGCACCCGCATCTGGTAAGGCTCGCCCCGCTCCTGCGGCGCGGCGCGCAGTTCGACGGCCTCGAGGTAGTCTTCCACGCGCTTGTAGTAGGGCTGGCCGCGCACGTCGGCGAACAGCGCTGCCTGCGGATGGAATACGGTGCGCAGCAGGTCGGTGTCGCCGGTGTACAGGCCCGTGAAGTAGTCGGCCAGCACGACGAGAATGGCTTGATGGTCTTGCATGATGTCCTCCCGAGGAAAAGCGGCGGCCGGGCGGCCGCCGCGATCGTCAACGCCGCCGGATGTTCACTTGCCGCCAGGCGCCGTCGTCGGCGACCTGGATCAGGATGCAGGGCATGGCGTTCTCCTTGGCTGCGACCGCTTACCAGGTGCCGGCGGTGGCGCCGCCATCCACGTTCAGCACCACCCCGGTGGCGAAGCTGGCGTCGGTGAGATACAGCACCGCGTCGACGATGTCCTGCACCCGGCCCAGCCGGCCGGTGGGCTGCAGGGTGCGCAGGAACTCGTGGTAGCCGATGTCGTGCATCGGGGTGTCGATGATCCCGGGCGCCACCGCAGACACCTTGATGTTCTGCGGGGCCAGTTCCAGCGCCAGCGCGCGGGTGGCGGCGTTCAGGCCGCCCTTGACCAGCACCGGCAGCGCGGCCGGCACCTTGGCGTTCGGCTGCAGCGCGATGCTGGCCGTGATGTTCACGATGTGGCCGCCGCCGGTTTCCGCCATGTGCGCGGCCGCCTGCTGCGACGGATAGAAGAAGCCCATCAGGTTGGTGGCCACCAGGCGGTTCACGTCGTCCTCGGTATAGGCGGTGAAGGGCTTGGCGTTGAAGATGCCGGCGTTGTTGACCAGGATGTCGACCTTGCCGAAGCGCGCCTTGGCGACCGTGAACAGGGCCTCGGCGGTGTCAAGCTCGGCGATGTCGCCCGCCACGCCATAGAAGTTGTCCGGGCTGCCCAGCTGCACCTTGGCCTGCTCCAGGCGCTCGACGCTGCGGGCATTGCCCACCACGTTGTAGCCGCGGGCGAGGTAGGCCTCGGCCAGGGCCAGGCCGATGCCGCTCGAGGCGCCGGTGATGACGACGGTACGGTTTGCTGCTTGCATGGTGCGCTCCTTTGGTCCGGTGTTGAGTGGACGGCGGCGACAGTGCGCCATCCATGGCCTGACTATAGGCAGCCCGGGCTAGCGGAAAAAGGTGATCACCAGCAATTCAATCGATACACGATGTAATGAATCTTGCGGACTTCCTTTGAATTCTCTTGTATGGATTTCAACTGGGACATTTTGTCTCAACGGACGCAAGTCGCTTTTAAGTAGAATGCCTCAAGGCTTGAAGCGACATCGTCCTTGCATGACAGTCGTTCACGTTCTCTCCTCTCTTCTCTGCATTGGCTCAACATCATGGATTGGTTCCCTATCGCCGCCGGTACGTTCAAGGTTCTCGCCTTATGCATTGGCATGTTCTTCGCCATCAAGTGGCATTACGACCAAGGGAAGAAGCAGAAGGAAATGGAGAGGCGCGAGGTGCTGCGCGCGGCCGGCAAGGTGGCCGCCATCTTTGTTCTGTCGCTCCTGGGCCTGGGGCTGATCACCTTCGTGCTCGTCAGCAGGCTCAGTGTGGACTTGAGCTTCCCCTGATGCGCTGTCAGCCGCGCTCGCCCTTGCGCAGCTGCTCGACCAGGAAGTCGACGAAAGCGCGCACCCGCAGGGCCACATGGCGCCCGTGCGGATAAATCAGACAGAAGGGCCGCGATCGTCCTCCGTAATTCGGTAGCAGTTCCACCAGCCGCCCCGCCTTCAGGTCCTCGTCGACGATGAAGCGGTAGGTCTGGAAGATGCCGCCACCCGCCCGCGCCAGGGTCACCGCGCCCAGGATGTCTTCCGCGCAGCCGTACAGGCCTTGCGTGGGCAACTCGATCTCTTCTTCTCCGTCGCGGAACAGCCAGCTGATGTTGCGCCCGTTGCTGGGCAGGGCGAACTGGATGCAGTTGTGCGCCGCCAGCGCCGCCGGCGAGTCGGGCGTGCCGTGCAGCTTCAGATAGCCGGGGGTGGCGACCACCACCAGCTCGGCGTCTTCCAGCGTGCGCGCGATCATGGTCGAATCGGCCGGCGCGCGGCCGCGGATGGCGAGGTCGAAGCCTTCGTCGCCGAAGTCGACGTTGCGGTTACTGAGGTGGAATTCGATCTTCACGTCCGGATAGCGGCGCGTGAATTCCGGCAGCAGCGGCAGCACCCGGTAGTGGCCGTAGGGCGTGGGCATGCTGATGCGCAGCAGGCCGGACGGCGCGCTCTGGCGGCCGGTCACCATGCGCTCGGCCTCGACCAGCTGGTCGAGCGCCGCGCGGCACTGGTTGTAGTAGTCACGCCCCGCCTCGGTCAGGTGCAGGGTGCGCGTGGTGCGCACGAACAGGCGCACGTTCAGGCGCGCTTCGAGGCGCGACACGGCGCGGCTGACCGCCGCCGGGGTCACGGCGGCCGCGGTCGCCGCGGCGGTGAAGCTGCCCAGCTCCGCGGTGGAGCAGAACAGCTCGATGCTGCCCAGCAGGATGTCGTCGAATTGGCGGGTCATCGATTCATGCCATCGTGGTCGAGTATGTCGATGATAGTGATCCGGCGGCCCGCTTGTCGAGTCTTACTTCGTGACAGTCAGCACCGAACGCTTGCCGCCCTTGAAGCCGTACAGGGTGATGGTGCCGTCGCGGATGTCGCCCTTGGCGTCGAAGGCGACCGGACCGGTCACGCCCTTGTAGTGGATCTTGGCCAGCACCGGCAGGTACTTCGCCGGGGCGGACGATCCGGCCTTGACCATCGCTTCGGCCATCGTCATCACTGCATCGTAGGCATAGGGTGCATTGATCTGCACGTCGATGCCGAAGCGCTTCTTGTAGTCGGCGCGGAACTTGTCCATGCCGGCCTTGGCCTCGCCCTGCACGCCGCCCGCCTCGGCGCACACCACCTGGCCGTCCTCCATGGTGCCGCCGGAGAGCTTGAAGATCTCGTCCGAGCAGATGCCGTCGCCGCCCATCATGCGCACGTTCATGCCGAGCTGCTTCATCTGGCGCAGCATCGGGCCGGCGGTGGCGCTCATGCCGCCGAAGAAGACCAGGTCCGGCTTGCTGGCGCGGATGCGGGTGATGATGGCACTGAAGTCGGTCGCCTTGTCGTGGGTGAACTCGCGCGCCACCACCTTGCCGCCCTGCTGCTGCAGGCTGCGTGCGAACTCTGTCACCAGGCCCTGGCCGTAGGCGGTGCGGTCGTCCACCACCGCCACGCGCTTGGCCTGCATGCCCTTGATGGCGTAGCGGCCCAGGGCCTGGCCTAGCTGCACGTCGTTGGCAACCACGCGGAAGGTGGTGTTGAAGCCCTGCTGGGTGTACTTCGGCGAGGTCGACGAGGGCGAGATCTGCGGAATGCCGGCCGCATGATAGATCTTCGAGGCGGGGATCGTGGTACCCGATGTCTCGTGGCCGACCATGCCGTGGATCTTCGCGTCGACCAGCTTCTGCGCCACGCTGGTAGCCTGCTTCGGGTCGCCGCCGTCATCCTCGGCCAGCAGCTGGAAGCTCACCTTCTTGCCCCCAATGCTCACGCCACGCGCATTCAGCGCCTCGACCGCCATGCGCGCGCCGTTCTCGGTGTCCTTGCCGAAGTAGGCCACCGGCCCGGTCACGGCGGCCGCGTGGCCGATCTTCACTACTTCCTGTGCTCCCGCCGCGCCTGCGGCGAATGCCGCCAGGGCGCCCATCATCACTACCTGCTTGTTCATCGATTCCTCTGGTTGATGCTAGCGCTACCGCGCCCAAACCATCCATTCTACCCATTGCGGCGCCCGCATGCCGAAGGTGACAATTGGTGAGAATGTCGTCTTGCTAACTGCGGTATTCTCCGCGCTCACCCGGCGCACGAGACGCCAGCCCGCCGCCACAAGCGGACGGGCAAGAAGTCCACAGTCCAATGGAGACCACCATCGACACCCCAGCCAGAACGAAGGCTGCCGGCGCGCTTGCCGGCGGCCTGCTGCTTTTATTGACCACGTTGCCTGTCCACGCCCACCCGGTCAGCGCGGCGATCCGCGAATGCGCACAGGAAGGGATGGATGGCCTGAAAGAGCAAGCCTGCGACGCCGCCGGCGCGAGCCTGGCGCCCCGCCCTACCGCCACCGCCAAGCACCAGCACCCGCGCGCCCGGGCCCATCGCGAGTGTCGCGGCTTGAAAGATGCGATCGTGGTGAGCGAACAGGCGGAGCGGCGCAACAGCGGCGCCGGCATGATCGAATCGCTGCGCCAGGACCTGCTGGCCCTGCGCAAGCGCCACCGCCAGCTCGGCTGCTGACCAGTGCATGGTTATGCTTCGAACCCAGGCACGCCGCGCGGCGGCCGAGAATGAAGAATATCCGCAACCATAGGACGGTAAAAAATGACATGGTCCAGGCTTTCGACGACCTTTGTGGTTTGGCTGGCGCTATCGCAGCACGGTCAATGCGCCGAAGCCGAATCTGCCAAGGCTCCGCTCACCGCGGCCGAAATGGCGCAGTGCCGGGCCCAACTCGCCGAGTTCAACCGGAATGTACAGGCGCACAACGCGAAGGTGGACGAGCTCCACTAGGATCTTGGATACTATGGCTGTGCCCAATCCATTTGAAGAAAGCGTCAACAGCCAATGACTAGAATAAAACTATATGCGGTCATAGTCGTGTGCTCCCTGACGCCGTTCGCGGCTGCCCACGGCCCCGACGCAGGCGATGAATCGTTCGTGCGGGGTCGTGCATCATATTTGCCGGCCATGACGCTATCGCTGCTAAAGAAGGTGGAAGGATTTTGCGCGAGCGCCGATAAATCAGGGCGCGACATGCTGGTCGCCGCTGTTACGGCCTGGCAGAAACGTCACGCCGATCTGCTGGAAGAAAATGCGCGGGTGCGGGATGAACTGCGGGCAGAGGTCAATGCGCCTACGGCCAACCCTGGCCTCAAGGCTGAGCTTGATGACATGCTCAATCGACGTGTGCCTCAGCAGGTAGAGGCCGATTACAAGAAACTGGTTCCTCCGAAGTCCTCGAAAGGCTGGGCGAGCAAGGCCTTCGTTTGTGGTGCGAACGCTGGAATGATCAAAGACGGCAAATATGACCTGGAGCGAGTCGATCCGGAGGTGGCTGCTTATCTGCAAAAGCGCATCGCACAAGCCCAAAGCGGCAGTGCGGCGACACCCTGAAGCAAGCCTTCCTTTCGCTAGCCTGCTCTCTCATCTGGTGGCGTAGATTGAACGGTCTTGTCAGACTTTCTCAAGCGCCTTCGGACCGAATACCACGGTCGCCGCCAGCCCCCCCAGCCGCGCCGACTGCCCAAGCGTCAGCGTCGCCCCATGCCGCTCCGCGATCGCCTTGATGATCGCCAGTCCCAGCCCGCTGCCGGCCGCCTCGCTGCCCGCCACGCGGTAGAAACGGTCGAACACGCGCTCGCGTTCTTCCTCGGGGATGCCCGGTCCGCTGTCCTCTACCGTCACTTTCGCCGCCCCGCCCTCCATCACTACCGAGATGTCGGCGGTGCCGCCCGCGGGCGTGTACTTGATCGCGTTGTCCACCAGGTTGCGCAGCAGGATCTGGAGCGCATCCGGCTGGCCTTCCACGCTGGCCGGGTCGGCCTGCTGCACGCCCACGTCCACGCCTTTTGCCGCCGCCACGCCGGCCAGGTCGGCCACGGTGCGCCGCGCCAGGTCCGCCAGGTCGACCGGACGGCAGGCGGCGCCGCCGGCGGCCGTGGCTTCCTGGCGCGCCAGCACCAGCAGCTGTTCGACCAGGCGGGTGGCGCGGTCGATGCCGGCGGTCAGGCGCGCCACCGCCAGCTTGCGGGCGTCCGCATTGTCGGCGCGGTCCAGGCTTTGCGCCTGCAGGCGCAGCGCGGCCAGCGGCGTGCGCAGCTCGTGCGCGGCGTCGGCCACGAAATTCTGCTGGGCGTCGAAGGCGGTCTTCACGCGGCCGAACAGCAGGTTCAGTTCCTGCACCAGAGGGCGCACTTCGTCCGGCAGGCCGGCCTCGGAGACCGGCGACAGATCGTCCGCCTGGCGCGAAGCCACCTGCGAGCGCACCCGCGCCACCGGCTCCAGCGAGCCGCTCACCACCCACCACACCACCAGCATCAGGATCGGCATCATCACCGCGATCGGACCCAGGGTGCGCAGGGCCAGATTGCCCGCCATGTTGCGGCGCACGGCCAGGTCCTGGGCCACCTGCACGGTCTGGTTCGCGGTCTGGATCGAGAACACGCGGTAGACGGTGCCGTTGGCCTTCACGTTGGAAAAGCCCAGCACCGCGCGCTGCGGCAGGCGCGCCCGCGAGACGCTGTGGAACATCTGCACCCCGTCGGGGGACCACATCTGCACCACCATGTCGTCGTTGCCAGTGCCGCCTTCGCTGTTGGCCTCCATGCGTTCCTGCACCTCGGTGTTCGAGAGCGGCGTGCCGGAGCGCAGCGAGAGCGCCATCTGCTGCATGTGGTAGTCGAAGATCTGGTCGGCGTCGTGCAGGGCCGTGCGGTAGGCGATCGAAGCCTGGGCCAGCGCCGCGATGGTGATCGCCGCCAGCAGGAACCACAGCAAACGGCCGCGTAGCGAGTGCGTGACCTTCATGCCTTCGGGACCATGTAGCCCACGCCGCGCACGTTCTGGATCAAGTCGCTGCCCAGCTTCTTGCGCAGGCCGTGGATATAGACCTCGACCGCGTTGCTGGAGACCTCGTCGCGCCAGCTGTACAGCTTTTCCTCGAGCTGGGCACGCGAGAGCACGGCGCCGGGACGCGAGACCAGGGCTTCCAGCACCGCCCATTCGCGTGCCGAGAGCGACACCGGATTGCCGTCCACCAGCACCTCGCGGGTGGCGGGGTTGACCGAGATGTTCTTGTATTCGAAGACGGGTTCGGCGCGGCCGGCGGCGCGCCGCAGCAGCGCTCGGATGCGCGCCAGCAGTTCGTCGAGATCGTAGGGTTTGAGGACGTAGTCGTCGGCGCCGGCGTCGAGGCCGGCGATGCGCTGGGCCACCGAGTCGCGCGCGGTGGCGACCAGCACCGGGGTGCGGTCCTTGCGGGCGCGCATGGAGCGCAGGACGTCCAGCCCGTCCTTGCGCGGCAGCCCAAGATCGAGCAGGACCAAATCATAATTCTGGTTCTGCATCAGGGCCGTGTCGGCCATCTCGCCGTCCTTGACCCAATCGACGGCGTAGTGCTCGGCCCTTAGCAGGTCGAGCACTACTTCGCCGATCATCGTATCGTCTTCCACCAGCAATAGCCGCATGAATTCCCCGTTCTTGAAACCAGCAGGTCGAGGACGCTACGCTTCCTTAACCGATCCGCACTGGAATGAAGATTCTGTCACTCCCGCGCTGAACCAGCAAGGCCACCGACTTGCTGGCTTTCGCCACCACGTCGCGGACCTGGGCGACCGACTGCACCGGGCGCCCGTTGACTGAAATGAGCACGTCGCCCGGCTGGATGCCGGCGGCCAGGGCGGCGCCCGACGCATCCTCGATCACCAGGCCGGCCGGAATGCCGCTCTGGCGGCGCTCGACCGGTTCGAGCGGGCGCAGGGCCAGGCCCAGCTTGGCGCTGTTGTCCGGCTCTTGCTGCGCCAGTTCTTCCGGCGCGCGCTTGCCCTTCTCGGAGGCGTCGCCCAGGGTGGCGTCGACGCGCACCAGCTTGCCGTCGCGCCAGACGTCGAGGCTCACGCGCTCGCCCGGCTTGGCCAGGGCCATGATGCCCGGCAGGTCGCCCGAGGACACGATGGCCTGGCCGTTCACGCGGCGGACCACGTCGCCCGACTTCAGGCCGGCGCGGTCGGCCGGGCCGCCGCGCTCGACGCTCGAGATCAGGGCGCCTTCCGGCGACTCGAGGCGGAAGGAGTCGGCGAAGTCCTGGCCGACTTCCTGCACGGTCACGCCCAGCTTGGCGTGCTGCACCTTGCCGGTGGCGACGATCTGGTCCTTGATGCGCACCGCGACGTCGATCGGGATCGAGAACGACAGGCCCTGGTAACCGCCGGTCTGGCTGTAGATCTGCGAGTTGATGCCGACCACTTCGCCGCGGGTGTTGAACAGCGGGCCGCCCGAGTTGCCGGGGTTGACCGCGACGTCGGTCTGGATGAAGGGCACGGCGCCGTCAGGCAGCGAACGGCCGGTGGCGCTCACCACGCCGGCGGTGACGGTGCTTTCCAGGCCATACGGCGAACCGATGGCCAGCACCCACTCGCCCACCAGCAGCGAACGCGATTTGCCGATCGGCGCCACTGGCAGGCCCTTGGCGTCGATCTTCAGCACGGCCACGTCGGTCTTGGGGTCCGAGCCCAGGACCTTGGCGCGGTATTCGCGGCGGTCCTGCAGCTTGACGGTGACTTCGTCGGCGCCTTGCACGACGTGGGCGTTGGTCAGGATGACGCCGTCCGGGCTGACAATGAAGCCCGATCCGGCGCCGAAAACGACAGGCGCTTCACGACCGCCGCCGCCGTTGCCGTAGCGGGGGTCCTGGAACTGCCGGAAAAATTCATAGAAGGGATGGCTCGGGTCGAGACGCGGCATGCCGTTGCCGCCACGGTTGGCGCGGTTGGTGCCGGCGACGCGGATATTGACCACCGCCTTGCCGTTCTGCGCAGCGATGCGCGTGAAATCAGGAAGCGTCACCGTCGCCGCGGGAGCGGCGGCGGCTGCAGCGGGTGCGGGCGCGACCGCCGGCGCGGGAGCCGGGGCGGCGGCAGGCGCGGTTTCCGCTGCAACGTTGTTGTGGTTGACTGCAATGGCACCGACCGCTCCGCCGATGGCGCCCGCGGCACACAGGGCCAGCGTCAGGCGTTTGGCAGTGATAGCAGTGACGGAACTCTCGTTGGACATGTATGTGCTCCCGATGAAAATTGTCGATGTGTGTTGATGATCGATGGAAGTAGTTTCCCGCAAGAGCCTTAGGACATGCTTAAGTTGGCAAAAGTCCGGCTTAGACATGGCTTAAAGGATGGGCTTACTCATCCATACTCTCATCCATACAGATGTGCAAAAGGGCGCCCCAACCGCGAGCGCCCTTCTTTCAACTTACTACTGCACTACCATTGCCGCTCAGGCGGCGTCGCGTTGCTCCAGCGCCTGCACGTTGCCGGTGTTGCCCAGCGCATCCGCAATCGCGATCTTGCGCGGCTTGAGGGCTTCCGGCACTTCGCGCACCAGTTCGATGGTGAGCATGCCGTTGTCGAAGGACGCGGTGGTGACCTTCACGTGGTTGGCCAGCTGGAAGCGCTGTTCGAAATCGCGCGCCGCGATGCCGCGGTGCAGGAAGGTGCGCTGCACCTCGTCCTTCTGCTTGCGGCCGGTGACATGCAGGCTGTCACGCTCGGTCACGATCTCGATCTCGTCGCGGTTGAAACCGGCGAGGGCCATCACGATGCGGTATTGGTCTTCGCTCACCAGCTCGATGTTGTACGGCGGGTAGCTCGGCTCGCCACGCTGCTCGAGCAGGTTGGCCAGGCGATCGAAACCGATGGCGGAACGGTAGAGCGGAGTCAGGTCAAAAGTACGCATGATGTCATATCCTTTTCAAGTTAAGCGATAAGTTGACGGACCTCATTGAGCATCCGTTGAAGCCAATCTAATACCACGTCATTGCATTTTCAAGGTATGCGAAATACGGTTTTTAAGACGATTTTGCAAATTTTATTTGCAGTGTGTATCCATGGAATTTGTCCTCGATGAGCGGTGCTACACTCGGCCGTTTGCCTCTTTCCCTGCTTTCATCCATGACCGCAACCCGCACCCTGCTCGCGCGCGCCGCCCGTCCGGCCGGCGTCCTGGCCTTCGCCCTTTCTCTCGCCCTGTCGGCCCACGCCGCCGTTCCGGCCGTGGGCGACCAGCCCTATCCCGGCACCATCGCCGTCCACGTCGACGCGACCAACCTGGCGCAGCAAATCTTCCGCATGCGCATGGCGATCCCGGTGCGGCCGGGCCCCCTCACCCTGCTCTATCCGCAGTGGGCGCCGGGCAACCATGGTCCGAACATTCCGCTGACCCAGCTCGCGGGCCTGAAGTTCAGCGCCGGCGGCAAGGCGCTCGAGTGGACGCGCGATCCGGTCAATGTCTACGCCTTCCATGTCACGGTGCCGGAAGGCGCCGCGACCCTGGACGCCGAATACCAGTTCCTGTCGCCGCTGGACACCAGCCAGGGCCGCATCACCATGACCGACGACATCCTCGGCGTGCAGTGGCAATCGGTGCTGCTCTACCCGGCCGGCTACCACGCGCGCCGCATCACGGTGCAGCCGACCGTCGCCTTCCCCACCGGCTGGCAGCACGCCAGCGCGCTGGAGGTGCAGGAAAAACGCGGCGACGAAGTGCGCTTCAAGCCGCACGACCTCGACACCCTGGTCGATTCGCCGATCTTCGCCGGCCGCTACTTCAAGCGCATCGATCTGGCGCCGGGCGCGAAAGCGCCGGTGATGCTGAACGTGGTCGCCGACAATCCGGAAAGCCTGGAAGCCAAGCCGGAGCAGATCGCCCTGCACCGTGCGATGGTGGAGCAGGCACTGAAGCTGTTCGGCTCGCACCACTACAAGCACTACGACTTCCTGTTCGCGATCTCGGACGAATTCGGCGGCATCGGCCGCGAGCACCACCAGTCGAGCGAGAACGGCGTCAAGCTGGGCTACTTCACCGAGTGGAGCAAGAACGAAGGCGGACGCGAACTGCTGCCGCACGAATTCGTGCACTCGTGGAACGGCAAGTTCCGCCGCCCGGCCGGCCAGGACGTCCCCAACTTCAACACCCCGCTACAGAACAGCCTGCTGTGGGTCTACGAAGGCCAGACCCAGTTCTGGGGCAACGTGCTGGCGGCCCGCTCCGGCCTGATCTCGCTGGCCCACGCGCGCGAGTCGCTAGCGGCCAGCGCGGCCCGCTACGACAACACGCAAGGCCGCAGCTGGCGCGCGGTGCAGGACACGGTCAACGACCCGATCATCAACGGCCGCCGCCCGATCGGCTGGGGCAACTGGCAGCGCAGCGAGGATTACTACGTCGAGGGCATGCTGATCTGGCTCGACGTCGACACCAAGATCCGTGAACTGTCGGGCGACAAGCGCTCGCTGAACGACTTCGCGCGCGCTTTCTTCGGCGTCGAGAACGGCCGCGTCGATGCGCTGCACTACACTTTCGAGGACGTGGTCGCGGCCCTGAACAAGGTCCAGAAATTCGACTGGGCGCCCTTCCTGCGCACGCGCCTGGAAGGCCACGGCCCCGGCGCCCCGCTCGACGGCCTGGCGCGCGCCGGCTGGAAGCTGGTCTACACCGACACCCCGACCGACGCCGTCAAGAACGCGGACGAGCGCAACAAGCTCACGGACCTGAGCTACTCGCTGGGCTTCTCGGTGCGCCAGGACGGCAGCGTCACCGGTGTGATCTGGGACGGCGTGGGTTTCCGCGCCGGCCTGGCAGCCAACACCACCATCGTCGCGGTCAACAACAAGGCCTACAAGGGCGAGGTGCTGAAGGCGGCGGTCAAGGCGGCCAAGGACGGCAAGGCGCCGCTCGAACTGCTGGTGAAAAAGGGGAACAACCTGCGCACCATCGCGCTCGACTATCGTGACGGCCTGCGCTACCCGCGCCTGGAACGCATCCCGGGCACCCGGGACCGGCTGGAAGAGCTGTTCAAGCCCTTGAAGTAACACGCTCTTGGCTGTCGGCCGTTTTTACAGCCGGCAGCCCGCTCGGCGTTGTCGGAAGACTAAGTCGTTGAATTCCTGTTAAAAATTATTTCTGGCACGCATCATGCTTATGTGCGCTGGTCAATAATAATTTCATAAGGGATATTCATGAAAGCACTCCGCACGATGCTGGCGATCGCCGGCCTGGCAGCATCCCTGTCGGCGCAAGCCGGCGTGATCGAAACCTCGAAGGTTACCGACTTCAACCAGGTGAACCACTTCGAGCCCCTCGGCCAGTCCTTCGTGGCCGAAGACGCCGCGATCAAGTTCGCCTTCCGCTACCTGCCCCTGAACACCTGGTTCGCCAACGACCCGCTGGAGATCAGCCTGGTCGCCGGCGCGGGCGTCGGCGGCGCGGTGCTGGCCACCGAGACCTTCTCGCTGGCGTCGAACTACGACGGCTTCTACGACATCGACTTTTCCGCAGTCGCACTGACCGTCGGCCAGAGCTACACCGCCGTGCTGCGCGTGCCGGGCGACAGCCCGTTCTGGGGCATCTACACCAGCGACGACAGCTATGCGGGCGGCACCGCCTACCAGTTCGGTTCCCCGGCGGGCTGGGACACGATCTTCCGCGTCACCCCGGTCGGCCAGCAGAACGAGGTGCCGGAACCGGGTTCGCTGATGCTCGCGGGCCTGGGCCTGGCGGCCCTGCGCCTGGCGCGCCGAAAGCCGGCCGCCAAGTAAGCCTGGCGGCATCGAAGCAAGCCTTCAGCGGCGGTCTGCGGACCGCCGCTTTGTTTTGGCGGTGCACTCAGGACGACGGCGCCTGGCGGATCAGCGGCAGCTGCGCGAATTCCTCCACCGCGAAATCGACGAAGGCGCGCACGCGCGGCGCCATCTGCCGCGCGCTGGGGAACACCAGGTGGACCGGGATCGGCTCCGGTTCGTAGCCATCCAGCAAGCGCACCAGGCGCGCGGCCTCGAGGTCGGGCGCGGCCTGGTAGGACAGCACACGCGCGATGCCGAAGCCTTCGCGCGCCACATTCAGCACGCCGTCGAGGTCGTTCACCTGCAGGCGCGGCGTGAAGCGGACGATGTGCTCGCGCTCCCCTTTCCTGTAACGCCATTCGGCCAGGCCGCGCACCGCGGTGCCGAGGATCAGTTCGTGCCCGGCCAGGTCTTCCGGCGTGGCGGGCGTGCCCCGGCCTTGCAGGTAGGCGGGACTGGCGACCGTGATCCGCTTCACCGCGCCCAGGCGGCGCGCCACCAGGCCGGAATTCTCCAGCCTTCCTATCCTGAGCGCCAGGTCGATGCCATTGTCGATCAGGTCGACGTTGCGGTCCGACAGGGACAAATCGACCTGCATGTCCGGATGGCGCATCAGGAACTTCGTGACGACGGACGTCATGTGCCTGCGCCCGAACACCATCGGCGCCGTGACGCGCAGCAGGCCCTGGGGCGGCGCCGCCTCGTTCTCGCACACCGCGGTGTCGTAGTCGGCCAGCAGGCGGCGCGCATGGGTGGCGAGGCGCTGCCCTTCGCTCGTCGCCGACAACCTGCGCGTGCTGCGCTCGAACAGGCGCATGCCGACGCGCTGCTCGAGCGTGGCGAGGCTGCGGGTGACGGCCGACGGCGAGCGGCGCAGTTTGTGCGCGGCCGCGGCCATGCTGCCGGTGTCGAGGATGGCGAGGAAAACCTGGAGTTCGTCCAAACGGTCCATGGGCGTTGAATATTCGATTATTGCGAAAATCGGCAGAATGAATTGCGATTATGCGCTATTCCTGGAACTGGGTCCGGCCGCTAGGATGAAGGTCCGCCAACCTTATCCATTCCAGCCATGACCTCTTCCCTGATCCTGTACGGCACCGCGCTGTCCGGCCATACCCACCGCGTGGAACTGTTCCTGAACCTGCTGGGGCTGCCCTACCGCCGCATCGATGCGCCGGCCCCGGTCCGCAAGACCGCCGAGTTCCTGGACCTGAATCCGCTCGGCCAGATCCCGGTCCTGCAGGACGGCGAGCTGGTACTGTCCGACAGCAATGCGATCCTGGTTTACCTGGCCAAGCGCCATGCGCCGGGCAGCGCCTGGCTGCCCGAGGACCCGGCCGGCGCGGCGCGGGTGCAGCGCTGGCTGTCGCTGGCGGCGGGCGAGATCGCCTACGGGCCGGCCAAGGCCAGGGTGTCGGCACGCTTCGGCGATACCGGCATGCCGCCGGAACTCATGCAGCGGCTGGCGAGCCTGGCCCTGGGCTTCATGGAAGCCAGTCTCAAACAGAGGGCCTTCCTGGCTGGAGAACATCCGACCCTGGCGGACCTGGCCTGCTACGCCTACGTTGCGCATGCGCCGGAAGGCGGCATCGCGCTCGAGCCTTATCCGCAGGTGCGCGCCTGGATCACGCGGGTGCAAGCCCTGCCGGGTTTCGTGGCGATGCCGGAGCACTGAACATGGACGACCACCGCATTCCAGAACCCTTCCACGCCGGTGAACTGATGGCCCAGCGGCTTGCGGGCGGCGGGCCGGCGGGCGCACCGATCCGCAGCCGGATGCCGGAGCAGCACCGGCAGTTCTTTCCCCTGCTGCCCTTCCTGTGCGTCGCCGTGGCGGACGAGAGCGGATGGCCGCTGGCCACGCTGCTGCACGGGGAGCCGGGCTTCGTGTCCTCGCCCGATCCGGGACAGCTGCGCATCGCCGCCTCGCCCGGTCAGGACGATCCAGCGGGTCCTTGTTTGTCGGCCGGAGCGCCGGTCGGCATGCTCGGGATCGACCTGGCCACGCGGCGGCGCAACCGCGCCAACGGCCGGATCGCGCATGCTGACGGCGGGAGCGTGGTGGTCGACGTCGACCAATCCTTCGGCAACTGCCCGAAGTACATCCGCGTGCGCCAGCTCGCGCCAAGGGCGCGCCGGACAGATCCGGTCGAATCTTTCGGCACGGAGCTGTCCCCGGATGCCGTCGCATTGATCGCCGCCTGCGAGACGATGTTCGTCGCCACTTCCGGCGGCGATGCAGGTGGCCTCGACATGTCCCACCGCGGCGGCGAGGCGGGTTTCCTGCGCCTGGACGGCAAGGTGCTCACCGTGCCCGACTACGCCGGCAACCGCTATTTCAACACCCTCGGCAATCTGCTTCGGGAGCCGCGCGCCTCCCTGCTGCTGGTCGACTTCGAACGCGGCGACATCCTGCAGCTGCAGGGCCTCGTGAAGGTCTTGTGGCAGGACGATGCGCTCCCTGCCGACGCGCGCGCGCAGCGGGCCTGGGAATTCCGTATCGTGCGTGGGTGGCTGCGGCGTGCCGCGCTGCCGCTGGGCGACATGCTGGATACTCCGGCCTGATGCACCCTGCGTGATATCGCCGCCCATCTCCTCGGAGGCGCGAAACGGGGGCCGGACACGGACAATTCATCATCGCGACGCATTCGCCGATCCTGCTGGGCTACCCGAACGCGAAGATCCTGTCCTTCGACGCCGCCGGTATCACCGAAGTCGCCTACGAGGACACCGAGCACTACGCGGTGACGCGCGACTTCCTCAACCACTACCCGCGCCGCCTCGAGCAGCTGCTGGCCCCGGACTAGGGCCTGCATGATCATTGTCCGTGTGACCTGTAGGGTGGACGGGGAACCCGTCCACCCTACGAATAAACCAACTGCGGCGCAGATTCAGTCATGTAGACCTTAGCGCTCGCTGGTCAGGATGCGCACCGCGATCCGCGCCGGTGCGGACAAGAGCAGCACGGTCGGGAAGGCGATCGCCCAGGCGGTGAGCCAGGCGCCCAGCCACTGGCTGCCGAAGTCCGGCGTCCAGCCAAGGGCGCGCCAGGTCGCCACGCCCGAGATCACCAGCGACATCTGGCCAGACAGGATGAAGGCGAACAGCTGGGGCGCGTACTTTTTCGGGATCATGGCCGTTCGCCTGCCAGGCGCTGCAGGGTCGCCGCAAACTGGCGGCCGAACAGGCGGGCGGTCTTGATGTCGCCCGGCGGGAAGGCGTCCGCCGGAGAGGCATGCCCGGCCTGGGCCATCAGGCCCGACCAGGAACCGAGCCGGTTGGCCGCCTCGTCGTAGGGCACGCCCGCATGCTGCTCGGGCAGGATGGGGTTGCCGAGCCAGAGCATCCCGTGCTGCATGCAGAAGGTGAACATCGACAGCAGGGTCGATTGCTTGTCGCCCGCCGGCAGCGAGGACACGGTGAAGCCGGCCGCCAGTTTTCCCTTGAGCTTCTGGGTGCGCCACAGCGGGCCGGTGGCGTCCATGAAGCCCTTGAACGGCGCCGACACGCCGCCCAGGTAGGTGGGCGAGCCGAGGATGATGCCGTCGTAATCGCACAAGCGCTGGGCTTCCTGCGCCAGCTCCTGGGCCAGCAGCAGGTCGACGCGCACGCTTTCCGTGCTGCCGGCGCCCTCGGCGATGTGGCCGGCGATATGGGCGGTGTGGCCATGGCCGCTGTGGTAGATGACTGCGAGTCGTTTCATGTGCTTCCTCCGGTGATGGGATCGTGGATGCCCTAGTGCGCCAGCAGATGCAGGCACAGGGCGGCAAGGTAGAGGCCGAGACCGAACACGGTGTGGTTGGCCAGGCTGCGCAGGCAGTTCTTGAGCGGCGTGGGTGTCTTCGAGGCGGCGAATCCCGCGCCCATGGCCGGCTGCATCAGGAACAGCGGCGCGGCGACGGTGGCCATGCCGACCGCCAGCGCCGGCAACAGAGTCGGGCGGTCCAGCCAGTCCGCGCCCGCCAGCGCCACCAGCAGGCCGGCGAAGCCGACGCCGGTGACGTAGTGCATGGCCCAGCCCAGCGACCGCTCTCCCGCGACGGGCGGCGCCTTGGCGATGGCGGCATGCGCCAGCTGTCCGTGGGCCAGGTGGCCGACCCAGCGCCCGACCAGGGCGAAGTCCAGGGTTTTGACGCCCATGCGTTTCAAGATGACGAGCCAGGCGTCCATCACGGCGGTGGCCCCGAGGCCGATGAGCACGACCTTGAGGATGAGTGCGAGCGCTTCCATGGTGTTTCCTTTCACGATTGACCTGCGTGTCTATGTGGATCACTATAGAAGTTGAAGTCAACTTCAAGTCAAGGGGTCGTGCATGGATATTGCGGAAGTCGCGAAGCGCAGCGGCATGGCGGCGTCGACGCTGCGCTACTACGAGAAAAAGGGATTGATCGCCTCGACCGGGCGCCAGGGCTTGCGCCGCACGTTCGGCAAGGATGTGCTGGACCAGCTGGCCCTGATTTCGCTAGGCCAGGCGGCCGGGCTGTCGCTGGACGATATCCGGGGCATGTTCACGCCGAACGGACCGCAAATCGACCGCGCCGTGCTGGCGGCCAGGGCCGACGAGATCGATGCGCTGGTGCGGCGCTTGAAGGCGATGAGCAAGGGACTGCGGCATGCGGTGTCCTGCCCCGCGCCGAGTCATATGGAATGTCCGACGTTTCGCAAGCTGCTGAGCGCGGCGGGGTCGGGGGGCATTGATCGGCACTGGCGGCAGGTGGGGAAGTAACTCTGCAGGCGCAACGTTGAAGTAATCTCTTCAGGTAGCTTATGCACGTCATTCCGGCGAAGGCCGGAATCCAAGTTTGCATGCGCTATCGAGATGCTGAACTTGGGCCCCGGCCTGCGCCGGGGCGACGGTTTTGCGGTTAGCGGTAATAATTTGCGCTAGCGGCAATAGGCCAGTCAGACAGCCCTGGATCCTGAGTCCTACCGGGCCGCCAGTGAATAGCTAACCTCCCGATCCCCCGGCTGCAATTCACGCTGCCAGCCATGCGCCGCATAGAAGCGGTCGGCCCGCGTACCGATCCCGGTACTCAGCGAGACCTTCGGATGCCCCTGGGCGAACAGCCAGTCGCAGGCCATGCCGAGCAAGGTGCGGCCGATGCCGCGGCCTTCGCTGTCCGGGCGCACGAACAAGGCCCAGATCGAACCGTCGCGCACATCGGCCACCGAAAAGCCGAGGATCTCGCCGTCCTCCTCGCACAGCCAGCCCTGCCCCAGGGTGGTCAAATAGTCGTGGTACATGGCCAGGGTGACCTTGTCGGGCGAGGACAGGCGGTTCTCGTTCACGGACAGGCGTAGCACCGACAACACCGGAATGTCGTCCAGCGCCGCCTGGCGGTAGCGCAGCCGCGTTTCCATGGTGGCGCTCATGCCGCGTGCTCCGGCAGGTCCAGGTAGCGCGCGCTCCATGCCGCGATGACGGCGGCGGCATACTGCGCGTCCTCGCGCCGGGTCAGGAGGTGGTCGGCGCTGTCGAGCGAGACGAAGCTCTTCGGATGCACGGCGCACTCGAAGATCCGCATGGCGTTCGAGATGTCGACCGTGCCGTCCAGCGGCGCATGCATGAGCAGCAGCGGCAGGCGCAGGGCGCGGACCTTGTCGGCCAGGCGGTGCTCGGCGACGTCCTCGAGGAACTGGCGGCGCACCGTGAATTCGCGGCCGGCCAGCCGCACCCGCGCCTCGCCGTGTTCGACAATGGCGTCGAGATGCTCGCCGAACAGGCCGGTGACATGGTGGGGATCGCTGGGCGCGGCGATGGTGGCGACGGCGCGCGTTTCCGGCACGGCTGCGGCGGCGGCCAGTACCGCCGCGCCGCCCAGGCTGTGGCCGACGAGCAGTTGCGGGGCTGCATACTCGGCGCGCAGGAAATCGGCGGCCGCGACCAGGTCGGCGATGTTCGATGAAAAGTTGGTGTTGGCGAATTCGCCTTCGCTGGCGCCCAGGCCGGTGAAATCGAAGCGCAGCACGGCAATGCCGTGGCGCGACAGGCCGTGCGCGGTGCGGCTGGCCGCGAGCACATCCTTGCTGCAGCTGAAGCAATGGGCGAACAGGGCGTAGGCCCGCACGGGGCCGTCGGGCAGGTCGAGCCGGGCGGCCAGCATCTGGCCATCGGCGCCTGGGAAATGGACGGTTGCGCCAGCCATGGGTAGTCTCCTTTCAGGTGTGCGCAGCGGCGCATGCATGGCGCCGTTTTTTGACCGAACGATAGCATAGTGTCGGCGCTGGCGGAGGGATGCGTGCCGGCCGCAGGCACGGTATGATGAGCGGGACGGCCGCCGTGTTGTCCGCTGCGGCGCGCCTGCTTGCAACGCACGACCAACCACCATCACGGCATGCACACATTCACACTCTCTTCGGACCGCCACGCGGCGCTCGATAGGCCGGTCTGGTCCAGCCTCAACGGCGGCCACCGCCACTTTGCCCTGGGCGGTCCCCTTGCCTTGCGCTACCCGCGCGAGATCGGTCCCTTCGCTGCCCTGCGTGACGACAGCCAGGCGGCCTGGGTCGCGCTCACCGCCCTGCTCGCGCCGGGCGAATCAGTCATGCTGGTCACGCCCGACCCGGTCGTGGGAGCGGATGGGCTCGAGGCAACGCGGCTCGGTCCGGTACTGCAGATGGTCGCCACGCGCGATGCCGGGCATGCGGGCGCGGCGACCTTGCTGCTGGGCGAGGACGATGCGGCCGAGATGCGCAGCCTGACGGGGCTGACCAATCCGGGGCCGTTCGGGGTCCGCACGCATGAGCTGGGGGAGTTTCTCGGCATTCGCGACGGCGGCATGCTGGCGGCGATGACGGGCGAGCGCATGCGGCCGGAGGGCATGGTGGAAGTGAGCGCGGTGTGCGTGCATCCCGAGCACCGTGGCAAGGCGTATGCGCGGGTCTTGCTGGTGGAAAAGATGCGGCGCATCGTGGACCGGGGGGACCTGCCCTTCCTGCATGTGTATCCGGATAACGCGGGGGCGATTGCGCTATATGAATCGCTGGGGTATGTGGCGAGGAGGACCTTGCAGCTGACCAAGGTGACGGCGGCGGAGTGAATGCCGGTGTGGCTCGCGGGACGGACCGGGGGCGCAGCCGGATTGCGATCCACCGGTGATCGTTATCGGTTTCCATGCCCCGTCTGATGATCTGGCGTAGGGTTGGCGGCTATGCCGCCGACGCGTTCAATGAACGGTAATGGTCCGATGCGGAGAGCGACGTGGCAAGCGCCGGTTGAACGTGTTGGCGGCGGAGCCGCCAACCCTACGGCTTCGCGTTAGCTGGTTCGATTGTGCATGCGGTGGTTGAACGCGTGGACGGGAGATCCGTCCACCCTACGAGACTTTGTGGTTCGTTGAACGCGTCGGCGGCGGAGCCGCCAACCCTACGGCTTCGGGTTAGCTGGTTCGATTGTGCATGCGCTGGTTGAACGCGTGGACGGGAGACCCGTCCACCCTACGGGACCGGCGGTCATCGAACAGTGACGTGTAGGCGCGTTTCGTTGGATGATTCATACGCTGGGGCCTTATCCGAACAAGCCATGCAAGTACCAGCGCGGGCAGGCGTCTTCGCCGGAGCCGACGATGCGTTCGCGGTAGATCCAGTACAGCGTGTGGTCCTGCCCCTCGGCGATGAAGTAGTCGCGTGTTTGCGTTTCGCTCCACCAGCCGGCTTCGATGCGCTCCGGGGTGGACGCCACCTTGAGCGGCGAGCCATAGAAGGGACGGTGGTTGCGGACCAGGAGCGCGATCGGCTTGGCCAGCAGCCAGGCGGGACGCGGCAGGCTTTGGACGTCGGGCGGCATGCGGGCTGCGCGCGCTTGCGGACTCACCCGCTCTTCCACCGGCACCCAGACATTGGCGACCTCGGGCCGGTAGTCGGCCAGCGGCACCGCCTGCAGCACGTTGTCCGCGCCCAGGCGCGCCACCAGCAGCTCGATCATGCGCAGCCGGTCTTCCTCGGTGCCGCCGGGCTCGGGGAACAGCGATTCAGTGGGCGGCGCCATGGCCCGCATCTGCTGGGCTTCGAGGCCCAGGCCGATCACCGGCGCTTCCAGCTCCAGCTTGCCCAGGCGTTCCTTGAGCAGGCGTACCAGGTGCTCGTCGCGCCAGGTGGGCTCGGCCAGCGCGATCTCGAGCACCGTCGGCGGACGCGCTACCCGCCCGCGCTCGTGCTCCAGCAGCAGGCGGATGCGCTCCACCGCCAGCTGGCGCGCGCACAGCCAGCCGGTGAGCTGCAGGACCAGGTGGTGGGCGCCGGCCAGCAGCAGGTCGGCCTGGTCGATGCGGTCGAACAGCTCCAGCTTCGCGTGGAAGCGCTCGGGCGGCGCGATCCACTCGAACAGCTCGGGGTTCATGCCGTAGGCCGCATCGACCAGGTCGAGCAGCGCGCGCCCGCAGCGGCGCTGCAGGCCGGGACGCGGCAGGCGGCGCAGCTCGTCCAGGCGTTGGCAGCCGATGCCCTCGAACCAGCTTGCGAAGGGCCGCGCGGGCGGCAGCAGCGCCACCGGCAGGCGGTCGAGGCGGCGCGTGAGCGAATCCATGCGCACGGCGCGCCCGGCGTTGCGGCGCGCCAGCAGCCAGGCACCGCGCGCCGTGGGCGCGCAGCTGATGCAGGCCGAGAAGCCCAGCGCGCGCAGGTTCTCGCGCACCCGCGCGCACAGCCGCCGGATGCCGCCGAACAGGCGCAGGCTGGCGCCGATATCCAGCAGCAAGGTGGCTTCCTCGGCCTCGGCCACCTGCGGCGTGTACTGCAGCATGGCCATCGCCACCGCCTGCAGGGCCTCGGCCTCGCGCGCGGGGTTGCGCTCGTGCAGGCGCGCCTCGGGCATCAGCATCAGCACGCCGCCGCGGCGCATGCCGTGCTGGACGCCGGCAGCGCGCGCGGCGGGCGACATCGCCAGCACGCGCTCCTGCTCCAGCACCACACTGCCGGGGTCACTGGACCAGTTCGGGCTGAAGACCTCGAGCGGTAACTGGGGTAAATACAGGCCGATCCAGAGACGCATGGCGTTGCAGAAGTGGTGGAGTCAAAGGAAGGAACAGCGGCGCGTCGCGCTGCGGTCCCCGGCGCTTGAGAAAGTCGATGTGCAGGCCGCCCGCCGCCGGCCGCAGCGCGAGGCGCAGCGGCGCGGGCGAGGCGTCCTGCGCCGCAGCCAGCGGCCGCAACATGAAGAACAGGGTTTCGCCGGCTTGCGCCGCCAAATGCAGGCGGCGCAGGCTGTCGCTGCGCACGTGGTTGGCCCAGAACAGCAGCGCCCCGCAACTGCCGCTGCGCAGCACCTGTTCGGCCGCCCACAATGCGTCGGCGCTGCGGCTGCTGCGCAGCCAGAGCAGGTGGGCGGGATCGAGGCCGAGCGCGGCCAGCGCCAGGGCTTGGGGCGGATGGGGCGGCTGCAGCAGGACGATGCGGCGCTCGGCGCAGTGCGCCAGCGCGGGACGCAGCAGGCGCATTTCGCCGATGCCGGGCTGTTGCAGCATGAGATCGGTCATGGTGCCGGTGGGCCAGCCTCCGCCGGGCAGCTGGGACGACAGGGCCGCATGCCCGGTGTCGATGCAGCGCGTGTCGGCATGCGCCAGCTGCGAAGCGAGCCACAGCGAAGGATGCAGGGTCTCCGGTGTAGCGCGTACAGCATGGGATTGGGTTGATAGCATAGTTGCATTCGCAGAAATACTGTATAAATATACAGTACTATCTGAGCCGGAATTTGGCAAGGTATATTCATTTTGAACATACCAGTTGAGTATGCGGTATTGATAAAACTTAAAGATGTGTCATCCCATCCGCAAGCCGAAAGATGGAATAATGCGGGCTCGTCAATTTATGTTCCGCCAATGAACACACCTGCCCGCCCGATTGGGAGCCGCCCTTGAATCCCGTCGACATCGTCGGCGCCGTCCTGTTCGCCCTGGCCCTGGTCCACACCTTTTCCGCCAAGGCCTTCGAGACCCTGGCCCACCGCTATCCGCGCCATGCAGGCCTGTTCCACCTGCTGGGCGAGGTCGAGGTGGTGTTCGGCTTCTGGGCCTTCATCCTGATCCTCGCCATGGCCCTGATGGGCGGCGGCGCGGCGGCCATCGACTATGTCGAGTCGCGCCAGTACACCGAACCGCTGTTCGTGTTCGTGGTGATGGTGATCGCCGCCTCGCGCCCGGTGCTGGATGCGGTGCGCAGCCTGCTCGGCCTGCTGGCGCGGCTGGCGCCGGTGCGCGCCGAGGTGGCGCTGTGCTGGCTCGGCCTGGCCCTGGTGCCGCTGGCCGGCTCCCTGATCACCGAGCCGGCGGCCATGACCCTGGCCGCCCTGACCCTGGCGCCCATCGTGTTCCGCGACGGCATGCCGGAATGGGGCAAGTACGCCGCGCTCGGCGTGCTGTTCGTGAACGTGTCGATCGGCGGCACCCTCACCTCCTACGCCGCGCCGCCGGTGCTGATGGTGGCCGGCGCCTGGGGCTGGGACAGCGCCTTCATGCTCACCCACTTCGGCTGGCGTACCGCGCTGGCGGTCGCCATCAACGCCACCGTCGCCACCCTGCTGCTGCGCCACCACCTGGCCCCGCGCGCGGCCGCCGGCCAGGAGACGGCGCCGCTGGCGGTGTCGCTGATCCACATCGCCTTCCTGGCGCTGGTGGTCCTGTTTGCCCACCACCCGGTGCTGTTCATCGGCCTGTTCCTGTTCTTCCTGGGCTTCACCAAGGCCTACCATCGCCACCAGGATCCGCTGATACTGAAGGAAGGCCTGCTGGTGGGATTTTTCCTGGCCGGCCTGGTGGTGCTGGGCGGCATGCAGCAGTGGTGGCTCCAGCCCCTGGTTTCCAGCCTGGGCCCGACCGCGATCTTCTTCGGTGCGCTGGGCCTGACGGCAATCACGGACAATGCAGCCTTGACCTACCTGGGTTCCCTGATCACCGGCCTGTCCGACCACGCCAAGTACATGCTGGTGGCGGGCGCTGTCTGCGGCGGCGGCCTGACCGTGATCGCCAACGCGCCCAACCCGGCCGGCGCGGCCCTGGTGCGCCAGGGCTTCGCCCACGGCTCGATCGGGGCGGTAGGCCTGTTCCTGGGCGCGCTGCCGCCCACGTGCGTGGCGGCGCTGTTCTTCCTGATCTGACACCATAAAGGGAGCTAGCATGGACGACGACATTCTGGTCAGCAAGGCCGGCACCATCGAACGCTGCTGCCGCCGCGCCCGCGAAGAGTACGACAAGGACCCGGCCACCTTCACCGGGGACCTCACGCGCCAGGACGCGGCCACGCTCAACGTGATCCGCGCCTGGGAGGCGGCCATCGAGATGGGCGACTACGTGATCGGCAACGCCAGGCTCGGCCTGCCGCAGGACGAGCGCGAAGTCATCGCCCTGCTGGCCGACCACGGCTGGATCGACGCCACCCTGGCCGAAGACCTCAAGCGCACCGGCGAATTCTGCCGCGCCGAGTGGGATTACCAGGAAGCGCCCCTGCCCGCCCTGGTGACGATCATCAAGCGCGGACTGGACGATTTCACCGCCTACGCCGCGGCCTTGCTGGGTGGCGCCCGTACCGCCGGCTGAGCGATGGGGTGGCGCGTAGGAGGCGCGCTAACTGGTATGATGGCGCGTTTTCCGGATTCCGATCCCGACGCCGCCTGACAGCCTTCGGCGGTGCAACACCACCTTACCAAAAGCAAGAAATGACCACACCGACCAATTTGCCCTCCTTCTGGAGCAGGCTGTCGATCGCTTTCGGCGCCTTCTTCAAGTCCCTCGGCGATGCCGAATTCGCCGCGCGCGTGCGCGATGACGCTGTCGGCCCGGTGGCCGCGGCGCCCGTCGCCCCCGTGGCTCCGGCCCCGGCTCCCGCCCCTGCTCCCACGCCGCTGCGCGCCCCGACGCCGGACTCCGCCCTGCAACTGCTGAGCCTGTTCCAGCGCGAAGCCCGCCTGATCGACTTCGCCCAGGAAAACCTGACATCTTATTCCGACGCCGACATCGGCGCCGCCGCCCGCGTGGTGCACGAAGGCTGTGCGCGCGTGCTGCGCGAGCATTTCACCATTGAACCGGTGCGCAGCGAGCTTGAGGGCGCCCGCATCACGCTGGAAGAAGGCTTCGACGCCGCCAGCGTGCGTCTGACCGGCAACGTGGTCGGCCAGGCTCCGTTCAAGGGCACCCTGAGCCACCGCGGCTGGCGCGCCAGCAAGGTCACCCTGCCGCAACTGGCCGAGAAGCACGACGCGCGCGTGCTGGCCCCGGCGGAGGTGGAGCTGTGAGCGACCAGCAGAACGCACGCTACGCCATCGGCATCGACCTGGGCACCACCCACAGCGCCCTGTCCTATGTCGACCTGCAGGCCAGCGACGGCGAGAAGACCGCGGACGGCGTGCTGCCCGTTCCCCAGCTGACCGCGCCGGGCACGGTCGAAGCGCTGCCGCTGCTGCCTTCCTTCCTCTACCTGCCGCACCCGGACGAACTGGCGCCGGGCGAGCTGGCCCTGCCCTGGAGCACGGCTGGCGAGACCGCGATCGCGGGGGAGATGGCGCGCAGCCGCGGCGCCACCACGCCGATCCGCCTGGTGTCCTCGGCCAAGAGCTGGCTGTGCCACCCCGGCGTCGACCGCCGCGCCGCCATCCTGCCGCACGACGCGCCGGAAGAAGTCACGCGCGTCTCGCCGCTCGAAGCCTCCACGCGCTACCTGTCCCACCTGCGCCAGGCCTGGAACGCCGCGCACCCGGAAGCGCCTTTCGAGCAGCAATCGGTCACCGTCACCATCCCGGCCTCCTTCGACCCGGCCGCGCGTGAACTGACCGCCGAGGCGGCGCGCCACGCCGGCTTCGCGCCCACTTTGCTGGAAGAGCCGCAGGCGGCCCTGTACAGCTGGATCCAGGGCAGCGGCGGCCGCTGGCGCAAACAGGTCCAGCCGGGCGACATCATCCTGGTGGTCGACGTCGGCGGCGGCACCAGCGACTTTTCGCTGATCGCCATCCTCGAGCGCGATGGCAAGCTGGAACCGCACCGCGTGGCCGTGGGCGACCATATCCTGCTGGGCGGCGACAACATGGACCTGGCCCTGGCCCACCTGGTGGCGCGCAAGCTGTCCGCCAACGGCACCCAGCTCGACGCCTGGCAGATGCGCGCCCTTACCTACGGCTGCCGCAACGCCAAGGAAGCCCTGCTGGCCGACGCCAGCGCCACCACCTGGCCCATCGTGGTGCCGAGTCGCGGCTCGAAACTCATCGGCGGCTCGATCCGCACCGAACTCACGCGCGAGGAAGTCACCGCCTTCATCACCGACGGCTTCTTCCCACGCGTGGAAGCCGCGGCGCGTCCGGCCACCCGCGCCCGCGCCGGCCTCACGCAGATCGGCCTGCCCTACGCGCAGGATGCGGCCATCACCCGCCACCTGGCCGCCTTCCTGGCGCGCCAGGCCGGCGCCACCGCCGAACTCGAAGGCTTCAGCGGCAAGGTGAACGCCGAACACAGCTTCCTGCACCCGAGCGCGGTGCTGTTCAACGGCGGCGTGTTCAAGTCGAACATCCTGGCCCAGCGCGTGATGGACACCATCAACGACTGGCTCTACATGGAAGGCGCGGAACCCGCGCGCATGCTGGAAGGCGCGGACCTCGACCTGGCCGTTGCCCGCGGCGCCGCCTACTACAGCTACGCGCGGCGTGGCGGCGGCGTGCGCATCCGCGGCGGCACGGCGCGTTCCTACTACGTCGGCGTGGAATCCTCGATGCCGGCCATTCCCGGCATGGAGCCGCCGATCGAAGCCCTGTGCGTGGCGCCCTTCGGCATGGAAGAAGGCAGCGAACTCGAACTGCCGGGCCAGGAATTCGGCCTGGTGGTGGGCGAGCCGGTGCACTTCCGCTTCTTCGGCTCGACCACGCGCCGCCAGGACCGTATCGGCGAGGTGCTGGAGTTCTGGGGCCCGGACGAGCTGCAGGAACTGAACGAGATCCAGGCGACCTTGCCGGCCGAGGGCCGTGTGCCGGGCGACGTGGTGCAGGTCAAGCTGCATGCGCTGGCGACCGACACCGGCACCCTGGAGCTGGCCGCCGTCTCGCGTGACGGCCAGCGCTGGAAGGTGGAGTTCGACGTCCGCACCGCTGCCGAAGGCACGTGACCTACCTCGTCGGCATCGACCTCGGCACCACCAACACGGTGCTGGCCTATAGCGGCAAGGCCGGGAACATCGAACTGTTCCCGATCGAGCAACTGGTGGCGCCCGGCGAAGTCGCCGGCGCGCCGCTGCTGCCCTCGATGCGCTATCACCCGGCGGAAGGCGAACTCGCGCCCGGCGAGCTGCAACTGCCGTGGGCGCACAATGATCCCGCAGGCGTCGCCCACGTGGCGCTCGGAAAACTGGCGCGCGTACTCGGCGCCGCCACGCCGGGACGCCTGGTGGCCAGCGCCAAGAGCTGGCTCTCGCATCCGGGCGTCGACCGCATGGCGCCCATCCTGCCCTGGGGCGCAGATAGCACAACCGGCGACGTCGCCAAGGTGTCGCCGGTGACGGCCAGCGCCAGCTACCTCGCCCACCTGCGCGCGGCCTGGAACACACGCTTCCCCAGGCAGCCGCTGGAAAAACAGCAGATCGTCCTCACCGTCCCCGCTTCCTTCGACGAAGGCGCCCGCGCGCTGACCCTGGAGGCCGCGAAGCTGGCCGGCTTGTCCACGGTGCGCCTGCTGGAGGAACCGCAGGCGGCCCTGTACGACTGGCTCTACCGCCACCGCGCTTCACTGCTCGACGACCTGGGCGACGCACGCCTGGTGCTGGTGGCCGACGTCGGCGGCGGCACCACCGACTTCAGTCTCGTGAAAGTCGAACTGCAGGACGGCGAGCCGAAGCTGACGCGCATCGGCGTGGGCAACCACCTGATCCTGGGCGGCGACAACATGGACCTGGCGCTCGCCCATCTCATCGAACACCGCATGGCGGAGCAAAGCGGCGACGAAGTTGGCAACACTAGGGGGCGCCTGTCCGCCGCGCGCCTGGCCCAGCTCACCGAACGCTGCCGCGCCGCCAAGGAGCAGCTGCTGGCCCCCGACGCGCCGGAATCGGTGGCGGTGACCCTGCTGGGTTCAGGCTCGCGCCTCATCGGCGGCAGCCGCAAGGCGGACCTGCGCCGCGACGACATCGAACGTATCGTCCTCGACGGCTTCTTCCCCTTGAACGCAAGCCAGGAAGCGGCAAAACGCGCGCGCGCAGGCATCGTCGAATTCGGCCTGCCCTACGCCAGCGATGCGGCCATCACGCGCCACCTGGCCGGCTTCCTGCGCCAGCACGCGCCGGCCGCGCGCGAAGCGCTGGGCCTGCTGGACGACGGCCGCCTGCCGGTGCCCGACACCCTGCTCCTCAACGGCGGCGTGTTCCGCGGCGCCGCCCTGGCCCAGCGCCTGGTCGACACGCTCAGCCAGTGGCGCGGCGCGCCCTTGCGCGTGCTGCACAACGAAAATCCGGACGTGGCCGTGGCGCGCGGCGGCGTCGCCTATTCGCTGGCGCGCCAGGGCCTGGCGCCCGCCATCGAAAGCGGCGCGGCGCGCAGCTACTACCTGCTGCTCGATGGCGAGACAAACGGCGAGACCCTGCGCGCGGTCTGCCTGCTGCCGCGCGGGACCCCGGCCGCCATCGAGGTGCCGCTGGCGGGCCGCAGCTTTGGCTTGCGCGTCGGCCGCCCGGTGCGCTTCCACCTGCTGTCGACCGTGGCCGATGCGGCCCCGCCCCAGGCCGGCGACCTGGTCGACCTGGGCCCCGCCGACGTGGTGCGCCTGCCCGCGATCTCCACCGTGCTGCGCGCCGCTCCCGGCGCGGCGGCGCGCGCCGAGATTCCCGTGCAGCTGGTGACGGCGCTGAGCGAGGTCGGCTCGCTCGACGTGCACTGCGTCGCCGAGGACGGCAGCGGCCAGCGCTGGCAACTCGCCTTCCAGCTGCGCGACAGCGAAGACGAGGAAGGAAGGGCGCCGGAATCCGAAGCCCTGCCCCCACAGCTGGATGCGGCAATTGAAAAGATCGAGCGCGTGTTCGGCACCCGCTCCAGGCAGGTCGACGCCAAGGAAGTGCGCCAGCTGCGCGCCAGCCTCGAACACCTGCTGGGCGCGCGCGAGCGCTGGGATACGCCGCTGCTGCGCCGCCTGTTTGACGCCCTGATGGCGCGCGCCAAGGGCCGGCGCCGCTCGGCCGAGCACGAACGCGCCTGGCTGAACCTGGCCGGCTACTGCCTGCGTCCCGGCTTCGGCCACGCGCTCGACGCCTGGCGCATGGAGCAGCTGTGGGCCATGTTCGAGAACGGCGTGCAATACCACAAGGACAGCCAGGTGCGCGCCGAATGGTGGACCCTGTGGCGCCGCGTGGCGGGCGGCCTGGAGTCCGAGGCCCAGCTGCGCCTGCTCGACGACTTCGCCTTCAACCTGCAGGCCGACGAATCCGAACGCGGCCGCCGTCCCATCACCCTGGTGGACGGCAGCGAGGACGACATGCTGCGCATGGGCGCCTCGCTCGAGCGCATCCCGTCCAGCTACAAGGCCGAGATCGGCGAATGGCTGCTGGAACAGATCATGGCCATTCCGGCCGCCGCCAAGCTGGACGCGAAAACCACCGCGCGCTACGCCCGCTACCTGTGGGCGCTGGGCCGCGTGGGCGCGCGCCAGTCCTTCCAGTCCAGCGCGCACGAGGTGGCGCCGCTGGAGGTGGCCGAGCAATGGCTGGGCAGGCTGATGCAGCTCGACTGGCGCAAGGTGGAGCCGGCCGGCTTCGCGGCAGCACACATCGCGCGCAAAACAGGCGACCGCTCGCGCGACATCGGCGAACCCGTGCGCGAGGACGTGCTGCGCAGGCTTGCTGTCAGCGGCGCGCCCGCCACCTGGTCGGCCATGGTGCGCGAGGTGGTCGAACTGGACCAGGCGGTCGAATCGCGCATGCTGGGCGAGGCCCTGCCGCCGGGACTGAAACTGCTGCGCTGAGCCTGGCGCGCTGGACTGGCCGCGCCGCACGCCACGCCTGCGCATCCTGTTAGGATATGCGGAAATGCGCATCCTTGCGCACCGGACCGCCATGCTCCTCCACCCAGCCCTGAACGACGTATCGTTGCGCACCATCGTCCTGCCGCGCCAGGAACTGGCGCCCTTCGTCCGCAACATCATGCTCGGCGGGTTCCCCTCGGTCGAGGTCCACCTGCCGGCGCGCACCGACCCTCAGCTGGTGGTCTACCTGCGTGGCGGCAGCGTGGTGCTGCGCGAGGACGGCCGCGAGGAGCGGCTCCCGCAGGCCTTCGTGACCGGCCCCGTGCTCGAACCGGGCCGCTTCAGGACCGAACCCGGCGCCTGCTTCATCTCCGCGACCTTCCGGCCGTCCGGCTTCCTGCACTGCTTCGGCATACCGGTCAACCTGCTTGGCCGCGATCCGGTGCCGCTCGACAGCCTGCTGGCGCCGGATGAATTACTCCCCCTGCTCGACCGGCTGCACCGCGCGCGGCGCAGCCGCGACCTGGTCGCCGCGCTCGAGTCCTTCCTGCTGCGCGCACGCGCGCGGGCCGACCGCGATCCTCCCTTCCTGCCAGTCCTTGGCGCCGAGCGGCTATTGCGGCCGGCCGCGGAACTCGCCGCGAGCCTGGAGGTGAGCACCCGCCAGTTCGAGCGCCGCTTCCTGATGCACCATGGCCTGCCGCTGCGCGACGTGCGCAGGCTGGCGCGTCTTTCGATGGCGCTGGCGCTCCTGATGCGCAGCCAGCCGGGGGCGGCCAGCCTGGCGGCGGCGGCCCACGATGCGGGCTACGTGGACCAGCCGCATTTCAACCGGGATTTCCGGCAGTTCGTCGGCGACACCCCGGCCAGCTTCCTCAGGCGCCGTTTCGATAGCGGCGCCGGTTACGGATTCTGGCAGATGGACAGCGAGGAACTGCGGGCCTTCACCGGATAATTCGGGATGCACCCGGCGGGCGGCGATGTCGCGTCGGTACAAGACGCGGCCCGTGCGCCTCCGTATTCTTCCACGCGTTCACAAGGAGAGCGCAATGGAAGAAAGCACACTGGAAAACACGGCACTCGAAGGCCAGCACTATCTGCTGACCAGCGTCGACACCCTGGTCGGCCATGCGCGCAGCAACAGCCTCTGGTACCTGTCCTTCGGCCTGGCCTGCTGCGCGGTGGAGATGATGCACGCGGCATCCGCCCGCTACGACATGGACCGCTTCGGACTCATCCCGCGCGCCAGCCCGCGCCAGGCGGACCTGATGATCGTCGCCGGCACGCTGACCAACAAGATGGCGGTCGCGCTGCGCAAGGTCTACGACCAGATGCCGGACCCGAAATATGTGATCTCGATGGGTTCCTGCGCGAACGGCGGCGGCTATTACCATTACTCGTATTCGGTGGTGCGCGGTTGCGACCGCATCATCCCGGTCGATGTCTACATTCCCGGCTGCCCGCCCACGGCGGAAGCCCTGGTCTACGGCATCATGCAACTGCAGCGCAAGCTGCGCCAACGCCAGACCATCGGACGCTGAAGCCTCCTGTTGCGCCATCGATTATGCGTGACATGCGGCATGCACATGCCCTAAGCTCTGCACTTCCAACAAGCGACAGGGAGACGGCATGTACACACTGCATTACTCACCGGGCGCCGCCAGCATGGTGGTCCACGCGATGCTCCTGGAAACCGGCGCGCCGCACCAGCTGCAGCTGGTCGACATCGACAAGGACCAGCAGCACGACAGCGCTTACCTGCAGCTCAATCCGAACGGCGTGGTGCCGACCATGGTTGTGGACGGCGTCGTGATGCAGGAGTCGGCGGCGATGGTCATGCTGCTGGCCGAGCGCCATCCGGAAGCCGGCCTGGCGCCGGCGCCGGGCACGCCCGCCCGCGCCGACTGGATGAAGTGGAGCGTACACCTCTCCACCCATCTGGGCACGCTGTACCGCTTCTGGTTCTACCCCAAGGACCTCGGCATGGCCGAGCACACGGACGCCACCCGCGAAGCCCTGCGCCGGCAGATCGAGTCCACCCTGGAGCGCATCGACATCCACCTGGCCGAGCATGGGCCCTACCTGCTGGGCGAGACCTTCTCCAGCGCCGACCTGCAGCTGACCATGTACATCCGCTGGGCGCGCAACATGCCGCGCCCCGGCACCACCTGGCCCCGCCTGAATGAACTGGCGCTGCGCGTCTTCCAGCGCCCGAGCTGGAAGAAGATGTGCGAGATCGAAGACCTCTCGGACTGGAAACCGGCAGGCGCATGAACGAGGAGACGATCCGGGCCAGGCTCGCCTTCCTGCGCGCGGCGGAATCGCTGAAGCACACGCTGCGGAGCGGACATACATCTACCGGGCGTCCCGAGAGCACCGCCGAACACACCTGGCGCCTGTGCCTGATGGCGCTCGTCTTCGAGGACGGCCTGGCGGGCCTGGACATGCTGAAGGTGCTGAAGCTGTGCGTGGTCCACGACCTGGCAGAGGCCATCCACGGCGACATCCCGGCCATCGCCCAGGTCGACCATGCCGCCAAGAGCGCGCAGGAGCGGGACGACCTGCTCCAACTCACCGCCCCGCTCGACCCCGCGCTGCGCCAGGAGATGTTGGCGCTATGGGAGGAATACGAGACGGGGGCGACGCCGGAAGCGCAGGCGGTCAAGGCGATGGACAAGCTGGAGACGATCCTGCAGCACAACCAGGGCGAGAATCCGCCGGATTTCGACTATGCGTTCAACCTGGGGTATGGGCAGCGTTATACGCAGGCGCAGCCGCTGTTCGCGGCGATTCGGCAGATGCTCGACGACGATACGCGTGCGCGGATGAAGACAGCGGCAAGCGGTCCGGATGCCACATCGGGAGGCTGAATCATGTGGAAAAATACTGAAGTAGCACGCCGCCTCGGCCTGGCCGCGCCCATCATCCAGGGCCCGTTCGGCGGCGGCATCTCGTCGGTCGACCTGGTCGCCGCGGTTTGCGACAGCGGCGGCCTTGGCTCATTCGGCGTGCATCATCTCGACGCGGACGGCATCTGCGCGGTCGCAAGCCAGATTCGCGCGCGCACCTCGGGTCCGTTCGCGTTGAATCTATGGATCCCGCTGGAGGGTTCCGATGATCCACGGATCGATGACGCGGCATTCGCGCGCAATGCGACATTACTGGAGCCGTACTTTACGGAGCTGGGCATCCCCATGCCGCAGCGTCCAGCGCGGTTTGCTCCGCCTTACGCCAAGCAGATCGAGGCGGTGCTCGAAGCGCGTCCCGCAGTGTTCAGCTTCGTCTTCGGGATTCCTTCGTCCGATGTGCTGGCGCGCTGCCGCGAACTGGGCATCACGACCCTTGGCGCCGCGACCACGGTGGAGGAAGCGGTCGCCCTGGAACAAGCCGGCGTCGACATGATCGTCGCCACCGGTTTCGAAGCGGGCGGGCACCGCGTGTCCTTCCTGCGCCGCGCGGAAGAATCGCTGTGCGGTACCTTTGCCCTCGTCCCGCAGGTGGCCGACGCCGTTCGTATTCCCGTGATCGCGGCAGGCGGCATCGCCGATGGCCGCGGCATCGCCGCCGCGCTGACCCTGGGCGCCCAAGGCGTGCAAATCGGGACTGCGTTTCTCGCCTGCGAGGAATCGAGTGCCAACCCGACGCATCGGGAGATGCTGTTCAGTCGCGAAGCCCGCCACACGGGCTTGACGCCCGTGTTCAGCGGCAGGCTGGCGCGCGGCATCCAGAACCGGCTGAGGGAGGAGTTGGAACCGCATGCTGCGGAGCTGCCGCCTTACCCGGTGCAAAACTGGTTTACCGGAATCATGAAGAAGGCTGCAAGTGAGCAGGCCCGTGCCGACCTGATGTCGCTATGGTGCGGACAGTCGGCGCCCTTGCTCAAGCATCGGGACGCCCGTTCGCTGATGGCGGCGCTGATGAATGAGACCTCATTACTCATCGAAGGCCCTTTCAGCTAGTCAGTAGATCAGCTATCGGCCCAGAAGCGGACGATGAGGTCACTTCGATTTCGTCGCCGGGGCGGAGAACAGCGATGCCCCCTTCGGATATCTTTAAGCCCTGGCACGTGGTTTTAAGCGGAAGCTGATACCCATGCGATTGATTGCATTCATGGCGGCAATCACTATCGTCAGTTCTACCAAGGCCTTTTCTCCAAAAGCGGTCGATGCCGCGGAGTATGCCTCATCCGAAGCATGGGTTTCGCTCACGCGTGTTACCTCTTCCGTCCACGCGAGGGCTGCACGTTCTTGGTCCGAGAACAAATACTCGACTTCTTCCCACACCGGCACCAGTACAATCTTGTCGACAGACATCCCGTGTTTGATGAGATCGCGGGTGTGGACGTCGATGCAGTGTGCGCAACCATTTAATTGAGAAACTCTGAGAAAGACAAGGTGAATGAGTGCAGGTTCCAGACCTGTGCCCGTCGTTGCGTAATGGTGGAGCGCTCCCAGCACCTTTGCACCATCCTGCGAGACTTGAAACCAGTTTGCGCGATTCATTGTTCGTACTTCCTTTCGTGAGGTGATTAGTTGTGCGGCTGGCGAGACCTGCCCGCCGCTTTCTACAAGACGTGTAGCCACGTCTTGCTGTGACAAACACCGGTGGATGCGTCACAAGAGCCAGTGCTGGATCGTCTATGACGTATGATTCCTAGTTCAAGGTAGCCATGAACTCCGCCGACCTGCTCGTGTTCGACAAATTACGTCCACGTCTATTCCTGATTGCCTATCGAATGCTTGGCATGCGCGCCGATGCGGAAGACATCGTTCAGGATGCTTGGCTGCGCTTCAGCACAAGCGGGCATGATGAAATCAAGTCGACTGAAGCCTGGCTGGTGACCATTACGACGCGGTTGTCGATAGATCGCTTGAGAAGCCGAAAAATTGAGCGCGAAACCTACAGCGGCTGGTGGATTCCAGAGCCTGTGGTCGAGATGGTTGGAGAAAATCCCGAGGCCGCTGCCGAATTGGCAAGCGAGGTTTCCGTTGCCATGCTCTGGGTGCTGGAACGGCTGACGCCGGAAGAGCGTGCAGCCTTCTTGATGAGAAAAGTATTCGACCGTAATTATGATGAACTTGCAGTCGTGCTTGGCAAAAGCGAAGCGGCCTGCAGGCAACTCGTCCATCGGGCTCAGGAACGTATCCGTCAGGAGAGCCCACGTTTCACAGTCTCAAGAAGTATGCATCGTGCCGTCCTCGACAATTTTATGCAAGCGGCCGCCAGTGCTGATCGCGATGCAATGAAGTCGCTACTTTCAGCGGATGTCGAGTACAGGGCAGACGGTGGAGGGAAAGTACCGTCTCTGGACAAGCTCCTTGTTGGGACCGGACGTGTAGCAGGATTGTATTGGGCAGTCGAACATGCGTTCCCCGAACGGGTCGTCTATAAGATGGCATGTGTAAACGGCGAACCTGGGTTGATTCGATACATCGACGGAAAGCTTGATTCAGTACAATCATTCTGCATTGACGAAGGCAAAATTTCTCGTATATACGTGGTCCGTAACCCGGACAAACTGCAATCTATTCCTTTATTACAGTAATTTTCGTTTGGGGGTCTGGCATCCAACCATGTCTAGGTTCTACTGCCCCAATCAAACATATTCCTGGGTGAAGGTAGTCCGGAATGTATCGGTTTCAGCCCTCGGGGACAGTCCGCTCCCGCATAGGTTGTAATGAGATCAATCGCCATGTATGCTCCTGCGGGCTTCCAATCTTCCATTCACTACCGCGAGAAACCAATTTGAAAAAGCTGCTTTCCCACTGCATCCTTGGCCTGACAATGGCGCTCGGCGTCACCGCCTGCAAGCGCGCCGAGGCGCCGAAACCGGCCGCCGCGGCCAACGCCGTCGCCATGCAACAGATCGACACCGTCCCGGGCACCGGCAAGGAAGCGACCGCCGGCTCGACCGCCGTGGTCCACTACACCGGGTGGCTGTTCGATCCGAGCGCCCCGTCGCAGCATGGCGCCCAGTTCGACTCGTCGCAGGGACGCGAGCCGTTCAGCTTCCAGGTCGGCGGCGGCCAGGTCATCAAAGGCTGGGATGTCGGCGTGCAGGGCATGAAGGTGGGCGGCAAGCGCACCCTGATCCTGCCGCCTGACATGGGCTACGGCGCCGACGGCGCGGGCCCGATCCCGCCCAATGCCAACCTGATCTTCGACGTCGAGTTGCTGGACGTTCGTTGATCGAAACGGCGTTCGGGCGGCTCATCGCCTGAATGCCTTCTGCCCTCCCCCAGCCTTCCGGCTGTGCCAATTTCTAGCCGTAAATTCCGCGCACGCATCACCTGAACAGCAATACCGGACTCATGGCATCCTAGTGCCTCGACACCGCCAGCCTCACCGGCGGCGCACTGGAAACCGAAAGGAGTCTGCATGGCACAGCGTCCGGGGATCTTTCCTACTTTCTTCCTGTCCGGCTTCGAATGCTCTACCTTTTACTGGGGTGACGGCGTGCGGCGCAACCTGGTGGCGGAAACCGGCCACGACCGCCATGCCGCCGAGGACTACCGGATCCTCAACCGGCTGGGCATCGCCGTGGCCCGCGAAGGCATTCCCTGGCCGATGGTGGACAAGGACGGCGGCTATGACTTTTCCTGCGTCGATTCCTTCATCGAGGCCATGAACGCGTCCAAGGTGATCCCGATCTGGGACCTCTGCCACTACGGCTATCCGGACGACCTCGACCCGTTCACCGACGCCTTCGTCGAGCGCTTCGCGCAGTATTGCCGCGCCGCCGCCGAATACGTGCTGCCGAAGACCCGCGGCCCGCACTTCTTCACGCCGATCAACGAGATCACCTTCTTCTCCTTCTGCGCCGGCGAATGGGGCTGGGCCGCGCCCTACCGCTGCAGCCGCGAAGACCGGATGCGCCTGCTGCTGGCGCTGTGCCGGGCGGCCATTGCAGGCGTCAAGGCGATCCGCGAAGTCGATCCGGAGGCGCGCATGGTGCACGTCGATCCGCTGGTGTGGGTGGTGCCGCCGCGCGACCGTCCCGACCAGGCCGAGGCCGCGCGTCACGAGACCTTCGTCGACACCTTCCTGGCCTGGGACATCATCGGCGGACGCGAGCATCCCGAGTTCGGAGGCTCGCCCGAGATCCTCGATATCGTCGGCGCCAACGCCTATTCCTTCGGGCAGATGGAATACCGCGAGAAAGGGCCGCATGCGCCGCTGCCGCCCGGCGACGATCGCATCGCGCCGCTGTGCGACATGCTGGAGACGGTGTGGAAGCGCTATCACCGGCCGATCATCATCGGCGAAACCAGCGGCCTCGGCCATGGCCGCGCGGACTGGCTCAGGGACGTGATGGGCGAAGCGCTGGCGGCGGTCGACCGCGGCATCGACCTGCAAGGAATCTGCCTCTTCCCCGCCGTCGACATGCCGGACTGGCATACAGGCGAATGGGTGCGCAACGGCATCTGCGACGTGATCGAGGAAAACGGCGACCTGAGGCGCGTGCCGAACCAGCAACTGGTCGACGAACTGCGCCGCTGGCAGAAAGAGTTGAACCGGGTCACCGAACTGGACCAGGACCCGTTCAGCGATCCGGTCGAGCTGCAGGACGTGATCGACGCGGCGCACCGGCTCAACGTGCAGGCGGACAAGGACTGGTCCTAATCATGGACGCCCGATTCCGCTCCAGATACAAACCAGTACAATAAATCGCTTGCTATTTAATATTGCACGACTTATATTGCACGCATGGATGTCGCACGAGCGGCTTCCAGTGAAGAAGGCAGCACCTTATTTGTTCCAGCAGCGCACTTATATCGCGCGCTATTTAATAGCCAACTACAAACATCGAAAGGACACATCATGAAAGCCATCAAACACCTCGCCCTGGCCCTCTCGTTCGCCGGCGCCGCCGTCGGCGCGCAGGCGGCTCCCGCCGCAGCCGTCAAGCCGACCGTCATCCTCGTGCACGGCGCCTTCGCCGACGCCAGCAGCTGGAACGGCGTGGCCTCCACCCTGCGCGCCGACGGCTACCGCGTGATCGGCGCCGCCAATCCCCTGCGTAGCGTGCAGGGCGATGCCGACAGCGTGTCCAACATCGTCAAGAGCGTCAAAGGCCCGGTCGTGCTGGTCGGCCATTCCTACGGCGGCTCCGTCATCTCGGCCGCGGCGAACGGCAACGCCAACGTGAAGAGCCTGGTCTACGTCGCCGCCTTCGCGCCGGAAGCCGGCGAGACCGCCCTCGAACTGTCGGGACGCTATCCCGGCGGCACGCTCGGCCAGGCGCTGGCTGAACCAGTGCCCCTGTCTGGCGGCGGCAAGGACTTCACCATCCAGCAAGAAAAATTCCACAAGCAGTTCGCGGCCGACGTGCCCAAGGCCGAGGCGGAACTGATGGCCGTGGCCCAGCGCCCGATCGCCGAAGCCGCGCTCACCGAAAAATCGGGCGCGCCGGCCTGGAAGAAACTGCCGTCCTACTTCATCTATGGCAGCGGCGACAAGAATATCCCCGCCGCCGCCCTGGGCTTCATGGCGGAACGCGCCCACTCGCGCAAGACCGTGGTCGTCCCCGGCGCGTCGCACGTCGTGATGACCTCGCACCCGCAAGCGGTGGCCGCGCTGATCGAGACCGCCGCCGGCGCGCAATAATCCTGCGCCCTCACCCGGCGGCTTCAGAAGAAGGTGAAATCGTCGTTGGATTTCGGGACGATGCGCATGATCCCGCCCAGCACGTACCAGACGAAGCCGCCGAAAGGCAGCGCCAGCAACCAAAGGTTCGACATGATGTTCTCCTTGCCCACATACCATTTCGCACAAGTGTGCGAAATGAACTCCAAAAAATGGCGGGCATGGCCCACCGCATCGTTGCTGCTAACCGCTGTTATTCCAGGTCGTTGAAACTCTTGTAGGTCGAAATCAGGCGGTTGAAGGCCCGCTGCACCCGGCGCGCCGTGGCGTCGCCGCGCAGGAAGCGCACGTCGTGCATCATCCCGATAATCAGGCTGTAGATCTCGAACACCAGCTGCTCGGGATCGGTATCCGGACGCAGGTGGCCCACTTCGATCGCCTGCAGCACCGTCTTGCGCAGCGAGGCGCGCCAGCGCACCACGCCTTGTTCCAGCCGGTCGCGCAGCGGACCAGGCACGTCGTCGAACTCGAAGGCGCCCGCTGTATAAAGGCAGGCGCCGCGCGAGGTATCGCTGCCGATCCGCTTGAGCCACAGGTCTACCTGCTTCACCAGGCGCGGCAAGCCCTTGGGGGCCTTCAGCGCAGGCAGGAAGACTTCCTCGGCGAAGACGCGGTCGTATTCCTCCAGCACCGCGCCCTGCAAGGCCTCGAGCGAGCCGACACGCGAAAAGATGCCGCTCTTGCTGATGCCGGTGCGCTTGGACAGCTCGCCCAGCGACAGCTTGCCGATGCCTTCGGCGGCGGCCATCTCCATGGCGGCGGTGACGATGGTGGCGTAGGTGGCTTCGCTTTTCGCGGTGGTATTCATGAAGCCACTTTAGCACACATGTGCGAAACAGCAAGCGGTATTTGTGGATTTTTGCGTTGGACGCGCTTCGTAGGGTTGGCGGCTATGCCGCCGACGCGGTGATTGTTGGCGGACGAGCTGCCGATACGATTGATCTCGCTCCACCTATCACCGCGTCGGCGGCGAAGCCGCCAACCCTACGGTTCCATCACTGGAAGCGGCCTTACCAGAACTTGTAACTCGCCGACACCGCAAACTGCCGTCCGAACAAATTCTGGCTGTGGTTGTAGCCTTCCCAGCCATTCGGATCGTAGTAGGGACGCTTGTCGAGCACGTTCTTGATGTTGAGCCCCAGGTTCAGGTTCTTCATCGGCTTCCAGTTGAAGCCCAGGTTCACGGTCGTATATGACGGCGCGTGATCGCACAGCTCTTCCGGCAGCGAGACGCCGGCGGCCGTGCAGTTGGCCGGGACGTTGTCGGTGTCGTAGTCGCCGTAGGCCCACTTGGTGCGGCCCGTGAAGTTCACGAACAGGCTGGTCGTGAAGTCGCGGTAGGCCCAGTCGGCGTTGAAGGTGGCGCGCAGGCGCGGCGAGCCGTAGTAGCCGACGTAGTTGCCCGAGAAGCCGCTACCGTCCTCATAGTTGTAGGTCTCGCGGCGGCGAATCGTGGCCGATACGCCCGTGCTCAGCTTGCCCCACTCGCCCAGGCCGATGCGGGTGCGCGCATCGATGTCGAAGCCGTCGACCAGGGTGCGGCCGCGGTTCAGGTAGGAGTTGATCAGGCCGCCCAGGTTGCCCACCGAGTAGGTCGGCAGGCCGCCGGCGCAGGCCGCCGCGTTGGCCGGATTGGCGCACATGGTGGCCACCGCCGCCATGTTGGCGCGGTCGGCGTCGGTCAGCTCGTTGCGGATGGCCTTGTCGGTGCCGGCCAGGCCTGGGCCGTACTGGTCCACCAGTTCAGTGAACAGCTGGTTGAAGTCCTGGCGCACGATCTCGTTGCGGCGGTTGACGATCCAGTAGTCGAGCGAGACGCTGACGTCGCGGACCGGCTGCAGCACCAGGCCCAGGGTGGCGATCTTGGCTTTCTCAGGCTGCAGGTCCGGGTTCGGCGGCGTCAGGCCGCCCACCGTGGTCGAGCAGTTCGAGTTGAGCAGGCTGCGGCCCAGGTCGACCTCGGTGCTGGCGGCCGATTTCATCAACAGGCGTGCGATGGCATTGGTTTCGTCGCAGCGCACGGTGTCGCGGATGCCGCCCACCTGGGCGAACACGCCGCCCGAGCCGGATTCGGCCAGGTTGGGCGCGCGGAAGCCTTCCGAATAGGTGCCGCGCACCATGACTTCAGGACGGGCGCGCCACACCACGCCGATCTTCGGCGCCAGGTTGGCGCTGAAGTTCGGGTACTTGTCCAGGCGTGCGGCGGCGTTGATCTCGAGCTTGTCGGTCACCGGCACCACCACTTCGCCGAACACCGCCGAGATGGTGCGTTCGCCGTCGAACCAGGAACCGCCCTGCTGGGTGATCAGGCCGTTGGCCGCGTCGGCGTTGCCGGGCGTGTCGAAGCTCTCGCGCATCAGGTTGGCGCCAAAGGCGGCGCGCACTTCGCGGTCGCCGATCTTCATCAAGGTGCCCTCGACCTTACCGTCCCAGGTGATCAGCCTGGTCCAGGACTGGATGTCGAAGGTCGGGTAGGCTTCGCGCAGCAGGGCCGCATTGGCCTCGCTGATCTCGCCGAATTTATAGGCTGGGTTGTCGGCGATGTAGGTGCGGCCGGTGGCCGGATCGGTGGTGAACGGGCCGAAGGCCTTGGCGAAGCCGGCGGTGTTGATGTTGACGGTCTGGTACAGGGTCGAGTGGCTGCCCGCCACGCTCAGCGCGGTCTCGAATTCCCAGTCGCCGAACACGGTGCCGCGCAGGCCGGCCAGGGCGCGGTAGCTGTCGTCGACGTTCTTCTGGCCGAAGTGGCCGACGGCGTCCTGCATCAGGTAGTTCAGGCCGGCCGCGCCGCCCATCTTGGCGGCCATGTCAGGATCCAGCCTGCCCTGCAGGTAGACGTTGTTCGGGCCCAGGTAGGGATTGACGAAGGTGTTCAGCTTGGTGCCCGTGTTGCGCGAGAACCAGTTGCTGGTGCTGCCGCTGTTGAAGGTGCGCGGGCCGTTTTCGCCGCGCATGCGGATGTGGGTATAGGCCGCTTCCGCGAAGGCTTCCATGCCGCCGCCGAAGCGCTTGCGGCCGGCCAGGTAGCCGGTGAAGCGGTCCGAGGTGGGGCCGGTATCGAGCGCATACGGCAGGTTGTTCCAGATGCAGCGGGTGCCGGAGGCTTCGGTGATCGCGGTCGGGCAACCGTTGACCGCGCGCTGGATGCGGGCGTTGTTGCGGCTCGGGTCGAAGACGAAGAAGGTGCCCTGGTTCAGCACGCCCGGCTCGCTGCCGGTGCCGATGCGGAAGTTGGGGATGAAGTTCGGGTTGTTGACGTAAAAGTGGTCCGGGCGCTTGTCGTAGGTGTCAGCCAGCGCGATGCGGTCGCGCTGGTAGACGTTGAGCGAGCCATAGATGTTGTAGCCGTCCTCGCCCAGGTCGCCGGTGCCGAACAGCAGGCTGCCCTGCTTCTCGCCATACGACTTCACTTCGGCGGAGGAGTCGTAGCTGGCGCGCGCCTCCAGGCCCTGGTAGTTCTTCTTGGTGATGACGTTGATCACGCCTGCCACCGCATCCGAGCCGTACACCGCCGAGGCGCCGTCGGTCAGGATCTCCATGCGTTCGATGGCCGCCGCGGGAATCGCGTCGATGTTCACGAACATGGTCTGGAAGCCGGACGGCGCGCCATAGAAGGACAGGCGGCGGCCGTTCAACAGCACCAGGGTGCCCTGGGCGCCCAGGCCACGCAGATTGGCCTGCGAGCCGCCGTCCGAGCCGGTGAACATCGAGCGGAAGTCCTGCTGGGCCGGACGCGCGGCCGGCAGGTTGTCCAGCACCTGCATCAGGGTGCGCGCACCCATGTTCTCGATCTGCTTGGCGTCCACCACCTGCACCGGCGACGCTGTTTCGGCGTTGATGCGCTTCAGGCTGGAACCGGTCACCTCGACCCGCGCCATCTTTTCCGGTTTGCCGTCGGCGGTGCTTGCCGCCTGGTTGTCCACCTGGCCGGCCGCCAGTGCGCTCGATGCCATGCCCGCAGCCGCCAGCGCGGCGATCAGTGTCTTGAGTTTCATTGCCTCTCCTTTTGTAATTGTGTTTGTGTGTTGCTTACTGCACGGGCAGCGCGTTCACGTCCACGCCGGGCGCGGCGCCCAGCGCCGGCCGGGTGAAGTTCTGGTTGATCGGGACGTAGTCGCTGAAGAAGCCGCCGTTGCGCAGGTAGAAGCCACTGCCCCGCAAACCGCCCGCGTAGTCCATGCGCTGGGCGTTGGCGGCAGTGGCGTCGCCGGTGAAGCGCGCCGTCGTGATCTCGGTCCAGGCGCCGTTCATCGAGCGCGCCCACTGGTTGCCGTATTCGGCCAGGCGGCCCAGGTAGCCCTTGGTGTCGATGAAGTTCTCGAGGAAGGAGTAAACGCCGGCGTGGTAAGTGGTGGTCGCCGGGCGCTTCCAGGTGGCGATGTAGCGCCAGCTGCCCAGCTCCGGCGCGAAGAACCAGGCCGAGAAGTCGGTGCCGCCCGCCCCGTCCGGGCGCGTGCGGGTGACGAAGCGGTAGGTGTTCCCCGCCACCCAGTTGTAAAGCAGGTAGGACTGGCCGCCCGTGCCCTCGCCGCCGAAGCCGTTGTCGACCACGCCGGCGCCCTTGCTCACCAGGGTGGTCTTGGCGCCGTTGTCGGCATCCCAGATCGAGAACAGCACCCGGCGCTCGGAGGGCGAATTGACCTGGATGCCGAAGTAGCCGCCGTTGAAACCGTTGGCCATGTAGTAGGAACCGATCGCGTCCTGCCCCACCGGTACCGATAATTCGCTGTAGAAGTACTCGGTGTTGGCCGGCACCGAGAAGCCCAGGTGGACCGAGGGTCCGCGGCGCGACCAGTAGTAGTTGGCCGCGTCGTTGGCATAGTTGACGGTGGCCGCCGTGTTGACGGTCAGGCCGGCCACGTCGCCGAAGTAGCCGCCGTCCTTGCTCAGGCCTTGCAGGTCGACCTTGATGTAACCGGCCGGCAGGTCCAACGTGCCGACGGTATAGGTCTTCTTCGCGCCCTTGCTCAGCTTGACCTCGAAAGGCGTGCCGTTGACGGTGACCCGCACGGTGCTGCTCTTGCCGCCTGCCAGGCTGGCGTCCAGACCAATGGTGGCGCTGCCCGCCTGCGCCATCCGGAACCAGATGCTGGTGACGGTGGTCGGATCGGTCCAGTTGGCCAGGCCGTTGGACGTGATCGTTTCCGTCGCGCCCGCGCCCGCGGTGGTGACGAAGGCATTGCCCGCCAGGGCCACGTTCAGCGGCGCGGCGACGACCGCCTTCTTGGACGCGGTGGCGCTCATGGCCGCTCCCGTTTGGCTCTGGACTTCGCCGCAGCTCAGCAGGGCAAGGGCGCCGGCACTCAACAACAGCATCGTGGTTTTCATCGTTGTCTCCTGATTATGTGGAACTGTCTGAAGGTTCTTCTGCGCGCTTAGTAGCGGTCGTCGAATGCGAAGATCGGCTTGCGGGTGCGCCAGGCGCCGCCCGTGAAGTCGGGGAAATCGAGTGTCTGGAAGCCGAGCGCGATCGACTGCTCGGACAGCGGCGTGATGGCGCTCCAGCTGATCGCGTCGTAGATATCGATGGGCATCGGGGCGCTTTCCTTGAGCGCTTCGATGAAGGCGTGGATCACGAAGAAGTCCATGCCGCCATGCCCGGCGCTGGCGGCGCGCTCGCCATGCTTGCGCCACAGCGGGTGCTCGTACTTGTCCTGCCACAGCTTGAAGTCGTCCCATTCGTGGGGCTTGCTGACGCCCTCCACATGCACCGAGCGGTTCAGGTCCATCCACAGGCCGCGGGTGCCCTGCACCCGGAAGCCCAGGGAGTACGGGCGCGGCAGCGAGGTGTCGTGCTGCAGGATGATGGTCTCGCCGTTGTCGCACGAGAGCGTGGTGGTGACGATGTCGCCCAGGCTGAAGCGGGTCTTCGCGTTCGGGTGATCCTTGCCGCCCTGGCGCACCACATAGTCGTGCAGGCCGGCCGCCTTGCTGGCGAAGGCATTGATGCGGGTGAAGCGGTTGCCGCGGTTGATGTTGGTGTACATGGCGATGGGGCCGATGCCATGGCTCGGATACAGTTCGCCATTGCGGCGTACCGAGTGCTCGGTGCGCCAGCGCGCCTCGGACCAGCCCTTCTGGCCGAACTCGACGCCGCCGCCATAGGGCTTGGCCGGGTCGCCGCTGTTGAACTTCACGGCGCGCAGGTCATGCTGGTAGCCGCCCTGCAGGTGCACCAGGTCGCCGAACAGGCCGGAGCGCACCATGCGCAGCACGGCCAGCACGTCGCGCCGGTAGCACACGTTCTCGAGCAGCATGTAGGGCGTGCCGGTCTTGAGCTGGGCGTCGAGCACGTCCCAATGGTCCTGCAGGGTGACGCCGGCCACCACTTCGCAGCCCACCGGCACCTTGGCCCGCATCGCCTCGATCGCCATCGGCGCATGCCATTCCCATGGCGTGGCGATGATCACGCCATCGAGCTTGCCTGAATCCAGCATCCGTCGGTAGTCCAGGCTGTGGCCGTTTTCCCCGAAGGTGGCGGGACGCGGCTTGCCGGCCTTGGTCACCATCTCGACCGCGCGCCCCAGCATGATCGGTTCGATGTCGCACAGCGCCACCACCTCGACATCGTCGCGGCGCACCAGTTCGCGCAGCAGCACCTGGCCGCGCATGCCGGTGCCGATCATGCCGATCCGCACCCGGTCGCGGCTCGCCGCCGCGGCGCCGGACATGGCGCCGGTGTACAGCGCGCTGCCTGCCAGCGCCGAGCCCAGGGAGAGAAAATTGCGTCGTTTCATAGCTGTTTTCCGTTCTGTTGCAAATCGAAGGATGTAAGGGGCCCTCCCCGCTCCAGGAGGGGGCTGGCGTCACTGCTGTTGGTGATGAAGGCTTAGCGGGGCTTGACCGTCGCGCCTTCCGTGCCGATCAAGGCGGCGTTGGCCCAGTTGCCGCACGTTCGGGCCGGCTGGGGACCGGATGCTCCCAGTGTCCGCAGGCTGAGCTGGCCCAGTCCGCGCACGTCGATCTCGGGTTTCACGACGGCCGGCGCCTTCACCAGGCCGCTGTCGTAGAGCAGGCGCTCGCCGCTCCAGACCTGGAAGCGCAGCCCGCCCGCGGCGCGGCAGCTGTCGTCGACTCCCAGGTCGGCGCGCAGCAGGCGCCAGTTGCCGCCCAGTTGCAGGTCGAGGCGCCCGGACGGGCCCATGCCGACGCCCTTGTTGAAGCGCAGGCCGTTCATGCGCATCTCGCTGCCATTGCCTGCGGGCTTGTCGCGGCCCAGGCCTTTCGGCAGGGCCAGCTCGCTCAGGTAACGCCGCAGTTCCTGGCCTTCCGGCACCGGGTGTTCCAGGATGCGGAACTCGGACAGGGTGATCGGCGCCACCTCGGCCGGGGCCGCGGCGTCGAAGGCGCGTGCCGGGGCTTCTCCCGATACCGCGGTCACCATTGGATCGGTGGAAGCCGCGCCGCTGCCGTCCGGGTTCTGGGTGCTCAGCACGCGGAAGCGCAGCAGGCGGCCGGCGCTGGCCGGGAAGGCGATGCTCTGCTTGTCCTTGGACAGGGCCAGCTGCCCGCGCTTGACCGGCGCGCCCCACTCGCCATTGCTGTCGGCGAGATAGATCTCGTAGTCGCGCACCTGCCCATGCTTCCAGTTGGCGTCGCTGCGCGGGGCGATCTCGATGCCGTCCACCAGGCGGCGCTCGGTGAAGCCGATCACCCATTCGTGGGCGCCGCTCTTGACCGCCTGGCTGCGTACGGTGCGGAACCAGGTGTCCGGCTTGCCGTCGAAGGCGTTCTCCATCGGGTGGCCCGGCTCCTCGGCCGGGCGGTTCACCACGATCATCGCGTCCGGCGGCAAGGCGCGGCCCTGGGCCGGTGCGGTCGGGAAGGCGTCGTCGTTCGCGGCGTGGACGATGCCCTCGAGCGTGAAGCCCAGCGGCTGGCGGATGTCCTGCTTCGGCGCCTTCACGTGCACGCTGCCCAGGCGCTCGGCGCCGTCGAAGTACCAGCCTGCCTCCGCGCCGTCGAAGTCGGCGCGGCTGGCGAATTCCTTCATGAACGCGGTCCCGATCAGCACCTTCGTGGGGCGCTGGCGGCTGGGCAGGCGCAGGCTGTAGCCGCGCTGGGCTTCCTGGCCTTCGTAGCTGCCCTGCACCGGATGGATCGCGACTTCGACCTTGCCCCGGGATTCGCGCATGGCGATGGTCTGGCGGCTGAAGGCGCCCTGCTGGTAGCGGCGGGTGACGCCGTCGTCCTCGTATAGGGTATAGGTGGACTCGCCCTGCGGATACAGGTCGAGGGTCAGCCTGTCCTTCTGCTTGTGGCCGTCATACAGCATCTCGGGGTACATCGGGACGATGGCGCCGGCGCGCACGAAGACGGGCAGCTTGTCGAGGCCGACCTGGAGGTCGATGTCCCTGCCCTGCGCGTCCGCCGTCACCTGGCGGCCGTCCCAGTAGTCCAGCCAGCGGCCCTGCGGCAGGTGGATGCCCTTGCGCCAGCCGCCGCTGACGGCCTGGCTGCGGTAGACCGGCGCCACCAGCAGGTCGCGGCCCAGCAGGAACTGGTGTTTGTGCGTCTCGCGCAGCGCCGCCGGATCCTGCGGGTTGTCCCACATCAGGCCGCGCACGATGGGCGCGCCCGTTTCCTCGGCCTCGCGCGTCAGGTTGTACATATAGGGCGTGAGGCGCATCTTGAGCTTGAGGTAGCGCCGATTGATGCTGCGGTAAGGCTCGTCGAACCACCACGGGTGCTTGCGCGCGCTGGCCGACCAGCCGGACATCCCCATCAGCACCGGCGTAAAGCTTTTCCACTGCAGGTCGCGGGTATAGGTCTCGGGGCTGCCGCCGAAGATGGCGTCGACGTCGCCGGTGGCATAGGCCTGGCCCGACAGGCCGGAGCCGATCAGGGTCGGCACATGCCAGCGGATGTAGTCCCAGCTGGCGCTCTGGTCGCCGGTCCAGGCCACGGCGTAGCGCTGGGTGCCGGCCCAGCCCATGACGGTCCAGATGAAGGGGCGGCTGCTCGAGTTGTTCAGGATGCCGTCGTAGGCGGATTTATTCGCGTCGAGCGAGAACTGGTAGCCCTTGCCGGTCCAGGCCACGTCGAGCTTCTGCACGCGGCTGCCGGCCTGGCCGACTTCCCAGGCAATCTTGTCGACGCCGTTCTCGGTCCACAGGCCGGTGCGGAAGCCCAGCCTGGAGAGGCCCTGGACAGTCTCCGGCAAGGCGGTGTAGCCGCAGCCGTAGCCGTCGTTGGGCAGGATCCAGCCGCCCGGCATGTCGTGTTCGCGGTACTTGCGCGCCACGCTGTCGACCACGTCGGGGGTCTTGCCGGTGGGGCCATCGCTCCAGCCGCGCGGCACCGTGCCCGGCTTCTTGACGTTGTCGCCGTCGTTGTAGCAGTCGGCGTCGCCGTATTCGAGGGCCCAGCGCGGCAGCATGCGCGCGCGGCCGGTCCATTCGGTATAGCGCGCCAGCACCTCGTGCATCGATTTGCCGACGAAGTAATAGGCGTCGAAGCGTTCCTCGGCGTGCTGCAGGGTGGCCTGGTTGTCCTCGCGCAGGTCATAGTTGCCGTCGGCCCAGCTGTTGCGCAGCATGCCCCAGCCGCGTGAGCTCATCAGGAAAGGCGCCGGGTTCGGGCGGTCGCCCTCTTCCCAGCCGCCCGAATACGAGACCGGCAGTTCGCGGCCCTTGAATTCGAAGCGGCCGTTCTGCTGGCCGCCGCCGAAGAAGCGCTCGGCCTTGTCGCTGGAGAGCACCTGCACGCTCTGCTTGTCGCCCAGGTCGAGCGGCTGCAGCTCGCGCCACAGGGGCTGGGGCTCGCCCGCGCGGTACAGGGTAAAGCGCAGCGGCTTGCGGTCGACGCGCAGGGTCAGCGCTTCGGTGCGCAGGACCAGCTGGCCATTCTCTTCCTTGAATTCGTGCTGTACATCGCTCGCGGCGCTGGCGACCACGATGGGCGCGGCCTTGTCGCCGGGGCCGCTCAGCTCCTTGCGGCCGGCTTGAATACGCAGCACGTCCGCACGCGGCAGGCTGACACGGACGCGGGCGCCGGAGTCCAGGAGCAGGTCCCAGGATGGGCCGTCGGCCTGGCCGGGGCTGATCGTGCGCAGATTGCCGACCGGCGACGCATAGGCCGAGGAGACAGCCAGGGCCAGCAGGGAGACGGCCAGAGAACGTTGCAGGGAGGATGCGTGCTTCATGGACAAGGTCTTTCGGATCGTTTTGCGATTTGATGAAGATAATGTATGAACAAAAACAAAGGAGGTCAACAAAAAGGAAAGAAAAACTTCAAAAAAGTTCGAAAGATCATGAAAACCGCTCTTAAAACCTTTCGTTTAACGCAAAAGTATGGTCACTATCTTTCGAATTACCTCTTCGCACCGGATGGCACTGTCCAGGATCAGCCTTGCAATATGCATTTCAATGCCCTCTAAGACACAAGAACGCCGACCGATTTTTCGTTTTACTTTCGTGTTTGACTTTCGAAAACTTTCTGTTTAAGATTGATCGCACTGAAAACTTTATACATTTCTTTCGATGACTACTCTTCTGCAGCGAAGCCAACAAGCGTGGCGCGACATCGGCGGTTTGCACACCGCCGAGGAAATCGCCCAGCAGCCGGCGCTCTGGAGCGAACTGGCTGCCAGCCTGCGCACCGAGCGAGCACGGGTCGAGGCTTTCCTGGGCGGCTGCCTGTCGAACCCGCTGCAACGGGTCATCCTCACCGGCGCCGGCAGTTCCGCCTACGTCGGCGAGATCGTCGCCGATGAACTGAATGCCTTGTGGCCGGCCCAGGTGCGCGCCCTCGCCACCACCACCCTGCTCACCCACCCGGAGCTCTACCTGGATGCGAGTGCGCCGACGCTGCTGGTCTCCTTTGCCCGCAGCGGCGACAGTCCGGAGAGCCTGGCCGCCGTCCACCTGGTGCGCGAGCTGGTGCCCGGCGCCCGCCTGCTGAACATCACCTGCAACCCCGAAGGCCGCCTGGCGCGCGACAGCGCGGGCGATCCCTCCACCTTCAACCTCCTGATGCCGTCCGCCAGCTGCGACCGCGGCTTCGCCATGACCAGCAGCTTCACCTGCATGCTGCTGGCCGCGCTGGCCGTCCTCGGCAAGGAGAACGACGCCTGCCGCATCGCCGGGCTGGCCCAGCTGGCGCAAGCCGCCCTGCAGGCCTGGCAGGCGCCGGTCGCCGCCCTCGCCGGCACGGCCGCGCAGCGCGTCGTCTACCTGGGCAGCGGGCCGCTGGAAGGCCTGGCCAAGGAGAGCGCGCTCAAGCTGCTGGAACTCACCGGCGGACGCGTGCCCGCGATGGCAAACACCCCGCTGGGCTTCCGCCATGGCCCCAAGTCGGTGCTGAACAGCGAAGCCCTGGTCATCGTCTTCAACAGCAGCCGCGTCTTGTCGCGCCGCTACGAAGCGGACCTGGTGGATGAATTGCGGCGCGACGGTATCGCCCAGCGCATCCTCACGGTCGGACCTGGCGGCGACCTGGATATCGATACCCCGGACTTCCCTGATGCCTGGCTGGCGCCCCTGTGGCTGCTGGTCGCCCAGCAGTATGCCCTGCACCTGTCGGCCGAGTTGCAGCTGCGTCCCGATAATCCCTTCGCCAGCGGCACGGTCAACCGTGTCGTCAAGGGCGTTACCATCTACCGCCATGACGAATCCTGAACCACGCGGCGTGCACGGCATCGACATCGGCGGCAGCAAGATCGAGCTGGTCGCCTTCGATGGCGCCATGCGCGAAGTCTTCCGCGAGCGGGTCGCCACGCCGGGACATGACTTCCAGCGCTTTATCGATGTCGTCGCCGGCCTGGTGCGGCGCGGCGACGCTGCGCTCGGCGCCGCGCTGGGCACTGCGGCTCCGGTCGGCATCGGCCTGCCCGGCGTGATCGATGCCGCCAGCGGCCGCCAGCTGAGCTCCAACGTGCCGGCGCTGAACGGCCGCCTGGTCGTCCCCGCGCTGGAACAGGCGCTCGGGCGACCGGTCGCCATCGGCAACGATTGCCAGTGCTTCGCCCTGTCCGAAGCGGAAGGAGGCGCGGCCGATGGCCTGCCGACCATGTTCGGCGCCATCCTCGGCACCGGCGCCGGCGGCGGCTATTGCGCACGCGGCCGCCTGCACCGCGGCTTCAACGGCGTGGCGGGCGAATGGGGCCACTGGGCCGCGCCCGCCCACCTGCTGTCGCACTACGGCCTGCCGGTCATCGCCTGTCCCTGCGGACGCGCCGGCTGCATGGAGCGTTATGTGTCCGGCCCAGGCATGAGCATGCTGCACCGCCACTTCGGCGGCGAGGGGGCCGAGCCGATGGTCATCGCGGCGCGCGCCAATGCGGGCGATGCGGTCGCCGCCAGGACCCTGGCCGCCCACCTCGACCTGCTGGCCCATGCGTTTTCCAGCCTGGTGCTGGCGCTCGATCCGCACGCGATCGTGCTGGGCGGCGGATTGTCGCAGCTGCCCCACCTCTACCAGCAGCTGCCCGGCGCCATCCAGCGCCACCTGTTCGCCGGCGCCCAGGTGCCGCCGATCCTGCCGCCGCGCTTCGGCGATGCCGGCGGCGCACGTGGAGCAGCGCTGTTGGCCCGTCAGCTAGTCCTTCAACAATCGAGCGCGAGCGCACCATGAACCAGGCCCTTTCTCCCATCCAGCAGGTCATCAAGGCCCACCGGCGCGGCGAAGCGGTCGGGCTGTACAGCGTCTGCTGCAGCCATCCGATCGTCCTCAGCGCCGCCATGCGCGTGGCCCAGCGCCACGATACCCTGCTGCTGGTCGAAGCGACCTCGAACCAGGTCGACCAGTTCGGCGGCTACACCGGCATGAACCCGGCCCAGTTCCGCGACTATGTCCATCGACTGGCGCAGGAGCGCGGCTTTCCGCTCGAGCGCCTGGTACTGGGGGGCGACCACCTGGGCCCGAACGCCTGGCAGGGCCGCAAGGCTAGCGAGGCCATGTTCCATGCCGAGACCCTGGTCGCGGCCTATGCCGCCGCCGGCTTCCACAAGATCCACCTGGATTGCAGCATGCGCTGCGCCGACGATCCGGCCACCCTGGACGACGCCATCGTCGCCGAGCGCGCCGTGCGCCTGGCCAGGGTGGCCGAAGCCGCCGCGCAGCAGGCCAGCCATCCGCCGCCGGTCTACGTGATCGGCACCGAGGTGCCGGTGCCGGGCGGCGAATCGACCCTGCTTGATGCGGGCGCCCCGACCTCGCCGCAAGCCGCCGAGCGCACCCTGGAGGTACATTGCCGCGCCTTCCTGGACGCCGGCCTGCATGCGGCCTGGCGCCGCGTGATCGCGATGGTGGTGCAGCCGGGCGTGGACTTCGACCACAGCCACATCCAGCACTACGACGCGGCCCAGGCGGCGAGGCTGTCGGACTTCGTGGCCGGCCGGCCCGGCCTGGTGTTCGAGGCCCATTCGACCGACTACCAGCGCGAGTCCAGCCTGCACGAGATGGTGCGCGACCATTTCGCCATCCTCAAGGTGGGCCCGGCCGCCACCTTCGCCCTGCGCGAAGGCCTGCTTGCCCTGTGCCAGATCGAGGACGAGCTGCTGCCGCCGGAACAGTCCTCGCGCCTGATGCAGGTGCTGGACGAGGTCATGCTGGCCAAGCCCGAGCACTGGCGCAAGCACTACCCGGGCAGCAGCGACGAGCAGCGCGTGATGCGCCGCTACGGCCTCTCGGACCGCTGCCGCTACTACTGGGGCGAGGCGCCGGTGGCCGCGGCCGTGGAACGGCTGTGCGCCAACCTGGACGCGGTCGAGATCCCGCTGCCGCTCCTGAGCCAGCACCTGCCGGAACAATACCTCGACGTGCTGCAGGGCCAGCTGGGCACGACCAGCCGCGAACTGCTGGAGCACAAGATCGGCCGCGTGCTGGCCCAGTATGCGCGGGCCTGCAACCGCAATGCCGCGCCCGCAGTCAACAGCGCGGTATCAATCTGTTAAGCTCGGCGTTTTTACCGTCGACCCGAGCCGCCACCATGCGAAACACCACCCAACGCCGCGAAGCCATCCTCCAACTGCTGACCCGCCAGGGCTCGGTCCAGGTGACCGACCTGGTGCAGGAGTACGGCGTGTCGGCGGTGACCATCCGCAGCGACCTGAGCGCGCTCGAGGCACAGGGGCTGGCCACCCGCAGCCACGGCGGCGCCACCCTCACCCGCACCCCGCCGCCGGAGCACACGATCCGCCAGAAGGATGCGATCAACCAGGAGCAGAAGGAGCGCATCGGCGCCCTGGCCGCCACCCTGGTGCAGGAAGGCGACAACATCATCATCGACTCGGGCACCACCACCATCTCGCTGGCGCGCCACCTGCGCGACGCCAACAGCGTAACGGTGATGACGAATGGCCTGAACATCGCCTGGGAGCTGGCCGAGTCGCCGGGCGTGGACCTGATCTTGACGGGCGGCCTGCTGCGCAAGCAGTCGCTGTCGATCCAGGGCAGCCAGGCCGAGGCTACCTTGCAGGCCTATAACTTCGACAAGCTGTTCCTGGGCGTGGACGGCTTCGACCTGCAGTTCGGCGTCACCACCCACCACGAGGCCGAGGCAAGCCTGAACCACAAGATGGTCGAGCGCGCCAAGAAGATCATCGTGCTCACCGACGCCTCCAAGTTCGGCCGGGTCAGCCTGCACCGCATCGTGCAGCTGGACCGGGTCGATACCGTCATCACCGATGCCAGCATCAGTCCTGAATACCGTGAGGGGCTGCAAAAGCTGGGCATCGAATTACTCATAGCGGAATAAATGCTCAGCGGCAGAATCCTTACTCCCGAAGGCTGGATCACAGGCAGCATCGCCTTCGGCGACTGCATCCACCGGATCACCGAAGGACCTGCCGCCAGCGGGCTCACCATCCTCCCCGGCTTCGTCGACCTGCACGTGCACGGCGCGGCCGGCGCCGACAGCATGCAGGGCGGCGATGCCGGCGCCATCATCGCCCGCACCCACGCCCGGTACGGCACCACTTCCCTGCTCGGCACCACCATGACGGCCAAGGAGCTCGACATCCGGCGCGCCCTGCGCGGCCTGGCCGGCGTCATCGCCCAGCGCCCGCAAGGCGGCGCGCGCATGCTGGGCGTGCACCTCGAAGGTCCTTTTCTCAGCCAGAAGCGCCTCGGGGCCCAGCCGCCGGACGTGATCCCCGCCACCCTGGAACTGGTGCAAAGCCTGCACGCCGTCGCGCCGATCCGGGTGCTGACCATCGCGCCGGAAGTCGACGGCCACCTGGATTTGATTCCCGATCTCGCCGCGCTCGGCATCCGGGTGCAGGTCGGCCACAGCGCCGGCAGTTTCGAGGACGGCGTCGCGGCGCTGCGCGCCGGAGCGGCCGGCTTTACCCATCTGTACAACGGCATGACCGGCATGAACCACCGCGAGCCCGGCATCGTCGGCGCCGCCCTCGCCCATGCAGAGTACGCGGAGATCATTCCCGACCTGGAGCACGTCGGCCAGGGTGCGCTGCGCGCGGCCCTGCGCGCCATTCCCCGCCTGTACGGCATCACCGATGCGACCTCCGCCACCGGCATGCCGGACGGCGAATACGCCCTAGGCACCCAGCGTGTATTCAAGTGCGCGGGCTGCGTGCGCCTGGCCAGCGGTTCGCTGGCCGGCAGCGTGCTGACCATGGACCAGGCGCTGCGCAACTTCGTCGACCTGGGGCTGGACCTGGCCGACGCCTCGCACCGCGTATCGCTCTACCCCGCCGACTACCTCGGCGAAACCCTGCGCGGCCGCCTGGCGCCCGGCGCCTGGGCCGACATCGTGGTGCTCGACGAAGGATTGCGGCCGGTGGCCGTCTTCGTCGAGGGTGAAGCGATCGATTTGAACCGACCATAACAAGCTACAACGGAGACACCATGGACGCTGTTACCTCTACGGGCGAGCGCGGCAAGCGCTACCTGCTGTTCATCGCCGGCATGGGCGGCCTGCTGTACGGGATCGACGTCGGCATCATCGCCGGCGCCCTGCCCTACCTGGAATCGACGGCCACGGTGGCCTGGAAGCTGAGCACCCAGCAGCTGTCCTTCATCGTGGCGGCGGTGCTGCTGGGTTCCGTCCTGTCCTCGCTGTTCGCGGGCGCGCTGGCCGACCTCATCGGACGGCGCTGGTCCATGGTGCTGGCGGGCGCGCTGTTCACGCTCAGCATCCCGATGATCTCGCTATCCGACGGCTACACCCCGCTGCTGCTGGGCCGCCTGCTGCAGGGGATCAGCGGTGGCCTGATCGGCGTCGTGGTGCCGCTCTACCTGGCCGAATCGCTGCCCGCCGCAGAGCGTGGGCGCGGCGCCGCCCTGTTCCAGCTGATGCTGACCATCGGCCTGGTGGGGGCAGCCGTCATCGGCCTGAGCCAGGCGCAGAACGTCGACGCCGTCACCCAGGCCGCCGCCGCGCTGCCCCAGGCCGAGCGCGCCGCCGCCGTGTTCGCGGCCCAGGACCATGCCTGGCGCACCATTTTCTGGATCTGCCTGGCGCCGGGCCTGGTGTTCACCCTCGGCAGCCTGGCGCTGAAGGAATCGCCGCGCTGGCTGGCCCTGCGCGGCCACGCCAAGGCCGACCTCCCGGCCGCGCCGGTCTCAAACGCGCGCGAATCGCTGGCCAGCCGCCGCTACGTGCTGCCCTTCCTGCTGGCCTGCCTGGTGCTGGCCCTGACCCAGGCCACCGGCATCAATTCCATCCTGGCCTACGTGGTCACCATCCTGAACCAGGCCGGCCTGCCCGGCGCCACCGCCAACACGGCGGACGTGGCCCTGAAGGTGCTGAACGCCGTCATGACCGTGGTTGCCGTGGCCCTGGTCGACCGCAAGGGCCGCAAGTTCCTGCTGATGCTGGGCAGCGGCTGCATCGTGGTGGCCCTGGTGTCCGCCGGGCTGCTGTTCCGCGGCGCCGAATCGGAGCAGCGCGACGTGCGCGCGGCGGTGGAAGCCCAGGTGAAAGACGGCCAGCTGGCGCTGCGCCTGGACGGCAAGCAACTGGCGTCACTCGGCGGTGGCAGCGATGCGCCGCAGCAGCTGACCGTGGCCTATGCCTATGGTCCCTTCACCAACGTGCAGGCGCGGCGCAGCGACGACCCGCTGCTGCCGGCCATGACGCTGCGCCGCGAGGACACGGTGCAGGAGGACAGCGTGATCGGCGCCTCGCTGCGCCGCTGGCACCTGAATCCCTTCGCCGACCCGGCCGCCGCCAAGGATGCTCCCTTGAGCATCGAACGCGCCTGGCTCGGCCCGGTGCCGTCCGAGGCCCATGGCTGGCGGGTGGCCCTGGCGATCTGCCTGTTCGTGGCCGGCTTCGCGGTGGGACCGGGGGTGTGCGTGTGGCTGGCCTTGTCGGAGCTGATGCCGACCCGGATCCGCTCGAATGGCATGAGCATCGCGCTCCTGATCAACCAGTTCGTGTCGACCGTGATCGCGGCCATGTTCCTGCCGACCGTGGGCTATTACGGGTATTCGACGGTGTTCTTCTTCGGGGCCTGCTTCTCGGTGCTCTACTTCCTGACCGCGGCTTTCCTGCTGCCGGAGACCAAGGGGAAGACGCTGGAGGAGATCGAGCAGCACTTTACGGGAGCGGCGTCGCGGGCCTAGGATGTAGTACCGTTAGATGTGAGACCGTCACTCCGGCGGAGGCCGGGGTCCAAGTTTTGCATGCGTATCGGCTGCGCGACGAACTTGGGTTCCGGCCTTCGCCGGAACGACGGTCTTGCGGGCAACGGTTGAAAGCAGCCAAGCGGGTCTCAACCAATCCGGCTTGGTTCGGCCACGGGGCCATCCGGCGTATCGCGCACGATGAAGCCTGCTTCTTCGATCGCAAGCCGCAGGGCATCGGCATCCTTCCAGCGCTTTTCACTACGCGCCTGGCCGCGGGCGGCGATCAGGTCCTTGACCGCTTGCGGCACCTCGACGGCAACCGGACGCCATGCCTCCAGGCCCAGCCCGAGCGCCTCGTCCAGCCAGGCGATGGTGGCCCGCTTCACCTTGCCGTCCAACCCTGACTTCAACACTTCCCACGCCAGCGCCAGGGCGCGCGGCGTATTCAGGTCGTCGTTCAGCTCCGCCAGCATCGCCTCGCGGTAGGCCGGATCGGCCTCGCCCCCTTCCGGCAGCGCGTGCACCGCCTGGCGCAGCCGGTTCAGCGCCGTCTGCGCCGCCTGCAGCGCCGGCCACGAGAAGGCCAGCGGCGAGCGGTAGTGGGCGGTCAGCACCAGGTAGCGGTAGGCCAGCGGCTCGAAGCCCCGCTCCACCAGGGTTGCCAGGCGCAGGAAGCCGCCGTCGGACTTCGACATCTTGTCCCCGCTCTCCAGCTGCAGGAAGGCGCCGTGCAGCCAGTAGCGCGCCGGCGCGTGGCCATGGCAGGCCTCGTGCTGGGCGATCTCATTCGAGTGGTGCACGGGGATATGGTCCTCGCCGCCGATATGGATGTCGAACAGCGCGCCCAGGTACTTGGCCGACATGGCCGAGCATTCGATGTGCCAGCCAGGGAAGCCGCGGCCCCAGGGACTGTCCCATTCCATCTGGCGCCGCTCGCCTGCCGTGCTGAACTTCCACAGCGCGAAGTCGGTCGGCGAACGCTTGTCGCCGACCTCGACCCGGTGCCCGGCCCGCTGGCCCGCGGTATTCAGGCGCGCCAGGTGGCCGTAGGCCGGCAGCCGCGCGGTGTCGAAGTAGATGCCGTCGCCGGTGCGGTAGGCGAAGCCCTGGCGCTCGATCTCCTCGATGAAGGCGATCTGTTCGGGAATGTGGTCGGTGGCGCGCGCCCACATGGCCGGCGCGCGGATGCCGAGCCGCTGGATATCCTGCTGGAAGGCGGCCGTGTAATAGGCCGCGATGTCCCAGGCCGAGCGGCCGGTGCGGCGGGCGCCCTTTTCCATCTTGTCTTCGCCGGTATCGGCGTCCGAGCTCAGGTGGCCGACGTCGGTGATGTTGATGATGTGCCGGACCGCGTGGCCGTTCAGCTCCAGCACGCGGCGCAGGGTGTCGCCGAACAAATAGGTGCGCAGGTTGCCGATGTGGGCGTAGTCGTAGACCGTGGGACCGCAGGCGTACAGTCCCGCCCGGCCCGCTTGCAGGGGGTGGAAGGGGCGCAGTGCGCGCTCGTAAGTGTCGTACAGCATCAGGTCCATCGCGGCTCCAGAAAAGACAAAGGCCACAGGGAAACGAGTTCGCTGTGGCCGATAGAAGTGCTAACTGTGGTTGCAGAAATGCTTAGCAGCAGGCTCCCATGGGCCCGCGACGACATGCTCCGAAGTGGAAAATGTTGATCTGCATATTTCCAGTCTAGCACGACTGTGTCTGCCAGCCAATACGCAATGACACGGTGTTGCCCCGGATTGCCCTTGGTGTAGAATCGTTGCGCCGGTTATTGACTCGACAACCACCGAATGGACAACCAATAAAGGGTTTGCATATGCGTCTCTTCCCCACCAACGGCAAATTCGCCTTTGCCATCGCCGCCACTGTCCTCTCCGCCAGCGCCCTGGCCCAGAACTGGCCCACCGGTAATGTCACCGTCGTGGTGCCATGGCCGCCGGGCGGTCCGTCGGACATCGCGGCGCGTCCGCTGGCCAAGGGCTTGACCCAGAACCTGGGCCAGACCTTCGTCATCGATAACCGCGCCGGCGGCGGCGGCAACATCGGTACGGCCGCGGTAACCCGCGCCAATCCGGACGGCCACACCCTCCTGATCACCTCGAGCGCCCCGATCGTCATCAATCCGAGCCTGTACAAGAAAATGGCCTTCGACCCGATCAAGGAACTGGCGCCGGTCACCAACCTGCTGCGCGCACCGCTGGTGCTGGTGGCCCACCCTTCCGTGCCGGCCAAGAACCTGAAGGAACTGATGGCCCACATCCAGGCGCAAAAGGGCAAGTTCCAGTACGCCTCGTCGGGCAACGGCACCCCGCAGCACCTGACCGGCGAACTGTTCGCCAGCGTCGCCAAGCTCGACATGATCCACGTGCCGTACAAGGGTTCGGCGCCGGCGATCTCGGACCTGCTGGGCGGCCACGTGCCGATGATGTTCGACAGCACCATCGCGATCATGCCGCACATCAAGAGCGGCAAGGTGAAGCCGATCGCCCAGTCGGGCACCAAGCGCTCGCCGCTGCTGCCGGACGTGCCGACCTTCGCCGAAGCCGGCCTGCCGGCGATCGAGTCCTACGCCTGGTACGGCCTGTTCGCGCCGGCCAAGACCCCGGCCCCGGTCATCGCCAAGATCAACGCCGAAGCACAGAAGGTCATGAAGGGCGCCGACTTCCAGAAGGTGCTGGCCGATACCGGCACCGAGTACGTGGGCGACACCCCGGCGAACTTCTCCAAGTTCGTGCAGGCGGAATCGGTCAAGTGGTCGAAGGTCGTGAAGGATAGCGGCGCGACGGTCGACTGATCTTCAGTCTGATTCAAACGAAAACGGGATGGCTTCACGGCCATCCCGTTTTTTGTTTGCGTGTGCCCATCGTAGGCAATCCGGCCGGGATTAGCGGCTCCGCATCCAGCGCAACTTGGCGAACAGGGAAGAAAGCGAACGGGTGCGGATCAGCTGGCCCAGCGAACCGCCGTAGTTGCAACGCGCATTGATCGTCATTGTTGTAGTCTCCGAAACATTACTTGGCAGAATAGCCATACTGCTTGCCCTGTTCTGTGCGCTAACTCGCTTAGTGGGACAACTCAGCAGTCACTAACGCGCGCGCCCTGCCTCCATTGAGCCATATGATTGTTACAGCAATGCTGCACGCTACCCTGTTCGGATAGCGAGCGATTGCCGCAGAGGTCATTGGACCAGGGAGGACGAAATGAGCTACGCAGATCGTGACAAATACGGGATGTACAGGGACACGCGCCACGCGGGTCCGGGCCCGGCCCTGATGGGCGCCGACACCTTGATCGGCGACAGCGTCGTCAATGCCAACGAGGAAAACCTTGGCGACATCAAGGAAATCATGCTCGACATGCAGACCGGCCAGGTCGCCTACGCCGTGCTGGCCTTCGGGGGCTTCATGGGCATGGGCGAGAAGCTGTTCGCCGTGCCCTGGCAGGCGCTGCACCTGGACACCGCCAACCACCGCTTCGTGCTGAACGTGGACCGGGAAAAGCTCAAGCATGCGCCGGGCTTCGACAAGGACGCCTGGCCCGACATGAGCGACATGAGCTGGGCGAGCGGGATCCACAGCTTCTACGGGACCGACGTCAACCAGCCGGGTGCGCCCAGCATGGGGCCGGGCGTAGCCGTGGGTGGACTGGTCGGCGGCGCCAGCGCGGGCACGGGGTCGTCGCGCATGGGCAGCGGGATGGGGTCGAGCATGGGGTCGGGGTCGGCCGGTGGTGGCGACCTGGGGAGCGGTTCGGGCAGCGGCACGGCGGGAACGGGCGCGGGGGGATCGGCGTCGTATGGGCCGGGGGGGAGTGCGGATCCGCGGCCGGGGCACGACGGGGATGACAAGGATTTGAGCAGGATTCGGGGGAGTAATATTGGGTGAAGGGTGCTGTGGTGGTGTGCTTGCAAACTTGGGTCCCCGCCTTCGCGGGGATGACGGATCATGGGCGGCCGGCTAAAGTGTCAGCTAGCGATATTCCCCCACCATAAAGCAACGTCATCCCCGCGCAGGCGGGGACCCAAGTTCAAGCAGCTCTCGAACAGCCGATCCAGCCTTACCGGATCATCGACTCCCACACCTTCTGCAACCTCTTCGCCGACACCGGCATCGGCGTACGCAGCTCCTGCGCGAACAGCGACACCCGCAACTCCTCCAGCATCCACCTGAACTCCACCATGCGCGGATCGTTGTTCTTGCCCGCCTGGTTTTTGAGCGTACGCTGGAACTGGCTGGCCGCGTTCTGCCACTCCGCCATCAGCTGCGCGTCGCGCGAAGCATTCGTGCGCAGCTTCTCGATGCGGACGTTGATCGCCTTCAGGTAGCGCGGGAAGTGCGCCAGCTGTGCATACTCGTTGTCGGCGATGAAGCGCTTGTGCACCAGTCCCTGCAACTGTGCCTGGATATCGGCCGCCACCGGCTGCGGGAGGCTTTGCAGGCGCTTCGGCAAGCCGTGGAATTCGGCCAGCACTTGCCCCGCCAGGCGCGCGACCTCGTTGATGAGGAGACCGATGCGCCCCTTGCCCTCGTCCTTGCGCTTGTTGAACGAGGCCGCATCCGTGGGAAGCGGATCCTGCAGGCAGGCGATGTCGATCGCCTTGGCCACGATCTGGTCGCGCAGGTCTTCCTGGGTGCCCACGCTCATGAACTGCATGCCCATCTGCTGCAGGCCCGGGATGTTCTTCTCGGCGAACTTGAGCTGCTCCTTGAACTGCAGCGCGAACAGGCGGCGCAGGCCGATGCGGTGGGTGCGCGCCGCCACGTTCGGGTCGTCGAAGACTTCCAGGTCGCAATGCGTGCCCTTGTCCACCAGCGCCGGGAAACCGATCAGGGTCAGCTTGCCCTGGTTGATCTCCAGCAGTTCGGGCAGTTCGCCGAAGCTCCAGCTGGTGATGCCGGTGTGCTGGCTGGCGGAGGCCGATGCCGCCGGCGCCGGCGCGGCGGCGGGCTGGGCGCCCTTCCCCTTGCCCGCCGGCGGCGGCGCAGCGGCAGGCTGCTGCTGCGCACGCACGGGCGCCGCCGGCGCGGCCGGCTTGGCTTCCGCCAGCTTCTGGAAGCTCTGGCGCGCCTGGCCGCCCAGCTCCGCCTGCAGGGTCGCCAGGTTGCGGCCCACGTCCAGCTGGCGGCCGTGCTCGTCGATCACCTTGAAGTTCATGAACAGGTGGGCCGGCAGGGTCTCGAGCTTGAAGTCCGTGGTCAGCACCCGCACCCCGGTCTGGGCGTGGATGTCGGCAATCAGGACGTCGATCAGGTCGCCCCGGCCGAAGCTGCCCGCCGCGTCGATGCGGTCGACGAACCTGGCCGCATATTCCGGCAGCGGCACGCAATGGCGGCGCAGCTTCTGCGGCAGGGATTTCAGCAGCAAGTGCACTTTTTCCTTGAGCATGCCCGGCACCAGCCAGGCGGCGCGCTCCTGCGGAATCTGGTTCAGCGCGAACAGCGGCACCGCCAGGGTCACGCCGTCGCGCACGCTGCCCGGCTCGAAGTGGTAGCTCAGCCCCATCTCGATCCCGGTGACGCTCATGGTCTTCGGGAACAGCTCGGTGGTGACGCCGGCCGCCTCGTGGCGCATCAGCTCTTCGCGGTTCAAATACAGCAGCTTGGGATTGTCGTGGGACGCGTCCTTGTACCACTTCTCGAAGCCCGCGCCGTTCACGACCGTGGTCGGGATTTCCTTGTCGTAGAAGGCGTGGATCAGCTGGTCGTCCACCAGCACGTCCTGGCGGCGCGACTTGTGCTCGAGGTTCTCGATCTCCTTCACCAGCTTGTGGTTGTGGGCGTAGAACGGCAGGCGCGTCTCGTAGTCGCCGGCGACCAGGGCGTCGCGAATGAAGATCTCGCGCGCCTCCAGCGGGTTGTGCTGGCTGTAGTTGATGCGGCGGTTGCTGTAGACGACGATGCCGTACAGGGTCGCGCGCTCCAGCGCCGTCACTTGCGCCTGGCGCTTTTCCCAGCGCGGCTCGCCCCAAGATTTCTTCAGCAGGTGGCCGCCGATCTTCTCGATCCACTCCGGCTGGATCTGGGCGATGGTGCGCGCGTACAGGCGCGTGGTCTCGACCAGTTCGGCCGCCATGATCCAGCGTCCCGCCTTCTTGCCCAAGGTCGAACCGGGCCATATGTGGAACTTGATGCCGCGCGCGCCCAGGTAGACGCCGCCCTGCTCGTCCTCGGCCTTGAAGCCGATGTTGCCCAGCAGGCCGGTGAGCAGCGCCAGGTGCAGCTGCTCGTAGGTGGCCGGGGATTCGTTCAGGCGCCAGCCCTGCTCGCGCACGATGGTGAGCAGCTGCGAATGCACGTCGCGCCACTCGCGCAGGCGCAGCTGCGACAGGAAGTTGGCGCGGCAGTTGTCCTGCAGCTGGCGGTTGGACTTCTTGTGCTCGATCGCTTCCTCGAACCACTTCCAGATCTTGAGGTAGCTGAGGAACTCGGACTTCTCGTCGGCGAACTTCTTGTGCTTCTCGTCGGCCTGCTGCTGGTATTCGATCGGGCGGTCGCGCGGGTCTTGCGTCGACAGCGCCGAGGCGACGATCAGCATCTCGCTCAGGCAATGATTGTCCAGCGCGGCCAGGATCATGCGGCCCACGCGCGGGTCGAGCGGCAGCTTGGCCAGCTTGCGGCCCAGCGGCGTCAGTTCGTTGGTGTCGTCGACCGCGCCGATTTCCTGCAGCAGCTGGTAGCCGTCGGCGATCGCGCGACCCTGCGGCGCCTCGATGAAGGGGAAGGTCTCGACGTCGGTCAGGCGCAGCGACTTCATGCGCAGGATGACCGAGGCCAGCGAGGACCGCAGGATCTCCGGATCGCTGAACTTGGGACGCTTGTTGTAATCGTCTTCCTCGTACAGGCGGATGCAGACGCCGTCGGCCACGCGGCCGCAACGGCCGGCGCGCTGGTTGGCCGCCGATTGCGCGACCGGCTCGATCTGCAGCTGCTCGACCTTGTTGCGGAAGCTGTAGCGCTTCACGCGCGCCAGGCCGGTATCGACCACGTAGCGGATGCCCGGCACGGTCAGCGAGGTCTCGGCCACGTTGGTGGCCAGCACGATGCGGCGCGCGTTCGTGGTGCGGAACACCCGGTCCTGTTCTTCCACCGACAGGCGGGCGAACAGCGGCAGGATCTCGACGTGCGGCGGATGGTGCTTGCGCAGGGCCTCGGCGCAGTCGCGGATCTCGCGCTCGCCCGGCAGGAAGACCAGCACGTCGCCCGAACCGATGCGGCACAGTTCATCGACGCCGTCGACCACCGCGTCCATCAAATCGCGCTTGTCGCGCGCGGCCTGCGCCTTCGGCGGCGGCTCGCCCGGCTTGGCGGTCACGCCGGCCGGCTCGCGGTCCACCGGGCGGTAGCGCACTTCGACCTTGTACAGGCGGCCCGAGACCTCGATCACGGGCGCGGGTTTCTCCGGCGTGCCGAAGTGGCGCGCAAAGCGGTCGGCGTCGATGGTCGCCGAAGTGATGATGATCTTGAGGTCCGGACGGCGCGGCAGCAGCTGCTTCAGGTAGCCGAGCAGGAAGTCGATGTTCAGGCTGCGCTCGTGCGCCTCGTCGATGATGATCGTGTCGTAGGCCTTGAGCAGCGGGTCAGTCTGGGTTTCGGCCAACAGGATACCGTCGGTCATCAGCTTGACCGAGGCGCCCTTGTGCAGGGTGTCGTTGAAGCGGACCTTGTAGCCCACGTGCTCGCCCAGCGGCGAACCGAGTTCCTGGGCGATGCGCTTGGCGGTGGACGAAGCCGCGATCCGGCGCGGCTGGGTATGGCCGATCAGGCCCTTCTCGCCGCGGCCCAGGGCCAGGCAGATCTTGGGCAACTGGGTGGTTTTGCCCGAGCCGGTCTCGCCCGAGACGATCACCACCTGGTTCTCGCTCACCGCCTTCGCGATCTCGGCCCGGCGGCCGGAGACCGGCAGGTCTTCGGGGAAGGTAATCGGCGGCAGCGGGTTGCGCGCGACCGGTGCCTCGTCGCGGGGAGGACGCGGCGGACGCTCGGCGCGCGGCTTGTCGCCTTCGCGGCGCGGCTGCTCGCGCTGGCCCTCGCGTGGCGGACGGTTATCGTTCCTGCGCTCGGCGCCGCGCTCTTTCTTGGTCTGCAGCTCGCCGTCACGGGTCTGCGTCATCGGCGCGCGCGGCTCGCCCTCCACGCGGCGCGGGCGCTGCTCGGATGCTTGGTTCGGGGACGCGGCGCGCGCCGGCTGCGGCGAAGGCTTGTTACTCTGTTCAGACATTGATTTTTACAAGGTATTTGGTGCGCACATCGCGCAGCGAATTATAATGCGGCAAATGGAAAACCCTACCCAATTCGTCCAGTGGCTGCGCTCTGTCGCGCCGTATATTCATGCCTTTGGCGGCAAGACCTTCGTGGTCGCCTTCCCCGGTGAACTGGTCGCCTCCGGCGCCCTGCCGGTGCTGGCGCAGGATTTGTCGCTGCTGGTCGGACTCGGCATCCGCATCGTGCTGGTGCACGGCTCGCGGCCCCAGGTCGCGGAACAGCTTGCGCTGCGCAATGTCGAAGGCCGTTTCCACAACGGTATCCGGATTACCGACAGCGCCGCGCTCGAATGCGCGAAGGAAGCCGCTGGCGAATTGCGCCTCGATATCGAAGCCGCCTTCAGCCAGGGCTTGCCGAACACGCCGATGTCGCACGCCCAGATCAGTATCGTCTCGGGCAACTTCGTGGTCGCCCGCCCGCTCGGCGTAATCGACGGCACCGATTTCGAGCTGACCGGCGTGACCCGCAAGATCCACGCCGAGAAGATCCACCCGATCCTGCAGACCGAGGACAGCCTGGTGCTGCTGTCGCCGCTGGGCTTCTCGCCCACCGGCGAAATCTTCAACCTGACGATGGAAGACGTGGCCGCCGCGGCCGCGATCGCCCTGCACGCCGACAAGCTGATCTACATCACCGAAACGCCGATGATGAAGGACGCCGGCGACGCCGAGCTGCGCGAACTGTCCTCGCACCAGGCCGAAGCGGTGCTGCAGGCGGGCTTCCTGCCGCCCGACGCGGCCTTCTACCTGCAGCACGCGATCAAGGCCTGCAACAGCGGTGTCGACCGCGCCCACATCGTGCCCTTCAACGTCGACGGCTCGGCCCTGCTCGAGGTCTTCACCCACGATGGCGTCGGCACCATGGTCAGCCACGAGAACCTGGAAAGCCTGCGCCAGGCCACAATTGAGGACGTCGGCGGAATTATCAAGCTGATCGAGCCTCTGGAAGCCGACGGCACCCTGGTTTACCGCGGCCGCGAGCTGATCGAGCGCGAGATCGACCAGTTCTCGGTGATCGAGCACGACGGCGTGATCTTCGGCTGCGCGGCCCTGTATCCGTTCCCGGAATCGAAAATGGCCGAGATGGCCTGCCTGACGGTGAGCCCGGACGCCCAGACCCAGGGCGACGGCGAGCGCATCCTCAAGCACATGGAAAACCGCGCCCGTTCGGCCGGCCTGAACAAGCTGTTCGTGCTGACCACCCGCACCTCGCACTGGTTCAAGAAGCGCGGCTTCGTGCCGGCCACCGTGGACGACCTGCCGAAGGACCGCCAGCACATGTATAACTGGCAGCGCCGGTCACAGGTCCTGATCAAGTCTTTATAATGGTGGTTTTACACCGTCTCTGAATCACATCTTCGAATACAGGAGTACACGATGGCCCGCACCGTCCACTGCATCAAACTGAACAAGGAAGCCGAAGGGCTGGATTTCCCGCCGGTTCCTGGCGAAATGGGCAAGAAGATCTACCAGTCCGTGTCGAAGGAAGCCTGGCAGGCATGGCTGAAGCACCAGACCATGCTGATCAACGAGAACCGCCTGAACCTGGCGGACGACCGCGCGCGCAAGTACCTGGCGACGCAGATGGAGCGGCATTTCTTTGGTGAAGGCGCGGATCAGGCGGTTGGTTACGTGCCGCCGACGGCGTAAGTATTAGAAACCGTTAGCCGCAAGACCGTCATCCCGGCGAAGGCCGGGATGACGTTTATAAAGGTCGATGGGATCTTATGGTGAGCGACTTCGGCCTAGAAATGTGCAGTCGACTCAGCCAACCACTCACATCTTCCTGCACTGGCGTAACTCACACCGCGCCATGAACACCTTCCCATCCTCGCAGCGCATCCGATACACCTCGATCGGCCCCGCCTCCGTCACCAGCCCCGCGCCCTGCCCGCTCGTACAAGCCTGCTCGCGCGCCAGCTTCTCGACCGTGGCGGAAGAAACGCCGGTGCGGAACGGCACCCGCTCGATCGGCGCGCCGTTCGCATCGACCAGTTGCGGCGCCGCCGGCTTCGCGGCGGCCGCCGGCGCCGGCGTCTCCACCTTGCTCTTGAACATGGAACAACCGCCCAGCAGGACGGCCACCAGCAGCAGCGCGGGTTTCATGGAAAGGCCTCGCAGAACTTAAAACGACAGGGTCTTGACGCCTTCCGCCATGCCCAGCAGGCAGACATCGGCGCCGCGCTGCGCGAACAGGCCGACGGCGATCACGCCGACGATCTGGTTGATCCGGGTTTCCAGCGCCACCGGGTCGGTGATCGACAGGCCGGCCACGTCGATGATCTCGCCGCCGTTGTCGGTGATGAAGGCTTCATCGCCGCCCGCCTTGGTACGCAGGCGCGGCTGGCCGCCCAGGGCTGCCAGCTTGCGCATCACGGCCGCGCGCGCCATCGGGATGACTTCGACCGGCAGCGGGAACTTGCCCATGGTCTCCACCAGCTTCGAGCCGTCGGCGATGCAGACGAATTTCTGCGAGATCGAGGCCACGATCTTCTCGCGGGTCAGGGCCGCGCCGCCGCCCTTGATCATCGCGCCGGCCGCGTCGATCTCGTCCGCGCCGTCGATGTAGACGGCGATGGACTCGACTTCGTTCATGTCGAACACGGGAATGCCATGGCCGCGCAGGCGCGCCGCCGTGCCTTCCGACGAAGCCACGGTGCCCTTGATGCGGTCCTTGATCTTGGCCAGTTCGTCGATGAAGAAGTTGGCGGTCGAGCCAGTGCCGACGCCGATGATTTCGCCGTCGACCACGTAATCGATGGCGGCGCGTGCCACTGCCTGCTTGAGTTCGTCTTGAGTCATGATGCTCTGTTGGTAGAAGAAAAAGAATCCGCCATTTTAAAGTATTCGCATCGCGTCCCATACAAAACCGGTGAAGGAGCCCCGCGACCATCGGCGACTATATTTCGCTTGTGCAACACAAGTTGATGTCGAATAACTTTACACTCATGTACATACTCCGATCATGCAGAGGCACAAGTTATTGTTTTTGTTGTCAAATTTCCAGATGGCATCATATTTGCTTTATAAGGGGAAACAATTATTTCTCCTGAAAGACACTCCATGAAATTTGCTGCTCGTACCATCCTCACCGCCATTGCCGGCATCAGCGCCGCCTTGATCTCGACCAGCGCCAGCGCCGGCTACATCGGCAAACAGGTGTCGCTTAACTTCACCGCCGGCAACGCCAGCGCCGACCTCGTCTTCGCAGGTCCGCAGACTGTCGGCAGCGGTGTCGAATTCACCGGCCAATCCACCGACGTCTTTGGACAGGTATGGACGCTGAGCGTCGACGTGTTCGACACCGGCGTGATCCTCAAGACGGACTCCGGCACCTTCGGCAATATCAGCAGCTTCCCGGACCGCTTCCTGTTCGACCTCAGCTTCATGGGCGCACCGGTGTCGACCATGGCGCTGGCGGATCTCACGGTCCATCCGTATTTCAGCAACCCGCTGACCAGCATTACCTCGACCGGCCCGGACAGTATCCGCTTCGGCTTCCAAGGGATGTACACGGCTTCCAGCTATACCTTCGAGAACGTCCAGACGAACCAGGTGCCGGAGCCGGGCAGCATCGCACTGCTGGGCCTGGGCCTGGCCGGCCTCGGCGCCCTGCGCCGCCGCCGCGGCTGATCCCCCGGCCGGCCCGCGTCGGCGTGGACCGCATCGGCGACGGCGCCGGTCCACGCTCCACGGGCATCTTCCGCAACAGGCAAGCCTGGCGCTACGCGCGAAGGCTTGCCTCCATCGCGGAACGCATCATTGCCGCAGACACCTGCAAGATCATGCCCAGCGCATTGCCAGGACGGCGGCGACGCATCAAACTCGACACTTCCGAGCAATTGTCGATACCAATGAAGAAATCCAAGCTGCATCATCTCGTCCTCTTATGCACGCTGATGGGCCTCGGCGCCACAGGGCCATGCCGGGCCGAAGAGCCGAGCCTGTGCACCTCGCTGTGCGCGTCCCAGAAACAGGAATGCAAGGCAAGCGCGCTGGAGGCGACGGCACACGATACCTCGCCCCTCCTCGAAATCGAAGACAAGAATCCCTACGCGCGTAACGCGGCGCGCGGCCAGGTGGTTTCGGAAATCACGCGTACCGCCGAAAGGTCCGACTTCCAGAAGCGAAAGCAGGAACGCTTCGATACCTGCGACACCAGGTTCCGCCAGTGCACCCGCGCATGCAGCGCCCCGAACGCTTCGGTCGTCAGGAAATCCGGACGCCCGCAGTAAGGCGCCGACTATCGCCGGCTGGGGCGAACAAGCCGCTTCGACAAGTCATCCAAGCGCAGGGCAAGCCAGCGTGCGGCGCCAGGATGCAGGTTTTCCCGGCTCGACGGATCGGCCACGAACAGCGCCAGCACCTCTTCGTACAGCGCCAGGCTGCCGCGATAACGCTGCTGCCGCATCGCTGCCGGCTTGTCCAGGTGCCTGAGCACAAAGTAATCCGCCAGTAAGTCCCCTTGCGCCTCCATGTTGTAGTCGGCCAGGCTCGCGCCTTCGTGCAGGGTGTAGTCATAGGACAGCCCGATCCGGAACGCCCCGCGCAGCCGCACCGGATAGCCCAGCTGGTGCTGCCACACGTGCACCAAGGTATGATAGTCTGCACACCATGAACAAAGCTTACTCATACATCCGTTATTCTGACCCCCAGCAGGCCAAGGGCGACAGCTACGAACGCCAGCTACGGGATACCCTCGCTTACTGCAAGGCAAACGACCTTGAGCTAGTGTCAGACGCCGACTATATGTACTTCGATAAGGGCATATCTGGCTATTCCGGCAAGCTACGCGATGACGACACCGAATTATCCCGCTTCCTGTCCAACGTAAAGGACGGAAGCATTCCGCCCGGCTCAACTCTTATTATCGAATCGCTGGACCGACTCAGCCGGGAGCATGTGCGCACATCGTTACCCCGGTTTATGGATATATTAAATGCCGGCGTTAATATCCACACCCTGCACAGTAACAAGACCTATTCGCGTAATTATGACGAAATGGACTTGTTTCAATCTATCCTTGAAATGAGCAGGAGTCACCGGGAATCGAAATGGAAAGCAGAGCGTGTATCGGCTCGCTGGCAGCAGAAACAGGAACAGGCACTTGAAGGCGTCCCACTTGGCAAGACTAAGCCCGCATGGCTAGACCTTGAATACACCAACGGCACCGACAAGAAACCAACCGGCTTTATCCGCAATGACTTGCAACACATAGTTAAGCGGATATTCCAACTCACGCTTGACGGTTATGGGCGTAACATGATTGCCCGCATCCTTAATGAAGAAGGTATTCCAGCATTCAAGACGAAAGAAGGCTGGGGAGCCAGCACCATTAATCAGATATTAAACAACAAAGCTGTACTAGGAATCTACCAGCCGCACACAAAAGACGAAAACGGCAAACGAGTGCCACGCGGGGAACCGAACCCGAACTATTATCCCGCGATCATTGACCGGGATACCTTCGAGCGAGCTAGAGCCGCTGTAACAAGCCGGGACGCAGCCAAGGCCCGCAAGCAGACACCAGACTACCAGATATGGCAGGGAATCGCCCGCTGTGCTCTATGTGGAAGCCCCCTGCACTCTTACGGCAACGGCAGGAAGCCGAAGGAAGGCGAAAGCCCCGCACGATGGATGCGATGCTATAACGCTAAAAAGGGTAAATGTACAGCCGGAAGTATTGCGGTAGCTAGAACCGAACAAGTGTTCAAGCAGATATTAGCAAAACTAAATGTTCTAGCTTTGGTGAAAAGCAGCGCCAACGCAATTAACACCAAGTTGGAAGTAGTTACCGGGCAGCTAGTCGCAGAGCGTGCGAAGCTGGCCGATTTTAAGCGTGATTACGCCGCCAAACGATCTTTGACAGTGCTGGACCTAGTTATCGAAACGGAAGCCGTTATAGAGGCTCTGGTGAAGCAGGAACAAACATTAACGTCTGACCTTGCAGCAGACCAGATTATTGACAAGGAAGAATTCTTTGCCAAGCTCGACTTACATTCATTCCCCGGACGGTCAAGGGCTAATAGTATTCTTAAACGGCTAACGGTACAGGTCGATATTGACACGGCTGAAAATCGGTATCGCGTGTTCAAAGACGGTGAGCCAGTGTTTGAAATTGTAGACCATGGAACGGGCTATTATTACCAGCCCGGAAATTCCGAGTTAAGCGGTGTAATTCAAAGACAAGAAGGAACATTCACACCTTATTTTGTTGTGGACCGCAACGCATACGAGGAACCAGACGCCGAGTTTGAAAGCGAAGGCCACGATGTAAGGGATGGGTACTGACTGTGATAACCACTGGCATCAACAGCCAATAGCCGTTCTAGTTTAGAAAATGGCCGCGTTCCCTTTTAAATAAATACGTGGAAATTGCGGCCATTCCCGCCCGACCCGCACTACGAAGATAGTGTGTCTTTATATGTCCTGGGATGTCATAATTCCGCAGCCGATCTGCATGACTATTGCCCTCATGGCAACAGGTCTTGACAGGCGGACACATCTGTGCTATACTTTACCCGTTCACCGCCGCAGGCACCGTCTTTTCCGCAGTCTGCATTCTTGGTGACGGCAATCCCATCCGATAAACACGCTTTCCCTAACAGGAGGTACGACCATGGACGCTTACAAAGCTCCACCGGGCTTTGCGGCCAAGCTGCGCCTGCCCGAATACTACGAAGCTGTCACAACGACGATCAAGCTTCACCGCCGCACTATCACGCTTCGTGAAGTTGCAGCAAAGCTAAACGCGAAGAACCTGACTACCCCGGCTGGGCGAGTCTGGACACGCCAAAATTTGGCTTCGTTCATTCGCAATAACAACATTTGATATAAAGGAGTCAACATGACTACGAAAGCAGTAAAAGCAGCACCAGCAGCAACCATTACAACCGACATCGAGCCAGTTAGCCCAGCACCAACCGTGCTTGTTCTTGGACAGCTACCGCGTGAAGTTACCCTTTCCGGCCTAGCCTCGACCGTCTTCCAACAGTCGGTTGTGCTAGCCCGCAACGGCTATATTTACAATCCCGACCGCCACGCCGAAGTCTTCCCCAGCACCGGGCTAGCCTTCCTGCACATGATTCTTGGAACGCCCGAGGAACACGCCATTAAAGGCGCAACCGAGACCATCCAGCAGGCGCAGGCCGAAGAACAGCGGGAGTTCGACAAGCGCGTTGCAGCAGCAGCCAAGCAGTTGCTAGAAGACCAAGCAGCCGCAGCCAAGAAGGCCGAAGCAGCAGCCGCAATCGCAGCCGCTGAAGCAGCCCTAGCCGCTCTACGGAAAGCCGCACAATGAAGGCGCTAAAGGTAACGTACGCACTTCCGATTGCCAGCACCAGCAAGAAGCCGGAAAAGATCGTTGGCAAGCAAAGCAGCCGGGTAAGCTCAGCAAAGCTGGCCGAACTAATGGCGAAGTATGGGAGGCAGCCCAGCAACAAGAAGTAAAAGCCCATAGGAAGGCTTTTAAGGCCCCTAGAAGCGTCCGTAGAGCAAAGGTAAGGGGTAGGCGTACCCAAGCTCATCAAATCGCGTCTAGCGCGTTTTAATGCGTTTAGCGTGTCCGTAGCGTCAACTCCACAACTGAACAATTGCAAGCTGAACGAACAGTCGAACTCGATCAATTATGGTTTCTGCGGACACGCTTCTTTTCGCTATGATAGCACCGTCTTTGACGGTAAATCAATAGAAAGTTAACTTCCTATGTAAGTCCTTGATTTTAAAGGGCTTATACGTACCGATCTTGCCCAGATCGGCCGTGCTTTATGTAAGTAACTAAAGTAGATAACCAAGTTATACCCCGCTGGTAGACCTGCTGGGCAGTAACGAACAGCAAAGGAACCAGCATGACCAAGAAAGTAGAAACCAGCGTCACCCTAGCAAGGGGTGGGATGCACAGCCCAGCACGTTACAGGGCAGCGAAGAAGATGATCCTTGAATGTAAATATAAAAAGACAAGGCTTTATCACTTCATCCTGAAAGGCTCCACCGACCCGAAAGCCTACAACAAGGCTGCTGACGGTATCGCCCGACTGCTACGCGATAACAACATTCCATGCACCGGGAAAGGCTGCTGGGAAGTCAGCGAAGACAAGGGGTTGCACTTTCACTTCATGGTGCTGGTGGAAGCCGAGTACGGCAAGGTAGACCACTGGCTTAACCCAGCCGAAGACGGCCCATTGAAGACGATGCTAAGGCGCTTCGGCGTCAAGGTACACATTGCCGAACCCCAGAACGATATGCACCGCGTAGGCGGGAACAAGCTGGGGAAGATGCCGCTGTACGCCTACGTCAGCAAGAGCGGCCCGAAGCTGGAAGACGCCCTGATTCGCATTTCTTACCTTTTCAAGAAGGATCAGAAAGACGACAGCATGAAACGCATCTACTACAGCACCCGCGACCGGGCACCGAAGGCAGAAGCCCAGCCAGCCGAACAGGTAAGCGAAGCGCAGGCCGTGGAAGCGCCGGAACCAAACACGACAACGAACGAAGGAAACGATATGAACGTAACGAACCTAATCCCATCGGCATTCGCCTACCTTGGGGCGCACTACGAAACGTGCGTAGACCGTGGCTACAACCCGGTCGAGATTCAAGCCTACTTGGGCAGCAAGGGCATTCACAAGAGCGTGCTAGCGATCAAACACGACCTAGAGCATACCTTTCAGTTTGCCGGGTACGTAGAAGCGCACCCTGCCCCGCCGATGGTCAGCTATACCGAAGCAGATGCCCAGCTAGCGAAGGGCAGGCAATCCAGCAGAGTTGCAAAGTTGGCAGTGCCAACAATCGACCGATTTCCAACACCCCACTAACTCAACAATAGACCCTGTTAGAAAATTAGGGCTTGCACTTTCTAACAGATCAGCATATTCTAACACCCATTGATAACAGGGAAGGAAAGACAACATGGCAACGTTCGGATACGGAAGGGTCAGCCGATCAGACCAGACCACCGAGAACCAACGGCTTGAAATTGAAGGACAGGGCTACGCTGTCGATTACTGGTACGCTGACGAAGGAGTGTCGGGCAAAGTGTCGGCAATGCAGCGTCCGCAGTTCGCTAAGATGCTCGGCCAAATGCGGGACGGTGAAAAGCTGGTAGTGTCTAAGATCGACAGGCTTGGCCGCGATGCGCAGGACGTAGGCGCAACCGTCAAGCTGCTGAAAGAACGCAAGATTGAAGTCATCGTGCTTCAACTCGGCAAACTCGACCTGACCAGCCCAGCAGGCAAGATGATGATGACCATGCTAGCCGCTGTGGCCGAAATGGAAAGAGACTTGCTGGTGGAGCGTACACACGCCGGGTTAGAGCGTGCTAAGGCAGAGGGTAAGACACTGGGCCGCACTCCGAAGACGACCCCAGAACAGCGGGAAGCCATGAAGGCAGCGTACGCTAGCGGTGCATCGGTCAGCAGCCTTGCCCGTGACTATGGCGTAAGCCGTGCAACGGTGCTGGGCATCGTCACAGAGAAAGCAGCAGCGTAAACCCAGCAGCCCATAGGAAGCGATTACAGCCGTCTTCCCTGCTGGGGTCACTTACCCCTTACCCGCTTCACGATAGCCCCTCCTAGCCCCCCCTCCGTGGGTCTTGCTGAGCCTTCCTAGGCCAATCCATATTTGGCTACCAGAACAGGCCCCCTTCATTCAAAGAAAATACGGTGTTCACTCGGGCACTCGCTCGCGTGGACTTTCCGAACTGGCCCCGTCATATATTTCTGGAAACAGAGGGGGGGTGCTTTAGGAAAAGGCTTATCCGGATTTTAATTTTTTGCAAAAATCAGCCACCCGAAAAGGCCTTATCATTTCTACAACATCAGCACAGTGCAACGGATCAGCCCAGCCTCAAAATCCGGCGTGCCCCGTTCAGCACTACAACGCCAATCACCGTACCAATAACAAGGTCTGGGTATGGCGAGCCAGTCCACGCTACCAACGCACCAGCGGCGATAACGCCGATGTTCGCAATGACATCGTTGGCCGAGAAGATGTAGCTGGCCTTCATGTGCACGCCACTTTCACGCTTACCCGAAATCAGTACAAGGCACGCGACATTGGCAACCAGCGCCACTAACGCTACCCCCATCATCATCCCGGATTCAGGCTCGCTGCCGACGATGAACCGGCGAACAACTTCAGCCAACGCCCCAAGGGCCAACACAAGCTGAAGCCAGCCAGCCACGTGCGCAGCACGCTTTTTCATCGCTACAGCCTTGCCGACAGCGTACAGGGCAAGCCCGTACACCGCAGCGTCAGCGAACATATCCAGCGAGTCAGCTACCAATCCTGCCGACTTCGCCCACAGGCCCAACGCCAGTTCAAACACGAACATGACAGCGTTAATCGCCAGCAGCAAGCGTAGGGTCTTCGCTTCTGCCGCATCATCGACGCCACCACCGACACTGGCATTAGCTTCTACAGCTACTGGGGATGATTCAGCTACGGTAGCACCCAGCCCCAGCGGTACAAGACGGGAAAGGATAGGCTCGACACTGGCACGGTGAACTACAGCTAGCTCACGCCTAGGCAAGTCGAACGACAACGCCTGAACGCCTTCCACATCTGCCAACGCCATGCGGATCATTCGTTCTTCAGATGGGCAATCCATCTTCGGGACAGCGAACACGGTTCGGAAGCCCTGCGCAGTAGCGGCTAAGGGTTCGGACTGCTTTACTTTCGTGCCCAGCCCCAACGGTTCCAGCAGGCTAACCAGCGGTGCAACGTCGCCCCCATGCACCACGCGAAGTTCACGATTCTGCAAGTCGAAGGAAAGGGACTCCACTTCGCCCCTACCATCAAGCGCCATGCGGATAAGTCGTTCTTCCGAAGGGCAGTCCATCTTCGGTATCGACAACGTACTATTGTATTTTTGCATACTGATTCTGTGGAATGTGAACGTGATTCCAAGAATGATAACGCCTATTCGGACTGGACCCTGCCCTTCGCTAACCGCTTCATGTGCAGCAGGCTCCGGCCCCAATCGCGGGGGAGATTCGCCACGCTGGCGGGATCGGCAAGGAAATCGGCCAATACTTCTTCGTACAGCGGCAGACTGCCTGCATAGCGTTGCTGGCGCATGGCTACCGGCATGTGCAAGTGTTTGAGTGCGAAGTAATCTGCCAGCAAATCGCCTTGCGCTTCCATGTTGTAGTCCGCCAGTGTCTTACCCGGTGCTAGCTCGTAATCGTATGACAGCCCAATACGCACAGCACCCCGAAAGCGCACCCCATATCCAAGCTGATGTTGCCAAACATGCGCCATTTCATGAATGAACCAATGCATGACAGGCGGATCAGCACGCGTGTAGTCGGGGAGGAAGCAGGAACGGTGAAAGTACATACTGCCGTTAGGCGTCATGCAGCAGTTCTTCGGCTGTAAGGGTATGTAGCGACGGGCGTGAATACGTACGCGCTCGTAGTCGATTGACCCGCCAAACACCAACGCTGCCATTGCCTTTTCACCAGAAGTCAAAGGACGGGTTCGATTTGGTGTGCAAACTAGCATAACAGCACCATCTCGTGCATGAACCAGTGGATCGCGCCGGGATCGCCGCGCGTGTAATCGGGAAGAAAGCAGGAGTGGTGGAAGTACAGGCTGCCGTTCGGTGTCATGCAGCAGTTCCTGGGCTGGAACGGCAAATACCGCCGGTTGTGCACGCGCACCCGGCGGTAATCGATGGCGTCGCGGAACAGCAGCGACGCCATCCCGATCTCACCCGCGCTCAGCGGGCGCGCGAGCGTCGGCATGCGGAGGCGCTTACTGCTGCGGACGCAGCGCCGCGGCCGCCTTGGCCAGTTCGGTGATCTGGTCCCACTGGCCGGCGTTCATCAGGTCTTTCGGCGTCAGCCAGGAACCGCCCACGCAGGCCACGTTCTTACAGGCCAGGAACTTCGGCGCGGTCTCGATCGAGATGCCGCCGGTCGGGCAGAAGGTGATGTCCGGCAGCGGACCGCCGATCGCGTTCAGCATGCCCACGCCGCCCGCCGGCACCGCCGGAAACAGCTTGAGCTGGCGGAAGCCCGCTTCGCGCGCGGCCATCACTTCGGACGGGGTCATCACACCCGGCAGCAGCGGCAGGCCGCTGGTCCTGGCCGCTTCGATCAAGGCCGGGGTCAGGCCCGGCGACACGCCGAACACGGCGCCGGCGTCGCGCGCGGCGGCGAATTCTTCCGGCTGGGTCAGGGTGCCGACGCCGACGATGGCGCCTTCGACCGCGCTCATGTCGCGGATCGCCTTCAGGCCGTGCTGGGTGCGCAAGGTCACTTCCAGCACGCGGATACCGCCGGCGACCAGCGCCTTGGCCAGGGGCACGGCGTGCTCTGGATCGTCGATGGCGATCACCGGGATGACGCTCGCCGAGCGCATGATGTCAAGTAAGGTCATTTCTGCGTCCTAAAGAGAAAGTCTTCGTCGGAACCCGGCATGATCTCGCCGGCGTCGACGCCTTCATGCAGGGGTACGGTGGTGGGAATCGGCGACGGCAGCGGGAAGGTGGCCGCGCCCTCTTCCGCCGCGCTGATGGCGTTGCGGAACACCGCGAACAGTTCGCGGCCCATGCCGATGTGGCTCTTCGACAGGTCGGCGTGCGCCATCTTGCGCGCGGCCCAGACATCGCTCGGCACCAGGGCGTCGAGCGTGCCGCTGGTGGCGTCGACGCGGATCATGTCGCCGTCGCGCACCAGGCCGAGCGGGCCGCCGGCCAGGATCTCGGGCGAGACGTGGATCGCCGCCGGCACCTTGCCGGAGGCGCCCGACATGCGGCCGTCGGTCACCATCGCCACGTGGAAGCCGGCGTCCTGCAGGTTCGCCAGCGCCGGGGTCAGCGCGTGCAGTTCCGGCATGCCGTTGGCGCGCGGGCCCTGGAAGCGGATCACGGCCACGAAGTCGCGGTTCAGCTTGCCCGCCTGGTAGGCGTGCATGAAGTCGTCCTGCGAGTCGAAGGTCAGGGCCGGGGCCTCGACCACGTGGTACTCGGCCTTGACCGCCGAGATCTTCATCACCGCGCGGCCCAGGTTGCCCTGCACCAGCACCATGCCGCCGTTGTTGCTGAACGGGTTCGATGCCGGACGCAGCACGGCTTCGTCGCCGCTGTTCTGCGGCAAGTCGCGCCAGACGGCCTTGCCGTCCTCGCCCAGGAAAGGTTCCTTGCAGTGGGCGCGCAGGCCGTGGCCGAGGATGGTGTTGACGTCCTCGTGCGCCAGGCCGGCGTCCAGCAGTTCGCGGATCACGAAGCCCGGGCCGCCGGCGGCCTGGAAGTGGTTCACGTCGGCTTCGCCGTTCGGATAGATCCTGGTCAGCGACGGCACCACTTTCGACAGCTCGTCGAAGTCGTTCCAGTCAACCACGATGCCTGCTGCGCGCGCGATCGCGATGATGTGCAGGGTGTGGTTGGTCGAGCCGCCGGTCGCGTGCAGCGCGACGATGGCGTTGACGATGCTCTTCTCGTCCACGATGCGGCCGATCGGCATGTAGTTGCCGCCCTGCTGGGAGATCGCCACCGCGTGCTGGGCTGCGGCAGCCGTGAGCGCGTCGCGCAGCGGGGTGCCTGGGGTGATGAAGGCGGCGCCCGGCATGTGCAGGCCCATCATCTCCATCAGCATCTGGTTGCTGTTGGCGGTGCCGTAGAAAGTGCAGGTGCCGGCGCCGTGGTAGGACGCGGATTCCCCTTCGAGCAGTTCCTCGCGCGTGGCTTCGCCCTTGGCGTAGCGCTGGCGGATGGCGGCCTTTTCCTTGTTCGAGATGCCGGTGGTCATCGGCCCGCCCGGCACGAAGATGCCCGGGATATGGCCGAAGTGCAGCGCGCCGATGAGCAGGCCCGGCACGATCTTGTCGCAGATGCCCAGGTAGAGGGCGGCGTCGAACATGTTGTGCGACATGCCCACGGCGGTGGCCATGGCGATGGCGTCGCGCGAGAACAGCGACAATTCCATGCCCGGCTGGCCCTGGGTCACGCCGTCGCACATGGCCGGCACGCCGCTGGCGAACTGGGCCACGGCGCCGACTTCGCGCACGGCTTCCTTGATCACTTTCGGGAAATATTCGAAGGGCTGGTGCGCCGACAGCATGTCGTTGTAGGACGAGACGATCGCCACCGAGGGCTGCTTGTATTCGCGCAGCTTGAGCTTGTCGTTGGCGGGGAAAGCGGCGAAACCGTGCGCCAGGTTGGTGCACGACAGCGCGCCGCGCTGCACGCCCTGCACGCGCGCGGCTTCGAGGTGGGCCAGGTAGGCGGAGCGCGAGGACTTGCTGCGCTGGATGATGCGATTGGTAACCTGTTCAACTACAGGGTGGAGCGCCATGTTCGTTCCTTCCAAAATTTTGTATCTGAAATTTTACTACAGAATCGTGCTATGCGCTTGTCGCCCGCCTTTCCCTCTTTTGACGGGGTAAGTTGATCAGTTCGTTTGCCTGACCGCGGAGATGACGAGAGAACGCGCACGAACTTTTATGTAGTGAATTTACGGGCGCTTCCCTGTATTATTCGCCTATCTATCATGACAATAGTGCCACGCACCTCGATCCCATGCGCCAGCCTTCCCTGACCAGCACCGCCAGCTTCCAAGCCCTCGATCAACATGCAGAAGATGCCGAACTGTGGCAGATGCGCGAGCTGTTCGCCGCCGACCCGCAGCGCTTCGAGCGCCTGTCGGTCGAGGCCGCGGACCTGTTCCTAGACTATTCAAAAAATCGCCTCGACGGGCGCACGCTTGAACTGCTGGTCCAGCTGGCAAAAGAGCGCGGTGTCGAGGGCCGCCGCGACGCGATGTTCGCGGGCGAACGCATCAACAATACCGAGAACCGCGCGGTCCTGCACACCGCCCTGCGCGCCCCGCGCGACGCCGCCTTGACGGTCGACGGCCAGGACATCCCGGCCGACGTGCACGCCGTGCTCGACCGCATCAAGACCTTCAGCGACGCCGTGCGCAGCGGCGAATGGAAGGGTCACACCGGCAAGCCGATCACCGACATCGTGAACATCGGCATCGGCGGCTCGGACCTGGGCCCGAAGATGGTCGTGCTGGCCCTGCGCCACTACGCCCATCCGCGCCTGCGCATGCATTTCGTCTCGAACGTCGACGGCCACGACATGGATGCGGCCCTCGGCCAGGTCGATCCGGAAACCACCCTGTTCATCGTCGCCTCCAAGACCTTCACCACGGCCGAGACCATGATGAACGCGCAGACCGCGCGCAGCTGGTTCCTGGCCCACGCCACGGAAGAAGCGCTGGCGAAGCACTTCGTGGCGGTGTCGACCAACACTGAAGCAATCAAGACCTTCGGTATCGACCCGGCCAACATGTTCCCGTTCTGGGACTGGGTCGGCGGCCGCTATTCGGTGTGGTCGGCGATCGGCCTGCCGGTGGCGCTGGCGGTCGGCTTCGGCTACTTCAGCGACTTCCTGGCCGGCGCGCATGCGATGGACCAGCACTTCCGCACCGCCCCGCTCGAACAGAACATGCCGGCGATCCTGGCGCTGGTGGGCTTCTGGAACCGCCAGTTCCTGGGCTGCCCATCGGTCACCATCGCGCCCTACCACCAGGACCTGAACCGCTTCCCGGCCTACCTGCAGCAGCTCGACATGGAGAGCAACGGCAAGCGCGTCACCCGCGACGGCGAACCGGTCGACACCGCCACCTGCCCGGCGATCTGGGGCGAATGCGGCACCAACGGCCAGCACGCCTATTTCCAGCTGCTGCACCAGGGCACCGACCTGACCCCGATCGACTTCATCGCCGCCCTGCGTCCGGCCCACGAGATGGAGCACCACCACACCGCCCTGCTGGCGAACTGTTTCGCCCAGTCGGAAGCCTTTATGAAGGGCAAGACAGCCGACGAGGTGCGCGCCGACCTGCGGCAGCAGGGCCTGCCGGCCGAGGAAGTCGAGCGCCTGGTGGCGCACAAGACCTTCCCGGGCAACCGTCCGAGCAACACCATCCTGATGGAACGCCTGACCCCATCCACCCTGGGTGCGCTGATCGCGCTCTACGAGCACAAGACCTTCGTGCAGGGCGTGATCTGGGATGTCAACAGTTTCGACCAGTGGGGCGTTGAACTGGGCAAGGTGCTGGCCAAGAAGATCGAGGCCGAACTGGCGGGCGAGCCGCAGCCGGCCCAGCACGACGGCTCGACCAACGGCCTGATCGCACGCGCCAAGGCCGCCGTCTAAGCGTCCAACTCCTACCGAACAAAGAACATGGCAACGGAAAAATTTGACGTACTCCACGATGCGCCCATGCTCGTGGGCGAATCGGCGACCTGGCACGAGGTCGAATCGGCCCTGTACTGGGTCGACATCAACGGCATGACGGTGAACCGGGTGCACCCGGCGAGCGGCAAGTATTCGTCCTGGAAGATGGGCTCGGAACCGTCGGCGCTGGCGATCGACGGCGACAACAACCTCATCGTGGCCACGCGCCGCGGGCTGCTGCACCTGAACACGACCGACGGGTCGGAGACGCCGATCGCGGACGCGCCCTACGACGTGTCGAAGGTGCGTTTCAACGACGGCCGCGTGGACCCGGCGGGCCGCTTCTGGATCGGCACCATGTACGAACCGCGCGACCAGCCGGCCGCCGAGATGTACGTGCTCGACCACGGCCAGCTGCGCCGCGCCTGGTCCGGCGGCATGACCAACTCGAACGGCCTGGCCTGGAGCCTGGACGGACGCACGATGTTCCATGCCGACACCACGACCCACCGCATCGATTGCTACGACTACGACCTGGCGACCGGGACCCAGAGCAACGGGCGCACCCTGCTCAGCTTCCCGACCGACAAATCCGCGCCGGGCTACGGCGGGCGTCCCGATGGGGCGACGATCGACAGCGAAGGCGCCTACTGGGTGGCCATGTTCGAAGGCGGACGCGTGCTGCGCATTTCGCCCTCGGGCGAGATCCTGCGCGAGATCATCGTGCCGGCGCGCTGCCCGACCTCGATCGCGTTCGGCGGGGCGGATTTGCGGACCATGTATATCACCACGGCCAGCCATGGGAGGTCGGCGCAGGAGCTGGCGGAGTATCCGCTGAGCGGGAAGGTGCTGTGTACGCGGGTGGATGTGGCAGGGCGCGAGGAGCCGGAGTATCGCGGCTGAGCAGCCGACACCATTTACCTATCCTTGCGCCACTAACCGTAAGACCGTCATCCCGGCCTTCGCCGGGAGCCATTGCCGCCAGTGGCGGGAATGACGGTCTTTGGGCTAACGATACTCTCGGCAGTACTCCGCGCGCCTTGCGCCGAGCGCATACGGAAGCGCCCCTCCCCTCCCACTTATGGCACCATCAGTCGCCATCCTCCCATAGCGGTTTCGTAGTAAATTTTCTTGCAAATCCAATATTTGTGTAGTAAATTTACATTAAGCTCTCCCCCATCTTTTTGCACAGACTCCGACCATGGCCCTTTCCGATTTCGATCTCGTTTTCTTTGGCGGCAGCGGCGACCTTGCGATGCGCAAGCTGCTCCCCGCGATGTACGCGCGCGACGTCTGCAATGACCTCCCGAGCAGCGCCCGCATCATCTGCGTCGGCCGCGACGACATGGCTCAGGACGCCTTCCTGCAATTCGTCGAAAACAACTCGAAACCGCACATCAAGGAAACCCCGAACGCGGAGAAGTGGGCGCGCTTCCTCAAGCGCATCACCTACGTGGCCCTGAACGCCACCGACGTGTCCACCTACGGCCCGCTGGTCGACGCCCTGCGCAAGGACGAGTCGCTGACCCGCGTCTACTACCTGGCCACCCCGCCCCACCTGTTCGCCACCATCTGCGACAACCTGGCCGCCACCAGCCTGGCCACGCCGAATTCGCGCGTGGTGCTGGAAAAGCCGCTCGGTCGCGACCTGGCCTCGGCCAAGCAGATCAACCTGGACGTGGGCAAGGTGTTCGCCGAATCGCAGATCTACCGGATCGACCACTACCTGGGCAAGGAAACCGTGCAGAACCTGCTGGCCCTGCGCTTCGGGAACATCCTGTTCGAGCCGCTGTGGCGCCGCGAATGGATTTCGGACGTGCAGATCACCATTGCCGAGAAGATCGGCGTCGGCAACCGCCTGGGCTACTACGACACCTCGGGCGCGCTGCGCGACATGCTGCAGAACCACCTGCTGCAGCTGCTGTGCATCGTGGCCATGGAGCCGCCGACCTCGATTGCACCGGACGCCGTGCGCGACGCCAAGCTGCAGGTGCTGCGCTCGCTCAAGCGCTTCACCCCGACCACCCTGGCCCAGAACATCGTGCGCGGCCAGTACCGCGCCGGCCACATCGACGGCCAGGCCGTGCCGGGCTACCGCGACGAGCCGGAAGCGCCCAAGCAGTCGCGCACCGAGACTTTTGTCGCCATGAAGGCCGAGATCGACACCTGGCGCTGGGCCGGCGTGCCCTTCTACCTGCGCACCGGCAAGCGCATGGCCGACCGCCTGGCCGAGATCGTGGTGCGCTTCAAGCAGATTCCGCATTCGATCTTCAACCAGCCGACCTCGAGCTTCCAGCCCAACAGCCTGGTGATCCGCCTGCAGCCTGACGAAGGCCTGTCGATGAACCTGATGGCCAAGACCCCGGGCGACTCGATGCGCCTGAAGCAGGCCGAGCTCGAACTCGACTTCCGCGAACAGTTCACCAGCCCGCGCATGGAAGCCTACGAGCGCCTGCTGCTCGACGTGCTGCGCGGCCAGCTGACCCTGTTCATGCGCGGCGACGAGCTGGAAGCGGCCTGGGAATGGGTCGAGCCGATCCTGGACCACTGGGAAGAAGACGACAGCGCGCCGGCGCCGTATACCTCCGGCACCTGGGGCCCCGCCGCCTCGAGCGCCCTGATCGGCCGCGACGGCCTGCAGTGGCGCGAAGAAGTCCTGCCCGAAGACTGAGGTCCATCATGCTGCTCGACTCGATCCGCACCCAGCTCGATTCGCTCTCCAAGTCGGAGCGCAAGGTCGCGCTCGCGGTGCTCGCCGCCCCGTCCGCGACGGTCAGCCAGAACATCACGGCGCTGGCCAAGAGCGCGCAGGTGTCCGAACCGACCGTGGTGCGCTTCTGCCGCACCCTGGGCTACGAAGGCTGGCACGAGTTCAAGCTCAAGCTGGCGCAGGGCTTGGCCCTGGCCCTGCCCGGCGCCAACGAGCAGCCGGCCCAGGATGATTTGGCGGCGGACCTGATCAACAAGATCTGCAGCCGCTCGATCAACACCCTGCTCGACCTGCGCAACAACCTCAAGCCGGAACTGATCCAGAAAGCGCTCGACATCCTGTCGCGCGCCAACAAGATCGAGTTCTACGGACAGGGGACGTCCGGCTTCGTGGCGGCCGATGCGCAGCACAAGTTCTTCCGCTCCGGCGTGCCGACCGTGTCTTATACCGATCCGGCCATCCACTCGATCGCGGCGGCCCTGCTGCGCGAAGGGGATGCGGTGGTGGCGATCTCTCAGCGCGGCAACAACCCTGCCTTGACGCGCTCGGCCAAGCTGGCGCGCCAGGGTGGCGCGGAGGTGATCGTGCTGGCGCCGTCGGGAACGCCGCTGGCGGAGATGGCGACGCTCTTCATTCCGATCGACCTGGTGTTCGCGATCGACCCGTATACGCCGATTTCGGCGCGGCTGGCATATCTGGTTGTCATCGACGTACTGGCGGTGGGGCTGGCCTTGCGCCGCGGACCCGAATTCCGCAAGAAGATGCAGAATGCGCAGAAGGCCTTGCAAGAGTTTGATATGCAGTTTGATTCGTTTATTGGCTAACGCTGCGTTGGCAAACTTGGGTCCCCGCCTTCGCGGGGATGACGGTCTTCGAGCTGAAACAGAGTTTGATGTTGCCACTTACCTTGGCACGTCATCCCCGCGAAGGCGGGGACCCAAGTTTGCTGGCGTACCAACTCAGCCAACTTAAACGACAGGTGTAAAATACCGGGTTTCGACAGTCCATCGCCCTCCCGCCATGCACATCAACCCCGAACGCAGCACCCGCCCCGACTACGACCTGCTGGTCCGCCAGGTCACCAGCGTCCTCGAAGGCGAACGCGACCTGACCGCGAACGCCGCGCAGTTTTCCGCCCTGGTGTACGACACCCTCGCCGACCTGAACTGGGCCGGTTTCTACCTGACCGTGCCGGCGAAAAAAGACGACGGCCAGGACCTGCTGGTCGGCCCCTTCCAGGGCAAGCCCGCCTGCGCCCGCATTCCTTTCGGCCGCGGCGTGTGCGGCGCCACGGCTGTCGAGCGCAAGACCATCGTGGTGCCGGACGTGCATGCGTTTCCGGGGCATATCGCCTGCGATTCGGCGTCGGCGTCGGAGATCGTGATTCCGCTGATGAAGGGCGACAAGCTGGTTGGCGTGTTCGATATCGATAGCCCGAAGCTGGATCGCTTCTCGGAAGAGGATCGCGTTGGGCTGGAGCGGATGGTGGCGGCCTTCCTTGAGGGGACGGATTGCTGAACAAGTTATCGGTTTGCCAGCAAACTTGGGTTCCCGCCTTCGCGGGAATGACGTGCTGGAGCTAACGCGAAGTATTTCCAACCGCGGCGTTCGAATCGTCATCCCCGCGCAGGCGGGGACCAAAGTTCCCCAACCGATGCCCCCGCATTAAAATACACGTTACACCTCACCCAACACCGAGACCCACCATGAACCAACTCGAACAGCTCAAGCAATACACCACCGTGGTCGCCGACACCGGCGACTTCCAGTCGATCAAGGCCTACGCCCCGCAGGATGCGACCACCAACCCTTCCTTGATCCTGAAGGCCGTGCAAAAGCCGGAATACCGTCCGCTGCTGGAAAAGGCCATCGCCGACGCGCCGCACGCGGAAATCGATGAAATCGTCGACAACCTCCTGATCGGTTTCGGCGTCGAGATCCTGAAGTACGTGCCGGGCCGCGTCTCGACCGAGATCGATGCCGCCCTGTCCTTCGACACCGAAGCCACCGTGGCCAAGGGCCGCGAGCTGATCGCCCTGTACGAAAAGGCCGGCGTGTCGCGCGAGCGCGTCCTGATCAAGATCGCCTCGACCTGGGAAGGCATCCGCGCCGCCGAGATCCTGGAGAAGGAAGGCATCCACTGCAACCTGACCCTGCTGTTCTCGCTGTGCCAGGCCGTGGCCTGCGCCGAAGCCGGCGTGCAGCTGATCTCGCCCTTCGTGGGCCGCATCTACGACTGGTACAAGAAGTCGACCGGCAGCGAGTACACCGGCGCCGACGATCCGGGCGTGCAGTCGGTCAAGCGCATCTACCAGTACTACCAGAAGTTCGGCTACAAGACCGAAGTCATGGGCGCGAGCTTCCGCAACACCTCGCAGATCCTGGAGCTTAGCGGCTGCGACCTGCTGACCATCTCGCCGGACCTGCTGCAGAAGCTGGCCGACAGCGATGCACCGGTCGAGCGCAAGCTGACCCACGACGCCAACGCCGACATCGCCAAGATCGACATCGACGAAAAGACCTTCCGCTTCATGCTGAACGAAGACGCGATGGGCACCGAGAAGCTGGCCGAAGGCATCCGCGCCTTCGTGGCCGACTCGATCAAGCTGAAGAAGATGATTGCAGAGATGCGTTAAGCGTCACGCGCTCTGCGCATATGAGAACGCCGCCTTCGGGCGGCGTTGTTGTAGGGTCGGCGGGTTTCCCGCCGACGCGTCGATTGTTGGCGGCGCCGTTTTCGCGCACGGGCCGGCAAACGTGGTTTGAACGCTTAGCAGGCTTTCAGACCCGCCAGGTAGGTATCCACCACATGCCCGCCCAGTGCCAGCAGGTCGAAACTGGTGGGCTCGAAGATCCAGTTGCGGATCAGGCCATCGATCATGATCCAGCCGCCCATCGCCGCCTCGTGCGTGCCGACCTCGGGCCGCAGCATGCCCTTGTCCTTGGCCCGCTTCAGGTGGCCTTCCATCTTCTCTTTCCACATGCCGATCGACTCGCGGCGGCGCGCGCGCACCGCGTCGACCTCGTCCACGAATTCGGTCTTCAGGGTCGCGATCTCGAACACGCGGCGCGCCTTCTCGTCCTCGGCCACGATGCGCAGCACCGTCATCATCTCGTCGCGCAGGCACTGTAGCGGGTCGCTGATCTCGCGCTGCTCCAGCACCTGCATCGCCTCTTCGATCGGGAACTTGCCGCGGTCCATCATGGCGTTGAACAAGGCGCCCTTGTCCAGGAAATGCCAATAGATCGCCCCGCGCGTCACGCCCGCCGCGCTTGCTATATGCTGCAACGTTGTCCTGGAAACGCCTTGTTTCGCGAACAATATTTCTGCTGCGTCTAGAATACTGTCGCGGGTCGCGGCTGCTTCTTCCTTGGTACGACGGGCCATTTTTGAACGCCTATACGAAAGTCGGGGATGCCGAAAACAATTTACATACAATCGTGATAGTATATAAAACTAACTGCAAAAGCCAGCGATGATACCGGTCACAAGAGAGATTGTTGTTCTGTGAGTGAGTCATCATCCTGTTCACTACCTAGAAGGAAGCATTAATGCGCTCTGCCAACTCCTCTTCCCTGTCCATGACCCGGATCGCCGCCGGCACCCTGGCGGCCCTGGTGCTGCTGTCCGCCTGCGGCAAGAAGGACGGCGCCGCACCCGGCGCCGGCGGCCCGGGCGGCCAGATGCCGGCTCCGGAAGTCGGCGTCATCACCACCAAATTCGAACCGGTCGCCCTGCAGACCGAACTGCCGGCACGCGCCGAGCCCGTCCGCACCGCCCAGGTGCGCGCCCGCGTCAACGGCGTGGTCCTGAAGCGCCTGTTCACCGAGGGTAGCGAAGTCAAGCAAGGCCAGTCGCTGTTCCAGATCGATCCCGCCCCGTACCAGGCCCAGCTTAACAGCAGCCAGGCGGCGCTGGCGCGCGCCCAGGCCACCCTGACCCAGGCCGCGGCCCAGGCCAGGCGCTACCAGCCGCTGGCCGAAGCCAAGGCCATCAGCGAACAGGAATACACCAACGCCGTCGCCGCCCAGAAGACCGCCGAAGCCGAAGTGGCCGCCGCCAAGGCCCAGCTGCGCGTCTCGCAGATCAACCTCGGCTACTCCAACGTCTATGCGCCGATCTCGGGCCGCATCGGCCGCGCCCTGGTGACCGAAGGCGCGCTGGTGTCCGCCGCCGAAGCCACCGAAATGGCGCTGATCCAGCAGACCAACCCGATGTACCTGAACATCACCCAGTCGGCCAGCGAGCTGCAGCGCCTGCGCAAGCAGGCGGGCGGCGGCAACAAGGGCGCCGGCCTGCCGGTTACCGTGATGCTGGACGACGGCACCGAGATGCCGGTGCGCGGCAAGCTGCTGTTCTCGGACGTGACCGTGGACCCGAGCACCGGCCAGGTGACCCTGCGCGCCACCGTGCCGAACGCGGACAACGCCCTGCTGCCGGGCCAGTACGTGCGCGTGCGCCTGGCCCAGGCCGAGCTGCCGAACGGGATCCTGGTGCCGCAGCAGGCCGTGACCCGCGGCGGCGCCCAGGGCGACACCCTGACCGTGATCGGCGCCGACAACAAGCCGGCCCCGCGCACCGTCAAGATCGCCTCGCAGCAGGGCCAGAACTGGGTCGTCACCGAAGGCCTGAAGGAAGGCGAACGCGTGATGGTCGACGGCTTCCAGAAACTCCAGATGCTGCCGCCGGGCACCCCGGTCAAGGTGGTCCCGTGGACGCCGAAGGCGGCCACCGCCACCGCCGCCGCGCCGGCCGCCCCGGCCGCGAAGTAAGCCGCAGGACAAGAACAGGAACCTCCAATGGCACGTTTTTTCATTGACCGCCCTATTTTCGCCTGGGTGATCGCGCTGTTCATCATGGTGATCGGCGGCGTCTCGATCACCCAGCTGCCGATCGCCCAGTATCCGAACGTGGCTCCGCCATCGATCGTGATCAATGCCGCCTATCCGGGCGCATCGGCCCAGACCCTGGAAGACTCGGTCATCTCCGTCATCGAACGCGAGATGAACGGTTCGCCGGGCCTGATCTACATGGAATCGAGCAGCTCCGCCAACGGCAGCGGCTCGATCACCCTCACCTTCGAAACCGGCACCGACCCCGACCTGGCCCAGGTGGACGTGCAGAACCGCCTGTCGCGCGCGGCCCCGCGCCTGCCGCAGGCCGTGAACCAGCAGGGCGTGCGCGTCGACAAGGTGCGCGCCAACTTCCTGCTGTTCACGATTCTCTCGTCGGACGATCCGAAGTGGGACCCGATCGCGCTGGGCGACTACGCCTCGCGCACCGTGCTGCCTGAACTCCAGCGCATCAAGGGCGTCGGCACCGCGCAGCTGTTCGGCACCGAGCGCGCGATGCGCGTCTGGATCGACCCGGCCAAGCTGGTGGGTTTCCGCCTGTCCCCCGCCGACGTCAACAACGCCATCCGCAGCCAGAACGCCCAGGTGGCCTCGGGCACCATCGGCGAACTGCCGCTGGCCGCGGGCCAGGAAATCAACGCGACCGTGGTCGTGACCGGCCAGCTGAATACCGTCGAACAGTTCGGCAACATCGTGCTGCGCGCGAATCCGGACGGCTCCACCGTGCGCCTGCGCGACGTAGCCCGCATCGAGATCGGCGGCCAGGGCTACGCCACCTCGGCGCGCCTGAACGGCAAACCCTCGACCGGTATCGGCATCCAGCTGGCGCCGTCCGGCAATGCGCTGGAAACCGCGAAGCTGATCAAGACCCGCATGGAAGAACTGTCGAAGTTCTTCCCGGCCGGGATGAAGTACGCGATCCCCTTCGACAGCTCGAAGTTCATCGACATCTCGATCGAGCAGGTGGTGCATACCCTGGTCGAAGCGATCGTGCTGGTGTTCCTGGTGATGTACCTGTTCCTGCAGAACATCCGCTACACCCTGATCCCGACCATCGTGGTGCCGGTCGCCCTGCTCGGCTCCCTGGCCACCCTGCTGGCGCTGGGCTTCTCGATCAACGTGCTCACCATGTTCGGCATGGTGCTGGTGATCGGTATCGTGGTCGACGACGCCATCGTGGTGGTCGAGAACGTCGAACGCATCATGAGCGAGGAAGGCCTGCACCCGCTGGCCGCGACGCGCAAGGCGATGGGCCAGATCTCGGGCGCGATCATCGGCGTGACCGTGGTCCTGATGTCGGTGTTCGTGCCGCTGGCCTTCTTCGGCGGCGCGGTCGGCAACATCTACCGCCAGTTCGCGGCCGTCATGGTGTCCTCGATCGCCTTCTCGGCCTTCCTGGCGCTGACCCTGACTCCGGCGCTGTGCGCCCACCTGCTGAAACCCGTCGAAGCGGGCCACCACCACGAGAAGAAGGGCTTCTTCGGCTGGTTCAACCGCAAGTTCACGGCCACCGCCAAGAACTACGAGAGCTGGGTCGCGCGCCTGCTGCGCGGCACCGGCCGCGCGATGCTGGTGTTCGTGGTGGTCACCGGCGTGGTCGCCCTGCTGTTCACGCGCATGCCGAACTCCTTCCTGCCGAACGAGGACCAGGGCTACGTGATCGCCAACATCCAGCTGCCGCCGGGCGCCACCCAGGAACGCACCAGCGAAGTGATGCGCCAGGTGGAAGGCTTCGTCATGAAACAGCCGGAAGTGGCCAACATGGTCAGCGTGCTGGGCTTCTCGTTCTCGGGCTCCGGCCAGAACATGGCGCTGGCCTTCATTCCGCTCAAGGACTGGGACGAGCGCAAGGGCGACGGCTCGAGCGCGCAGGCGCTGGCCGGCCGCATCATGGGCGGCCTGTCCGGCGTGCGCGACGCCTTCATCTTCGCGCTGTCGCCCCCGCCGATTCCCGAACTGGGGCGCGGCACCGGCTTCACCTTCCGCCTGCAGGACCGCGGCGGCGCCGGCCACGACGCCCTGCTGGCGGCGCGCAACCAGCTGCTGGGCATGGCGGCGCAGAGCAAGATCCTGGCCGGCGTGCGCCCGGAAGGCCTGGAAGACGCGCCCCAGGTGATGCTCGATATCGACCGCGACAAGGCGCAGGCCCTGGGCGTGACCTTCGACGCCATCAACACCGCGATCTCGACCTCGCTCGGTTCGTCCTACGTGAACGACTTCCCGAACGCCGGCCGCCTGCAGCGTGTCGTGGTGCAGGCCGAGGCCAGCGCCCGCATGCAGCCGGACGACCTGCTGCGCCTGAACGCGCTCAACGTCCAGGGCCAGCCGGTGCCGCTGTCGTCCTTCGCCACCACGCGCTGGATCACCGGCCCGATGCAGACCATCCGCTACAACGGCTACCCGTCGATGAGCATCGCCGGCGACAGCAAGCCGGGCTACTCGACCGGCGACGCGATGGCCGAGATGGAGCGCCTCGCGGGCCAGCTGCCGTCGGGCTTCGCCTTCGAATGGACCGGCCAGTCGCGCGAGGAAAAGCTGTCCGGCTCGACCATGGGCATCCTGATGGCCTTCTCGATGCTGGCGATCTTCCTGGCGCTGGCGGCGCTGTACGAGAGCTGGTCGATCCCGGTCTCGGTGCTGCTAGTGGTGCCGCTGGGCGTGCTGGGCGCGATCCTGGCCGCCATGCTGCGCGGCTATCCGAACGATGTGTACTTCAAGATCGGCCTGGTGACCATCATCGGCCTGGCGGCGAAGAACGCGGTCTTGATCATCGAATTCGCGAAGGATCTGCAAGCGCAGGGCAAATCGCCGATGGAAGCCGCGATCCAGGCGGCGCACCTGCGCTTCCGTCCGATCATCATGACCTCGCTGGCCTTCATCCTGGGCGTGCTGCCGCTGGTGATCGCCGGCGGCGCGGGCTCCGCATCGCAGCGCGCGATCGGTACCGGCGTGATGGGCGGCATGATCACCGCGACGACCCTGGGCGTGCTCTTCGTTCCGGTATTCTTCGTCGTGATCCGCAAGTTCTTCAAGGGCAGCGAGCGCCAGCGCAAGAAGTACGCGCATGAAGAAGAAACCCTCGTCGAGGACAAGAAAATATGATCAAACGCATCAAACTCATCGTGACTCCGCTGGCGCTGGCGATGGCGCTGGCAGGCTGCATGTCGCTGGCGCCCAAGTACGAGCGTCCGCAGGCGCCGGTGGCCGGCAGCTTCCCCGAGGTGCCGCGCGCAGCCAGCGCACCGGCCAACGCGGCGGCGACGGAAGCGCCGGCGGCCATCGAATGGCAGCGCTTCTTCGCCGACGCGCGCCTGAAGCAGCTGATCGGGCAGGCCCTGGCCAACAACCGCGACCTGCGCATCGCCATCGCCAACATCGAGCAGGCGCGTGCGCAATACCGCATCCAGCGCGCCGACCGCCTGCCGTCCGTGGGCGCGGCCATCACCGGCCAGCGCCAGACCACGGGCGAGGACCAGCCGATCGAGAGCGTCTACCAGGCCGGCCTGACCGTGTCCGCCTTCGAGCTCGATTTGTTCGGCCGCGTGCGCAACCTGTCGGAAGCCGCGCTGGCGCAGTACCTGGCCACCGAGGAAGCGCGCAAGACCGCGCAGATCAGCCTGATCTCCTCGGTCGCCAACGCTTACTTGCAGCTGCTGGCGGACGAGGAACTGCTGTCGCTGGCCCAGCGCACCGTGCAGACCCGCGAGGAATCGGACAAGCTGACCCAGCTGCGTTTCGAGAACGGCGTGTCCTCGCGCCTGGAAGTGCAGCAGTCGCGCTCGCTGGTCGAGACTGCGCGCACCACCCTGGCGCAGGCCCAGCGCCAGCGCGCGCAGGACATCAACCTGCTGACCCTGCTGGTGGGCCAGCCGATCCCGGAAAACCCGGCCGGCGCCACCCTGGCGTCGACCGAGCTGCCCGACCTGCCGGCCGGCCTGCCCTCGGACCTGCTGGCCAGCCGCCCGGACATCCGCGCGGCCGAGCAGCAGCTGATCGCGGCCAACGCCAACATCGGCGCAGCGCGCGCCAACTTCTTCCCGCGCATTACGCTGACGGGCAGCGTGGGCAGCGCCAGCACCGAGCTCTCCGGCCTGTTCAAGAGCGGCTCGTATGGCTGGACCTTCGCACCGCAGGCGATCCTGCCGATCTTCGACTACGGCCGCAACACGGCGGTACTGGGTTCGGCCCGCGCCCAGCGCGACGTGGCGGTGGCGCAGTACGAACGCTCGATCCAGACCGCGTTCCGCGAAGTGGCGGACGCGCTGGCGGGCCAGGCCACCTTCAGCGAACAGCTGCGCGCCCAGCGCGCGGTGGCGGAAGCGGAAGCCGACCGCTTCAACCTGTCGGACCTGCGCTACCGGAACGGCGCGGCCAGCTACCTGGACCTGCTGGATGCGCAGCGTTCGCTGTTCCAGGCGCAGCAGCTGGCGATCCAGGCGAACCTGCTGCGCTTGCAGAACCAGGTGACCTTGTATCGCGTGCTGGGAGGTGGGTGGACGGAGGCTGCGACGCCAGTGGCGGCGCGCTGAGCGTACTCTCGGAACGGGCCTGCGGGCCCGTTTTTTATTGTAGTGGTGTGCTTGCAAACTTGGGTTCCGGCCTTCGCCGGAACCCAAGTTCAACGCGCCGCGTTAGCCTCGCAACTCCCGCACCCCTTTCCCCAACCGCTTGCGCAGCAAGGACCGCAACGTCACCCCATCCCGATACCCCACCTGCTCCGCAATCCGCTCCACCGCCAAATCGCTCGTCCTGAGCAAATGCACCGCCCGCTCCACCCGCAAATCCTGCACGTGCTCCACCGGCGTCTTCCCCAGCGTCTCATCCAGCCTGCGCGCCAGGGTGCGCTTGCTGGTCGCGAGCGCGGCCGCCGCCGCGTCCAGGCTGAAGCGCTCGGCCAGGTGCTCGCGCGCCCAGCGGTCGAAGCGGCTCACCAGCGGATCGTCGTGCAGCAGGTGGTCGGAGATCACATAGGCGCTCTGGCTGGGCCGCGCGTCGACGATCAGGTAGCGCGCCACCAGGCTGGCGAGCTCGGGGCTGCTTTGCCGGATCAGCCACAGCGCCAGGTCCAGGTGCCCCAGCGCCGCGCCCGCCGTGACGAAGGGTCCTGACGGCACCACCATGCGCCGTGGATCCAGTTCCACCAGCGGATAGCGTTCGCGGAACATCGGCGCCAGCCACCAGGTGCAGGTGGCTTCCTGCCCGTCCAGCAGGCCGGCCTCGGCCAGCACGAAGGCGCCGATGCAGGGCGCCGCGATGCGCACGCCCAGCTCCGCCCAGCGCCGCAACACGGCGCCCGCTTCGCGCACTTCCTCGCTGTCCAGAGCCCTGGCGAGCGGCTCCGGCATCTTGTACCCGATGGCGGGCACGATGGCCAGGTCCGGCAGACCGCATGCATCCAGCGGCGCCACCGGCACGCCCAGGCCCTGCGCGGTGCGTACATTGGGAAGTACACTGGTCAAGGTCAGCTCGAAGGGCGCGTGCGCATCGGGCGACAGGCCCGCCAGCTCATTGGCGGTGCGGAATGCATCGAGCACCGCGGCCAATCCGGTGTCAAACACCCCATCCAGGGCAAGAACGGCGATGCGCATGGCAAACCCGGTGTCGATATAGTCAATTCTGCCAGTATCCCACCGCGCCTGGCCCCTGTACAGTAACGCCACGTTTCGAATGAGGAGTACACACATGTTCCAGAAAACCCTGGTCGCCGGATGGGGCGACATGGACTTCAACGCACACATGCGCAATACCGCCTACCTGGACAAGTCGGCCGACGTACGCATGATGTATTTCGCCGAGCACGGCTTTCCGATGTCCGAGTTCATGCGCCTGCAGCTGGGACCGGTGGTGATGCGCGACCAGATCGAGTACTTCCGCGAATGCCGCCTGCTCGACGAGATCACGGTGACCTTCGCGATGGCCGGGCTGTCGGAAGACGCCAGCCGCATGAACCTGCAGAACACCTTCTACCGCGACGGCGTGCTGTGCGCGCGCGTGACTTCGCTGGGCGGCTGGTTCGACCTGCGCCAGCGCAAGCTGGCGGTGCCGCCGCCGGAGCTGGCCGACCTGCTGCGCAGCCTGGCGCGCACCGAGGATTTCGCGGTCCTGCCCGGCAGTGCGCGTTGAAGCTTGTTGAAGCGCGGAATTGAGCCGCGGGCGCACGCAGCGCGAAAGCGATTTGGCTACACTGGACGCATCGACCGCGTTAGGAATGGCGCCTTGGGCGCCTGCCGGCCATGCGACAATTCTTGCACTCACACTGGAAGCTGATTGCGATCCTGCTTGCCATCGTGCTGGCGCTGATCACGGCGGAAATCGATTCCGCCCCCGCAGCGCCGCCATTGTCGGCGCGCCTGCGCGCCCACGTGGAAGCGGCTGCCGCAACGAAGCACGATACTTCCGGGCGCTATATCGAGAGCTCGCTGAAGGCCTTCGGCTATGCCCCTGCCCGCCTGACGCAGGAAACCGGCGGGCGCAGGCTGCGCAGCATCGAGGCCGTGCTGCGCAACGTGGCGCCGGGCGCGCGGCCCGAGCGCGTCTTCCTTGTCGGCGACCGCGGCAGCGGCACGGCGGCGGTGCTGGAACTGGCGCGCCTGCTGAAGACCGTACAGCCCAGCCGCGGTACCGAGATCAGGTTCGTGTTCCTTCTCGACCAGGCCGCAGCCGCTCCGGACGGCGCCGCGGAGGACGCGGGGAATTTCATTGCCTTCGCCGGCACCATGGCCTCGTCGGCGCGGGTGCGCCAGGCGCTGGCCGCCTTCAAGGAGCAGCCCGACACGCTCGAGCATGGACTGGCGGCGCCGGCCCACGTGATGGGCGTGACGCTGTCCAGCCACGGCAAGCCTTATACGCCGAGTCTCGGCGCTTATCCCGCCCTGCTGGTGACCGACACCGGCTTCCTGGGCTATCCCTACCACGAGACCACCGCGGACGCCGACAAGGTGGACGTCGAAGCCATGGCGCGCACGGTGAGCGGCCTGGCGCGCACCCTCACCGCGCTGGCGGGCGCGGTGCGCACTTAATCCGCCTTCCTCCCGCCTCATTCGGCCAGGAACATCTCCTGCAGGTCGTTCAGGAAGCGCTGGCCCAGTTCTGTCGGGCGGATCAGCTTGTGGTCGCGGTAGAGCAGGCCCTTGGCCTCGGCCGCGTCGAGGTCCTTGGCGATGGCGCTGATGCTCATGCCGGTGCGTTCGCCGAACAGGTTCGGGTCGAAGCCGTCCACCAGGCGCAGCGTATTGAGCATGAACTCGAAGCCCATCTCGGCGCGGGCGAGCTCGCGCTCTTCCTGCACCGGGTTGCCGCGTTTCGCCGCTTCCATGAAGGAAGCCGGCTGCTTGAAGCGCGCCTGGCGCAGGATGCGGTGCGGGAAGGAGATCTTCGAGTGCGCGCCGGCGCCGATGCCCAGGTAGTCGCCGAACTGCCAGTAGTTCAAGTTGTGGCGCGCGCGGCGGCCCTTGTGCGCATAGGCCGACACTTCGTAGTGCTCGTAGCCGGCGACCGCGGTCAGCTCCGCGATCATGTCCTGCATGTCGGCGCTCGCGTCGTCGTCCGGCAGCTGGGGCGGGTACTTGGCGAAGACCGTGTTCGGTTCCATCGTCAGGTGGTACAGCGACAGGTGCGGCGGCTCGAAGGACAGCGCCGTTTCCAGGTCGCGCCGCGCCTCCTCCAGCGTTTGCGCAGGCAGCGCGTACATCAAGTCGAGGTTGAAATTGTCGAAAGTCGACTTCGCGATCTCGACCGCGCGCAGGGCTTCGCCGCCGTCATGGATGCGTCCCAGGGCCTGGAGGTGGGCAGGGTTGAAGCTCTGGATGCCGATCGACAGGCGGTTCACGCCGCTGTCGCGGTAGGCCTTGAAGCGCTCGGCCTCGAAGGTGCCCGGGTTGGCTTCCATCGTGATCTCGGCGTCCAGCTCGAGCGGCAGCAGGGTGCGCACCATGGCCAGCAGCTGGTCCAGGGCCTGGGCCGACATCAGGCTGGGCGTGCCGCCGCCGATGAAGACGGTGTGGATCTTGCGGCCCCAGATCAGCGGGAGCGACTGCTCCAGGTCGAGGCGCAGCGCGTCCAGGTATGCCTGTTCCGGCACCTCGCCCTTGGCCTCGTGCGAATTGAAGTCGCAGTACGGGCACTTGCGCACGCACCAGGGCCAGTGGATGTAGAGCGACAGCGGCGGCAGCGCCGTCAGATTCAGCGCGCCCGGCTGCAGGTATTGCAGGGCGGCGGTGGCGGGAGACCGGGGCTCGCCGGACGCTTGTCCCGCGACTTTGATGGGAATCATTTCAGTTTCTCGACGAGGGCGCGCAAGGCCTGGCCGCGGTGCGACATGCCGTTCTTTTGCGCCGGGTCCAGCTCGGCGGTGGTCTTGCCGAGCGAGGGAATCAGGAAGTGCGGGTCGTAGCCGAAGCCATTGGCGCCGCGCGGCTCGGCGATGATCTCGCCGGCCCAAGTACCATCGGCGATCACCGGCTGCGGGTCGTCGGCGTGGCGCACGTAGACCAGCACGCAGTAGTAGTAGGCCGACTTGTCGGCGTGGCCGGCCAGGTCGGCCACCAGCTTCTCGTTGTTGCGGGCATCGGATTTCGGTTCGCCCGCATAGCGCGCCGAGTAAACGCCCGGTGCGCCGCCGAGAGCGTTCACGCACACGCCCGAATCGTCGGCCAGCGCCGGCAGGCCGGTCAGGCGCGCGGCATGGCGCGCCTTGGCCAGGGCGTTCTCGACGAAGGTGCCGAAGGGCTCTTCCGCTTCCGGCACGTCGAATTCGCCTTGCGGGTGCAGGTCGAAGCCGATGGGTGCGAGGAGCTGGGCGAATTCCTTCAGCTTGCCGGCGTTGTTGGAGGCGAGGATCAGGCGTTGGGTCATGGCGGTGTGTGGGGTGAAATCTGCGGAGGGGGGATATTTTACTGCTTTGGGCTAGCGCGTGCTCTTGCGGCTGCGGTGCAAACATGGGTCCCCGCCTGCGCGGGGATGACGTGCTAGCCGAAGTGGCAAGCTCAAAAACCGTCATCCCCGCGCAGGCGGGAACCCAAGTTCGCTTGTTAAACCACCAACCCCAGCGCCTGCCGCTGCAGCTTCACCAGATCCGTAATGCCCAGCTGCGCCAGATCCAGCAAGCGGTTCATTCCCGCCCGGTCGAACGCCGCGCCTTCCGCCGTCCCCTGCACTTCGATGAAGTGCCCGGAATCCGTCATCACCACATTCATGTCGGTATCGCAATCCGAATCCTCGACATAATCCAGGTCCAACACCGGCATCCCGCGGTACACGCCCACCGAGATCGCCGCCACGAAGTGCCGCACCGGCACCGAGGCGATCATGTCGCGGCCCGCCAGCGCCTGGAAGGCGTCGTAGGCCGCCACCATGGCGCCGGTGATCGAGGCGGTACGGGTGCCGCCGTCGGCCTGGATCACGTCGCAGTCCAGGTGCAGGGTGCGCTCGCCGAAGGCTTCCAGGTCAAAGGCGGCGCGCAGCGAGCGGCCGATCAGGCGCTGGATTTCCTGGGTGCGGCCGGTCTGCTTGCCGCGCGCGGCTTCGCGGTCCATGCGGGTATGGGTCGAACGCGGCAGCATGCCGTATTCGGCGGTCAGCCAGCCCTGGCCCTTCCCTTTCAGGAAAGGCGGCACCTTCTCCTCGATGCTGGCGGTGCAGATCACCTTGGTGTCGCCGCATTCGATCAGGACCGAACCCTCGGCATGCTTGGTGTACTGGCGCGTGATGCGGATCGGGCGCAGCTGGTCGACCGCGCGCCCGCTCGGGCGGTGTTCAAATGTCATGGGTGTGCTTTCTTATTTGAGTAATTGGGAAGACTTCTCGATCGCCTCGCGGATCTCGGCGATCGCCTTTTCGATTTCGTCCTCGTCAAAGGCGTCGGTCTCGGACGGCGCCGGCTGGCCGGCGGTGATCGTCGAGCTGACCCCGTCCTCGGGCAGCATCTGGGTGGAAATCACGTTCTCCGCGGCGGCGCCGGGCACGTCGGCCCCCTGCCACATGATACCGAGGGCGGTCGTGTTGTCGGCGCGCGCGCCGCCGATCGCGGCTGCCATGGACACCATGTCGGGAATCGCCTGCCCCAGGGGGGAAGTCGAGAGCCGGTGCACGATCTCGGTGTCGGGCAGCATGCCCCACAGGCCGTCGGAACACAGCAGCAGCAGGTCCCCCGGCTCCAGGCTGGCCTGGCGCGAGAGCTCCACTTTCGGCGTGCCGGAGGCGCCCAGGCAGTTATACAGCTTGTTGCGGTCCGGGTGGGTGTTGCGCTCAGCCTCCGTGGCGCGGCCTTTTTCGATCAGGTATTCGAGGTGCGAGTGGTCGCGCGTGCGCGCCAGGATCTGGTTGCGGCGCAGCCAGTACAGGCGCGAGTCGCCGCAATGCGCCCAGATCGCGTAGTTATGCTGCACCAGGCAGGCCACCACGGTGGTGCGCGGCGTGTCCGGCAGCTGGTGCCTGGCCGCGTAGTCGTTGATGTCGCGATGCGCCTGCTGCAGGGCTTCCTCCAGGAAGCGCTCGGGTTTCTTCACGTAGGGCTTGGCCTGCATGCGGAACAGCATCGAGATGGTCTGCAGGGCGATGGTGGCGGCGATCTCGCCGCGCAGGTGTCCGCCCATGCCGTCGGCCAGCACCAGCAGCAGCGCGTCGCGCGTGAAGCTGTAGCCCATGCGGTCCTGGTTGACCTTGCGTCCGCCGATGTGGCTTTGCTGGTAGACGGAAAACTGCATCATCCCTCCTTACTTGCGGCCCAGGCCGAAACGGCCCGCCAGCCCCCGCCAGCCGGATGCCCGTTCTTCTTCAACAGGTTCCGGCTCCGGCAGCGGCGCCGCGGGCGCCGCCTGCAAGACCTTCTGGATCGCGAACACGCTCTGCGGGCGCGCCAGCGGATCGAGCGCCAGGCAGGAACGCACCATGGTCACCAGCTCGCGCGAATAGCGCGCTTCGAGTGCGTCGAGCTGGGCCGGCAGCTTGTCCTCCTGCCTGCGCGCGTCGACCGCCTGCGGCGTGACGCAGGCCATGCACGCGAACATGGCCGCGCCGATGCTGTAGATGTCGGTCCAGGGACCGAGGGCCGCGCCCCTGGCGCCCAGTTCCGGCGCCGCGAAGCCCGGCGTGTACATGGGCGCCAGCATGGGCGCGTCGATGTTGATGGTCTGGCGCGCCGCGCCGAAGTCCAGCAGCAGCGGCGAGCCGTCCAGGCGCAGGTAGATGTTGGCGGGCTTGAGGTCGAGGTGGAGCAGCTTGTTGGCGTGGACTTCGCGCAGCCCGCCGCACACCCCGTTGAACACCTGGCGCACGAACTGCTCGCCCAGGCGGCTGCCGCGCCCGGCCACGCGCGCGATGTGGTCCTGCAGGGTGTGCCCGGATTCGTAGGCCATCACCATGTACACCGTCTCGTTCGCGCGGAAGAAATTCACCACCCGCACCACATTCGGATGGACGATCCTGGCCAGCGCCCGCCCCTCCTCGAAGAAACACTTCAGGCCGATGCGGAAGATCGGTAGATTGGGCTTTGAAACAAGCGGTATGAGCTCGCCCGGCTGGCGCAATGCGAGCGCGCTGGGCAGGTATTCCTTGATCGCGACCGCGTTCCCTTCGCCGTCATATGCCAGATAAACAATACTGAACCCACCGGACGCAATTTTCTTTACAATGCGGTATCCGGCAATTTCCAGGCCATCGGGCAGGGGTGCGTTATTCTGAGCGGCCATCCAAGTGGGTTTCCTTGCTAAACAGGACGATTGTGTGGATAAATATCGGCTTTGTAAAGAATAAGAGCGTCTAACAAAAATCTCGGGGCAAGCGCTACAACGCCGCCATGGGGGTTTTGTGAGGCGCTCTAAAAATACCGGGGATCCCATTGAGCATTTCAAGCATGACTGGTTATGCGGTCGCCACCAGCGAAGGCGCTGCCGGCACCCTCACGATCGAGATCAAGAGCGTCAATTCGCGCTTCCTCGATCTTCAGTTCCGCATCAACGACGACCTGCGCGCGCTGGAACCCGAGCTGCGTGCGGCGATCATGGCCGCGATCACCCGCGGCAAGGTGGAAGTGCGCCTGTCCTTCGGCCGCAAGGCCAGCGGCGGCTCGCAGGCCCTCAACCAGGAACTGCTGAACGACCTCGCCCGCCTGCAGGCTGAAGTGACCCGCCATTTCGCGTCCGCGCCCCAGATGACGGTAGCGGAACTGCTGCGCTGGCCGGGCGTGATCGAGGAATCGACCATCGGCCAGGAATCGCTCCAGGCCGACGTCGCGGCCCTGACCAAGACCACCATCGCCGCCTTCGTGGAAAGCCGCAAGCGCGAAGGCGCGGCCCTGGACGCCATGCTGCAGTCGCGCATCGACGCCATGGAAGCCATCGTCAAGCGCATCACCCCGCTGATCCCGCAAGTCATCGCCCAGTTCCAGCAGAAGGCCATCGAGCGCATGCAGGACGCGCTCGGCCTGGCCGGCCACGGCAACCCGACGACCCTGACGCGCCAGGAAGTGCTGGAACGCATCCGCCAGGAAGTGACCCTGTACGGCATCCGCATCGACGTGTCGGAAGAGCTGTCGCGCCTGTCGGCCCACCTGAACGAAACCCGCCACATCCTGAAGAAAGGCGGCCAGGTCGGCAAGCGCCTCGACTTCATGATGCAGGAACTGAACCGCGAAGCGAACACGCTGGGCGCCAAGGCCTCGGTCAAGGAGCTGGCGGATGCGTCGATGGAGCTCAAGCTGCTGATCGAGCAGATGCGCGAGCAGGTGCAGAATCTCGAGTAAATCGGACGTTCGTTGGACGCGTGGACGGGGGACCCGTCCACCCTACAGTTTGCGATAACGTAGGGTGGACGGGTTTCCCGTCCACGCGTTCAACGTTAACATGAATCACCGCGAAGCGATTTCGCAAGACAAGAAGGAAAACACCATGTTCCCATCCGCCTTCTCCGGCAGCCTGTTCATCGTCGCGGCCCCTTCGGGCGCCGGCAAGTCGACCCTGGTCAATGCCCTGCTGGCGCAGGAACCGGGCATCAAGCTGTCGATCTCGACCACCACCCGCCCGCCCCGTCAGGGCGAGCAGGACGGCCGCGAATACTACTTCACCACCGCCGAGGACTTCGTCAACCGCGCCGAGCGCGGCGAGTTCCTGGAATGGGCCGAGGTGCACGGCAATTACTACGGCACCAGCCGCCTGACCGTGGAACAGGAGATGAAGACCGGCACCGACATCCTGCTGGAAATCGACTGGCAGGGCGCGCGCCAGGTCAAGAAGCAGTTCCCGGACGCGGCCGGCATCTTCATCCTGCCGCCCTCGATCGAGGCTTTGGAGGAGCGCCTGCACAAGCGCGGGACGGACGAGCCCCACATCATCACCCGCCGCCTGCTGGCCGCCGGGGGGGAGATGGCTCACGCTCCGGAGTTCGAATATGCTATCATCAACGAAGAGTTCAACGTCGCCCTGGCCGAACTGCAGGCGATTGTCAAAGCGACACGTTGCCGTTTCGCCCAGCAGGCGGCCCGCAACGCTACGCTGTTTGCCCAGCTGGGAATCCACGCGCAACAACCCCAATCGTAAGCGCGCGCACCTTTCGGTACGCCGCACGCATTGCTATTTATTTAGGAGCACAACATGGCCCGCATCACCATTGAAGACTGCCTCAAGAACGTCCCGAACCGCTTCCAGCTGACCCTGGCCGCTACCTACCGCGCTCGTCAGTTGCTGCAAGGCCACACTCCTAAGGTCGAAGCCAAGGACAAGCCGACCGTCGTTGCCCTGCGTGAAATCGCGGCTGGTAAAGTTGGCCTGGAAATGCTGAAAAAGGTTCCCATGTAAGACCCCAGGGATTGCCTGGATTAGTCAATCCGTTATTCTGCTATTCTGTAATATCACTGCGGCTTGACGATATCAAAGTATGAATTTGCCTTATCCGGATTCGACTCATCCAGGCAACACCAGCGGCCGGGCCAAGCGCCCGGATAACCGCCCGCAGGACCCGATCGAGGCCCCCGCTCCCGGCGTCGCCTCCGTCACCCAGCTGATCAACAAGCTGTCCGACTACCTCACCCCCGCCGAACTCAAGAAGGTCAAGGAAGCCTACCGCTTCTCGGACGAGATGCACCTGGGCCAGGTACGCAAGTCGGGCGAGCCGTATATTTCCCATCCGATCGCCGTCGCCGAGATCTGCGCCGAGTGGAAGCTCGACGCCCAGGCCATCATGGCCGCCCTCCTCCACGACGTGATCGAAGACCAGGACGTCAAGAAGGACGACCTGGTCGAGCGCTTCGGCGCCCAGGTCGCCAACCTCGTCGACGGCCTGTCCAAGCTGGAAAAGATCGAATTCCAGAGCCAGGTGGAAGCGCAGGCGGAAAACTTCCGCAAGATGCTGCTGGCCATGGCCTCCGACGTGCGCGTCATCCTGATCAAGCTGGCCGACCGCCTGCACAACATGCGCACCCTCGGGGTGATGATCCCGGCCAAGAAGCGCCGCATCGCCAGCGAGACCATGGAAGTCTACGTGCCGATCGCGCACCGCCTGGGCCTGAACAACATCTACCGCGAGCTGCAGGACCTGTCCTTCTCGCACCTGTACCCGCTGCGCTACCAGACCCTGTCGAAGGCGATCAAGGCCGCGCGCGGCAACCGCCGCGAAGTGGTCAAGAAGATCCTCGAGGCGGTCAAGAACCAGCTGGCGGCCGGCGGCATCCAGGCCGAGGTCTACGGCCGCGAGAAGACCCTGTACGGCATCTACAAGAAGATGCACAACAAGCACCTGTCGTTCTCGCAGGTGCTGGACGTGTACGGCTTCCGCGTGGTGGTCGACACCGTGCCGAACTGCTACGTGGCCCTGGGCACCCTGCACGCGCTGTACAAGCCGATGCCGGGCAAGTTCAAGGACTACATCGCGATCCGCAAGATCAACGGCTACCAGTCGCTGCACACCACCCTGATCGGCCCCTACGGCACCCCGGTCGAATTCCAGATCCGCACCCAGGAAATGCACCGCACCGCCGAGAGCGGCGTGGCGGCGCACTGGCTGTACAAGACCGGCGACTCGAACATGTCGGACCTGCAGCAGCGCACCCACGCCTGGCTGCAGTCGCTGCTCGACATCCAGCAGCAGACCGGCGACTCGGCCGAGTTCCTGGAGCATGTGAAAGTCGACCTGTTCCCCGATTCGGTCTACGTGTTCACGCCGAAGTCGAAGATCATCGCCCTGCCGCGCGGCGCCACGGCGCTCGACTTCGCCTACTCGATCCACACCGGCATCGGCGACCATACGGTCTCGGTCAGGATCAACAACGAGGAACAGCCGCTGCGCACCGAGCTGCACAACGGCGACATCGTCGAGATCGTCACCGATCCGGAATCGCGCCCGAGCCCGACCTGGCTGTCCTTCGTGCGTACCGGCAAGGCGCGCTCGGCGATCCGCCACCACCTGCGCACCGTGAACGTGAACGAATCGGTGGAGCTGGGCCAGGAACTGCTGGCCGGCGCGCTGGCCCTGCGCAACATCCGCCCCGAGCTGGCCCCGGCCACCATCGAGAAACTGCTGGCCGAATCCTCGGCCAAGTCGATGGACGAGCTGTACGCCGACATCGGCATCGGCAAGCGCATGCCGGCGCTGGTGGCGCGCCATATCTTCGGCCTGATGGAAGGCGACCCGGACCTGATGCCGACCAGCCAGCCGCTGCCGTCCAGCAGCATCGACCCGGTTACGATCTACGGCAGCGAAGGCGTGGCCGTGCAGCTTGCCCCCTGCTGCCTGCCGATCCCGGGCGACCAGATCATCGGCCAGCTGCGCCGCGACCAGGGCTTGGTGGTGCACACCTGCGAATGCCTGCCGGCCAAGCGCGTGCGCGCCAAGGAACCGGACCGCTGGATCGCGGTGCAGTGGGGCGAGGAGCTGAACCGCCGCTTCGACTGCCGCATCCGCCTGCTGATCAACAACGAAAAGGGCATCCTGGCCCGGGTGGCCGCCGAGATCGGCGAGTCCGACGCCAACATCACCTATGTCGGCATGGACGAGGACGACGAACACAGCATGACCCAGCTGCGCTTCACGATCCAGGTCAAGGACCGCGTGCACCTGGCGCAGTTGATCCGCAACCTGCGGCGCGTCGCGGGGGTCAACCGCGTCGAGCGCGAGCGTTCCTGAGCAGCTGCACACGATGCCGGCGCCCGACGACGCGATCCAGACAATCATCCAGGAGGCCATGCAGGCCGCGCTGCGCGAGGCCGAAGCCGGCCAGCTCGACCAGGCCGGGGCCCTGTACCGCGCCGTCCTCGACCTCCAGCCCGGCCACGCGGGCGCGCACTTCGGGCTTGGCTGGCTGGCGCTGCAGGCCGGACGGCTGCCTGAAGCGATCCCCTGCTTTGCCACCGCGGTACAGAACGACCCTGCCGAAGAAAGCTACTGGCTTGCCTACATCGACGTGCTGATGGAAGCGCGCCAGTTCGCGACCGCGCGCGAACTGCTCGAACTCGGCCGCCGCCATGGCCTGCAGGGCGCCACGATCGACGCCTTCGAACAGCAGCTGGCAAGCGCCGGCGCACCGGCGGCGCAGGAGATCGACGCCGCCGCCGACCTGTATGCGCGCGGGCAGTTCGATGCCGCCGGCAATGCCGCGCGCGCCCTCACCGAGCGCTTCCCCCAGCATGCCTTCGGCTGGAAGCTGCTGGGCGCGGTCCTCTACAAGCAGCGCGCCGCCGTCGCGGCCCTGGAAGCGATGCGCAAGGCCGTGAGCTATGCGCCCGACGACGCGGAAGCGCTCACCAACCTGGGGCTGGTGCTGAAGCGGGTCAACCTGCATGCCGAAGCCGAAGGCGTCCTGGAGCGGGCGATCGCCCTCAAGCCGGACAGCGCCCATGCGCACAACCACCTGGCGGCGACGCTGCTGGAGATCGGCCGCCTGGCCGAAGCCCAGGCCCACGCCACCACCGCCAAGGACCTGGATCCGCACTACCTCGACGCCTGGCACACGCTGGCCCTGGTGCTCGACAAGCGCGGCCGGTCTGGCGAAGCACTCGACGCCTACCGCTGGGTGCTGGAGCGGGATCCGGACAATGTCGACGTGCGCACCAACATGCTGTTCTGCCTGAGCCATATGGAGAGCGTCACGCCCGCCGCGCTGTTCGAGGAACACCGCCTGTTCGGTCAGCGGCTGGAAGCGCGCGTGAAAGCGTCGCGCCACTGGGAGAATGCGCCCGATCCCGAGCGGCCCCTGCGCGTCGGCATCGTGTCGGGCGACCTGCGCAACCATGCCGTCTCCAGCTTCGCCGAGCCGCTGTTCGGGCGCCTGGCGGGGCGGCCGGGCCTGGTGCTGCATGCCTACTACACCTTCCCGGTCCACGACGCCATGACGGCGCGCCTGCGCGGCCACATGGCGCAATGGCGCGATGTGTCCACGCTCGACGACGCGGCGCTGGACGCGCTGGTCCGCGCCGACGGCATCGACATCCTGATCGACCTTTCCGGCCACACCTCGTACAACCGCCTGTCCATGTTCGCGCGCAAGCCGGCGCCGCTGCAGGCGAGCTGGATCGGCTACCCGGGCACCACCGGCCTGGCGGCGATGGACTACTACATCACCGACCGCCACCTGCTGCCGCCCGGGCAGTTCGATCACCTGTTCACCGAAAAGCTGGCCCTGCTCCCGGTGACGATCGCGTTCGCGCCGGCGGTGGAAGCGCCGGAAGTCGCGCCCCTGCCCGCGCTGGCAAATGGGTATCCCACCTTCGCCAGTTTCAACCGGGTCACCAAGATCAGCCGCGAAGTGATCGCCCTGTGGGCCAGGCTGCTGCGCGCCCTGCCGGACGCGCGCTTGCTGGTGGGCGGCATGCCCCAGGGCGGCGGCTACGAGCACTTGCACGCCTGGCTGCAGGAAGAAGGCATCGATGCGGCGCGCACGCGCTTCCAGCCGCTGGTGGGCATGCGCGACTTCCTGCCGCTGTACGGCCAGGTCGACATCTGCCTCGACACCTTCCCCTATTCGGGCGGCACCACGACCATGTATGCCCTCTACATGGGCGTGCCGACCCTGACCCTGGCGGGCGACACGATGGCGGGACGGCAGACGGCCTGCCTGCTCGAAGCCAATGGCCTGCGCCAGTACATCGCCGTCGATGGCGACGACTTCGTCGCCAAGGGCCTGGCGGCGGCCGGCGACCTGGCGGCCCTGGCCGCCCTGCGCCCGGCGCTGCGCGCCGATTCCCCGCTGTGGCGGCCGGACGGCGTGACGCGGCTGGCCGACAGCGTCGAACTGGCGCTGCGCATGATGTGGCGGCGCTGGTGCGCCGGCCTGCCGGCGCAAGCGCTGGAAGTCCCCGCCAGCCGGCCCTAGCCGCCGGACCGCTATTGACCCAGCGCGGCGCGCTGGCGTTCTTCCTGCTCGCGCAGCTCCGGGGTCATGGTGTCGCCGAAGTCTTCCATCTCGAAGATCTGGCGGATCTCGATCTCGGCCTCGCCGGATTCCATCGGCATCGGCACCTTTTTCACCCATTCGATGGCTTCCTCGCGCGAGGCCACGCGCCAGATCCAGAATCCGGCGACCAGCTGCTTCGTTTCCGGGAAGGGACCGTTTTCCACGCGCACGCCGCCATCCTTCGAGAAGCGCACACGCGCGCCGCGCGAGGACGGGTGCAGGCCCTCGCCGGAGACCATCACGCCGGCCTTGATCAGTTCATCGTTGAAACGGCCCATGTCGGCCAGCAGCTGCTCGCTGGGCATGTGGCCGGCTTCGCTGTGGGGATCGGCTTTGAGCAGAATCATGAAACGCATGGTGTCCTCCGGGTGGTTGTGGTCGATGAGCGGCTGATTTGTGTGCCGTTTATCGTACGACGAATGGGACAGGAGGGAATCGACACACGAAGCAAAATTATTTTTGCTCACCTAACCGTAAAACCGTCATCCCCGCGAAGGCGGGGACCCAAGTTTGGATGCGTCGTGGCTTCGCTCACTGTTGACGGCACGCGAAGAAACTTGGATCCCGGCCTGCGCCGGGATGACGTGCGTACGCTACTGGTGAAGGATTAGCTGTCCGTCTGTTCCGACGCCAACCCCAGCGCAATGATGCTGTCAAACGCCGCACACGCCCCCGCGCAGGCCTCGGCCGTTTCCTCCGGCGTCCTGACTTCGGCCTTCAGCGCCAGCATGAATGCGCGCCAGCGCGCTCCTGGCCCGCCCTCGGCCCCGCGCAGGTAGCGCAGCGGGTGCGGCGCCAGGCGGTCGGCCAGGCGGCCGTAGAGCACGGTCCCGCCCAGCTGCGACCCTTCGATCACGTAGCACACGCCCCAGCGATAGGCGCTGCTGGCCCCTGCCGGCCAGGCATGGACGGCCGCCGGTTCGCGCAGCGCGGGCATGCCCGGTTCAAGCAGGTCGAGCGCGATCGGGCCCAGGCGCTCGACCGCGGGCAAGGCCGCCTGCGGACCATCCGTGTAATCCGCCAGCCAGCCCTCCAGCGGCGCCAGCCAGTCGCGCACCATGCGCAGGTGGGCCGCGTAGTCGTTCAGGCCGGGACGCGCCCCCGAGAGGGGCAGGCTGCTGTCGAGCCGCTCGTGGCGCGTGGCCGTGGCGGCGCGCAGCGCGGCCAGCGCATCCGGCCCGCGCACGGTGTCGTGTGCTTGATTCAAAATTCAGTCCGCATGGGGTTCGGGATACTCGACCGCCAGGATCTCGAGCTCGTCGATGCCGAGCGGCGTGTGCAGCTGCACCACGTCGCCCTCGCGCGCCTTGGTCAGGGCGCGCGCCACCGGCGAGACCCAGCTGATCTTGCCCTTCAGCGGATCGAGTTCGTCGATGCCGACGATGGTGACGGTGTGCTCTTCCCCCGCCTTGTTGAGATAGGTGACGGTGGCGCCGAAGAAGACCTGGTCGTTGCCGTAATGAACGCTCGGGTCGACCGGGAAGGCGGAATCCAGGCGCTTGGTGAGGAAGCGGATGCGGCGGTCGATCTCGCGCAGGCGGCGCTTGCCGTAGATGTAGTCGCCGTTTTCCGAGCGGTCGCCATTCGAGGCCGCCCAGTGCACGATCCTGACCACCTCGGGACGGTCGACGTCGATCAGCTGCAGCAGCTCATCCTTGATGCGCTGGTAGCCGGCGGGCGTGATGTAGTTCTTGGCGCCGGCGGGAATCGCCTGCGCCAGGGCCAACGCGTCGTCGTCGTCCTCGTTGTCGGACTCTTTTACAAATGCCTTGTTCATGCGCCCTATTGTAGCGGCTGTGGCGTCGGGACGCCCTCCGGATGCCGTATCATGGCAGCCATGAGACGAGCGCCCCCCTCCCGCAGCCGCTTGCTCGCGCCCCTGGCCCAGCTGGCGGCGCTGGTGTTGCTTGCCGAAGCCTGGACCTGGCAGGTCGGCGCGCGCATCGCGGCCGCCATCGCCGCCTGGCCGCCGCTGCACTGGCTGGAGGGCCGCATCCGCCGCCTGCCGCCCTGGGCCGCGCTGGCCGCCTTCGTGCTGCCGGGTCTGTTGCTGCTGCCGGTCAAGCTGCTCGCCCTGCTCGCCATCGCCCACGGCCATGCCCTGGCCGGCATCGTGGGCTTCGTCGCGGCCAAGCTGGGCGGCGCCATCGTCGTGGCCCGCATCTATATCCTGACCCTGCCCACCCTGCTGAGCGTGGCCTGGTTCGCGCGCTGGCACGGCGGCTTCATGGCCCTGAAAGACCGCCTGCTGGCGGCCCTGCGCGCCAGCCCCTTCTACCGCCGCGTGCGGCGCCTGATGGATGGCTGGCGCCATGGCGCGCGCCGCATGCTGCGCCGCCTGCGCCGCCGGGGACGCACCGTTCCCGACCAGGGCAGCCACCTGCTGCGCGTACTGCGCCGCTTCAGTGCGCGCATGCGCAGCAGCGCGCGCGCCCGGCGCCAGAAGAAACCCGAAACCGGAGCCCCATGAGCGACCACCCCTCCCTTGCCGCCGAGATGCAGTCGGCCACTTCCGAGATCTTCCTGTTCGACGCCGCCACCCTGGGCGTGGTCGACGCCAACCAGGCCGCGCGCCTGAACCTCGGCTACGACAACGCCACCCTGTGCAAGATGAACGCCTTCGACCTGGCGCCCTCGCTCGACCGCGCCGCCGTCGGCGAGCTGCTGGCCGGACTGGGCGAGGACGTCGGCGCCCAGGTGGTGCTGCGCACCCGGCTGCAGCGCGCCAACAATGGCAGCTACCCGGTCAAGCTGTGCATCCTGCGCATCGTGCGCGAGGGCCGCTCGCTGCTGCTGGCCATCGGCGACGACCTGTCGCTGGAACAGGCGGCGGTGCAGGCGCTGCAGCAATACCAGGCGCGCTTCAACGCCGTCGTCAACAACACGCCCGGCCTGGTCTACCAGTTCGTGCTGCACCCGGACGGGCGCACCGCTTTTCCCTATCTGAGCGACGGCTGCCAGGCCCTGCTCGGCCTGTCGGTGCTGGAACTGCAGCACGAGGCCGCGCTGTTCGAGCGCCTGATCCTGCCCGAGGACCGCAAGGGCTACCAGGAGGCGATGCAGGCCTCGCGCCAGGCGATGTCGGCCTGGAACTGGGAAGGCCGCATCTGGATCGACGCCTGGAAGGACGTCAAGTGGATCAACCTGCGCGCCACGCCCCACCTGCTGCCCGATGGCGCGCTGCAGTGGGACGGCATCATGACCAACATCACCGCCAGCCGCGAGGAGCAGGAAGAGGTGCGCCGCTCGCGCGCCCGCCTGGCCGAACTGACCGCCCACATCGAGCAGGTCAAGGAACAGGAACGCACCCGCATCGCGCGCGAGATCCACGACGACCTGGGCGGCAACCTGACCGCCATCAAGATGGCGCTGGCCATGATGACGGCGCGCCTGCCCGAGGACCAGCCGGCCCTGCTCGACAAGGCCACCTATGTCGACGACCTGGTCGACCGCACCATCGAGGCCGTGCACCGCATCTCGCTCGACCTGCGCCCCACCACGCTCGACCTGGGGCTGGTCGCGGCGCTCGAATGGCAGGCGCAGGAGTTCGAGAAGCAGATGGGCATCGCCGTGATCATGCGCTGTCCCGACAAGGACATCGAGCTCGACCCCGACCACGCCGCCGCCCTGTTCAGGATTTTCCAGGAAGCCCTCACCAACATCGCCAAGCACGCCGCCGCCACCCGGGTCACGGTGTCGCTGCGGCGCCAGCGCCAGCAGCTCACCCTGAGCATCTGCGATAACGGCCGCGGCATGACGCCGGCGGACCGTCTGAAGCCCCAATCCTTCGGCCTGCGCGGCATGAAGGAGCGGGCCAAGGCGCTCGGCGGCACGCTGGCCTTGTCGCCGGCGCCCGGAGGTGGCACGATGGTGACCATCAAGACCAGGCTGGCGCAGGCCGGCGGCGCGGGACGCTCCGCGCCGGCTGCCCTGCCTACACATGCCGCACAAGAAGAATGACAGATAAAGCAACTATCCGGGTTTTCATTGCCGATGACCATGCCATTGTCCGCGAAGGACTCAAGCAGATCCTGGCCGAGCAGCGCGACATCATCGTTGCCGGCGAGGCCGAGAACGGCATCGACGCCACCAAGCTGATCGGGAAGGCGCGCTGCCACGTCATGCTCCTCGACATTTCGCTGCCCGACCGCAACGGCATCGACGTGCTCAAGCAGGTCAAGAAGGACCGCCCGGAACTGGCGGTGCTGATGCTGTCGATGCACCGCGAGGATCAGTACGCGATCCGCGCGCTCAAGGCCGGCGCCTCCGGCTATCTCACCAAGCAGAGCGCGCCCAAGGAGCTGGTCACGGCCATCCGCCAGGTGGCCTCGGGCCAGAAATACGTGAGCGCCGCGCTGGCCCAGACCCTGGCCAGCCAGATCGGCGAGGACCATGAGACGGCGGTGCACGAGACCCTGTCCGACCGCGAGTACCAGACCCTGACCATGATCGCCTCGGGCATGACGGTCAGCGAGATCGCCAAGGAATTGTCGCTGTCGGTCAAGACCGTCAGCGAGTACCGCGCGCGCCTGCTGGTCAAGATGAAACTCAAGACCAGCGCCGAGCTGACGACTTACGCGATACGCAACGGATTGGTGGATTAGGGAAGCACCGATTTATTCATGGCGGCGGCCTCGGCCACGAGAAAATGCGCCCTGCGGCGTTGCAAATTCTCGCGATACCACGGGGTATCGCTCCGATTTGCGCCTTGCCAGGCACATTTTTCGTGACCGATTCCTGCGCGCCAGAATAAATCAGTGCTTCCCTGCTGTCGTTTTGGCACGTCGGACGGAAATAAGGCACTTTGTTACGGTTTTCTTATTGATGAGAAGCAAAAAAGCTGCTTATCATGTCGGGATTAGTGCCTGTGTGTTTACATCATGTCGAACCTGCCGTCCCCTTCCGCCGCGCCCGCCCTGAGCGCCGCCTCGAACCCCGCCGACATTGCCCGCGAAGCCTTCCGGCGCCTGGCCACGCGCCGCATTGCGCCCACGCCGGACGCCTACCGCGCGATCTATGACGAGATCGCCGGGATTCCGCCCGCGCCGCCGGCGCCGGCGCCCGACAGCGGCGCGGCCGAGGTGTTGGCCGGCTTCGCGCGCCGCCTGGCCGAGACCCCGGGCGAGATCTCGGAATACGGCCGGCGCATGGTGCGTTCGGTCAAGACCGGCGACTGGAGCGGCGCCACCCAGGCGCTGGGGCAGTTGTCCGAGCGTCACCTGCGCCGCAACACCCCGATCATGGCCCTCGGCGCCGAGGAGCCCGACACCCGCCTGCTGCGCGAGATGCTGGCGCGCACCCTGTCCTTCGCCGTGGCTTCGCTGCTGGACGGCAGCCCGGCCCTGGTGGCCGAAGCCGAAAGCCTGGGCAGCGCCGTCAAGGCCGCGACCGGCGAAGCCGAACTGCAGGACATCGCTTCGCGTCTTAAACAGCTGTGCTACCAGATCGAGCTGCGCGGCGGCGACAAGGTCGAAGAGCAACAACTGCTGCTGCGCCTGTTCAAGCTCCTGCTCGACAACGTCAGCGAACTGCTGGACGACGACAGCTGGATGCGCGGCCAGATCGCCACGGTCCAGGATTTGATCGCCGGCCCGCTGGATGCGCGCGCGCTGGAAGACGCCACCCGCAGCCTGAAGGACGTGATCATCAAGCAGGGACACTTGAAACATGGCATCGCCGATGTCAAGTCGACCATGAAGAACATGATGATGACCTTCATCGACCGGCTCGGTTCGGCGGCGGCGGCCAGCAGCGACTACCACGCCAAGCTGGGCGGGCTGTCGGAGCGTATCGGCCGCGCCGGCGACATCAACGAACTCAACGATGTGCTGGAAGAAGTGCTGCGCGAGACGCGCAGCGCCCAGGACGAAGCCCTGGCCGCGCGCGACCGCATGGTCGCCGCCCACCGCGAAGCCCAGGCGGCCGAGCAGCGCATCCGCGAGCTGGAAGCGGAACTCCAGCACATGAGCGAACTGGTGCGCGAGGACCAGCTGACCGGCAGCCTCAACCGTCGCGGCCTGGACGACGTGTTCGAACGCGAAAGCGCACGCGCCGACCGGCGCAATACGCCCTTGTGCGTGGCCCTGCTCGACCTGGACAATTTCAAGCGCCTCAACGATACCTACGGCCACCTGGCCGGCGACGCCGCCCTCAAGCACTTGGTCAAGGTGGTCAGGGACACCCTGCGCTCGATGGACGTGATCGCGCGCTTCGGCGGCGAGGAATTCCTGATCCTGCTGCCCGAGACCACGGTCGACGCCGCGGCCGCCGCCATGGTGAGGGTGCAGCGCGAGCTGACCCGCCACTTCTTCCTGCACGAGAACGAGAAGATGCTGATCACCTTCTCCTGCGGCGTGGCGCTCAGGCTGCCGAACGAGGACCAGCAGTCGCTGATGGCGCGCGCCGACAAGGCGATGTACCAGGCCAAGAACACCGGCAAGAACCGGGTGGTGGTGGCGGACACCCCCTGAGCGGGCCTTTCTCTTGTCATTCAGCTACGCCGCGTTCCGGGAAACCGGTCCGCGGCCTTGTTCTTTTATTAGCGGGATAAGCGGAACTGCAACGGGACTGCGCCGGCTTTAGAAAAATATTTCTCAAAAAAAATAATTTTTTTTGCCCTAAAGTCTGCATTTTTGTCGCCGACAAGACGCGCCCCAGAGTGATATGAGAGCGACAAGAGCGAAAAAAACTTCGATTTTTCCCCTCAAGTTTTTCCCCAGAATAACGTTACCTGCATCAACAGCGGTTTGATCGTCACAAGAACAGCGTGGCGGACCAAAGTGAACAGGGCACAGCAGCCCACCCCTGAAAGACATTAGTCTGGAGAAATACCATGGCATCCGTAATCAACACCAACGTCGCATCCCTGAACTCGCAGCGTAACCTGTCGACCTCGCAGGCTTCCCTGAACACCTCGATCCAGCGCCTGTCGTCGGGCCTGCGCATCAACAGCGCCAAGGACGACGCTGCCGGCCTCGCGATCTCCGACCGCATGAACTCGCAGATCAAGGGCATGACCCAGGCGACCCGCAATGCGAACGATGGTGTGTCGATGGCCCAAACCGCTGAAGGCGCCCTGTCGAGCTCGGGCGACATCCTGCAGCGTATCCGTGAACTGGCAGTGCAGTCGTCGAACTCGTCGAACTCGGCTGGCGACCGCAAGGCCCTGCAAACCGAAGTGACCCAACTGACCTCGGAACTGAACCGTATCGCCGGCACCACCGAGTTCAACGGCCAGAAGCTGCTGGACGGCACGATGGGCACCGCGAACTTCCAGGTCGGCGCCAACGCAGGCCAGCTGATCTCGATGACCGGCTCGAACTTCACCACCTCGACCTACGGCAACAACCGTCTGGACGCCAGCGCGGTCCAGGCCAGCTCGGCTTCGACCAACAACGGCGTTACCGGCGGCACCATGACCATCAACGGTTCGCTCGGCTCGGAAGACATCACCATCGCGACCGGCGCATCGGCCAAGGAAACCGCAGCCATGATCAATGGCAAGAGCGGCGACACCGGCGTGACCGCCGAAGCCAAGACCGAAGCCCTGGTGAAAGCAACCATCGGCAAGTCGTACACCTTTGACATCACCTCGGACAACTCGACCGCCGTGACGGTCTCGTTCTCGGTCGCCACCGACGATGCGAACGGCTACGCCGCAGCAGTCAGCGCCTTCAACGCCCAATCGGCCAAGACCGGCGTGACCGCTTCCTACGACGCGACCAACGGCGGCCTGAAGCTGACCAACGCCAGCGGCGAAGACATCAAGCTGGACAACCAGTCGGCTGACGCAACCGCCCTGGCCACCATGGGCACCTACGACGCCGACGGCGAACCGATCGCCACCCCGGCCACCACCGAAGGCGCCAACGGCGCGACCGCCACCGGCCGCCTGGTGCTGGACTCGGAGCAGAGCTTCTCGGTGACCGACGGTTCGGGCTTCAACATCGACGGCGGCGGCACCACCGGCTCGTCGGAACTGAAGTCGGTCGCCGACCTCGACATCAGCACCTTCGCAGGCGCCCAGCTGGCAATCAAGGTTGCCGACGCAGCCCTGGGCCAGGTGAACAGCCAGCGCGCGGAATACGGCGCACTGCAGTCGCGCTTCGAATCGGCGATCTCGAACCTGCAATCGTCGACCGAGAACCTGTCGGCTTCGCGTAGCCGCATCGTCGACACCGACTTCGCTGCTGAAACCGCGAAAATGACCCGCGGCCAGATCCTGCAGCAAGCTGGTACCTCGATGCTGGCCCAGGCGAACTCGCTGCCGAACGGCGTCCTGTCGCTCCTGCGTGGTTAATCCCGGACTAGCTAGTCCATCCGTGCTGTAAAACGGATCCTCGGCTGAAGAAATTCAGCCGAGGATTTTTCGCTAGGGAAGTCACATGAACATCCAATCGCTTGGTTCACCCGTGGCGTCACGTCTGGAGGAGCGCACGCTTCCGGCCATCGAGCAGCAGAATGTCCAGCCTGCGAAGGCCCAGGCGCAAGCCCCCGACGCCGCCCCGCCTTCGCGCGAGCAGGTCAACGATGCTGTCAAGAAGATTAACGAAAGCATGAGCGCCTCCTCGCAAAGCCTGGAATTCGCGATCGACGAAGACAGCAAGGAAATCGTTGTCAAGATCATCGACCAGGGCACGCGCGAAGTGGTGCGCCAGATCCCGTCCGTCGAAGCGCTCGAGATCGCCAAGTCGATCGACAAGATGCGCGGTCTCCTGATCAGCCAAACCGCCTGATCGTCTCCTACAGCCAGCGTGCTTCCCGTCCGGGAACGCACGCTGCGCTTGTCTACCTGTCAACTCCCGCTCAACTATTTGAATTGGGACCCATTTCCCACTCTTAAGTCCGGTTTGCTTCTGTCGATAATGACTTACATTATCGCTTTCACGGGAGAAACAAAGTGGGCATCAGTTCATCCGGCATCGGTTCCGGGCTCGACGTCGACGGCATCATCGCAAAGCTGATGCAGGCCGAAGCGGCGCCGCTCGCGAACTTCGACAAGAAGGCGGCGGCCCTGCAGTCGCGCATGGCCGCGCTCGGCAAGGTCAGCGCCGCCGTGGGCGTGTTCCAGGGCGCCCTGACCGCACTCAATTCTCCCTCGACCTTCAGCGCCCTCGGCACCAGCTCCACCAACAAGGACATCCTGACCGGCAGCGCCGGCGCCGGCGCGGTGGCGGGCAAGTACAAGATCAACGTGTCGCAGCTGGCGTCGGCCCAGAGCCTGAGCACGGCCGGCAAGGCCAGCATGAGCGCCACCATCGGTTCCGGCGCCAAGACGGTCCTGACCTTCCAGTTCGGCAGCGTCAGCGGCGGCGACTTCGGCGTGGCCGGCAGCGCCCTGGCCCCGTCGATCGCGACTGGCGGCATCAGCAACGGCTCGCTGTCGATCAACGGCACCGCCATCCCCACCAGCGCGACCACCCGCAGCGCCGCCCAGCTGGCCGAAGCGATCAACGCCAAGAGCGAGACCACCGGCGTCACCGCCAAGGCCGGCACGGCCACCAGCAGCGCGAGCCTGTTCGCCGGCTTCGGCGACGTCAGCGTCGCCAGCGGCGCCAGCTACGGCCTGACCGTGGGCGGCGTGCAGATCGTTTCCCATACCGACGACACGAGCCCGCTCGGCGCGGCCGGCATCGACGCGGCCCTGGCCACCGGCAACGTGAGTTCCGCGCTGGCCGCCGCCAACATCACCGTCAGCGGCACGGCCGCCGCCGGCACCCTGCAGTTCACCGCGGCCGACGGCTCCAACCTGACCGTGACCGAGGCCGTGAGCGGCGCCGTGACCGGCGGCACCAAGGGCGCGGGCAATGCGAACACCGGTTCGAGCGTCACCACCACCGCCGGCGTGACCCTGAGTTCCAGCGACGGCACCCAGATCCTGGTGGGCGGCACCAATCCGGCCGCGGCCGGCCTCGCGGCGGGCAGCGCCGGCAGCTACCTGGGCGGCGCCGCCTTCGTGCAGGACGGCGCGCAGGCGAGCGGCACCGTGACCCTGGACGCCGGCGACCAGTCGCTGCAGGGCATCCGCGACGCCATCAACAAGGCCAACATCGGCGTCACCGCGACCATCGTCTCGGATGGCGGCGACAACCCCTACCACCTGGTGCTGACCTCGAACAAGACCGGCGCCAAGTCCTCGATGAAGATCGGCGTCGACGGCGACGGCGGCCAGCCGCCGAATCCGGACATCGCCGCCCTGCTGGGCCACGATCCGGGCGGCGCCCAGGGCCTGACCCAGACCAGCGCGGCCCAGGACACGCTGCTGAACATGAACGGCATCGACATCCGCAGCAGCAGCACCACCGTGACCGAGGCGGTGCAGGGCGTCACGCTCGACGTCAGCGCGGTCGGCAGCTCGACCCTGAACGTGAGCCGCGACACCGCGGCGGTCTCGACCGCCGTCAACGGCTTCGTCAAGGCGTACAACGACCTCAACAAGACGATTTCGAGCCTGACCGGCTACAACCCCGAAACCAAGACCGCCGGCGTGCTGCAGGGCGACGCCTCGGTGCGCTCGATCCAGAGCATGCTGCGGCGCCAGCTCGGCGCGGCCGTCGAAGGCCTGGGCGGCAAGCTGACCACGCTCGGCCAGGTCGGCATCACCTTCCAGAAGGATGGCAACCTGGCTGTCGATTCCGGCAAGCTGAACAAGGCCGTCACCGAGAACTTCGCCGAGATCGGCGGCCTGTTCGCGGCGATGGGCAATGCCACCGACGGCATGGTCAAGTTCGAGAAATCGGGCGCGGCCACCAAGCCGGGCACCTACGGCGTCAACATCACCACCCTGGCCAGCCAGGGCACGCTGACCAGCGCCGCCGCACTGTCGGGTTCGACCACGATCGCCGCCGGCACCACCTGGCGCATCACGCTCAACCAGACCGACCCGGTTACCGCCAGCAAGACCCAGGACATCGCGCTGACCGCCGGCACCTATACCAACGCCCAGCTGGCCTCGATGCTGCGCGCGGCGATCAACGGCAATTCCACCTTCGCCGGCGCCGGCGACACGGTCGAGACCAAGGCCGACGACAACGGCTTCCTGTCGATCTCGTCGAGCAAGTACGGTTCGACCTCGAACATCGCCATCGCCACCGTCAGCGGCACCGACCCGGCCACCCTGTTCGGCAGCGCCACCCCGGTGGTCGGCAAGGACGTCGAAGGCACGATCGGCGGCGTCGCCGCCACCGGCAACGGCCAGAAGCTGAGCGCCGCGGCCGGGTCGCCGGCCGAGGGCATCGACCTGTCGATCACCGGCGGCGCGATCGGCGAACGCGGCACCATCAGCTTCTCGAAAGGCTTCGCCTTCGAACTGACCAACCTGGCCGCCGGCTTCACCGGCAAGGGTAGCCTGCTCAACAGCAAGACCGACGGCCTGAACATCAGCCTGAAGGCCGTCAACACCCAGAAAGACCAGTTCAACTCGCGCCTGGAAGGCATTGAAAAACGTTACCGGGCCCAGTTCACGGCGCTCGACGCCGCGCTGGTGTCGATGCAGTCGACCTCGGCCTACCTGACCCAGCAGCTTGCGGCGCTGAACGCGAACGCGGGCTAATCTCACGGAAAACCTGGAGAAGCAACATGTTTGGAACCATGAAACGCGGCGTCAACGCCTACGCCAACGTCGGTCTCGAGACCGGCGTCGCGGCGGCCTCCCCGCACAAACTGGTAGTCATGCTGTACGACGGCGCGATGGTCGCGCTGCTCGGCGCCATCAACAACATCAAGTCGGGTAACATCGCGGCCAAGGGCAACGCGATCTCGAAGGCGATCACGATCATCGACAACGGCCTGCGCGCCTCGCTCGACAAGAAGGCCGGCGGCGACATCGCCGAGAACCTGGACTCGCTGTACGACTACATGAGCCGTCGTCTGCTGGAAGCGAACATCAAGAACGACGCCGCGATCGTGACCGAGGTGCACAGCCTGATGTCGGACCTGCGCGAGGCCTGGGTCGCCATCGGCGAACAGTCCGTCCCGCCGCCGGCCGCCCCGACGGCCATGCCGAAAACCGCTACCCTGGTGAGTGTGTAATGATGATGACCCAGCAAGAAGTCGTGACCGTGTACGAGACCATGGTCGGCATCACCGACCAGATGCTGCACGCCGCCACCGCCAGCGACTGGGACCGCCTGGTCGAACTCGAGCAGGAATGCGCCGCCTGCGCGCGCCGCCTGCGCGACAACGAAGGCGTGCCTGCCCTGGCTGGCCAGGAGCGCGTGCGCAAGGTCAACGCGATCCGCAAGATGCTCGACGCCGACCGCCAGATCCGCGACCTCACCACCCCGTGGATGGCGCGCCTGTCGGCCCTGATCGGCAACACCGCCACCGAACGCCGCGTCGCGCGCGCCTACGGCGTCTAAGCCGCTTCCCTGACGGATGCTGCCGCGCGACCTGGTCTCCGCCGTCGGCCGGGTCGATCCGGCCCAGGCGCCCGAACGGACCGCCGATCCGCGCCAGCAGGCCTTCCAGCGCGCCGTCGCGCCCCTGCTGGGCAAGGCCATCCACGGCGAAGTACTCGCCAAGCTCACCGACGGCAGCTTCGTGGTCAAGGTGGCCGATGTCCCGGCCCGCATGCAGCTGCCCCCCGGCGCCCAGGTCGGCGCCGACGTTCCCCTGACCCTCGTTTCGCTCCAGCCGCGGGCCACCTTCCAGGTCGGCGCCCAGGCCACCACCGCCTTTTCCGAAGCCGGCCCGCCTTTGCCGGAAGGCGCCGACCCGTCCAAGGCCCCGCTGGCCTACCGCGAAGGTGCGCCGGTCGGCCGCGCGGCCGCCCTGCTGGCCCAGGCCGGCGCCAACGCCACGCAAGCCTTCGCCGCCGGCGCCGAAGCCAACGCCACCCGGCTCAGCCCCACCGGCCAGGCCATCGCGAACGTGCTGGCCGCGGCCGGCAAGGCCGACACGCCAATGGCCGGCCTGGTGGGCCGCGCGCCCGTGGTGGCCGGCCCCTCGCTCGACTCCGGCGCGATCGCCCAGGGCCTGCAGCAGGCCGTGGGAAAGAGCGGCCTGTTCTACGAATCGCACGTGGCCGAATGGGCGCAAGGCGCCCGCCCGCTGGCCGAACTGGCCGGCGAGCCCCAGCAACAGGCGGCGCGCGAAGGCGCCCGTCCGGTCCTGACCGATCCCGCCACCGCCCAGTTCGTCAATCTGCAGCTGGCGACCCAGGAGCAGGCCCAGATCGCCTGGCAGGGCCAGCTGTGGCCGGGCCAGCCGATGGAATGGGAAGTGCGGCGCGAGGATGAAGGCGAAGCCGCCCAGGACCCCGAACAGGCCGCCTGGCACAGCCGCCTGCGCCTGCGCTTTCCCGAACTGGGCGAGCTGGACGCCACCCTGAGTTTCGTCAACGGCGCCTTGCAGGTGCGCTTCGCGGCCGGCAGCGAGGACAGCGCCGCCCTGCTGCGCCGCCATGCTCCCCAGCTGGCCACGGCGCTCGAGGCGGCCGGCACGCGCCTGCAGGGTTTCGAAGCGCGCGCCGTGGATGCCGGCGATGAGTGAGAGCGGCAAGCGCCGCCAGAGCGCGGTCGCCCTCGCCTACGGCGCCGGCGACCCGGCGCCCAAGGTCGTGGCCAAGGGCCAGGGCCTGGTGGCGGAAAAGATCATGGAGCGCGCCCGGGAAGCGGGCGTGTTCGTGCACGAGTCGAAGGAGCTGGTGTCGCTGCTGATGCAGGTGGACCTGGACCGCGAGATCCCCCCGGCTTTATATCGGGCAATTGCGGAACTGTTGGCCTGGTTATATCATATCGAGTCGGCACAAAAGAATGGCGGGATGCCTCTTCCCGCACCGCCTGATCCGACAGCCCACCCAGAACCCGTGGCAAGGACGACAAGCAGCAATGAATAATGCAGAACTGGAAAACTGGCACGACTACGAAGTGAGTTCGCGCCGCGAGATCGTGTCCCTGCTGCGCCAGATCGGCGAGAAGAACCAGCTGATCCGCATGCTGGTCAAGGGCGAGTCCGACGTCGCCGTGACCTCGATCCTGGAAGTCGACGAAGACAGCGACACCCTGGTGCTGGACCGCTCGATCGATCCGCTGCAGAACGACCGCATCGTGGCCGCCGGCGATGTGCGCTGCGAAACCACGCTCGACAAGATCCGCATCCTGTTCACCGCCGAAGCCCTGGACGAGACCAGCTACCGTGGCGGCGTCGCCCTGCGCGCCGACATTCCCCCGACCCTGATCCGCCTGCAGCGGCGCGAGTACTACCGCATGCCCACCCCGGTCAGCAACCCGGTGCGCGCGCTGATCCCGCTGCCGCTGGAACTGGGCGGCGGCACCGGCGTCTTTCCCCTGCACGACATCAGCGTGGGCGGCATCGCCATCCTGGACAACCGGATGCAGCTGAACACCACCATCGGCCAGGTGATCGAGAACTGCCGCATCGAGCTGCCGGAGATCGGGGCGATCACGGCCTCGCTCCAGGTGCGCAACTCGCTCGACATGACCTTGCTGAACAACAAGACCAACCGGCGCCTCGGCTGCCAGTTCGTCGACATCTCGCGCGGCGCCCTGGCCGGCGTGCAGCGCTACATCACCAAGCTCGAACGCGAACGCAACGCCCGCCTGGCCGGCTTGGCCTGAACCAAGGACGCTCGTGCAAACTGGTATAAATCTTATACCAGTTAATGCTCTTTATGAGTAACACTTAGGCTACACTAGGGGTATCTGCACCTGCCGACGCGACGCCGATGCCTCCCAGTTCTCCGGAAAACCTGTTTTCTGCCGCATTCTCCCATTCGCAGGTCGGCATGGCCCTGGTGGGCCTGCGCGGCCACTGGCTGGAGGTCAATCCTTCGCTGTGCCGGATCCTCGGCTATTCGCGCGGCGAACTGCTGGCCACGACCTTCCAGGACCTGACTCACCCCGAAGACCTCGACGGCGACCTGTCGCTCATGGACCGGGTGCTGGACGGCGAACTCGACACCTACACGCTCGAGAAGCGCTACCGCCGGATGGACGGCCGCATCGTCTGGGCCCAGCTGACCGTCTCGGTGACGCGCGACGAGAGCGGCAAGCCCGAATGCTTCGTCGCCCAGGTGATCGACATCTCGGCCCAGAAGGCGGCGCTGGAAGACCGCGACGCCTTCTTCATGCTCTCACCCGACCTGCTGGCCATCGCCGACACCAAGGGCTACCTGCTCCAGGTGAATCCATCCTGGACCGATGCGCTGGGCTGGACGGCGGAAGACCTGACCTCGCGCCCCTTCATCGATTTCGTGCACCCGGACGATGTCGAGTCGACCCTGGCCGAGGCCAGGGCGGTCAACGCGGGCGGCCTGACCACGGGCTTCTGCAACCGCTACCGCCATGCCGCCGGCGGCTACCGCTGGCTCGAATGGAGCACCCGCTCGGTCAGCAATGGCCGCCTGTATTGCACCGTGCGCGACGTCACCGACTTCGTCGAGAATGCCGAGGCGCTGCGCAGCCAGGAGGAAAAGATCCGCCTGCTGCTCGACCAGGCCAACGACGCCTTCCTCGGCATGGACGAGCATGGCGTGATCACCGAATGGAACAAGCAGGCCGAGCTGACCTTCGGCTGGACGGCCGAGGAAGCGATCGGCCAGCCCATGGTCGAGCTGATCGCGCCGCCGCACCTGCGCCAGCGCCACCTGGACGGCATGGCGGCCTTCCTGGCGGCCAACGACGGCCGCACCCATACCAAGCGGGTCGAAGTGCCTGCCCTGCGCCGCGACGGCCAGGAAATCCTGATCGAGTTCTCGGTCGGCATGCTGGCCCATCGCGGCCAGCGCTATTTCTACGCCTTCCTGCGCGACGTCTCCGAACAGCGCCGCCTGGCCGAGCAGATGCACTACCAGGCCACCCACGATTTCCTGACCGGCCTGCCGAACCGCTACGCCTTCATGGAGCGCCTGCAGCACGCGATCGACAGCGCCCAGCGCCAGCCGAATTCGCTGGCCCTGCTGTTCATCGACCTGGACGGCTTCAAGTCGGTCAACGATGTCTGCGGGCACGAGGCGGGCGACGCGGTGCTGATCGACTTCGGCCGTCGCCTGACGGGGGCGGTGCGCCGCACCGACATGGTGGCGCGCCTGGCGGGCGACGAATTCGTGGTCATGCTCGACCAGGCCGGCGACGCGCGCGCGGACATCGAGCAGATCGCCCGCAAGATCCTGGTGGCGGGCGCCGCCCCCTATCCGGCGGCAAGCGGCTGCCCCACCCTCGGCGCCAGCATCGGGGTGGCCTTCCACACGGCCGGCGACAGCGCCGACGCGCTGCTGTCGCGCGCGGATACGGCCATGTATGCGGCCAAGAAGGCGGGGAAGCACCAGGCGGCGATCCTGACTGCGGATGAGCGGGTGATTTATTGCAGGGTGACTTGAACGCGGCAACTCGCCGCATGCATTACGCATACCCATAATTTTTATTCCCCACGTCACACCACCCCGCCATGGCTCGTCTTATCAGGCATGAGGACAGCAACCGCTGCCCACCACCCTGAAAGGACACCCCATGTCGCACGCCGCCCGTATCAACCTGTTCTCCCACGCCCCGGCCAACCTGAAGGCCATGATCAACCTCTCCCACACCAACAAGAAGGGCGCCCTCGGCGAGCGTCTGGTCGAACTGGTGCAGCTGCGCGTCTCGCTGGTCAACGGCTGCGGCGTGTGCATCGACATGCACTGGCGGGAACTGGTGAAGCAGGGCCTCGACCCGCGCCACCTGAACGCCATCGGCGCCTGGCGCGAAGCGCCCTGGTTCAGCGAGCGCGAACGCGCGGCCCTGGCCTGGGCCGACGCCGTCAACGCCCTGCCTCACCGGGACGACACCGACGCCGCCTGGCCGGCCCTGCGCGAGCATTTCACGGACGCCGAGATCGCCGAACTTGGCTATACTATCGCCGCCATCCGGGGCTGGAACGCGATCAACCTGAGCCTGCGCAACCAGATCCCGGAGCAGCCCGCGCCCGGCATGTAATCGCTGCGCCAGGGCGGCCCGCCTGAACCGAACCAGGAAACTCGCCCACTTGCCTCCCCTTCCGCCCTCGCAGCTGCGCGGCCACGACAGCATCGGCCTGGCCCAGGCCCTGCAGCTCGTGGGCAGCGCCGGCGACCTGGCCACGGGCC